>NZ_JAVDTM010000011.1:0-151966 GCF_031455855.1 Mycoplana sp. BE70
GCAGATCGCCACTGAGCGCAGTGACACGTCCAACGCAGCATAGAACATCGTCATCTCCCTTAATCTCGGTTGCACCGGGACTGTACTGGGAGCTTGCCCCTTGTGGGACCGCCCGATTACGCATGCTTTGGGCCACTAGCAGACGTCACACATCGTCCGCTTTGGGCCAATCCCAGACCTTGAGGGCAAAAAATCTCATGTCCGCTTTCCGTGTTGGGTGTCCTAGCAGCGGACGGTCGGCCATCCGCCCCATATCCGTCGCCGCAGTGCCCGGTAAGATCTCCTATCTACGCGAAGTTCCGTCGTATATATAAAGTCGAGTGACGCTCAACCACTTCTAATGTTAACCCGATTAGACGCGGTCTACATGAGGATCGCCGGCGGCAGTGCCTTTACGGACCTCACTGCCGTTGCCCCCTCGGAGCTTGGCCTAAGACCGGCGCCCACATTCTAATCGACATGTCGAACGATGTGGCAGGAGTGCCAGGTCACGCACCACTCCCCTGCGTCGCTGGATGACTGGCCAGCAAATTCATAAGTTCCATAACCTAGCCGATGATTCAAGCAGATACTTCGAAAAACATGGGCACTATTTATCGATCGTCCTGCTTCGCATTGGCGCGGTACTTTTCGGGCTTGTTGGCCTCCAAATAAGGCTTTCATTCGATCATCGAGCCATCGGCTTTCAATTTATAGCGACCACCCAACCGGTATCTCGACGATGGATAGATAAAGAGGCTGAAACTGGTCACAGTCGCTCCGTTCCACGTGCGGCGCTTTAGGCGCAAGCATGGAGACATCGCATCGATCTGCATCAGCGTCTGGATCCTGATGTCGGGCAGAATGGCATCTAGAATTTGCTCGGCTTCGGTCATTGGGCTCCGGGCATTGAGGTACTCGTAGGTCGTCGTCCTCTCGAAATCCTGCTGCAGAAATTCCGGCGCGATGCTGGGTCGAATAAATCGCTCTTCACACTGGACGGCCACGTCTTCGCTGAAGTGGATGACCACGGAGTGGTATACTTCCGCACCCAATTTTACGCCAAGCTCTCGGACAAGTTCCTTGCCGGCTGCAAGTGCTTCAAGGGTGATTACCCTGCTGGAGTGCCGGTGGCCCTGCTCAGAAATTTCCTGGGAGATGTTGCGAATGGCGAGCAATGCCGCTTGCGGTTTGGGATCAGCCACGAAGGTGCCGGTGCGCGGCGTACGGATAAGGACTTGCTCAGCTTGTAACTCGCGGAGCGCCCGGTGGATCGTCAACCGGGACACCCCAAGGATTTCCACCAACTCCTGTTCCGAGGGTATGCGGTCTCCAATAGACCACTGTCCTTCCAGAATCTGTTGCAACACGAAAGCCTTGACCCTTTTGTACAAGGGGCCGCTGCCTCTCATCATCTTCGAAGTCGCCAGCGTCATACCTGTCCAACCGTCCGTCGGGCATTCTCACCCCGAATCCAACTGCATCCATATTGCAGCTGGCCGACAAATGCCAACGACGGCTGATCGCGAAGTGCCGCGGCTACGCTATGTCTTCGAACAGGAGCCTGTTGGTGTTCAAGACTGACATCTGGACGATGTCGTCTTCTGCGACGCCGCGCTTTTGAAACTCACCGAAAAACTCGCGCAAAGCGTCACCGACGTTGGGGGAAAAAGTCTGACCTACATCGGAAGACAGGATGACGCCCTGGGGTCCGACAGCTTCGATTACCTCGATGTATTGTTCATATGTCAGGTGATCCATAGCGAGATTGACGAATGCCAGTTCGCTATATGCTCCGTACTCCTGCCACAGTCGCGACATCGTTTCGGGATCAAGCTTGGTAGATTGGAACAGGGGATGTGTAAGGATGATCCGCTTGACGCCGGACTCCCGCGCCATCTTGACAACGGTTAGCGTTTCATCGCGATCGAGATGGCCGGTTGCAAGAATGAGGTCATTGTCAGCGATAGTTTGCAGAGCGCGCTGCAGCGCCGCCGTCTTGTCGGCGTTGTCGGTATCAACGGTGTAGCCGGTGCCCTCGGCATAAAATCTAGTATGCTTGCGTTCGATACCCCATTTTTCCGAAACGTCGTGACGGTTGTAGCAGCGCAGGTGCGCTTCGCAACACAGCGTAGGCATCCAGACAACGAAACGATCTGAATCCGGATTGGCTGCGGTCACGTCACTCTTCCATCCGGAAATGGCAGCGCGCACGCCGTGATCGTCAACGCCTCCAGAGCCGAAATTCAGCGCTACCGACCCAACGAGTGCAACTTTGTCGTCGGGTCGACGAACCTGACTGACTTGTCCGGTCGTTGGCTGGAAGTGGTTTTTCATTACGACGCCAAAACCTTCGCGGCGCGCCTCTGCGGCCAGCGTTTCGGCGTTGTATTTGCGGCGGAGGAATTCAGGACCGATGTGGACATGCATATCGATGACCCGCTTGTCGCCGACGTGGGGTAACGCATTCATATGTCTTCTCCTTTGGTACTGCGCAAATCATTTATATATACAAATGGATTGCGGCGACAAGCAGGAACTGCTAAATAATCACGCGAATGAAGCCTAGACTGCTGCTTTCATTGCGTAAAAGAATCAAGCCATGCCGACGCAATCGACAAATTGCGCGCATGAATGTGCAATTTGTAAATGCTAAAAATGGGAGAGGGATATGACTGATTTACATGTGGCTAGCCGGACCGCTGGACGGTCGGTGGAGGCGGGGGAGGTCGATGGATACGCAAGGAAGGCTCTGGTTGCGTCGAACCTAGGCTATGCGATGGACGGCTTCGATCTGATGATCCTGAGCTTCATGATGCCCGCAGTGGTTGTAGGCCTCAATCTCACCAGCTCGGAGGCAGGCTCTCTCGTTACATGGACGCTGATTGGCGCAGTTCTCGGCGGTCTCATCGCTGGCGTGCTCAGTGACCGATTCGGTCGAATTCGCGTTCTGTCATGGACAATCATGCTTTTTGCCGGGTTCACCGGTCTATGCGCTCTCGCCCAGGGTTACTGGGACCTTTTACTTTACCGGGTGGTCGCAGGTGTCGGCCTGGGCGGTGAGTTCGGCATCGGTATGGCGCTGGTCGCCGAAGCGTGGCCCGCGCATAAACGCGCTCGCGCATCATCTTATGTCGCACTTGGCTGGCAGGCGGGTGTTCTCTCCGCAGCTCTCCTGACGCCGCTATTATTGCCAATCATAGGTTGGCGTGGGATGTTTCTTGTCGGGTTGCTGCCGGCGGTTCTCGCCTTCGGTTTGCGCAGCGTTCTTCACGAACCAGAAATCTTCGTGGCCGCCTCGAAAAAGACGCGCGGTGAGCAGATGAACCCGTATAAATACCTTGTCGCGGATCGAGGCGCGATCACCTCGACAATCGGCATTGGCATCATGACGTCCGCGCAGAATTTCGGCTATTACGGCATGATGATCTGGCTGCCGTCCTATTTGTCAACGCAGCTTGGCTTCTCACTGACCAAATCGGCGCTCTGGACGTCTGCCACGGTGCTGGGCGGTGCTGTGGGAATGTGGTTGTTCGGACAACTGGCAGATCGCATTGGTCGCAAGCCATTGTTTATAGCCTATCAGATCGGGGCGTTGGTGATGGCGTTCATCTATCCGCAGATCACGGATCCTGCCCTCCTGCTCTTTGCGGGCGCGGTGACCGGCATCTTCTTGAGTGGCATGATAGGCGGCTATGGCGCATTGATTTCGGAAAGCTATCCGACGCAGGCGCGAGCGACAGCGCAAAATGTGCTGTTCAATGTGGGCCGAGGCATTGGCGGCTTTGGGCCTTTGGTTATCGGGTGGCTCGCCGCCCAATACTCCCTTCAGGCGGCTTTGTCGCTTCTCGTCGTCGTCTGGTCCGTCGACATCATCGCGACCGCTTTCTTGATCAAGGAACGCAAGGGCCAGGCGTTAGTCTGACTTGCGACGCGAGGCCAAACAAAAGCTTCCAAAAGGCTGGTCGTTTGAGACGGCCAGCTTCTCCTGCTGAGCAATCGAGCAAACGTGCACCCATGCCATGATCGGTGTTTCGTTCAATGTCGGGAATTTTCGTGGTGAGGAACAGCGCAATCCCTTCGGACTCGTCTGTTTCCGGCGGCGACCGTCACAATGGCTGACCAGACGGCAAATCGCAGGACCATAGCGACGGCGGTACGGAGCTCGTATGGCCCGCCGCGCCAGACATGCCAGAGAAAGGCAGCGAAGGCTAACGCCGTTGCGACCGCAACACCGATGGACAGGGCGAACGCCCATCCCGCACCTCGCCAAAGTGCAAACCCGGTCAGCACATAGACGAACCCGGCCACGCAGTTGAACCATAGGACGAAAGGAACCACCGCGCCCATGTTGGCGTCACCAAAAAGCGCGCGACCACCCGAGAGTACGGTCACCAAACCAAATATCACCGCCACACCGGCGGAGATGGAATGAGAAAGCGGCCTTGTGGTCATGGTGTCCTCCGGGTCAGGCGTCGGCCAACCGGCCGTCGCGCAGATGGATCAGGCGGTCAAAACGATCGAAGATCTTCTCGTCATGGGTGACGGTTACGATGCAGGCCTCCTGCTCGGCGGCAAGCTTGCGCAACAGATCCATCACCAGCCCGGCCCGTTTGCTGTCGAGCGCGGCGGTGGGTTCGTCAGCGAGGATGATGCGGGGGCGATTGGCTAGCGCCCGCGCGATGGCCACTCGCTGCGCCTCGCCGCCGGACAAAAGCGCGGGTTTGGCCGCAGCGCGGCGGTCGACTTCGAGATAGTCAAGCAGATCGCGCGCCCGCGCCCGCGCCTTTTCCGTCGACCAGCTGGCAAGATCGAGAACCACCGCGACGTTCTCCTCTGCCGTGAGGAAAGGCAGCAGGTTATGAGTCTGGAAGATGAAGCCGATCTTGTCGAGCCTGAGCCGCCGCAAGTCGTGCCGCAGCCATTCGCCATCAAATACTGTCTCGCCGTCCAGAGCCACCCGGCCAGCCGATGCCGCAAGGATGCAGCCGATGACGTTAAGCAGCGTCGTCTTGCCCGAACCCGATGGGCCGAGAAGCGCGATCACTTCGCCGGCCCGCACCTGAAGGCCCACGTCGCGCAGCGCATCGACACGGGTCTCGCCTTTGCCGAAATGCTTGGCTACGCCATGCACGTCGATCAGGATTTCGTTGGGCGCCATGTCAACCTCCCAGCGCGGTGGGCGGATCCACCTTCATCGCGGCACGAACACCAAGACCAGAGGCGACGATGCAGACGGCGAAGATGATCCCGGCCAGCACCATGACGTTGAACGGCTCGAGCACCACCCGGCGGGGGAAGTAGTCCTTCACTACTAAGACGAGTGTCAGCCCGATTCCCCAACCCGTAGCGCCAAGGATCAGCGCTTGCTGCACGATGAGTCCGATGATCGTACGGTCGGGCGCACCGATCAACTTCAGCGTCGCAATCTGCTTCAGCTTCTCCATCGTCATCGTGTAGATGATCAAGGCGATGACCACTGCCGAGACGCTGAGCAGGATGCCGAGGAACAGGCCGATCTGCCGTCGCGCCAGATCTACCACCGAGGCGAGAAGGATTTCCTCCTGTTCTGCTTGGGTCAGTGCCGCCAGATGTTTCCAATTGCCGCACGGTCGCGGTTAGCAATTCGACATCCGCCCCCTGTTCCATCCGCGCGATCACCGCCGCGACCGAAGCGGACTTGGACAGAAACCGTGCCCCGCGCCGCCTGAACGCGCTGCGCTGCGCGATTAAGCTCGGTCTGAAGCGCCATCGCATCGGCCAGCGTGATTAGACCGCCGGATCGCCACCCGAATTCATCGCCCCTTCGACCAGCCCGCCACAGTGAAGTGGTTGCGCCCCAGACGGATCGTGTCACCGGGCAGAAGGCCGGTCCTTCTGTCGGCCACCAGTTCGAAGTGGCTGGTGCCGATGGCCCGCCCCTCGGCGATGCGCTGCGGGCCGCCGGGATGGCGCGGCTCATACCCGATGACGTAAAGCCGCAGGGAGGCGCCGGCATGCGCGGCCTCGACATTCTGGAAATTGATCGCCCCGGTCTCGGCTACGCCGGGCATCCGCGCCACCGCATCACGGATCGTAAGCGGGATGTTCGACGCTTCGGCGAAAGGCCCCCTGGTGTCGCTCTCAACCACCCATACATCCACCGCCGGGGCCCTCACCACGGCAAGTGCATCGGCGACAAGGCCATTGTAGATGCCGATCATCGACAGGACGACCGTCATAAGCAGCCCCAACCCAAAACAGGTGAGGACAAAACGGCACAATCCGTGGTGGATATCTTTGAGCGCAAGGTTCATGGCGTGTTCCTGACTCGCGCCCGCCGTCCCTCGGATACGCCCTGTGGCGGTTGGGCGACGATGGCCGCACCCTCCGGCAGGCCGCCCGTGACCTCGACCGGTGATGGGCCAGAAGCACCTCCTCCTGTTGCAAAGCGGCGGCCGCATCGACGCCCTGAGCGCGGACCACCGCCATTCGCGGCTCGGGCGCGAGCGACACGCGCTTCCTGCTCGGCCGGATTCAGGACCGCCAATTCCTGCCCCCGGATCACGCTATCCCCGCATCGGCGGCCAGCACGGTCAGGGCGGCCCCAACCTCGAATCCAACCCGGCTGAGGATCCGCGCCTCGACCGAACCAAGACCATAGATGCGCAGCGCCACCTCGTGTTCGGACTGCACCACGCTTACTGGAAGCGGTCGTTCCGTCAGAAACAGCGCCACTGCCCCGAGTGCCAGAACCGCCACCACACCGTAAAGCCACAGACGCCGCATGGCCTAATCTCCCTTCACGGCCAGAAGCCGCAGTTGCACTTCAAAGAGCCGCATCCCTTCCTCAATCAGCGGAAAGTCGCGCGCGCCAAGCGACCAGCGGATCGCCATCCCCTGTACCAGTGACGTCAGCAGCACCGCGGCATCACCCGGAACCAGATCATGACGCAGGGACCCGACCTCCTGCCCATGCGCAAGCTCGGTCACGATCAGCGCGTGAAACCTCATGAGTAGGCCGTGGAAGGCTGCGCGGAGATCCCTATTTTCGACATTCAGTTCGCGTGAAAATAGAAGCATGGGCAGCGCCGGTGTGGCCGCTATCTGCCCCAATTGTGCACCTACCAGCGCCCTAAGTCTCCCAACGGGGTCATCGGTGTGGGCCAGAGCTCGTTCCCAGGCAGTCGTCAGTTCCTCGGTCACATGGTCCGCCACGGCGCGCCACATCGCGGCCTTGGTTGGGAAATGCCGAAACAAAGCAGCCTGGCTCACGCCCACCGCCGATGCCGCCGCGCCGGTTGTGACCCGGTCCGGCCCAATCCGATCGGCCAGAGCCAGAACGGTGGTGACGATTTCTGCCTTGCGCAATTCTGCCGATTTTCGCATGAGTAACCTAAGTGAGTGAGTAGTCACTATCTATAATTGGTAGGAGGAATTGCGGTCAAGAGAAGCGGCCGTGGCTTTCGGCCGCTTCTCGTTCCGTGACCGCTTCCGTCGTTCGGACCGCCGGTTTAGCTTGGGCAGGCGTTCGCCCGGCGCCGCCAAACTTTGCCTGGGGCATCCTCGGTCCACCGCCGAGGTTCATGGCCGGGCTGGAAGCGGAAGGAGTGATCCGACCAGAAACTTCGCGATCCGTGCCTAAAGACCGCTGGGAACATAGTCCCCCTGCCTTCGTTAAGTCCCGTCCTGCAAAATTTCCGTGTCCGCGTCGGCGGCGACAGGAGGAGCTATGACGGAAAGGCCCCGGCCTGAACCAAGGATCGGCTTCGATAGTGGTCCCGCCGGCGGGTGGGGGTCGGCAAAATCAGTCAGCGCGATCGTGCTCCGCGAGCACATCCCGCTTTCCGGTCCCTCACTGCTGCTCCACCAGAACAGACCCGACGGCTATATGTGCGTAAGCTGCGCCTGGGCGAAGCCCGCCAAGACCCATGCCCTGGAGTTCTGCGAAAGCGGTGCTAAGGCGACGGCCTGGGAGATCACGAACCATCGCACGGATGAGGCCTTCTTTGCCGCGCACACGCTGCGCGAACTGGAAGGCTGGCTGGATCACCGCCTGGAGGAGCAGGGTCGCCTGACTCGGCCACTGCGCTGGCACCCCGCTTCGGACAAGTACGTGCCTGTCACCTGGGAGGCAGCCTTCGAGGAGATCGGTCGGGAACTGCGGCAGCTGGATCCGGCGGCCGTCGAATTCTACACGTCCGGCCGTGCCTCGCTCGAAGCCTCCTACATGTATCAGCTCTTCGCGCGCATTTACGGCAGCAACAACCTGCCCGATTCCTCCAACATGTGCCACGAAAGCTCGTCCGTCGGCTTGCCGGAGAGCATTGGTGCGACGGTCGGCACTGCAATCCTATCTGATTTCGAAAATTGCGACTGCATCTTCTACATGGCCCAGAATGTCGCGACGTCGTCGCCGAGGATGCTTCACGATCTGCAGGATGCAGTCGATCGGGGCGTGAAGATCATTTCCTTCAATCTGCTGCGGGAGCCCGGGCTCGAGCGGTTTGTAAACCCGCAGGCGCCAAGCCAGATGCTGACAGGCAAGGAGACGCCGATCTCGAGCGCGTACTACCAGGTGAGAAATGGCGGAGACGTCGCCGCGCTGTTCGGCGTCTGCAAGGCCTTGATCGAGGCGGACGACGCGAAGAATGCAGGGCACTCAAGCGAGGTTTCTGGTTCCGACGCAAAGCCGAAGGACGAAAGTGCCGCGGCCGTCGCTTTCGCCGCCTCCATCGCCGCGGCCGACAAGAAGCACGTTCTCGACCATGATTTCATTGCCGAGCACACCGCCGGCTTCGAAGAATTCGCCGCTGCCGCCCGCGCCCATTCCTGGGACGAGCTGGAGCGGATTTCGGGTCTGACGCGCGACCAGATGATGCAGGCGGCCCACACCTATGCGGCATCCGATGCGGTCCTGCTGATCTACGGCATGGGTCTCACCCAGCACGTCATGGGCGTCCAGAACGTCCAGATGGTGGCCAACTTGGCCTTGCTGCGCGGCAACATCGGCAAGCCAGGCGCCAATATCTGCGCCGTCCGGGGCCACTCGAACGTGCAGGGCCAGCGAACGGTCGGCATCACCGAGAAGGCGGCCCTCGTGCCGCTCGACAAGTTGGCCGAGCTATACCGATTCGAACCGCCCCGCTGGGACGGGCATTCGACGGTCGATGCGTGTGAGGCGATCCTGAAGGGCGAAACACGCGGCTTTGTCAGCCTCGGCGGTAATTTCCTGCGGGCGATACCGGATACGACGGCAATGGAGGCTGCCTGGCGAAAGCTTCGCCTGACCGTGCAGATCGCGACAAAGCTCAATCGGAGCCACCTGATTCATGGCGCGGTGGCCTACCTGCTCCCGTGTCTCGGCCGGCTGGAGATCGACCAGCAGGCGTCCGGGCCGCAAGCGGTCTCCATAGAAAGCTCGGTGGCGCATTTCCACGGGTCGCGTGGCCGGGCAACTCCCGCCAGCCCTCATCTTCTCTCCGAACCGGCGATCATCGCCGGACTCGCGAGGGCCACCCTCACCCGTGGTACCGTGCCGTGGGATCATTGGGTGGCCGACTACTCGAGGATCCGTGAGGCCATCGAGCGGACCTACCCGGAAACCTTCAAGGATTTGAACGAGCGGCTGTTCCAGCCGGGCGGCATTCCGCGGCCGGTGCCGGCCCGCGAGCGGAAGTGGGTCACGTCCAACAAGAAGGCCAACTTCATCACGCCGCCACGGCTGTTTCCGGACTTCGGCGAAGGAGTACTCGCGGACGACGTGATCAACCTCGCGACGCTGCGGTCGAACGACCAGTTCAACACGACGATCTATGGCTACAACGACCGCTACCGTGGCGTCGACGGAACCCGGCAGGTCGTCTTCGTCAATGAGAACGACATCACGCGGCTCGGTTTTGCTCCGGGCGATCTGGTTGACCTGACAACGGCAATCGATCCGCAGACGGAGCGCACGGTGCGCGGCTTCCGCCTCGTCGGTTACGACATTCCCGAAGGCTGTTGTGCAGCCTACTATCCCGAGACAAACCCGCTGTTTCCGCTCTCTCATCACGACCCTAAGGCGAAGACGCCGTCATACAAGCTCTTGCCTATCCGCTTCAGTCGCTCGCATACTGCACCGATCCAATAGGCATCGCGTTAGAACGGCGGTTGGCCATGGACAGCATTGCGCCGGTGAAGACCTTGACGGTGATTGGTGCGATCTCCCTCATCGCCATAGCCGCTGCGATCGGCTGGGCGAGAGAGCCCCGGCAATATCGCACCGATCCCCCCGCCGCGGCCGCGTTCGACCAGTTGCGGCTGATGCCCGACGGCATCAGCGGCACGCCGCCGGAAGTCTATTTCGCGATGGGAAAGCCCTACGAGAGTACCGGGTTCGATCTCAGCCAGGGCAAGCGGCTATATTCCTGGTTCGGCTGTTCGCAATGTCATGGGGACGGCCGCGGCGGCAAAGGTCCTTCCTTTATCGACGGGTGGTGGCTCTATGGTCCTTCTTTAGTGTCGATAGCAGCCTCGATCCGAAACGGCCGGCCCCACGGAATGCCCGCCTTCAAGGACAAGATGACGAGTGACCAGATCTGGCAGCTCGCCGGATACGTCAAGTCGATCGGCGCCTATTCCGCCAGCGTGGTGGCGCCGAGCCGCAACGACGACAAGACGAACCGGCCGGCGGAAAATCGCGCGCCGGCCGCCATCCTCTTCGACGAAGGGCCGGCTCCGCTCCATCCAGACCAGGGGCCGTCACCTTGAAGGCCGCGCTCGTCATCATTTTCATCGTCTTGCTCGCCGGATGCGGCGGCAACCAGTCCGCGCTCGAGGCGCACGGCCCCTCGGCGGTGGCGCTGAAGGACTTGATCGTTCTTTTCACCCTGCTCTGTTTCGCCATCTGGCTTCTCGTCACCGGCTTTCTCCTCTGGGTGCTGGCACGCCGCAGGGCGGAGCCTCGCCAGGATCAGGCGGCGGAGCAAAGAATGACGGTGGCGGTCAGGGCATCGGTGGCCGCCACCGTGCTCGTTGTCGCCGGCCTGACGGTGGCAAGCTTCCATGCCACTCGGAGCCTGAACAGCGGCGCGGATGACGCCGTGCTCGTCAGCGTCAAGGGACAGCAATGGTGGTGGCAGTTCACCTACAAGGACGCAACTCAAGCGTCGATCTTCCAGGCTGCCAACGAACTTCACATTCCGGTCGGCAAGGACGTCCGCCTGGAACTGGAATCGATCGACGTCATCCATTCGCTGTGGATCCCCAGCCTTGCGGGCAAGCTGGACCTGATCCCGGGTCGCAAGAACGACCTGACGCTGCGGGCCGACCGGCCGGGGACCTATCGCGGCCAGTGCGCCGAGTTTTGCGGTTTGCAGCACGGACACATGGCATTCCTCGTGATTGCGCAGGATGAAGGCGATTACCGGCAATGGGCGGCGGCGCAGGCCGCGCCGGCCACAGAGCCGTCCGACGCCGAAGCCGCCGCCGGCAAGGTGGTGTTCATGAGCAAGCCTTGTGCGGCCTGCCACACTATCCGGGGCACGCCGGCCATCGGCTCGTCAGGCCCGGACCTCACGCATGTCGGCGGTCGGCAGACCATCGGCGCCGGACTGCTGGAAACGACGCGCGGCTCGCTTGCCGCCTGGATCGCCGACCCCCAGACGCTGAAGCCGGGCAACAACATGCCACTCGTGCCACTGACAAGTGAGGAGTTGCGGCAGCTTTCCGCTTACATGGAAGGCTTGCGATGATGGGGGAGCAGGAAACATACGCGGCACTGGACGTGGACCTCCATGATGTCGAACTGGAGGCGAAACTCGACAAGACATGGGGTTCCCGCCCCGGCTTCTGGCGAGCAATCGCCACCGTCGACCACAAGGTCATCGCCCGCCGCTACATTGTTACTGCCTTTGTCTTCCTGATCCTTGGAGGCTTGCTGGCAATGGCGATGCGCCTGCAGCTCTCTCAGCCCGAGGCGCGATTCATCGGCCCTGACCGCTACAACCAGATCTTCACCATGCACGGCTCGAACATGATGTTCCTGTTCGCGGTGCCGGTCATGGAGGCCATGGCGGTCTATCTCGTTCCGCTGATGGTCGGCACCCGCAACATCGCCTTCCCGCGTCTCAACGCCTTCTCCTACTGGACGTTTCTGTTCGGAGGCCTCCTGCTCTGGCTGTCCTTTGCACTCGACACGGCACCGGATGTCGGCTGGTTCGCATACGTTCCGCTGTCCGGCCCTGAGTACGGTCCCGGTAAGCGCGCCGACCTTTGGGCACAGATGATCACTTTCACCGAACTCGCGGCGCTCGCCGTGGCGGTGGAAATCGTCGTCACGGTGTTCAAGCAGAGGGCTCCAGGTATGTCGCTCGATCGCATTCCGGTGCTGGTCTGGGCGATGCTGGTGATGTCCTTCCTCGTCATCGTGGCAATGCCGGCAATCATGGTCGCGAGTTCGACGCTCATCCTCGACCGGCTGGTCGGAACCCAGTTCTACAACCCGGCGCTTGGCGGGGATGCGCTTCTCTGGCAGCATCTGTTCTGGTTCTTCGGGCACCCGGAGGTCTACATCATCTTCCTTCCTGCAGTCGGATTGGTCTCGTCCATCCTGCCGACCTTCGTCGGACGGCCGCTGTTTGGCTATCTGCTCCTGGTGATGGCGTTGATCGCTACAGGCGTGCTCTCCTTCGGGCTGTGGGTCCACCACATGTTCGTGGTCGGGCTTCCGCGCGTCGGCGAAAGCTTCTTCACAGCGTCGAGCATGGCCATCGCAGTGCCGGCAGGCGTGCAGATCTTCTGCTGGCTGGCAACCCTGTGGGCCGGACGGCCGGTCTTCCGCACGCCACTGCTGTTCGTGCTCGGTTTTATCGTGACCTTCGTCATGGGCGGCCTGACCGGCGTCATGGTGGCCTCGGTCCCCCTCGACAGCCAGGTTCATGACACCTATTTCGTGGTCGCCCATTTCCACTATGTCCTGGTTGGCGGCGCCGTGTTCCCGCTGATCGGGGCGGTGTACTACTGGTTCCCCAAGATGACCGGGCGGCTGATGAGCGAACGGCTTGGACGGTGGGCCTTCGGGCTCATCTTCGCAGGCTTTCACCTCACTTTCTTTCCAATGCACATCCTCGGGCTCTGGGGCATGCCGCGGCGCGTCTACACCTACCAGCCGGAGCTGCCCTGGGCCGGCCTCAACCTCTTCGTCAGCCTGAGCTCGGTGGTCCTGGCCGCAGGGTTTCTGGTGTTTTTCATCGACGTGCTGCGCAGTTGGAAAAACGGGCTGCCGGCCGGCCCTAATCCCTGGAAGGCGTCGACGCTCGAATGGGCGACATCGTCGCCGCCGCCTGCCTACAACTTCCGCCGCATTCCTGTTGTCGGCAGCCGCGATCCTCTTTGGTCGGACGCCGACCTACCGGTCGCGGCCGGCATGAGAACCGATCGCCGCGAACTTCTAGTGACCAGCATCGTTGAAGCCTTGCCCCAGGCGAGAGAGTCGTCACCCAGCGATTCCGTCTGGCCGTTCTGGACAGCGATCGCCACCGCGATCATGCTGATCTGGTCGATCTTCTCGCCGTGGGCGGTGGTATGGGGTTCCATCCCGATCGCCGTAGCCCTGATCGGCTGGTTCTGGCCGAAGGGAACACCGGAGGACGAATCGTGAAGGACCGCATTGTACTGGACGTTTCCAAGCTGCCGCTCCACGGCATGGGCATGGTGAGCCCCACATGGTGGGGGACATGCGCGTTCATGCTGATCGAGGGTACTGGCTTCGCGCTGGTCATTGCTGTGTACTTCTACCTGATGGGTCTGGCGCCACATTGGCCGATCGATGCGCCTCCGCCCGATCTCTGGGCGGGAACATGGCTGACAGGCATCCTTCTTGCCAGCGTCGTTCCCAACATCCTTGTCTCTCGCTGGGCCGAGCGGAGGCAGTTGCGCCGTGTGCAGATCGGCCTCGTCGTGATGACGCTCTTCGGCATCGCGCCGCTCGGCTTCCGCGTCTTCGAGTTCCCGGCCCTTCACATCAACTGGGACGACAATGCATACGGGTCGATCGTTTGGACAATGCTCGGTCTGCATACGACCCACATCCTGACCGACGTCGTCGATACGATCGTCCTGATGGCCCTGATGTTCTCGCGCCATGCGGACAATACCCGCCGCTACGGCGATGTTCAGGACAATGTGCTGTATTGGAATTTTGTCGTCATTACCTGGCTGCCGATCTATGCCTGCATCTATTGGGTGCCGCGCCTATGACCTTCGTGCTGACAAGATATGCAGGGCTGTATCTGCCCCCGGCGGCCTGGGCGGTCAACACCCAGCTTGGCCAGATCCTGCCGTATGGTGATTGCAGCGCGGGAGCGCGATGGACCGCCTTTGCGGCTTTCATCGCGGCTATAGTCGCAGTCTCTGGCGTAATCGTTTCGCAGCGGGCGACGGCGGCGACGGTGTCGCGCACGGTGCTGTTTTTGGGTAGGATCGCGTTCCTGCTCGGCCTGTCCTTCGCATTCGCGCTAGTCTTGCAGGGAGCAGCCACCGTGCTGGTCAATCCATGCCTCCATTGATCGCCATCTGCCTCCTGATCTGTCAGGCGACCGCTGCAGCCGCCCACGGCAACGAGAGCCACGACAGCCTATCGTGGACATTTGATCCCTGGATCCTTGCACCGCTTGTCACGATCGCCGTGCTTTACGCGCTGGGCGCAATCCGGCTATCGCGCCGGCGTCATGGTTTCCCGCACTGGATGAGGCGACCGGCCATCCTCTTCTGGACCGGCCTCGCCACGCTTGCGGTCGCGCTCGTCTCGCCCCTGCATGATCTGGGCGAGCACCTGTTCAGCGTCCACATGGTCGAACACGAGCTGATCATGGCGGTAGCAGCGCCGCTTCTGGTGCTGGCAAGGCCGGTCGCCCTTCTGCTGTGGGGCCTGCCCGGTGGGATGCGCCGGCGCGTCGGAAGCGGACTGGCCAGCCGCGGCGTCCGGGTGGCATGGCAGACCTTGATCATCCCTGCCGTCGCGGCGGTTCTGCATGGCCTGGCGATTTGGAGCTGGCACGCGCCGCCATTGTTCGATGCGACGGTGAGCGATGTCCTGCTGCATCGGCTGCAGCACCTGAGTTTTTTCCTGACCGGAATTGTGTTCTGGTGGGCGGTGATCTGGGGCTGCAGCCGAGGCGCCTCCGCCTGGCTCCTGTTCGTAACGATGCTGCATACGAGCATCCTTGGCGCCCTGATCGCGCTGGCGCCCCGCGTGCTCTACCTCGCCCAGACCCAATACGCCGGCGAATGGGGCCTGGCGCCCCTGGAGGACCAGCAGCTTGCCGGGATCATCATGTGGGTCCCGGGCGGGATCGTCTATGCGGGCGCGACGCTGTGGTTCCTCGCCACATGGATCCAAGGCGCAAGCACGGGAGGGGGAAATGCCCAGCATGTCCGCCTGGTATAGGCTGGCAGGCGTGATGCTGATCGGGGTGGCGCCACTGCTTGTCGCCGCCTCCGTCTATTCAGCCAAGGAGCGCTCGAAGCGCCACGCGATGGCGATGGCAATGACGGGCGGCGATCCCGCCCTGGCACCACCCATCTTCCGCCAGTATGGCTGCAGCGGCTGCCACACCATACCGGGCATACCGGAGGCGGACGGCAAGGTCGGAGGCCCCCTGCAGGGGCTTTCGCAGCGGGTCTATATCGGCGGCGTTGCCAACAACTCGGCCGACAATCTCGTCGCCTGGATCGTTTCACCGCAAAGGTTCTCCCCAAACTCTGCGATGCCGGCGACTGGCGTGAGCGCAGCCGAGGCGCGGCATCTGGCCGCCTATCTTTACGCCCATTGATCAGGGGTGCGGCGTCGGCCGCGGTGGCAGCGACTTGATGTACCGGGCGATTGCCTCCCGGTCGCTGCGCGGCAACTGCGCCGTGTTCGTCACCACATCCGCCATTGACGAACCGACCCGCCCATGGTTCGGGGTCTGTCCGGTCTCGAGCAGCCTGACGATGTCGGCCTCCGACCAGTCGCCGATCCGGCTCGGCGTGATGTTGGGAATAAAGCCGGTGCCCTCCGGATCGGGGCCACCGGCAAAACGGGTGGAGGGCTTGATCGCGCCAAGCACGTTGCGCGTTGAATGACATTCAGCACAGTGTCCGAGCGTTTCCACGAGATAGCCGCCGCGGTCACGAACCGGATCGCCATTGAAGACCGCTTCCGACTTCCCCTCCGTAAAGAACAGCAGCTTCCAGAATGCCAGCCCGCGCCGGACGCGAAACAGGAGCGGCAGGTCGTGCGGCGGCGGGCGCCCCGACACGGGCTGCAAGGTCCGCAGATAGGCGTAGACATCGCGCACGTCGGCGAGCGTCATGCCGGTATAGCTGGGATAAGGAAAGACCGGATAATAATGCTGCCGATCGGGGGAGACGCCGGCGATCAGGGCATTGGCCAGATCGGATGCCGACCACAATCCGATGCCGTCGACGGGATCGGGCGAAATATTCGGCACCCTGAACGTGCCGAATGGTGAAGCCAACGCCTGCCCCCCGCCGAGCTTCAGGCGATCAGACTCACCCGGAGTTGCATGACAAGATGCGCAATCGCCGACTGCAAAAACCAGTGCGCCTCGCGCGGCGTCGCCGCCTCCCAGCCGCGGGTCATCTGTCGGAAAGCGCGGCACGGCCTCCGTGACCTTCCACAAGAACAGGACCGCAAGCACGATCGCAAGGATTCCACCCAATAGCCATCGTGCCATGCTCGAACGGAGGCGATCGGGACGGTCGGTGCGATTGACACTCGTAATGGTAGGGGACATGTCCGACCTGCATCTCTCGTTGCCGCTCGGTGGTCGTTTCAGAACAGGCTCTAATGCCGCCCTGTATGCGGTAGATAGGGCATTCGATCGTGTCGGCGAGACCTCCTCACACGACGTAATGGATCGGCGCGTGCTGGTGCACGTCCCATTTGCTGATAACTTCGAAAAGCGCGTGCTCGCGTCCCGCCGCTATCCATCGCCGCCGAATTCGTCAGTCTTCCCGTGGAACCAGTCCTGCCAAGGCGGGTTTGGGGCTTGCCGCAAAAAGCGGCATTATCCCGAAGGAGAACAGCTATGACAAAGTTCATTGCGATTGCTGCGCTTGCGGTCTGTCTCGGCACGGCGGCATTTGCCCAGAGCGGCGGCGGGGGCGGAGGCGGCGCCGGCGGTGCAGGCGGCTCAGGAACCGGCGGTGGTGTAGCCACCGGGGGAACGGGCGCTTCGGGAATGAGCCGCGGCGCCGCCAGCGGATTGGGCGCCGCGGGAGCCGGCAGCGGATTGGGCGCCGCGGGAGCCGGCAGCGGTACAGCCGGCCTGTCCGGTAGCGGGGCGGGCACGACCATGCAGATGTCGAATGGCTGGTCCGGCAATATCGGAAGAGCCTTCTTCAGCAATTCGAACGGCACCACCGCTCGTTCGGCACGTGATATCCGGACGAATTGGAACTCGCTGAGCCGACAGGAGCAGGCCCGGGTCAGGTCCGACTGCAAGAGAGTTGCTTCGGCGGGCACGAGCACCACGACTGGCGCCGATACCAGCGCCGGAGGCGTCAGCAACGAGAGCACGGCAAGCACGACGAACGGCGCCACGGGTAGTCTGACGGGTGCGTCGATGCGGCAGGTCTGCGGCGTCGTCAACGGCATGTAAGTTCGAGCCAAAAAAGGTGAGACTTCTCCTTGTGCCCCCAAGATCGGACCGCTCAGGTAGGGATAGTAGCGGTCCGACCGTGTCGTAAACGCTCGAGAACGAGCGCTCGACGCCACTCGGGTGCGGACAGGAACCGGCCAGGGCATTTCCGGCGTATTGCTGTTCAGGGCAGGCGATCGCACCGGCCGCGCCGGAAGGCGCCTCATTGATGGCGAGGGGCAAACCATTGGGGAATGCGGCCCAAAGGGCTGATCGCGGCTTTCCGCAGCGTCATCCCGACCGGGGGTTGTCGACTTCGGCGGCTAGGCGCATCCGCGCCCTGTTGAGGCGGCTTTTGACGGTGCCGACCGCGCATCTCAACCGTGCGGCTGCCGCCTCATATGTCGCCCCCTCGATCGCCACAACTTCGATGATAGTCCGGCTCGCGGGCGAAAGCCTGGCAAGGGCTTGCTCCAGTTCGAGGCCGCGCAGATGCCATTCCTGCTTCGCCGGCGTTGATCCGGCAAGCGCGCCACAATCCTCGTCGCGGCCGGGCGCTTCGCGCTTGGCCAATTTCGCGCGCGTGCAGAAGGTGTTGCGCATGATGGTGAACATCCAGGATTTCAGGTTCGTTCCCTCCTGGAACTTGTCCAAATTCGCGAGCGTCTTCAGCAGCGTTTCCTGAACAAGGTCGTCCGCATCGGAGGCGCTGATGTGGAAGGTACGCGCAAAGGCGCGAAGCGCCGGCATATAGTCGACGATCTCGGCGCGGATCCGCTCATTTGGCATGGACGACATGACGGTTTCCCTCCGGAACTACGTCCGGAAAAATGCGCCCCGCGCCGGAACGTTCCTTAACTTCCAAGGTCAAAGGGAGATTAATTTGATGGAAAAAAGGGACTAACCGTGGACTAGAAGGCAGCTGGAGAACTGTGGACCGACGATGACTTCGGTGAGCGGGCATTTGTCCTTTGCGGGCGCCGGGCGCGCCTCGCATCTAAGGACAATGATCCTTCTCCGGTCGAACAAATCGAGCCCGGCACCGTTATCTATCGATCAAACGACGGAAACGCGGAAATGCCCCGTTCGGCGAAAAAGCAAACGAGCAGTCTTGACGCGATCGCGCAACAGGAAGAGGCGGACTACTTGCGCCGCACGTCGATGACATTCCTTGAATGCGCCATTCACCTCTGCGTCACTCATATGCCCATGAAGGAAGTCGCCAGCATCCTTGAACGCCATGCCAGCATATTGCGGGAATACGGGTAGTGTAGGGGCGGCGCAGAGCACACGGGCATGGCGCCCTTGCCCCTAGCGCCGCTTCCGGGCTCCCGCTCTCGTTCGGCCGGATCAGTCAGCGGCCGAACCCGGTTCGGCCATCTTGCGATGCTTCTCGGCGAGAATGCTCGCGGGTGTAATGTTGGCCACCGCCGCCTGCAGCTTGTTCTTCCAGCCACTGACGACGTCGCCCTCACCGTCCATCATCGCATCGTAGCCGATTTTCGCGACGTCGGCCGCATCGTCTTTCTTCGCCTGGCCGATCGCGGTGTCCATCAGTCGGGCGCGTTCGAAGAAGCGGGTCTCCGTCGCCCCGGGCATCAGGCAACTGACGCTGACGCCCGAGCCCTGGAGTTCCTCGCGCAGCGCGAAGGAGAAGCTGTTGATGAACGCCTTCGTAGCGTTGTAGACGGCCTGATAGGTGCCTGGCATGAAGCCGGCAATCGAGCCGGTGAACAGGATCCGCCCGTATCCCTGGCTGCGCATGAGATTGCCGATACGCTGGGCCAGGTAGATCGTGCCGGTGATGTTGGTATCCACCACCCGCCGCGCTTCGGCAAAGTCCTGGTCGAGAAAACCCTCGCCGAGCCCGCGGCCGGCATTCGCCATCAGGAGGTCGATCGGCCGGTTCGCCGCCTGCACACGATCGACCAGCCGCTCGACGCCCTCCACCGTCGCCAGGTCGGCCTCGACGGCCTCGACCGACACGCCAATGTCGCGAAGCATCGCCGCCGCCTGGTGAATTTCCGGCTCGTCCGCGGCAATGACGAGGTCATAGCCCTCCGAGGCCGCGCACTTGGCGAGTTCGCAGCCGATGCCGCTCGAGGCACCGGTGACGATGGCAAGACCTTTCTCGGTCCGGTTCGTGTTCATGGCAGTGCTCCTTCAGGGCTTGAGAACGACCTTGACGCAGCCGTCCTTCTTTTCCAGGAATGTCTTGTAGAGATCGGGCCCGTCTTCCAGGCTGCCGCGATGTGTGATCACGAAGGAAGGATCGATCTCGCCTCTCTCGATGCGCTCCAACAGCATCGGCAAGTAGTGCTGAACCGGCGTCTGGGCCATGCGGAAGGTCAGTCCGCGGTTGATCGCGGAACCGAATGGAATCTTGTCCAGAAAGCCGCCGTAAACGCCGACGATCGAGACGGTGCCGAAGTTGCGGCAGCAATGAATCGCCTGGCGCAGCACGTGCGGGCGGTCCGTACCCATGAAGGTCGCGACCTTGATGCGGTCCCAGCGCGCATCCCAGCTCGCCGACGGATCCGACTCAGTCCCGACGGCATCAATGCAGGCATCCGCCCCTCGCCCCCCGGTCAGCTCCATGATGCGATCGTAGACATCCTCGTCGAGATAATCGAGCGTTACCGCCCCGGCGGAGGTCGCCAGCGTCAGCCGTTCGGGGACGCTATCGATTGCAATTACGCGCTCGGCGCCGAGCAGGAAGGCCGAGCGTATCGCCATCTGGCCGACCGGACCGCAGCCCCAAATTGCGATCGTGTCGCCCTCCTGGATGTTGCAGAAGTCCGCGGCCATGTAGCCGGTGGGGAAGATGTCGGACAAAAACAGCACCTGCTCGTCGGTCAGTCCCTCCGGCACCTTGGCCGGCCCGACGTCGGCATAGGGCACCCGCAGGTATTCGGCCTGGCCGCCGCTGTAGCCGCCGAGCAGATGCGAGTAGCCGAACAGGCCAGCTGGCGAGTTGCCCCACATCTCGGTGACTTTCTCGCGATCGGGATTGCTGCGCTCACAGCCGGAAAAATAGCCGCGCCGGCAAAAGAAGCACTCGCCGCAGGCGATCGTGAACGGCACGACGACGCGGTCGCCGACCTTGAGCTTCCTGTTGTCCTTGCCGACCTCGACGACCTCGCCCATCGTCTCGTGGCCCATGATGTCCCCGCTGTGCATAGACGGGATGATGCCGTTGTAGAGGTGCAGATCCGATCCGCAGATCGCGCAGGCCGTCACCTTGATGATGGCGTCGCGCCCGTCCTCGATGGTCGGGTCGGGAACGCTTTCGCAACGAATGTCATGCTTGCCGTGCCAGGTCAGCGCTTTCATGGTCGCCTCCTTCGATGTTTGGCTACTCCAACACGCCGACCGGCAATCGGTTCCCCCAGAATGGGTGCCAGGACGGCGCGCGCGTCAGAAGGGTTTTTCGGCAGCGCCGAGGGCTCCCTACAGGAGCGACAGTGCATCCTCGACCGAGCCGCCGCTTCGAAGCTGAATATGCCGCGGTCCGAACATCTGCATCAGGCCGAACCCCGTGAAGCGGCCATGGGAGCGCGGTTGTTCCAGCGGTTCGCCTGGGCGAACCGACGCGGTCGGTACCCTCGCGGCTCAGCATTTCCGCGCAGCTGCTCGGCCGTTGTCCAGTTCGAGCTCATCGCTCGTAAAGGCCGGTAAGGGTCGCTTCCGCAACGCTGTGCTTGCGGGCTGCCGCCCACATCGACGCGGCATCAACCGCGTCCGGCAGGCCAAGCCGCGCGACGTCAAGGGCGGCGAGCCGGAAGACATACCGATGCGGTCCGCTGCCCGGTGGCGGCTGGGGGCCGTCGTAGCGCACATTGCCGAAATCGTTCTTGTGGAAGCGCGACCCGTGGTCCGGCGCGGTGTCGGCGCTTGCCGGCAGTTCGGTCCAATCCGACGGTATGTTGGACAACCCGAAATGCCGGAACGTTCCGCGGGGTGCATCCGGATCCTCGATGACCAGCGCGAAGCTGAGCGTGCCTTCCGGCGCGCCCGTCCATTTCAGCGGCGGACAAAGGTTCTCGCCCATCCGCGTGTACTTGAGAGGGATTGTCCCGCCTTCGGCGAAGGCGGGACTCATCAGCGTAAACCCCACTGGAGCCTCCTGTTCGGTCGAGCTCTAGTGCCCGCGCCGCTTGCGATGCTCGCTTTCGCCCCGCTGCTCGAGGTCGCGTTCCTTGGGAAGGCCCGCTTGGCCCACTTGCGACTGCTTCAGGTCGGCCGAGACGTCGAAGTCCGCACCTGCTATTTGTGTCTTTCTACTTTGCATGTCACTCTTCGCGTGAGGACCGCAGACTGTGGGTCGGCGGTCCTGCTCGTCACGTTTGGTCGGTGCTTCGGCCCATCGAACCCGTCGAGCCCATCGTTCCAGCCGAGCTTCCGGTCGCGCCGGTGGTCGTGCTTGTGCTGCCCGTCGAGCCGGTCGCGCTCGTGCTTCGGTTCGAGCCTGACGTGCCGGTCTGCGACTTTGCCCAATCGCTGTCATTGCGGGTCTTGACGCGCAGGTTGTTCTGGACGTTGGAGACGCCCGAGATTGCTTCGGCGCAGTCTTCGGCGCGGCGTTTGTCCTGGCGGCTGGAGACGTGTCCGCTCAGGGTGACTTCTGCGTTCGACACCTTCACCTCGATATCGCTAGCGTCGAGATAGGGATCATCGCTCAAGCGGTCATTGACATCCTCTTCGATCCTGGAATCGGAGCGGGTATAGCCGCGCGGGCCCTTGCCGCGATGCTGGTCCATCCGCCGCCGTCGGGCCGCGTCCTCGTCGCCGAACCAGGAAGCCACTTCGTCGCCGGCGCGATCCATGAAGCCGCGGCGATTATCATAATCCCGATCGTAATCACCGCCACGATTGTAATCGTCGCGGTAGCCGCCCGCGCCGCGGCCCTGGGTGCCGTAGTAGCCGCCGCCGTAGCGGTCACCGTAGCCGCCACCGCTCATGCCGTACCTGCCGGCGGAATAGCCGTAGCCGCGGTCGTTGTAGCCGAGATCGTCACTGGTCCACATATCGCGGTCGCCGCGATCGAAGTCCGAACCGCGCCAGCGGCGACCTTCTCCCCGCCCTTCATCAGAGGAGCGCATTCCGCCTTGGTAGCCGCCGCCCTGCCGGCGGCCCTGCTGGCGCCCATCGCGGGAACGGTTTCCACGATCGTCGCGCATATCCTCATACCAATCGTCTGCCATCGGAATTTTCTCCTTGTCTGGATGAGTGGGGCAGAACCGCGCAGAGAACCAAAAGTTCCCAATGCAAACGTGTCCATCGCGAACAGGGCGGGCAGCGTCAATGTCCCCGCCCAGCGCTTTCAATCTGGGCGCGACAGCGGACGGCGGGACCGATCAAGGATCGAATTCCCGCAGCTTTATTGGATAGTCGTCATTCGTGAGGCAGTTCATCGCCCGGCCTTGTCGCACCATGTTCGAGTTCAGCCATCGGACGGTGCGCGCGCCTGGGGACCGCCATCGCCGGCGGGATCTTCTGGCTGAACCAGGCGACCGTGTGCTCCAGCCCTTCGGCCAGGACTACCTTCGGCTCCCAGGCGAGCAGTTCCTTAGCGCGCGAGATGTCGGGGCGGCGGCGCTTCGGATCGTCGGTCGGCAGTGGCCTATGCACGATCTTGGACCGTGTCGGCACGCGAGCCAGCACCATCTCCGCCAGTTCGGCGATGGTGAACTCGCCGGGGTTGCCGAGATTGATCGGCAGGCCCGGATTGGGCTCGACGTTCATCAACCGTATCAGTCCGTCGACGAGATCGGAAACGTAGCAGAAGGAACGCGTCTGCTGTCCGCTGCCAAAGATCGTCAGCGGCTCGCCGCGCAGCGCCTGCACGATCAGGTTGGAGACGATCCGACCGTCATCCGGCTGCATCCGCGGTCCGTAGGTGTTGAAGATACGCACAACCCGCGCATCGACCGAGCCGGCCCTCAGGCTGTCGAAGCAGAGCGCCTCGGCGGCGCGTTTCCCCTCGTCGTAGCAGGCACGCGGACCTGTGCAGTTGACATGCCCCCAATAGCTCTCGTCCTGCGGGTGCTGCTCCGGGTCGCCGTAAATCTCGCTGGTGGAGGCGAGCAGGAACGCGGCTTGGTGCTGCACGGCAAGCTTGAGCAGGTTGGTCGTACCGGCAACGCTGGTCAACATCGTGTGGATTGGGTCAGCCTGGTATCGCGGCGGCGAGGCGGGACAGGCGAGATTGTAGATCTGGTGCAGCGGCGCGATCATCGCAGCCAACGGCTCGCAGATATCGTGACGGACCACCGAAAAGCGCGGATGGTTCTGTAGTGGCGCGATATTTTCGAATGATCCTGTCAGGAAACTGTCGACGCAGACGACGTGGTGCCCAAGCCCCAGAAGCGCGTCGCAAAGATGAGAGCCGAGGAAACCGGCACCGCCTGCGACGAGCACGGTCTTGCCGCCGAAAGCATTGGGTCGCTGCAACATCGGAACCTTCCTTCTATACCTGCGTCTGTCGGGATTGCCGTGAGAGCCTCTGCTTTTCTCTCAGGCCCAGGCATTGGAGCGCCGAGGCGAGCTCACGCGCACGGACCTGACCGGTATGACGACGGAGCACGCAGGCGCGCGCCCGCGCTGCAAGGTCTTGCCTCCGGGGCTCGTTTATCGTCGTGAGCGCACGAACCACATCGGCGGTATCGTCGACGACCACGACCGCTGTGCCGAACAACTCGTCGAGGCCGCGCCAGAAGTCGCTGATGAGCGGCGCTTGGCAGGCCGCCGCCTCGAACAGACGCACGCTCGGCGACCAGCCGGCAGCGACCATGTCGGCGCGGGTGACGTTCAGCGTGAAGCGCTGGCGGCTGTAGAAAGAAGCGTGCTGCGCCGGCGGCAGGTGTTCGATCCGCTCGACATTGCCCGGCCAGTCGATGGTGGCGGGGTATTGCGGACCGGCAACGACGAAGCGCATCTGCGGCAACCGACGGGCCGGCTCGATCAGCAGGCGCTCGAGCACGGGTTGGCGGTCCTCGCTGTAGGTGCCAAGATAGCCAAGGTCCCAGCACGCCGCTTCGCCGCTGTGGCGATAGTTCTCCGCGTCCACGGAACAATAAAGGGCGATCGCACGCCGGGCGCGGTATACCCGCTCCAGCCGCTCCAGAACCGGGCCGCCAGTAAAGGAAAGATAGAGGTCGAAACCGGGGATTTGTCGTCGCGCCAGATAGGTCTCGTCGGCCCGGTCGAGTTTTGCCAGCGTCACGGGCGTGTCGATGTCATAGAAGCAGAGACCTTCGCTTCGCAGGGCATGTAACGCATCGATGATGCGAACGCCGTCCGGCAGGTAGGAGCCGACCACCACCGAATCGGCACTCGCCAGCCGGTTCGAAAAGCGCGCCAGCAGGTCCGGCAAGTCGCAGTAGAACGAAAGCGCGCAGAACCCGGGGGTGGCGAGGTCGCGATTTTGCGCATACCAGGGGACGTCGCGTTCGAGGAAAAGCAGCCGATGCCCTTCCGCATCCAGCCCCTTCAACAGGGCCCGGTATGTCGTGGCGTGGCCGTTGCCCCAGGAGGACGAAAGCGACAGGCCGAGAACGACGATGTCGAGCGGTTTTGTCATTCAGCCGCCTCCCGTGTTGCGAGCATCTCGAGAAAGCGGTCGACCTCGGCTGCGCGCTGCTCGTAGGTGTGGTGTCGCAACACATGCTGCAGCGCGGCGGCGCCTATTTCGGCAGCCCGCTCTGGCGTCAGTTGCGAGAGGATCTCTTCGACGTCGTGACCGTCGCGGGCGACCAGCACCTCCTTGCCGGGTTCCAGGAAACGCTCGATCCCTTCCCAGGCGTCTGTGATGAGGCAGGCCCCGGCGCCTGCCGCCTCGAAGACGCGGGTCGCCGGAGAGAAGCCGATCTTCGCCATGTCCTGCCGCGAGATGTTCAGGACCGCGAGCGGCGAGGTGTTGAGGGCGTTGTGGTCGCGGGTCGGCACGTGACCGAGGTAACGGACGTTGGGCGGCATCGACTTGTCCTGCCAGCCGCTGCCGCCGAGCAGGAATCGGCGGCGGTAAAGGCGCCTGGCAGGCTGCAGGAAGAATGTGTCCACCCGTGCCTCCCGGTCTGGGAGCCGATTGCCCAGAAAAGTGAGGTCGGCGGCAAATTGCGGCTTCGGCGGCACTGGCCGATGCGTTTCCGGATCAAGCGCATTGTAGATCGGCACGCAGAGCTTGGCACCGACCTCCCGATAGGCCTCGATCACAGGCTCGCCGCCGCCGTAAGTGAGCACGGCATCGAGGCCGGGAAGCGCGCGCCGCAACGGATTGGCGGGGTCAGCCCGCACAGCGGCGAGCGTCGCAGGCGCGTCGACGTCCCAGAACAGCTTCAGTGCGCCCGGCCGCGCTGCGGCAATCAGACACTTCAGCAAAAGGTCGTCCTCGAAGCCGACGCCGCTCGCCTTGACGACGACGTCCGCTGCGGCCGCCTCCGCGGCAGCCACCTTCAGCGCCGGCACGGTGCCCGGATAGACGGCGACGCAGCACCAGTCGGGCGGATCGATATCTCGATTGTCCTGCCGATCAAAGACGTCGGGCTCGTAGAAGGTGATCGCGTGGCCCCGCGCGGCAAGCGCGCGCAGCAGCCCCCGGTAGTAAGTTGCAGCCCCATTCCAATAGGCCGACAACAAACTCGAACCGTAGAATGCAATCTTCATGCGGCCGTCTCCCGTAGTGGCGTCCTGCCGAGCCCGGCGATGATCGATAGAAGCTCGTCGACGCGGTGCCGGCAGGTATGCCGCGCACGAACGGTCTCAAGTCCGGAAGCAGACAGCGCCGCGGCGAGATCCGGGTCCGAGAGAATTACGCGAATGTGCCGCGCCATCTCGCCTTCGCTTCGGGCAAACAGAAAGTCCTGCCCCGGCCGGAACAAGCCTTCGCTGTCCTGCCACGGTGCCGAGACCAGCGGAATCCCGCAGGCGAGTGCCTCGAAGACGCGGATCGTCGGGATCCCGGCAAGGGCCTGAACATAGGGCCGGCGTGGAATATGCACGGTGAGGCGGCTGCCGGCGAACGCGCGCGGGACTTCGGCGTTGGCGATCCAGCCGCCGTAACGGACGCCGGATCTCTTAAGCAGTTCGATGGCTTCGGCGGGATAGCGCACCCCGCGCACGGCGGCCCGGATGCCGAGTTGCCGGACCGGTCCGACCAGGTAGGCCATGATCTCGTCGCTGCGCTCGTCATCGCCCCAATTGCCTACCCAGAGGAGGTCGTCCGTCCTTGCGATCTCGGGAACCGGCCGGAAGAGGTGATCGTCCGCCGCCTCGTGCCAGGTCACGACCTGCCGCCCCCAGCCGGCACTGAGATAGCGCTGACGAAGCGTTTCGCCGAAGGCCAGCACCAGGTCGTAGTCGCCGAGATCGAGATGGGCGAGTTCGCTGCCGCGGGACACGGCGCGGTGATGGGTGTCGTGGAAGACCAGCAAGAACCGGCTGCCGTCGCGGCGAATTCGGCCGAGCCGGCCCACCAGCGCCGGATCGTTCCACTCATGCATCACGACGACATCGGCGTCATCCGTCTCCGCCTCGTGGTCGAACGCTGCATCATAAATTTTCGAGCGAAGACCCGGAAAGGTGCGATGAAAGGCGGCAATCGCTCCATGGCCCTGGTCAGCAATGAGGTTACGCCGGCTCCAGGAATTCGCCGGCTCCAGCGCCACCGCCTCGTGCCCACGCAAGACCAGTTCGCGCATCACCCCGCGCAGGAAATGCGCGTTGCCGTGGTTCCAGTCCGAAATCAGCGAGTGCGTGTAGAAAACAAATTTCATGGCCTACTCCGCCGCCTCGATCCTTTGCGGGCGCTCCAGCGCACGGGCATAGACGTCGAGCGCCTGCCGGCATTGATGCTCAAGAGAAAACTGCAGCGCCCGTTCGCCTGCATGCTGCGCAAGTCGGCTCCTGAGGCGGGGATCGTCTGAAAGTCGGTCGACCGCGGCGGCAATCGCGCCTGGATCTTTCGGATTGGCGAACAGCGCGGCCCCATCCCACAGTTCCCGGTAGGTCGCGATGTCGGCGAGCACTAGCGCCGCGCCCTTGCGTGCCGCTTCCAGGGCCGCAAGTCCGAACGGCTCGTACAGCGACGGCGAAACGAAGATCGCGGCGCTTTCCATCAGCGCGGCCACCTGTGCATGCGGGAGTTCGCCGAGCACTCGCGCGTGGGCAACTTCAAACCGGCTGCCCTCTGGCCCCGCGAACGCTCCGGCCATCAGCACGGGGGTGCGGCACTGTGCGGCCGCCCGGTCGAGCGCTGCGCCGTTCTTGCCCTCGTCCCACCACCTGGCGGCGGCCAAGGCGAAGGCTTGCCTCGGACGCTGCTCGACCGGCAAAGCGCAGGCGTTGTGGAGCACCTCCAGCCGCGCCACGGGGCCGTAGCACCGCCGAAGCGCGTCGGCATGGCTGCGGCTCGGCGCGATCACGACGTCGGCCCTTTCGAAGCCGTGCCGGTTGCGGCGCTCGTGCCACGCCCAGCTCTCCGGCACGCCGCTGCCCCGCACGGCCTCGAACCAGGTGACGACGCAGGAATGCGACACGGCGACGACCGGCACCGAGACGTCGAGCCCGGCCGCCTGTGACGGCGCATTCAGGTGCACAAGGTCGATCGCAAAGGCCCGGACAAGCCTTTCGATCAGTGCGGGGATGCGATCGAGTCTCTCCTCCCCCTCGCCGGTCCAGTCGAGATCGGCGTCGAGCCACACGAGCGTCCCGATCGCCGATGCTTCTGCCGCCTGCACATCGGAAGGGGGTGGACCGAAGCCGGCGAAAACCACGGCGCAACCTTCCCGGCGCAGTCCGCCGGCGAGGTCCATGGCGTATCGCCAGACGCCGCCGACCGCGTCGACGCTCATCAGCACGCGGCAGCCTCGGGCGCGATCGCCGCACCCGGTCGCCTGCCGGTCGATTCCGGATCGGGCGTTCATGCAACGCCCCTCCTGTGCTGCATCTCCGCCGGGTTTGGACGGCTGGCGCGGATCCAGTCGCACAGGTCGGAAAGACCGGGCCGCCAGCCGATCCGAGGCCGCCAGCCGATGGCTTTGCAAAGCGCTCGCGTGTCGGAAACGTAGTAGAGCTGGTCGCCCGGTCGCCATGCCCGGTGCTCGCAGGCCACGGGATGGTGGAGCAGGGTTTCGATTTCGTTCAGGAGGCTTCGGAGGCTGACGGCGTTCTCCGGGCCGCCGCCAAGGTTGAAGGCGCGTCCGGCGAGCATGCCGATCTCATCCAGTACCGCCCGGTAGGCGCCCACCGCGTCCCTGACGTGCAATACGTCACGCACCTGCCGCCCGTCGCCGTACAGCGTGATGCTTCGGCCACTGATCGCGCGCCTCAGGAAATGGGCGACCCAGCCCTGGTCCTCGGTGCCGAACTGGCGCGGGCCGTAGATGCAGCTCATGCGAAGCACCGCGGTCGGAAGCCCGAAACTCGTCGCGTAATCGAGAACATATTGGTCCGCCGCGCCCTTGGAGCAGCCATACGGCGTGCAAAAGTCGAGCGGGCGATCCTCGCCGACGCCGTGGATGCGGATCGCCTCGTCGGTCGGCTGGTATTGGTCGCCCGCCTTGGCAACACCGAGGTCGCCGAGCGCGCCATAGACCTTGTTGGTGCTGGCAAAGATGACGGACGCGTTCCGACCAGCCTTCCGCGCCGCCTCGAGCACATTGAGTGTTCCGAGGGCGTTGACTTCGAAATCCTCGAGCGGGTGCGAGAGGCTGGTCGTCACTGCCGTCTGTGCGGCGAAATGGAAGACAGCACGCGCATCTGCAAATGCTGGTTCGATCGCCGCTGCGTCGCGGATGTCGGCGATGACGGGATGCACGCGTGCGCCGTGCCGGGTTTTCAGCCAGTCGAGGTTTTCCTCGGCGCCGGCGCGGCTGAGATTGTCGAGCACGATAACGTTCTCGCCGTCCGCGAGGTAGCTGTCGGCCAGATTCGAGCCGATGAATCCGCTGCCGCCGACGACAAGGACCGGAGCCGTCCGTCCGTTGAAAGCCGGCCGCGACCCTGCCTTGTCGCGCGTTGCGTGTGAAAGGTTTCTGCCCGTCATGAAACCAACCCCCGTTCTTCCAACTGCCGCCTCATCTCCGGCCCACGGTCGACGGCACCGCTTGTCCGAGCCCAAAGGGCGAAGTCCTCCAGCGATCGTTCGAGCATGTGCTGCGGATCGAAACCGAGCAGGCGTTTGGCCTTTGAGATATCCGCAAAGCAGTTGCGGATATCTCCGCTGCGCGCCTTGTTGGTGATTTCCGGGGCGATGTGCGGCACCGCCATTTCCCGCGCCAGCAACCTTGCGACCTCTTCGATGGAATAGGATTGCCCGCTGCCGATGTTGATCGCTTCGCCTGCCGCCTGCGGCTCCTCCAGCGCCTGCCGAAAGGCGCGGGCGACGTCGCGCACGTGGACGAAGTCCCGTCGCTGGCGGCCATCCTCGAAGAGGATCGGCGGCTGGCGGTTGGCGAGGCGCGATGCGAAGTTCGCAAGCACCCCCGTGTAGGGGTTGGCAAGCGCCTGGCCGGCGCCGAACACGTTGAACAGCCGCAACGCCACGGCATCGATGCCGTAGGTTCGCCCGAAGATCAGCACCTGGCGTTCCTGCGCGAATTTGGTGAGAGCATAGATCGATTGAAGATCAGCCGGCTTCGCCTCGTCGGTGGGAACCGGTGTGACCGCGCCGCCATTCGGTCCGGTGGGATCCCATCCCAGGTCAACGGATCGACCGCGTGAGCAGCGCACGACCTCCAGTCGCTCCCCCGTTTCGCTCACGTAGCGGCCCTCGCCGTAGACGCTCATGGACGAGGCGACAACCACGCGCTCGATCGGAAGGCCGATCATCGCCTCGAGCAGCACGGCCGTCCCGAGGTCATTGGTACCGACATAGCGCGAGATTTCATACATCGATTGGCCAACGCCGACCTCGGCGGCGAGGTGCACCACCTTGGCGACGCCCTCGAGCGCCCGGCGCACCGCACGGCCGTCGCGCACGTCGGCGCGGATGATCTCGGCCTCCTCGGATACATCCGTCTGCGCGTCCTGGTGCACCTGCGCGATAAGGGCGTCCAATATCCGTACTTCATTCCCGTGGGCGAGGAGTTCTTCGACGACATGGCGGCCGATGAAGCCGCAACCTCCGGTGACGAGTATCCGTGCCATGGCAGGTCCTGCGTGTTAGGTACAAACGTTATAGATGCGCCACAACAACGGTATCCCGCGAATGTTCCATTCAGGGTTCTTTATAGTGGCCGTGCCGCCCGGCCGTGGGAACCCTTCGGTTTCCGTCGCGTTGGCAGAGTCCTATCCTCAAAGCGGATGTCGCGAATGAACCGGAATACGGAAGTCCCGTCGCCCTGCGATGCCGACGACGATCGAGTTTCGAGAGTGCTGGACCGCAATATTGACGTCCTCCTCTCCCGCCAGGGCGCTGCGGAAAGTGCGATGACGCTGCAGACGCGCGTCGCCGATGCGATAACCCGCTTCGTCGGGAGTATGACTTTCGTCTATATCCACCTGACGGCAGTGGTGCTTTGGGTGTTGGCAAACCTCGGCTGGTTTCCGCCGGTGCCAATCTTCGATCCGTCCTTCGTGATGCTCGCCATGGTGGCCTCCGTGGAGGCGATCTTCATTACGACGTTCGTGCTGATCAGTCAGAATCGCATGATGGAGGTGGAAAGTCGGCGCGCAGACCTCAACCTGCAGATCTCTCTCCTCGGAGAGCACGAGACCACGCGCCTGATCGCCCTCGTCTCGGCCATTGCCGAACGGCTCGATGTTGAGACTGACGTCAAGCCCGAGGAACTGGACGACCTGAAGCAGACCGTCTCTCCGGAAGCGGTCCTCAACCGCATCGAGCGTAAGCGCAAGGCGGACTGAGGCGGACAAGCGCCAGCTTCTTTATACCCCGCGGGAACCTGGCAGCCACCTTCGAGTTATGAGCGCATTCGGACAGGGCGTGCGAGCGGAGGGACCTGCCATGAACGTGTCCACAGTGCTGCGCGATATGAGGGCGGCGATTGTCACCAGTCCGGGCCGGATGAAGGTGGAGAGATTACCGATCCCTGAACCCGGATCGGGTCAGGTCCGCATTCGGCTGGAAGGCTGCGGTGTTTGTGCCTCCAACCTCACGCCCTGGGCTGGTCCGGAATGGATGACATTCCCGACCGATCCCGGCGGACTCGGGCATGAGGGTTGGGGAAGGATCGATGCCGTCGGCGAAGGTGTGTCGGACGTCGCAATCGGCGAACGCGTCGCCGCCCTCTCCTATCATGCCTACGCCACGCACGACCTGGCCGATCGGTCGGCGATCGTGCCGCTGCCGCCGGCGCTCGACGGCATGCCGTTTCCGGGCGAGCCGCTCGGCTGTGTCATGAATATCCTGCGCCGCAGCGCGATCGTTCCCGGCGAGACGATCGCGATTGTCGGGATCGGCTTTCTCGGCGCGCTTCTGACGCAGCTTGCGACCGCGGCCGGCGCGCACGTCATCGCTATATCCCGCCGCTCCTCGGCGCTGGCGCTCGCCGCAAGGATGGGCGCAGTCGCCTGCATCCCGATGAATGACCATGCCCGCGCCATCGGTGAAGTCGGCGACCGCACGGGCGGTCGCTTTTGCGATTGCGTCGTCGAGGCCGTCGGCAAGCAGTGGCCGCTCGATCTTGCCGGCGAGTTGACGAAGGAGCGCGGCCGGCTGGTCATCGCCGGCTATCACCAGGATGGCCCGCGGCAGGTCAACATGCAGCTTTGGAACTGGCGCGGCCTCGACGTAATCAACGCGCATGAGCGCGATCCTGCCGTCTACGTCCGCGGAATGCGCGAAGCCCTCGATGCGGTGGTCGCTGGCCGTCTGTCCCCCCTTTCCCTCTACACGCACACCTTCCCGCTCGAAGAGCTGGATACAGCGCTTGACGTGACGCGCGATCGTCCCGAGGGGTTCGTCAAGGCGCTGGTGGACTGCTCATGAGCGAAACGGCAAGCAGCGTCGGCGGTGTTGCGTCCCGCCCCTTGCGGCTCGGCTTTACCGGCGTCGGCTGGATCGGCCGCCACCGCATGAAGGCAATGCTGGAGACCGGTTTTGCGGAGGCGGTGGCACTTTGCGACCCGGCCTCCGCGATGATCGAGGAGGCCTTGGCGATCGCACCGCTTGCGACCGTCGTTCCTACCTATCGGTCGATGCTTGAACAGGGGTTGGACGGCATCGTGATCGCCACGCCGAATGCGTTCCACGCCGAGCAGGCGATCGCCGCGCTCGACAGTGGCTATGCGGTGTTCTGCCAGAAGCCGCTGGCACGATCCCGGAAGGAAACCCTTGCGGTGATCGAGGCGGCGAGGCGGTCGGATAGGCTTCTGGCGGTGGATTTCTGTTACCGGCACACCGCCGGCATGCAAGCATTGCGGGAGATGGTGTCCGTGGACCGGCTCGGCCAGATCTTCGCCATCGACCTGACCTTTCACAACGCCTACGGTCCGGACAAGGACTGGTTCTACGACAGGGCGCGAGCGGGCGGTGGATGCGTGATCGACCTTGGCGTCCATCTGGTCGACCTGGCGCTCTGGCTGCTCGATTTTCCGGAGGTCGTCTCCGTCGAAAGCCATCTCTTCCATCAATCCCGGCCGATCCACCGCGGTTCAGAAGAAGTGGAGGACTTCGCCGTGGCAACGCTTGCGCTCCGCACAGGCGCCGTCGTGCGCCTTGCCTGCTCCTGGCGGCTCAATGCCGGCCGCGACGCCGTCATCGGCGCGACCGTCTACGGCTCCGAAGGCGGCGGCGCATTCCGCAATGTCGACGGTTCGTTCTACGACTTCGTGGCCGAGCGCTTCGACCGGACATCGACGACGACGCTGACATCAGGTCCGGACGACTGGGGCGGCAGGGCGGCGGCCGATTGGGTACGCAGAGTTTATGGTGGCGCCTGTTTTGACGACTCGTGCGTTGAGTTCGAAGCGGTGGCGCGGGTCGTCGATGCCATCTACGGATGATGATCTTAGGCACAATCAAGCACGCTGGGAGCGACAACGGTCCCTTGGCGGCGCTGTTCCCGCTCCCACTCTGTCAGCGCAGCATGCGCGACAGCCTTGCGGAATAGGTCCGGACCATCGCGAGCGCGAGGTTACGGTCGGCGGCTTCCCCGCTCTCGCTTGCCCGGCGCCACAGCCCGATCTGGAAGGCGAGGTAGCAGGGTTGGAGGGCCTCCACCAGTTCGGCACGGACACTTCTACCCGCTGCAAGCGAAACGACTGCCGCAAGCTTGCCGCGCTCGTCGGGCGAAAGGTCGAACTCGACGCCGGCGCCGGCGACGTCCCACGCGATGTCTTGCGGTCCGACCAGGTCGTGGCTGGTGCTGTGATCAAGTGCGTCAGTCTTGACCAGCCGACCGTCCGGCGTCACGAGCCATTCCCAACGGTGCAGACGATTGTCGGTGTTGACGGGCATCAACTGTCCCTGCAGCCGTTCCGCCGGCCCGAGCATACTCTTTAGCGCCGACGCCTCTTCCGCGCCCAGCTCCTCGCCGGTATTGGCGAGCGCCATGGCAAACAGCCGCTCGGGGTCGGCGCCCGCCGCTGGTGCCTCGAGATGCGCCGCTCGGAAACCAAGATAACGACCGATCCGCTCCACAAGCTGCGGACGGCTGAAGGCGCCCGCATCCACCGATTTGCCGTCAATCCATCTCTCGACGAGGAAGCCGTGGCAGACCCCGGCCACAGGTGGACAGAACCCGGCCTTGGCAAGGACGCGCGCCGTTCGCAACTTGCGAAACCCCAGCTCGCCGATCCCGGCGAACCGCGCACACCACGTGCCCGAATGGGCCCGCACCAGATACTTCCGCCGCTCGTGGAGGCCGTCAACAGGGGGGCGATCTGCCCTGCTGGTGAAACGGAACTCGCGCCACTTTCCCCCACCGATGTCCCGCAATGAGCCGAGCAGCGGTCCGGTGCAGGAGGCGATCCATGTCTCGAGCCGGTGGTGGGGATCGACCGCACCCATCAGCAAGTCTTCGAGGCCGAGCACATGGCGTGGAGATCTCTCCCAGTTTTCGCGGGTCGTCTGGCTCGCCATGATCCCGCAGCCGCCCCCGTGGCTCGGAAAAAAGTGAATCCGGCGCCTGTTTACCCCGTGACCGGTCAGCCAGTAGGCTACGCTCGCAAACGAGCTCCCGGAAAGTCCCGGCCCTTCATCGACGACCGCATAACAGGCATCTGGGCTCGACAGCAGCCGCTCCGCCAGTTGCGGTCCGACTCGCAGTCCTCGCTTGAAGGGATGCCCGACGGGGCGGACGGTGACCGGAGGTTCGGCGTCGAGGGCCGCGGCGACGATGGCGGCCAGTCCGGTCCCGATGCTGCGGATGCCGATCACGACGGTATCGGCCGCAAGTCGGGAGCGCATGGCGGCTTCACCGTAGCCCTCAGGGTAGAGCGCGTAAAAGGCGTGGCCCTCCGGCTCCCGGATACGAAGCCGCATATCCGTCGCAAGCGCGGCAAGTTTTCCCGGCCAATCGGTCGGCAACGGCAAGGCGCCGGTAAAGCCGTTGTTCCACGACGCAAGGACGGTGCATGCCAACTCCGTCAGCAACCGCGCGCACGCCCTTTGGGAATCCGTGTCCTCGTCGGCGCCATTGCCCTCGAATTCGGCATCGGCGATGCCTTGGGCGAGTTGGCCGGCGCGCAGGAATGCGTTCACGAGTGCTGCGTGGCGCTTGAGGCCGGCCGGCAGGCGCAGGCAGGTCGACAGAGCCACGTCGATCCCGGCGACCAGGGAAGCCCCCGCCTCGACCCGCTCCAGATCGCCATAAACCAGCATCGCCGCACCTCCGTCGGTCTGCCCAAACATCCGATCGGCAGAAATGGTCCCCGACACCTCTGCCGCCGTGAATATTTGCAGGGAACCATTCAGGGTCGAACCGGTTCGGTGAGGATTGTAGATGCCGGGGAGCAAGGAAAAATGGCTTCGAGGAGCATTCGCATCGGGATCATCGGGGTCGGCAACTGCGCCTCTTCGCTGGTCCAGGGACTGACCTACTACCGCGACGCCACCGACAACGAGCCGGTACCCGGCCTGATGCATGTCGACCTTGGCGGCTATCGCGTCGGCGACATCGAGGTCGTCTCCGCTTTCGACGTCGCCGCCATCAAGGTCGGAAGCGATGTGGCCGAGGCGATCTACGCACCGCCCAACAACACCCATCGGTTCGCCGACGTCGAGCCGATCGGCGTGCGCGTCATGCGCGGGCCGACGCTCGACGGCATCGGCTGCTACCTGCGCGATGAAATAAAGGAATCCGGCGAACCGATCGTGGACGTCGCCAAGATCCTGCGGCGCACCGAGACCGACATCGTCGTTTCCTATCTGCCGGTCGGCTCCGAAGAGGCCACACGCTGGTATGCGGAGCAGACGCTTGCGGCGGGTTGCGGCTTCATCAACTGCATTCCGGTGTTCATCGCCTCGAGTCGAGAGTGGCAGCGGCGCTTTGCCGAGAAGGGACTGCCGCTGATCGGCGACGACATCAAGAGTCAGGTCGGCGCGACCATCGTCCACCGGATGCTCGCCACTCTCTTTCGCGAGCGCGGGGTCCGCATCGACCGCACCTACCAGCTGAACTTCGGCGGCAATACCGATTTCCTCAACATGCTGGAGCGGGAGCGCCTCGAATCGAAGAAGGTCTCGAAGACGCAATCGGTGCTGAGCCAGCTCGACGTGCCCCTTCAACCCGGCGACATCCATGTCGGGCCGAGCGATCACGTGCCGTGGCTCGCCGATCGCAAGTTCGCCTATATCCGCGTTGAGGGAACAACCTTCGGCGGCGTGCCGCTCAATGTCGAGCTGAAGCTCGAGGTCTGGGACTCGCCCAATTCCGCCGGTGTCGTCATCGACGCGATCCGCTGCGCCAGGCTGGCACTGGACCGGGGCATCGGCGGACCGCTGGTGGCGCCGGCAAGCTATTTCATGAAGTCGCCGCCCCGGCAGTTCACCGATGCCGAAGCCCGGCGCCTCGTCGAAGAGTTCATTGCCGACGAGGACGGGGCGCTTCGGGGGGCGGCGGAGTGACCACGACCTTCTTCCTCGTCCGCCACGCCGCCCACGACAACGTCGGCCGTTTCCTCGCCGGCCGCGCGGGTGGCGTGGCGCTGAGCGAACCGGGCCGGGCGCAGGCACGCCGCCTACGCAAGTTCGCTGAGGCGCTGCCCTTGGACCTCACCGGTCGGGCGGGCTTGCCAGCCTTCAGATATGAAGGCGTTGCAGAGTATTTTCGAATTAGTCATCGCAGAACGTCCAACGGTGGATGCTGACAACGCTCATGCTCTCGCGAGGAAAGTCATACGCTTGTATCGGGAAGGCTATCGCGATTCGGTAAAAGTCCGAGACCTTATTGTTGGCGACGGAAAACGATGAGTCCCTCCTTCATTTTCCCGCCGTACGCCATCCCGCGGCGCGAGCTTCAGCTTCCGTGCAGAACCACCTTTCCCCATGCTGCAAACTGATCTTGGTCGCAGAGTAATATTCCTGCCCCGGAACGTGATAGATGCGCGCTCCGGTTCCAATGCTGATGTTTCCTTTGATCCTGCAGCCCGTGGCGAGAGCGGCAACAGACGACATCCTGCCGGTGTCGGTGGAGAACACCACCAATGCAGTAGCCAGCGCACCAAGAACTAAAATACCGGGTGCTCTCCTGATCAAGGAAGGCCGCTTTTGACGAAACTTCTGATAGCGCATGGAGCAATCCCCCTTTGACGTTGAGATAGCACGGTGCTTACATTAGATTATTAGTAATCTTTGATTGAACGGATTCATGAAGCGGAGGAGTCATCCCGCGACAAGGCTTCATCTGGCCTTCCGGGATCAAAACGATATTCCCTCTTTAACGCTGTGTTTTCTTGAGAGAGCAACGTAGACACGGTCGTCGCTCTGCCGTCGCCAGCATGACGGCAGTAGCAGCCGTCCTAGCGGAGGCAGCTATGATTGCAGCGCCTGAGGTACTACGGGAACCGGTGCCATAATTGGCGGGGCAATAGCCGATCCCTTGTGTATGCGCCTCGGCTTCGTGTGAGCTATGCTTCGGCCCACGTCCAATGGTGCGGCATCGCGTTATCGTACATACAGGGCGTATGACAACACCTATGTCCCGCGCATGGCTATAGGGCTCAATGCATGTCGCCCGATACGAGAGGGCGCAGGGGCGCCCCTTCTGGCTTGTCTCTAATGTCCATCATGCTTCGCTAACGACGCTATTCCTGGCTCCTTTGCTTTACTTTTGTGCGGTAGCTGCGCTCTTGGCTTCTACGCGCGTCGCTGGCCAAGGCCCATCTGCTTCGCCAAGGATGAGCGAGCTTCCGAATAATTTGGAGCGACCATAGGATAGTCCGGCGAGAGCTTCCACTTTGTGCGATAATTTTCCGGCGCGAGCCCGTGAGTGTGGAGGTGCCGCTTTAGCGACTTGAAGGCCTTGCCACACGCGAGGCAGATAATGGCGTCAGGCGAAACCGATTTTTTGATCGACACGGCAGGCTTTTGACTTTCCTCCACGGCGACAGTCGTTGGGGACGTCGGAGAGACTTTGCCCAAGTCACTCAGGGCCGCGTGAACATCAGAGATCAAAGAGGCAATGGCGGATTGCGGGGTTACGTTCTTGGCGACGTATGCGGAAACCACATCAGCGGTCAGTTGCGCCAGTTCGTTCTTGCGTTCAACGTTGGACAAATTTGACTCCATCTATTGAGCGGATGCGGTTAGCGCGTCTTGACCAATTTATACAAGCCCTCGTCGGTCAGCGCACGGAAAAGCAGCGGGAAACCCGTGAGATGATCGAGGATGGATGAGAATGGCCACTGTAGGCTGGCATGTCATTCTACGCGCCCTGGCGTTTGGGCGCTGCTCTCAATGAAAGTGTCTAGAATTCACCTTCAGCGACGTCGATATGTAGATTCGGGAGGTAGATGTCGCGAAGAGGAGCCGCGGCCACCTTTCGATCTCGCGAAACATCACGCCCCTCGCCGCCTGGGCGCTGTCGAACCAGAACGAGCCCTGCGACCATCATCCAGCGGCCATATTGCGGCAGTTACCAGTCGGGACAACAGTCACTTCGCAGTGGTCAGCCGCGCGATGGCGTGGCCGAAGGTAGCGGTAAGCGCCAGCGAGCGCAGTGCGCGCCAGGGCGGATCGACGTCGCGGCCCTAGAGGCGAAAGAGCGGTGGCGCACACTGTTGAAAAGCGGCCCGGTTACTTGGAGAGGTCAAAATCACTTTCATGCGCTAGCCATCGCTGAACTACCAGGCAGCCGCTCTTACAGTGACATGCTGCGCATGCGCCGGCCGTCCACCTCCTCCCATATGAATGTTCCGCGGGTGGAACTTCTTCGCGCGACGCGACTTTGTGCGTAAACCGTAGACAAGGAGATGGGACATGGTGCGCAAAGCCTCAACGCCGAAAGACGAACTAGTAACCATCCACGATCAGCACCTCCACCGAGGTAAGGGCGGAGAGCTTCACCAGGTTGCCGAGGACGGGCATGACATCCTCACGACCGCTCAGGGTGCACCGATCGACGACGACCAAAACTCCTTGCGTGTCGGCGCGCGCGGGCCGGCTGTCATCGACGATTTCCATTTTCGAGAAAAGATTTTCCATTTTGACCACGAACGCATCCCTGAGCGGGTAGTGCATGCCCGAGGGTATGGTGCCCATGGCTTCTTCGAGACCTATGAGTCGTTGGCGCACTATACAAAGGCCGACTTCCTCCAGCGTCCTGGCGAGAAGACGCCTGCATTCGTGCGCTTTTCCACCGTTGCCGGGAGCAAAGGATCATTCGATCTTGCCCGTGATGTCCGCGGTTTCGCCGTCAAGCTCTACACCAGGGAAGGCAACTGGGATTTGGTCGGAAATAACATTCCGGTTTTCTTTATTCAGGATGCGATCAAGTTTCCGGATGTCATCCACGCGGTAAAGCCGGAACCGGATCGGGCGTTCCCACAAGCGCAATCGGCCCATGACAACTTCTGGGACTTTATCAGCCTGACGCCTGAAAGCATGCATATGATCATGTGGGTAATGTCGGATCGGGCCATTCCACGTTCGTTCCGCTTCATGGAAGGGTTCGGGGTCCACACGTTCCGCTTCATCAACGCAAAGGAAGAATCGACGTTCGTAAAGTTTCACTGGAAGCCAAAGCTGGGCCTCCAATCCGTCGTCTGGAACGAGGCGGTCAAAATCAACGGTGCGGATCCGGACTTCCATCGGCGCGACCTTTGGCATGCCATTCAGTCGGGCGATTTCCCGGAATGGGAGCTCTGCGTGCAGTTGTTCGACGAAGAGTTCGCCAACAATTTCGATTTCGACGTTCTTGATCCAACCAAAATTATTCCGGAGGAGGTCCTCCCCGTAGAGCCAATCGGACGACTCGTTCTCGACCGCATGCCGGACAACTTCTTCGCCGAAACAGAACAAGTGGCGTTCATGACGCAAAATGTCCCCCCCGGGATCGGCTTTAGCAACGATCCGCTACTCCAGGGGCGGAACTTCTCCTACCTCGATACGCAGTTAAAGCGTCTTGGGAGTGCGAATTTCAGCCACTTGCCGATCAACGCTCCGAAGTGCCCTTTTCACCACTTCCAACAGGACGGCCACATGGCGATGAGAAACCCGATCGGCCGGGCGAACTATCAGCCGAACTCCTGGGGCGAGGGGCCGCGCGAGTCTCCGGTGTCAGGATACCGTCATTTCCCTTCCGACGAAGTTGGGCAAAAGGTGCGCCTCAGGCCCGAGAGTTTTGCCGATCATTACAGCCAGGCACGACAGTTCTTCATTAGCCAAACCCTTCCCGAGCAGCGCCACATCGCCATGGCTCTGACCTTCGAACTGAGTAAGGTCGAAACGCCGGTAATCCGCGAACGGATGGTGTCACATCTGCTGAATATCGACGAAACCCTCGCAAGCAAAGTGGCGAACGCACTGGGAATTAAAAAGATGCCGAAGCCCGCCGACACCGCCGTCGAACCCAGACAGGATCTCGACCCGTCCCCTGCCCTAAGTATTGTGAAGAACGGTCCGAAGCGCTTCGAAGGCAGGAAGCTTGGAATACTGGTCACCGACGGAAGTGACGCCGCACTGGTTCAGGCGTTGGCAGGTGCGATCGCAGGTGAGAAGGGCATTGTGGAATACATCGCCCCAACGGTTGGCGGGGTCACGATGTCAGATGGTGCATTCCTAGCCGCTCAGCAGATGATCGATGGTGGGCCGTCCGTCCTTTATGACGCGCTCGCTCTGATCCCCGGGGCAGATTTTGTCCCCGACCTGTTGAAGGAAGCGACGGCGCGAGACTTTGTTGCCGACGCGTTCGCGCATTGCAAGTTCATCGGGTATGCCGCCGCGGCCATCCCATTGTTGGAGAAGGCAGGCGTCACCGAACTGGACGAAGGCGTCGTTGAACTTGGCAGCGACACTGTCGAGGCTTTTGTCAGTGAACTTGGCAAGCTTCGGGTCTGGGCTAGGGAACCGTCGACTAAATTGCAGTAGCCCAAGTTGGGTGTTGCGGATCCGCAGTTCCGGCGTGAGCCTTCTCCGGAAGGATGCGAGGCGACTTGTTTGCCCCAACCGGCGGTGCTGCTTCGCACCCGCAAGCCGGTCATAGACGCCGCCGCTGAGCCGACCTTAAAGCGGAGATCGAGTTCGCCGGAGTTCCGTCGCCTTCGCGTTATGTTCGGTCGGCACCATTAAAAGCCGGACTTCGCGCGCCCGCAGACTCGTCGCCCGTGGGATAAGCTAGGGACTGGACGAAACCACAGAAAAAGGCCGGTCGGCGGAAGTCAAATTGTTCAGTATGACGTTCCAGGCAATGCGGGTTCGAGAAACAAGTCCAGCTCTCCCTTCGAAGGCGTGGACAGGGAGGATAGTTCCGGCGTGCGCGGTTTCGGGAAGACAGCAGCAAGGAAGGGCCATGCCTACGGCGACCGAGAATGGAAACCTGCATCCCGATGACCGAATCGAATCTCGGCGGAGACAACAGAAGTTCTAGGACGCTCGGATCCCCCTTGTGCGCCGTCAACATTCACATTAGTCGACCTTCAAGAACATAAATGAATTCCGCGCTTCCGTGTCATGGATCAAGTCTTAGTCTTACTTTATCAGCCCTGCTGCACGGAGCGCGTCTTCGATGGTTTTTTGGATGCCAGCGGCGTGCGCGTTCTTCGTCCCAAATCGGCGACCCGTCCCCTCCTCCTGAAGTTTGTCGGTGAGTGCACCGGGCACGAGTATCTCGCCCCTGTGGACATACTCTTGTGACGCCGTCTCTGTGCCGCGACGATCATGCGCGGCGTCAGCAAGGCCCCAGAATGTCGCGATCCGCAAAGTGGAGGATACGCCAGATTCCAGCATGAACGGACCGACCTTTCCGTAGCTGTCCGGACCAGCCGCTGCCAACGGCGTGCCGTGACCCATGCCAGGGATTGTGTAGGATTCGATGCATTCTCGCCCGTCCGCGCCATGCCAGACCTTGCGCAGAAATCCCTGTTCAGTCTCGCTGACATAGTCCGATATCTTGACGCCATGAAGCCCTGCCCACTGCCGGACGATTGCCTCCATGTTCGATATATCTACGACATTGTCGGCCGTTCCGTGCCACACCGAAATCGCCGGCCACTTCCCGCGCCAGGGTGATGCGTCGCGAACCAACTTCTGCAGCCGCAATTCGCCTGGGCCGCCATGGCCACGCATGCGATCGAACGCTTCGGGCATGCTCGAGGCGCTACCAAAGGGCAATCCGGCGATGATGGCCCCGCCAGCAAAGACATCGGGGTAAATGGCCAACATTACGGATGCCATCGCCCCACCCGCCGATAGCCCGACAATGAAAATGCGGTCGCGATCCAGGCCGTGGGTCGCCACCATGGTTTCGATCATCTCCCGGATCGAGAGCGCTTCGCCCGCGTCTCGTTTCGCATCCTCCGGTTCGAACCAGTTGAAACAGAGGTTGGCGTTGTTGGACCGTTGCTGCTCCGGAAACAGCAGCGCGAACCGGTATCGATCGGCGAGGTCCGACCATCCTGAGCCCTCGTCGTATGCGGCCGCGCTTTGGGTGCAGCCATGCAGGGCCACCACGAGCGGCCTGCCGGATGCCAGATTGTCGGGAACGAATGTGCTCGCTTTCAAGGCTCCGGGATTGGCCCCGGTCAACTCCATGTCCTTTAGCCGGTTACGCGGGGCGCGGTGGCTCACCTGACGCTGCGCAGCTTTGAGCGCGGCGAGCCGGGCAATGGTATCCGACAATTTCCTCATTTGAAAATCCCGCTTTGCAAGAGGCCGACCCGATGCCGACACTCACCAACGCACTTGCGAGCGATTGGTTGCTGCGTCGCACAAAACAATGCGGGAACTGGCGTCGATAGTTGTGGTCAGTTGCGCTAGCTCGTTATGCGGTCGCTCACAATTCTTACTGCGTCAACAGATGGGGTGCGGTTGCCTATGTCGCCACACGACGTAGAAATCCCAAGGTAGATTTCATCCAACTCCGCTTTTCGGCGTGATCGGCGAAATCTGTACATGTCGCCAGTTCGTCGTCTGCCCCTGCACATTCAATACATTGCATGGCGGCCGATCGCGGGATAAGTTTCACGGCGATAAACCCAAAGAGGATGGAACATGGCCACCGGGACCGTAAAGTTTTTCAACCAGAACAAGGGCTTTGGCTTCATTACACCCGAAGACGGTGGGGACGATGTGTTTGTGCATGTATCCGCTCTGCAGGGCTTGGGCTCGCTCCAAGACGGACAAAAAGTAAGCTACGACCTCGGTCAGGACCGCAAGACTGGAAAGTCCAAGGCTGAAAACGTCAGACCTCTTTGAGGCGTCGCTACCGCCACGAACGCATCGGCGGCGGTTTCCACCTCCCCCTCCTACGCCGCTCGCTTATCAGGTGACGTTCAAGCGCCTTCCCTCTCCTGCTTGTGTGGCCCTCCCTTTACTATCAAGGGCTTGCCTGTAAAATTTAGCCCAAAGACCCCAAACAACATCAATGGGGTTATCTGCGCCCGAGCACAGTTCCATAGCCGAGTGCGTCGGAGCCACGCGGTGACCGCTTACGGCCCTTTTGCAGCTTTGAGCCTCGAACCGTGAGATAACATAGCGGAGCGCACGTACATGAGCCGACTGGCTCCTCGGGCAACTATTGCCGAATGTCGACCCGACAACGATGCCTGCATCCGGCTGCTGATCAAAACCGCTTTTACGCCGCGGGCGCACTGGTTCCCGCCTATCCGGATTGAGTTCCAGCTCCGATGATTTACGCTCGTGTCAGCATAAGGGCGATCCCGCACTTCCCTTTCGCGAATTGCGAAGACGCAACCGATCCCGGAAAAGCGAGAGTCAGCAAGCGTCAGTAGCAGGATATTATTCAGGGGACGACGTCCGCAATTGGCGCGAAGCGGACGAGCGATGACGTTCATTCTTGGCCGAGACTGACAGGCCGGTTTCGGCTTGAGCAGCGCAACGCGCGCCCCCCATCCCGACACAGGATGCATCGTAGCTGACACCTTCCGCCAGGCCAAGGTCGGGGCGTCACGCACGATGCGTCCCAGGAGGGCGGGCATACAACGGCGGCCCTCGCGCGACGTACCGCCGCTCACGTACGTCAGGAAGGCCGATAACTTTCCTCAATCCTTGGTCAGCGACTGCGAATCCGCGACCCAATCTTTTTTCGGTTGCGGACTTCGGCGCAGCCGGATCATCTCGAAGCCTTGGTTGAGCCCACTCAATCATTGGGAGGTGCAACTTCCAAGAGATCACGGCGTTTCCCTATCGGACCTGCCCCGGCGCTGCGGGCCCAAGCCCCTGAAGCGCGTCCCGGAGGACGGTCGATGGTACAGTCCGTAAAGCTTTGGTCCATTGGCACGGCCGTGCCGCCCTATGTTATTGACCAGCGTGAGGCGGCACTCGCCTCACATGAAGCTTTCTCCTCTCGCTTTGCCGACTTTGAGCGGCTGGCGAAAGTTTTCGAAAGTTCGGGGATTCGTCAGCGCTACGTCGTGCGTCCAATCGATTGGTATTTGCGCACGACTGGCTGGGTCGAACGGAACAATGCTTACCTCGAAGGGGCGAGCGCCTTGTTCGTCTCCGCGGCCAGCAACGCACTGACCTTGGCAGGCATGACCGCAGCCGATGTGGATACCATCGTGACCGTGTCGTCGACCGGCATTGCCACACCAAGTTTGGAAGCACGGGTAAGCCGGCAAATGGGGTTCCGCGCCAATGTCGAACGGGTTCCTGTCTTCGGGTTAGGCTGTGCCGGCGGCGTCTCGGGATTGTCGATCGCCTCGCGACTGGCGGCCTCCCGTCCGGGGGCAGTGGTGCTGCTCCTGGCGGTCGAAACCTGCACGCTGGCATTTCGGATGGACAAACTGACGAAAGCCAACATCGTCGCCACGGCGCTTTTCGGTGACGGTGCCGCCGCTTGTGTCCTGAGCGCGACTGGCGGCGGCCTCGCCGAGGTCGAAATGAGCGGCCAGTACACATGGCCCGACACGCTGGATATCATGGGCTGGAGCGTCGATCCGGAGGGCTTCGGTGTTATATTCGACCGCGCGATACCGCCTTTCGCAGAGGCCAACATTCGGCCCGCGCTAGTTTCGGTCCTAAAACGCGCGGGCCTTACGCTGGAGGACATAGATAGGTTCGCCTGCCATCCGGGTGGCGCGAAGATCATAGATGCCCTGGAGACCGCATTGTCACTCGGTCAGGGAACCCTGAACCATGAGCGCGATGTGCTGTCAGACTATGGAAACATGTCCGCGCCAACGGCATTGTTCGTGTTGGATCGTCTTATCTCAGCCGGATTGCCGCGCCGTACCTTACTGACTGCTATGGGCCCTGGGTTTACCTTGAGTTGCGTGTCCCTGAAGGCCGCGGCATGATGTGGTCTACGCTGCTCCTAACGGCGGTGACTTTCGAAAGGCTGGGAGAGCTTTGGCTCGCCAGACGCAATACCCATGCTCTTTTGCAAAAAGGAGCTGTTGAGGTGGGGGCGTCGCATTACCCGGCGATCGTCGCTCTGCATGCCACGTGGCTAGCCGGTCTCTGGCTTCTCGGGTGGAACACGCCGCTGCACCTGGAATGGCTGGCCTTGTTTGCAGGACTTCAGAACTTGCGGCTTTGGACCTTGTCGACGCTTGGCCGGCGCTGGACGACGCGGATCATCGTGGTGCCGGGAGAGAGGCTTGTGACTGCCGGCCCCTATCGTTTCCTTCGGCACCCGAACTACGTTGTGGTGATAGGCGAGATTGCAGTTCTACCGATGTGCTTTGGCCTCTCGCGCTACGCGCTCCTCTTCTCGATCGCCAACGCTCTGATGGTGACGATACGGATTAGGGCAGAGAACGCAGCCCTTTCAGGATTGAGCCATGCCGAACAGGTCTGAGATTAGGCACTCTGCCAGTGGCCCTGTCCTGGTGTGGACGGGATTTATGGCGATGTGCCTCGGAATGTTCATGGCCATACTCGATGTTCAGGTGGTTGCGACTTCGCTTCCAACCATCCAGTCGGCTCTCGATATCAGTCCCAACCAGATGAGTTGGATTCAGACCGCCTACCTCATCGCCGAAGTCGTCGCTATCCCGTTGACCGGATTTCTGACTCGGTTCCTGACGATGCGCTGGCTGTTCGCGTTGTCTTTGACCCTGTTCGTCATTGCATCGGCCGGCTGCGCGGCGAGTAGCAGTTTCGGTAGCCTCGTTTCATGGCGCGTTTTGCAAGGCTTTTCTGGTGGAACGCTGATCCCGTCGGTCTTTTCGGCCGTCTTCATCCTCTTCCCCAAGGAGCGGCAGGCCATCGCCACCACGATTGCCGGTGTGCTCGCGGTACTCGCGCCTACCGTCGGGCCTGTCGTCGGCGGCTGGATGACAGAGACCTATTCCTGGCACTGGCTGTTTCTGATCAATGTTGTTCCGGGAATCCTTGCCGCCATGGTCGCAGTGCGATCTCTGCCGCGCCAAGGCATCGAGGTTTCTGAACTTCGCCATCTTGATGGCGTGTCTCTTGTTCTGATGGCCATGAGTCTAGCCTCATTGGAGCTTGCCCTGAAGGAGGCACCCACGAGCGGCTGGACGTCGTCCTATGTAGCGGCTTTGCTGGGCGTTTTTGTCGTTGATGGAGTGGCGTTTGTTTGGCGGTCCACGCATCGCCCACGCCCGCTTGTCGAGCTCAACAATTTCGGCGATCGGAACTTTCTGGCAGGGTCGATCCTCAGCTTCATTCTCGGCATCGGGCTGTTCGGCTCGGTCTATCTCATGCCGGTATTTCTCGCCTTCGTCAGAGGGCACAATGCATTCGAAATCGGCATGACGATGCTGATAACCGGGATTGCGCAGTTACTGACAGCCCCAATCGCTGTCGCCTTGGAGAAACGACTGGATGCCCGTCTGCTGTCGGCAGCGGGCTTTACGCTATTTGCTATCGGCATCTCGATGAGCGCGTTTCAAGACCCACGCTCCGACTACGACGCGATGTTCTGGCCGCAGGTGGTGCGCGGCGTCGCTATCATGTTTTGTCTTCTGCCACCAACACGTCTGGCGCTTGGCACACTTTCGGTGGACAAGGTTCCCGATGCAAGCGGGCTGTTTAACCTGATGCGGAATCTCGGTGGCGCAATCGGCATCGCGTTGATTGACACGATCATATATACCCGCGCTGAGCCCCTCGGGCGCGCGCTTCTGGAGCGCCTGCAGGCGGGCGACACGGATGTGGCCGCATTCATCGGTGTTCCGCTGCAAGCAATGGTGGAACACAAGGATGGTTTGGATGAAACGACAATGGCGTTGCTCGCTCCACTGCTGCAGACGGCCGCGACCGTACAGGCAATCAACGAGGCATGGATGGTTGTTGCGATGCTGACGGCTTGTGCAATGCTGTGCTTGCCCTTCGCGAAACCCGTCGGTCCGGCAGAATAGTCACATCCGCAAAGGATGCGGCATGAGCGTGGGGCTCCCGCAACCACCATCTTCAGTCGCGAGCGGCTGCTTGCGGGTCGGTGGCCGACCGTCTGCTGCTAGGACACTCAACACGGAAAGCGGACATTAGAGTTCTTGCCGCCAAGGTCTGACATTGGCCCCAAGCGGAAGATGTTCTTGGGATTTGCGGTAACGGCGGCGGCGATAGTGGGCGCGGGTGTGCTCAAGGTGGCGCTCACCTTTCAGATGTGCTCTTAGGACAAGGTCGACCGGCTTGTCGACAACGCCTCATGCCGCCAGCATGAAAGTTGACAAGGTCCTGGCGAGACGAAGAGGAGAAGTCCAATGAACCAGCCTGCCTATTCGATGGTGGCTCGAACCCCATCGGTTAAAGAGTATTTGCATCTTCGCGCAGTGGCGGGGCTAAGTCCGTTTTCGGAGGAAGCCGCCGGCAAGGGGCTGCAGGGTACCATCTTTTCCGCAATGGTTTTTCACGCGGATGTCGCAGTCGGAATGGGACGATTGATCGGAGACGGAGGCTGCTTTTTTCAGGTCGTTGACATTGCTGTTGATCCCGAACACCAGGGGCGTGGACTCGGAAAGGCGATCATGAGGGCCATCATGGATCATATAGGAGACAAACTTCCTTCTTCGGCGTATGTCAGCCTGATCGCTGATGTGCCCGCAAACACGCTTTATGAAAAGTTCGGTTTCGAGGAAACTGCGCCACGGTCGCTGGGTATGGCCTATCGTGTCGACGCGGTTTGACCGCTTTTGGGGCGCGAAGCGGCCGTTGAGCGCAGTATCGCGATTGTCTGCTACTGGGCCGGCGCCCGAACTACCATCCCTGCACTTGAAGGGACTCGAACCACCGCCCACTCATACGAGACGATTTAGCTGGTCGGCAAAGAGTCTGGCCATTCCTGGGCGCCATGGAGGACGCGAATAATGCGAACAGTTGTTTCGCTAACGGTATACGCCACGATGCACGGCGTCCCGTTGATCACAAGTTCGCGCGTACCAGCAATTCTGCCAATGCGGCCGCTCGCAGGAAAGTCGATCAAGCGGCGAACCGCGGCCACGATCCGCTCGTCGATCAAGATGGCGGCAGAAGGATTATCTGCCTCGATATATGTGAAGACCGCATCGCGATCAGATAACGCGAAAGCGGACCAAGTAAGCTTCACGATTTGGACGCGCCCGCCTTAAGTCGAGCTGCCGCTCGACGTTGCGCAAAATGTCTCTCCACTTCATCGTCCGAGAGGTCCGGTCGCGTATCGGCCAGCGCCTCTAGCACCTTTGCGCGAAACCACGCGTCATGCGCCTCGCTTCCCGAAAGGAGTTCGAGAGGCAGCGCGCCCTCGTTGGCTGTGCGGGTGAGCAGGATACGGACCGCGTCAGATACCGTAAGGCCCATGCTCTCAAGCACCGCGGAGGCACGATCCCGAACTTCGGCATCGATGCGTGTTTGGACAAGTGCGTTTGCGGCCATAGCTATCTCCACATCTGACGCCATAGTAATGCATTCGAATGACAAATTCCATAGAAAGATGCTCCGGTGAGGGGCGCGTCGTTGTTGGAGGAGCGACCGCCGCCACTGCTGCCGCCAGAAACCCATCCACTGCTGCACCGCCAGCACTCAAGGTAACGCGTCCGATACATTCTTTCTTAAAACTGGGCTCCCTATTTCCGCTCGCCCTCGGCAATGGCGCCGAGAGAAACGGAATGGGCATGACCAAACAAGATCTTTCATCACGTCATTTTCAACGAAAACTCGGAGTTCTGCGAGGTGCGCATCGCACCGATCGCATCAAAGCGAGCGCTCGAGAATATCCGGCCTTACATACTCAAAAGATCCTCGCGCGGGAACCTTTCAAAGGCGAGCTTGTTTGTGTGACCGCTTGAACGTCACTTGAGCGGCGCAACCTGTCCTCGCCGCTCCTTCGATGACGTTCAAGCACCTTCCCTCGAATGATCCTGAACCCATACCTTGTTCAGCGGCTCCAACGCCCGAGCGCATGTGTCATTCATCATGGCGCGATGCGCAGCCCGGTCCTTGATCTTTTCGCTATGCAGCCGGTGAAGCCGCAAGAACTCATTCAGCACGTCGAGAAACCTAACCGCGTCGGTTGTGGTGCAGTTCCAAAAGAGTGACCAGCCGCTCTTGGTCAACGATGTGTTGTTCGGCTTCAGCGATATGGCGGTCGATCAGGTCCAAAGTCTCTTGATCGGTGGGCATTGCCGGTTCCCTTCCAAAAAGGGCAACCGACATTGTACGCCGATGTTCCGCATGCTGCTTAGTTTTCGCGGCGCCGCTTTCTAACGTTGCCGGTCGGCTGGTCTTCCTCGTGCTGCCGATCATCGAAGCCTGGCGCAGTTCTACCGTTTCGCCTTGGCCTCCGACTTCTTCGAGCCGCCTTCGAGGCTTTTTTTCAGCGCCGCCATCAGATCGACCACGTTGCTCTTGGATGCAGTCGGGACCTCGATCGGCTTGACGACGTTCTTCAGGCCCTTTTTCTTGGCGGCGATGATCTTCAGCAGGTTCTCCTGCATCGGGTCCTTCACGAACGACGGCGACCAGTGCTTCGTCTGCCCCTGGATCACCTCCTGGGCGACCTCGAGAAGTTGGGGGTCCGTGTCAGCCGTGATGCGATCGAAATATTCGTCCTCGTCGCGCACCTCATCGCCATAATGCAGGGTCCAGACGACGATGCCATTGCCTCGCGGCTCCAGCATGATCGCATGCTCCCTGCGTCCGATAACAAGTCGGGAAATTCCAACGACGTCTTCGGCCGCCATTGCATCCCGGATGACCGCGAAGGCATCTTCGCCGACCTTGCCGTCAGGCACCAGGTAGTGCGCCTTGTCCAGCCAGATCCAATCGATGGTTTCCCTTGGAACGAAGGTACTGATCTCGATCGTTCTGACGCTCTCGAGGTTGACGGCCTGCAGCTCGTCGTCCTCGAGAAGGACGTACTCGCCGCCGCGGTCAAAGCCTTTAACCTCATCCTCGTCGGAGACCTCCTTGCCCGTGACGCTGTCCACGTAGTGGGAAACGACGCGGTTGTGGGTCTCTCTGTTGATGGTGTGAAACCGGACCTTTTCCGACTCGCTCGTCGCCGGTGACATCGCGACTGGGCACGTGACGAGCGATAGCTTCAGGTAGCCTTTCCAGTATGGACGGACAGCCATGGTGCTACCCAGCCTTTCTACGTTCGCCGGACGCTGTTTTCCGTCCAGTCTTTGCAGCGCCTGCCGCCCTCGACTTGGCGGTGGTTCTCGTCCTTCGTTTTTCCGTTACGCCGACGCTCTCCCGCAATGCCTCGAGCAGACTGCTCACGCCTTCCACCTTCGGTTCTTTCGGCGGCTTGATTGTTCTGCCTTCCGCCTTGGCCTGCACCAGTTCCATCAGCGCGGTATCGTAGCGGTCATCGAATTCCTTGGGATTGAAGGTGCCTTTCTTGGTCGCAATGATGTGCTTCGCGAGATCGAGCATCTCGCCTTCAATGTGAACCTTGGGAGCGTCCTCGAAGGCCTCTTCGGCGGATCTGACCTCGTAGTCAAAGTTCATGGTCGAGGCGATCAGGCCGTTGCCGTGGGGACGGATCAGAAGGGTGCGCAAGCGGCGAAACAGTACGGCGTGGGCAATGGCCGCCACGCCGGAGCGCACCAAGGCGTCACGCAACAGCACGAACGCCTCTTCTCCAGCCTTGTCGGGTATCAGGTAGTAGGACTTGTCGAGGAAAACGGTGTCGATTTCCGAGTTCGGAATGTAGTCGGAGACGCGTATGGTCTTGTCGCTCTCAGGAACGATCGCGGCGATCTCATCCGGTTCGATGATGATGTGTTGGTCTTTCTCGACCTCATAGCCCTTCACCTGAGCGTCACGTTCGACGGGCTCTCCGCTACCGCTGTCGACGTATTCTCGACGAACCTTGTTGCCCGTCCTGCGGTTGAGGATGTTGAAACTCACCCGCTCCGCCGATGACACGGCGGTGTATAAGATGGCGGGGAAGGTAATTGCCCCGAATGTCAGAAATCCCTTCCACAATGCCCGGGCCATACTCGGTACCTCCACGGAGCAAGAAACGGTGCGCAAGCCATTTGGTTTCTCTGATTCCCGAATCAAAATGTGTCAAAAAGCGGGCCGATGATCTGTTCCCGGTTCCAGGGTCTCGTGCGCAGGTCTGCACGTGCGGGCTAAACCGCTTCGACTGCTGTGGGCGGGGTGCCCCCTCGGGGAAGAGGTCGAAGCCCTCAGCCCAACGCCCGTATGCTATATGGTGATTGTCGGCCGACCGCCGGGCGATAGCAAGCATCACCTCGGCAGGCGACATCACACGTCATTGTTGGTTGTTCTGAACCTGCGCCCCGCCGGAGCGTTCCTTCTCCAAGGAAAACAGGGGGCTTCCAATGCGACACCTCCCATCGACCTCCTCAGCTCCACCCGGAGCCTTCGTGGCTTTCCCGTACGATCGCGCGACCGTCGAGCAGTTCCGCGAGAGCTTCCCCAGAGCACGCTGGGACGATGAGCGGCGAAGCTGGTTCGTTCCCGGCAAGACCGCCGACAGAAGGATTGCGCACTGGATTGATCGCCAGACCTCCGCTCTCGACGCATTTGCTGACGACAAAGGAAGAGATGCGTACGACTTCGAGCCGATCGACAGCCAGTATATTGAAGTTGCCGACGACCTGCGGGTGCGCACGCCTTACTCGAGGACGGTGATCCGTGAACTGCGTCAGGTGCCGTGGGCCCATTGGGATGAAACACTGCGGCTATGGCGGGTGCCCTTCCGATCCTATGAAGATCTGCGCAAACGGTGGCCGACCATCGAGGCCGCCGCTCAGCGCAATGAGCCCGAAGCGCGCAGAATCCGCCGCCTGACCTTGCGCGGCTCCGACGAAGAGCGCAAAGCGCGAATGCTGGCCCGCGAGCGTCGTCTTCGGCGCTACCCGGTTCCCAGCGTCTTTCCTCCGCCATTGGATCGCCCCGTCTCGACCGAGACTTACGGAATCGTCCTGTTTACAGACATCTCGGGTGAACTCGCCACCCCCGACTTTTCCTCTTTCTACCCGCACCTGACCAACAGCCTAATGGACTTCATATGGGCGTCGTGGAGGCTTCCCTCCTTGAAGGAACTCGTCTCCACCTGGCCCGTGCGTAGCGAGCCCGACCGAAGGCTGGGATGGTGGCTGCCGACGCTTGCGGAGCTAAGATCGGCCAGGAAACTCGCCCGTTCACGTGAGCGCAGGCGGGAGACATCCTCCAGATAGTGACGGTGTGTGATCCTGTTAAGTCAGTTGTTTTGGAGCATTTCTTCGTTCGTCAGGGCATCAGATAGCTCGACCCAGGTCGGGGCATGGTCGCTGGAGTGCTCCCATCCGCGCACCTCCTTGTCGACCCCGGCCCGCGCCAGCCTTGCAGCGAGTTGCGGACCGAGCAGGAAGGGATCGATCCTGAGCCCGCATCCCTCGCGAAGGCATTTCGGAAGCAGTCCCAGAACGTGTAAATGCGTTCGCCCGGGTGCAGTTTCCGCCTTGGTCGACAAGACGACGAAACGCCTTGCGGACCGCGACGCGGAACTGGGCGTCGTCGAGCCAGCGTTCGGGCTTGGGATAACGACGGGCGACCTGCAATCTGTGTTGTTCTGCGCGGATTTCGTGCGGAACGCCGTAGGTCCTCGGCACGCGTGAATGTTTGATCGACTTGCACGGTGGGCGGTATGCAGCAGGAGACCTCTGAACGGGCCGACTTCACGCGTTACTTCTTCCGTGGTTGATCGACATCCGTTCCTGCGACAATCATCTTTCCGGCTCGCTTGGCGAGGACTGCGTCCCGCAAGGTAAGCGCAGCGTTTCTAACCTCTGCCTGGATGGCCCGGTCCTGGTCGAAGTCAGCATGCCCCTTCGCATATTCTTTCCAGTATCCGATGTAGCGGTCGATCTCGGCGAGTGCTCCGGCCGACTCCAATTCCATCGAGCGTAGCCAGTCGGCGAGGTCCCGACGGGTATTTTCTGCTCCTTCCGTGTCGCCATGCACGACGACCGAGAACAGACGTCCGGCGAGATGACGCGGATAATCCCAACCCTGCATTTCAATTATCTTTGCGAGCGCGGCGTCTTTGCCCTGGGTCCGCGAAGGGTCAGGATTGCCTCCATCGGCACAGACAAGGCGGTCCATCATGAGTTTGACCGGAGACGAAGGGCTGTACCAGTTCACGGGGGTCACGATCATGATGCCGTGTGCGCCGACCCAGAGCGGGTAGATGTCGTTCATCCAATCCTGCACCTGGCCGAGGGAGTGGTTGGGATAGCACGAGCAGGGCCAGTGACAGAGCGCCGGGGAAGTCGAGAAACAGGCCTTGCAGGGATGGATATGACGACCATACTCCGACGCAAGCCGCTCCAGCGACAGAACATCGACATCGACGCCGCCGACCGCTTCGATGGCACTTCTAGCAATCTCCACCATCCTGTACGATTTCGACTCCTCGCCGGGACAGGTGTGCTCGCTGCGGGACGAGCCATTGATCAGCAGAACGCGCGGTAAGATTGACTTGTCGTCGTGCCGTTTTTGCGCCTCGTCGATAGCATCCTTCGCAGCGATCCAATCGACCGATAAGTCGTACTCTGGATCATCATATCCGGGTCCCGCCTTCCGAGTGTACGGGCTTTTGCGCGAGTTCTTGTAGGCGTCCCACGCGGCATCCGTCACTGAATCGATCTCTGATTTCAGGTGTTCGAAGGCTGGGTCTTCGAACAGTTGCCGGTAGCGGCTTCGGAATTCAGCCTCATCAAGCCTTGGACTCGGCATTCCTTTGCGGGGCGTCAGGATAGGGTCGAATTGGGGTGCGTTCTCGCTTGGTGGCATGTGTGTCGTCCTCCATGGTGTGGTAGGAACCGCCGCGGGGAAGCAAAGTTTCGCGAATGCGTCGCTTCCTACCATCGATGATGTCGCAGGGAGGTCGAAAGACATCCTCATGCTATCACAAGGCGTCTGGACGCGATCACGCCCAGCAGGTTGTCGGCTTTCAGGAGCTCTGAATGACCGAAACGGGAAAGCGGACCAGGACCGATGACCGCTTGTCGTTCCGATATTCGCGCGTTTGCTTCTCCGGCTCTCTCAGTGTCTCGGCGGAAGTTGCTGCGGGACCCGCGCGTCGGCTATAGGGCTCAATACATCTGGTTATATTACTAAGTTAGAACGCTACTCGCTTTTGCCTTCGTTGGCTTTGCGCGAACCCCGCTGGCCAAGGCCCGGATCCAGCCTTCCGAGGGCAGATCAAGGTCAGGACACCTATGCCTCCGGGGGCTTGTTTCGTGGATGCTGACTCGTCAATGTAAAACTGGTTTCTCATAGGTTTGGCGCTGATTATCCCGGCCCAGCGGCTCTGCCGTCAGTGAAAGTTTCTCGACTTCACCTTCAGCGTGTCGATATGGAGATCGGGGATGTAGATGTCTCGTGCAGGAGGCGAGCCCAACTTTCGATCCCGCGAATCCGGCGCGCCGTTTCCATGCGCCAACTCGTCGCCGCGTCCATGGACCATTGGGAACGCACTGTCTTTTTCACCCAGCTTTCCCATGTCTGCGGACAGGTCGAACAGACGCTGCGCCACCAAATGAACCACATCGCCTTCCCGCTGGATCTTGCCGTTGATCGCGAGCACAGACGACGAAAGAACCAGTCGCCGTTGCCGCTCGAACAGGCTCGGCCAGATGACCGCGTTCACAATGCCCGTCTCGTCTTCCAGCGTCATGAACATCACGCCCTTCGCCGAGCCTGGGCGCTGTCGCACAAGCACGAGCCCGGCCGCCATCAGCCAGCGACCATCCCTCTCGGCGGCAGCCTGCGCGCAAGTGACGATGCCTTTGCTGTTCAAATCCTGCCGCAGGAACGAAACCGGATGCTGGCGAAGCGAAAGGCCAATATGGGCATAGTCCTCGACGACCTCCCTGCCCTCGGTCATCGATGCCAGGGAAACTTCAGGCTCCTGGATTTCAGCGATCGATCTCGCCTCGCGTTCTGCGGCCGCGGCCCAGAGTTCAAGCGGCTCGTCACGCAAGGCTTTGATCGCCCACAGGGCGTTTCGGCGATCGAGCTTCAGCGACGGAAGAAAGGCGTCAGCTTCCGCCAGCCTGACCAGCGACGCCGTTGGGACCCCGGAACGTCGCCAGAGATCATCGGCAGACACGTAGGGATCATCTGCGCGTGCCGCCACGATCCTCGCGGCATCAGCGGTCGACAACCCCTTTACCATCCGCATGCCGAGGCGAACCGCAAACCGCTCCGATCCCTCCACGGGCTCGAGCGTGCAGTCCCAGCGAGAGCGGTTGACACACACAGGTCGAACCTGGACGCCATGGGCCTTAGCATCGGCAACGATCTGCGCAGGGGCGTAGAAGCCCATCGGCTGCGAGTTCAAAAGCGCTGCGCAGAAGACGTCAGGGTGGTGGCATTTCACCCAGTTCGAGGCATAGGCGATCAGGGCGAACGACGCGGCGTGGCTTTCCGGAAAGCCATAGCTGCCGAAACCCTCGAGCTGGCTGAAGGTCTTCTCAGCAAATTCTGCCGAATACCCGTTACCCACCATCCCGGTAATCAGCTTATCCCTGAACTTCGAGACCCCGCCCGTGAACTTGAAGGTCGCCATTGCCCTTCGCAATTGGTCTGCCTCTCCCGCCGAAAACCCCGCACAGACCATTGCGACCTTCATCGCCGATTCCTGGAAAAGCGGAACGCCAAGCGTCTTCGACAGCACGGCTTCAAGCTCGGGCGTCGGATACTCAACCTTCTCCTTGCCTTCCCGACGTCGAAGATAGGGATGCACCATGTCGCCCTGGATCGGGCCGGGACGGACGATCGCCACCTGGATGACGAGATCGTAGAAGGTCCGCGGTTTCAGGCGCGGCAGCATCGACATCTGCGCACGGCTTTCGATCTGGAAGGTGCCGAGCGTGTCGGCCTTGCGGATCATCGCATAGGTGGCCGGGTCTTCCTGCGGGATCGACGCCAGATCTCGCTCGTCGCCCTTGTGCTCGGCCATCAATGCGAATGCCTTGGCCATGCAGGTCAGCATGCCGAGCGCCAGGACATCGACCTTCATGAACTTCAGCGCGTCGATGTCGTCCTTGTCCCATTCGATCACCTGGCGATCATCCATGCGCGCGGGCTCGATCGGCACGAGGTCGTCTAACCGATCTTGCGTCAGCACGAAGCCGCCGGGATGCTGGCCAAGGTGACGGGGTGCGCCCATGAGCTGCTGGGCGAGTTCAAGTGTCAGGCGAAGACGATAGTCTGAGGCATTGAGATTGTTCTCCTTGAGCTGCTTTTCCGATACCCCTTCCTTCGACCAGCCCCAGACGCCCGATGAGAGCTGCGCGATCAGGTCCTCCGGCAGACCGAGCGCCTTGCCGACATCCCGCAGCGCACCCTTCGCCCGATATCGAGTCACGGTGGAGCAGAGTGCCGCCTTGGATCGACCGTAGGTGTCGTAGATCCACTGGATCACCTCCTCGCGCCGCTCGTGCTCGAAGTCGACGTTGATGTCAGGGGGTTCGTTGCGCTCCTGGCTGACAAACCGCTCGAATAACAGGTCGTTGGTGTCGGGATCGATCGACGTGATGCCGAGGCAGTAGCAGACGGCGGAGTTTGCGGCCGATCCCCGGCCCTGACAGAGAATGCCTTGCGATCGCGCGAACCGGACAATGCTGTACACGGTCAAAAAATACGGCGCGTACTTCATGGTCCGGATCAGCTCGAGTTCATGGAGGACCGACTTGCGAACTTTGTCGGGAATTCCCTCGGGATAGCGAACCGCGGCACCTTCCCAGGTGAACTTCGTCAGCGACTGTTGCGCGTCGAGACCGGGAACGATCGCTTCTTCCGGATACTGGTATTGCAGTTCGGCGAGATCGAACGAACAGCGGCTGACGATTTCCTGGGTTCTGGCCAACGCCTCAGGATAGTCACCGAACAGGCGATGCATTTCATCGGCGGCCTTCAGATAGCGGTCCGCATGGCGCTCGCGATTGAAGCCGACATCGTCAATAGTCGTCCTACTGCGAATGCAGGTCACAACATCCTGCAATTGCCGACGCGACGGCTCATGGAAGAGCACGTCATTCGTCACCACCGTCTTCACTTTGAATTTACCCGCCAGCGTGGAGATCTCGTGCAGGCGGAGCCTGTCGTTCGGTCGGCGGCGCAGGCAAAGGCTGACATAGGCGCGATCCGCGAACAGGTCCGCCATGCGCCGCAACTGCATCCCGCAGGCCTCATCGGCTTCGTCAGGCACCAGGACTGCCAGCAGCCCCTCGGCATGATCCGACAGGTCGGCGAAGTCGAGAATGCAGTTGCCCTTGCCGCCGCGACCCTTGCCCAAGGACAGCAGGCGGCAAAGCCTGGAATAGGCCGAACGGTTCATCGGATAGACGAGGACCGACATGCCGTCGGACAGATCAAGGCGGCATCCGACGACGAGCCGCACGCCAGTCGCCTTGGCGGCCTCCCACGCCCGCACGATGCCCGCGAGACTGTTTCGGTCGACGATCCCAAGCGCCGATATGCCGTGAGCGGCGGCGGTCGCGAACAGTTCCTCGGCGGAGCTCGCTCCGCGCAGGAACGAAAAGTGCGTCGTGACCTGTAGCTCGGCGTAGCTCATCCGAAGATTCCATGCAGAAACCAGCGCTGCGAGCCTGTTCCCAGGTCCACGCCGTCTCCCGCCCGATAGACCCAGAAGCGCTCGCCGAGCTCGTCCTCGACAACGAAGTAGTCGCGAACAGCCTGTAGTTCCCTCGGGCGAAGCCACCACTCTCCGAAGATGCGTTCAGGTCCATCGGCACGTTTGACCTTGCGTCTCTTTCCCCGCCAGGTGAACGCCGCCGGCGGGTGATCGGGAAGCAGCGCGACGACCTCGATCGGTTCGGGATTGGCGAGCAATCGGGATGGCCTCGACCACTTAGCCACCCAGGTCTCAGCTCGATCCGGAGACGTGGGTGCGATGCGCTTCACCGAACGCTCGGGCACGTCGGAGGCGACTGGCGCAACGCGATAAAGCCGATGCCCCCTGTTTCCGAGGATGTCGACGAGTGGCGCGAGGTCGACCACGCTCTCTTCGATCAGCGAGGATGCGACCTGACGTTCCTCAAGCGGTTCGACCATCAGCGCAAGCAGAGTCATCTTCTCGATCCCGAATCCCGGATCGATCGTCTCAATGCGATCGCAAAGAAGCTTGGATATGCGACCGGGATCGCGAACGGGTTTGGCCAGCCCCGCACGCAGATGCTGACGGGTGTTGTCGACCCGCTGGAAAACGAGATCGCATCGACGGACACCCAATCCTTGCCGCTCCAGCCGCGCGGACAACTTGCCGACGAGGCGACGGGTGTATTTGGCAATCGTCTCGGCGGCACCGATCGGCTCGGGGAAATTCCTCGACACCTCGACGAGTTCGGGGGTCCGCATCGGTTCGATCGGCTCCGCGAGACGCCCGAACATCTGGTCGAGCCGACGGGCCGGCTCTGGGCCGAGACGCAATGCCATTGGCGCGCGGGGCATCGCAGACAACTGGCCGACAGTTTCGACACCAAAGGTTCGCAGCGCCTGAACGGTCTCGGCAGGAAGCCTGAGCGCGTGCACGGGAAGCCCGGTCACCGCCTTCCCGACACTGCCAGTCGGGACAACGGTCACTTCTGTTCCATCGACGGCCACCACGGGGCTGTACTGTCGAAGCATCCAAAGCGCCAAACGCTTCAGGGTGGCCGCGTCCTCCGCAGGCGCGGCGTCGACCATGGCAAGATTGGCCACCATCGCCTGCGCCTTGCTCGCAGGCATCCCCAGCCACAATCCGAGACTGATGGCAGTGCGGTCCACCGCCGAGAGCCACCGCTTGGAGCCACTTTTCGAGACGACTGCCAGCGGTTGTTCAACCGGTATGGCTTCTGCGCCAGATCGCCTGATCCGATCCGTGGTCAGGTACGGGAAGTAGACAGACACGACCCTTGGCATCGGGGGCTCCAATTTCAAACTCGGCGCACTCGCCCGCCTTCACGCGTATCAGTTCCGCCAGCCACCTCGCCCTGCCAACGCCCGCCACTGGCAGCGGATCGGACGGCAACACGCTGATCCTCCACCGCGTGGTCGATGCCGTCGGCTGGCCATAGTCCGAGGCCTCGTTTTGCCGCCGCCAACGCCGCAGAACGATCCCCATCGAGCCTGACTTCTCGGCAGCAAGCTGCAAACGGCGGGAAGCCGTCATCGGCAATCTAACGAGTTCTGCAACGACCATTGCCAACCCACCAAAGGAGAGGCCCTCCTCCATCGCTGAAAGCACGTCATCCTCCCGGTCGCTCTCGCAGAAGGTGACCCGATCAGGATGGAGGCCTGCCTGCGAAAGAGCGGGAAAAAACAGGTCAGGCCGTGTCAGGCACCAGAGACACTTGCCTTCCGCGCGCGCAGCGATCCCAGCGACGAACAGCGCGGCGGCCGCCCCGTCGACGGTCCCGCTTCCGCCGCCTGCCACCTCGTGGAGCGCGCCAAAGGCAAGACCGCCGCCTGGCAGCCCCTGATCGATTCCCGGCGCGCCGAACGGCAGCACCTTGCGTGCGCGGGCATTGCCGTTCTCGAGCCCGGCGATGCGTTCTCGCAATTCGGCAATAACCGGATTGATCGCCAACGAAGACACGGCGCTAAAGAGCCTCCCTGGGGTTTTCAGCGTGGATCGGAACTGATGCGTTCCGTTTTTGTTCCGATTGTCCGAGCGAGTCAATCGGACCTGCGCTCGCCAAACGTGGCATTCGACGTCATTGGTCGCCGACCACTCGGTGATTTGCCAAGTTCGTCAGATAGATACGGCAGCGGTCGAGAACAGGAATTTTTTCTTATCCGCGTGGGGGCAAATGAGCGCGACCTATCTGGAAAAACTGAACGACCGCCAGCGTGAGGCGGTCGAGCACGGTGTTGGACTACCGGATGCCGTGCTTGGCGGCCCGCTGCTGATCATCGCGGGTGCCGGATCCGGCAAGACCAACACGCTGGCGCATCGGGTTGCACATCTGATCGTCAACGGGGCCGATCCGCGCCGCATCCTGCTGATGACGTTTTCGCGCCGAGCCGCATCGGAAATGGCGCGACGCGTCGAACGCATCTGTCGGCAGGTGCTCGGCGACAATGCAGCGATCATGACCGATGCCCTTGCATGGTCGGGCACGTTCCACGGCATCGGGGCACGACTGCTCCGGATATATGCCGAGCAGATCGGTCTCAACGTTGATTTCACGATCCATGACCGGGAAGACAGCGCCGACCTGATGAACCTCGTTCGCCACGAACTCGGCCTGTCGAAGACCGAGAGCCGCTTTCCGACGAAAGGCACATGCCTTGCGATCTATTCGCGTGTCGTCAATTCGGAGAGCTCGATCACGGACGTGCTCAAGGCGGCCTACCCGTGGGTGGCGGGATGGGAGGCACAGCTCAGGGAACTCTTTGCAGGCTATGTCGAGGCCAAGCAGGCGCAAAACGTCCTCGACTACGATGACCTGCTTCTCTACTGGGCGCAGACGGTTTCCGATCCGGAGCTCGCCGACGACATCGGCAATCGCTTCGACCACGTGCTCGTCGACGAGTACCAGGACACCAACCGGCTGCAGGCATCGATCCTAATGGCGCTGAAACCAGGAGGGTGCGGCCTGACTGTCGTTGGCGACGACGCGCAATCGATCTATTCCTTCCGTGCGGCAACCGTCCGCAACATTCTCGACTTCCCGAATGAGTTCTCGCCCAAGCCTGCGGATGTCATCACGCTCGACCGCAACTATCGCTCTACGCAGCCGATCCTTGCGGCGGCAAATGGCGTCATCGATCTGGCCCGCGAGCGCTTCACGAAGAACCTCTGGACGGATCGGCAATCGGAACAGCGCCCCCTTCTCGTCAGCGTGAAGGACGAAACCGATCAGGCCAACTACATCGTCGAGCAGGTGCTGGCCAACCGCGAGGTCGGCATCACGCTCAAGCAGCAGGCCGTGCTGTTCCGCTCATCGAACCACAGCGGCGCGCTCGAGGTGGAACTTACTCGCCGCAACATTCCCTTCGTCAAATTTGGGGGGCTGAAGTTCCTGGACAGCGCCCATGTGAAGGATCTGCTCGCCGTGCTGCGGTTCGCCCAGAACCCGCGTGACCGCGTCGCCGGGTTTCGGATTCTCCAGATGTTGCCTGGCATCGGCCCGCAAACGGCCGGGAAAATCCTCGACACTATTTCCGCCGACCCCGAGCCCCTGCTTTCTCTCGCCGAGATCCCGCCGCCGCCGAAGACGGGTGAGGACTGGACCGCCTTCGTTACCCTGCTTTCCGGTCTGAGGAAGGCAGGCGGTGGCTGGCCTGCGGAGATCGCCACGGCCCGTGCCTGGTACGAGCCTCATCTCGATCGGATCCACGAAGACGCCGACACCCGCAAGGCAGACCTCCTGCAGCTCGAGCAGATTGCGGCTGGCTATCCCAGCAGGGAGCGGTTCCTGACCGAACTCACTCTTGATCCGCCCGACGCCACCAGCGACCAGGCAGGCGTTCCGCTGCTCGATGAGGACTATCTCATCCTCTCGACCATCCACTCCGCCAAAGGACAGGAGTGGCGCTCGGTGTTCATGCTGAACGTTGTCGATGGCTGCATCCCCTCCGACCTCGGCGCGGGCACGACCGCCGAACTGGAGGAAGAGCGGCGGCTGCTCTACGTCGGGATGACCAGGGCGCGCGACAGCCTGGCGCTTATAACTCCGCAACGCTTCTTCACCCACGGTCAGAACAGCCACGGCGATCGACACGTCTACGCGTCACGGACGCGGTTTATTCCCGCCACCCTCCTGCAGTTTTTCGAGGTGACGAGTTGGCCGAAGGCGGCGGCAAGCGCCAGCGAGCGCAGTGCCCGACAGGTGCGGATCGATGTCGCGGCCCGGATGCGGTCGATGTGGAAGTGAGCTGGAAAGGACAAGTCTTGCTCGGCGATCCAGCCAAGCCGGTCCGCAAGATCATCCACGTGGACATGGATGCCTTCTATGCGTCTGTCGAACAGCGGGACAGTCCGGATTTGCGCGGCAAGCCCGTTGCCGTCGGCAGTTCCGCTGCCCGCGGTGTCGTCGCAGCGGCGAGTTACGAGGCACGCAAGTTCGGTGTCCGTTCGGCCATGCCGTCGGTAACGGCGGCCCGTAAATGTCCCGAGCTTATTTTCGTGAAGCCCCGCTTCGAGGTCTACCGCGCCGTCTCGCAACAGATCAGGGCGATCTTCGCGGACTACACGCCATTGATCGAGCCGCTGTCGCTCGACGAGGCCTATCTGGACGTTACCAACAACCTAAAGGGCATGACGATCGCGACCGACATCGCGCTGGAGATCCGTACGCGCATCAGGGAGGTCACAGGACTGAACGCGTCGGCAGGGATCTCCTACAACAAGTTCCTGGCCAAGATGGCGAGCGACCTGAACAAGCCGAACGGCCAGGCGGTGATCACCCCGAAGAATGGCCCGGCCTTCGTCGAGACCCTGCCGGTGAAGAGGTTTCATGGCGTCGGTCCGGCGACGGCAGAGAAGATGCTGCGGTTGGGGATCGAGACCGGCGCGGACCTCAGGGCGAGGTCGCTCGCGTTCCTCAGCGAGCATTTTGGCAAATCGGGGCCATACTTTTATGGAATTGCCCGCGGAATCGACAACCGACAGGTCGAACCCGATCGCGAGCGAAAATCCGTCGGTGCCGAGGACACCTTTGCACAGGACATCTCGGAACTGGCCCGTGCGCAAGACGAGCTTGCGCCGCTCGTCAGCAAGGTCTGGCAGTATTGCGAGAGCCATCAGCTGTCGGCAAAGACTGTCACCCTCAAGGTCAAGTACTCAAATTTTCGGCAGATCACGCGCAGCCGAACGATTCCCAGATCGTTTTCCGACGAATCCGAAATGCTGGGCATTGCAAGCGCGCTGCTGGAGGCGATCTATCCGTTCTCGAAGGCCATTCGTCTGCTGGGCGTGACGCTCTCGTCATTTGAAACCAGCCATTCACAAAATGAGCAACTCAAACTGTCACTACAAAATTGACCGTCAGTGTTGGTGAACAGCCGATCTCATTTTTTCGATTCCTCTTTGTCAGGGGCATCAGACAGCTCGACCCATGTGGGGGCATGATCGCTGGTGTGCTCCCATCCGCGGACCTCCTTGTCGACCCCGGCCCTCGCCAGCCTTGCAGCGAGTTGCGGACTGAGCCCCGCATCCCTCGCAAAGGCATTTCGGAAGTAGTCCCAGAACGTGTAGATGCGTTCGCCCGGGTGCAGTTCCCTTAGTGCATCCGTCCACCCTTGGTCGACGAGACGACGAAACGCCTCGCGGACCTCGACGCGGAACAGGGCGTCGTCGAGCCAGCGTTCAGGCTTGTAGACATCCAGCTCCGTCGGCATGACGTTGTAGTCGCCAGCGAGAACCACTGGGACCTTTAGTTTGAGAAGTTCGGCCGCGTAGGCAGTCAGCCTATCAAACCAGGCGAGCTTGTGGCTGAACTTGGGACCTGGATAGGGATTACCATTCGGCAGATACAGACACCCAATCACTAAGCCGTCGACGGCTGCTTCGATGTAGCGGCTGTGGGTGTCATCAGGGTCGCCCGGCAAGCCTTTTCGGGTCAGCAACGGCTCTTTTTCCTTAGCAAGGATGGCGACGCCATTCCAACTCTTCTGCCCGTGCCAGACCGCCCCGTAGCCAGCGGCCTCGATGGCTTTGGCGGGGAACTTCGCATCCGGTGCCTTCAGTTCTTGAAGGCAAACGATATTCGGCGATGCCCGCTTCAGCCACCGCAGCAGCACGTCCAGACGGCCATTCACGCCATTGACATTGTAGGTCGCGACCTTCACCGCTGCTTACGATCGCCCCTGTCGCCCTCTCCTGGCTTTGCATCGTGCTTCGCGGCACGGCGCTTGTCGGACGAAAGCGACCGGCCGACATCAACCGACTCCTTGAACTTGCCGTCTTCGTAACGGCGAACATAACGTTTGTCTGTGCCGGTATCGATCAGTTCTCGCTTTGACATCATTGCCTCCGTTTCGCGGTTACTGGACAAACGCGCGGAGCGGAAAGTTTACAGCTGTAGGTCAACAACTATATCTCCGCGCGTCTTCCGTGACGCCTGCATCCGCTTGAGTTTGACTGCGTGAAGTCCTTGCTCTTCAGCACCAGCTCAGGTGTCTCCGAACCACCCCTCTTGTCGTGAAGGGTTTTGAGCGATCGCTCGTTCCTCAACGTCATCTGGTAGCGCTTCATCGCTATCTTGGTACGGATCATCGGGACTTTCGGTGCCATCAGCACTGGCGGCATCGTCGATTTCTTCCGTTGACGGAAGGCTATGGGGAGCCAGCGCGTCTTCTGCCGCGGACTCATCGGGAATTTCTGGTTGAATGTCGCGGCTCTCGCCAGGTCTGCGGGGTTCCATATCGATACCTCCAATGTCGGAGGTAACAAACAGCGTTGTCATAGGTTCCCTATTCAACCCAGCAATGACGCGGCGGTACCACCGCTTCCCGCCGGTGGCGATAGGCGATACTTGAGCGCGGCCTAACGGTTATCTGTGTAGGCATATTCGGGACAAGCTTCAGCAGCACTACTTGAAATGGAGGAATGCCCACCACGTTCAGCTAGCAGACGAAAAGCCTTTGCCTGATCGGAATCGAGGACGCGTAGCGCTGGGCGACGAGCAGCCGCCCAGGCCCCGCCGTGGCCGCTTCCAGTACTTCGAGCTCGGCCACCTCATGCAGTGACCGATTTTGCTGAGCCAGAATTGCAATGCGACCTCGTTCCGACGCCAGCGGGATCTCGATCGCGCCCATGGAAGTGACTATTTCGCGTCGATATCAGGCAATTCATACTACAGCGGCAAACCCTCACGGCTGCATCTGCATCATGTCTTCCATACGCGTCGGGCTCATGTTCTGCATCAGGTGATCCATAATCCAGATCGAACCGATCACGATAAGGAAGACCACCAGGACGCCAAAGGCGAGCGCCAATACATTGTTTGTATTGTCCGGTCCGGTCGTGATGTGGAGAAAGAACACCAGGTGGACGCCCATCTGAGCGATCGCGAGCACAATCAACGCGATTGGCACGGACGGGCCATAGATAATGTTCGTGCCTGCGAGTAGGAACGCCCCGACGGTGAGCAGGATTGACAGGGTTAGGCCTAGATTAGCGTTGCGCACCCAGTGGCCGGTGTCCTCCAGCGGTTCGTCGCCGGGAGAATGGTCCTCTCTGTCATCCAGAATCCCGGTGGGGCGGTCCTCGTCAGATGCAAGATTGCTCATTGGCCCACCCCCATCAGGTAGACGATCGTGAAAATGCCGATCCAGACGATATCGAGAGCATGCCAAAAGAGGTTGAAGCAGATTAACCGGTGAACGATCTCTCGACGAAAGCCCTTCACCACAATTTGCGCCATCATGGTCGCGAGCCACAACAGGCCCACCGACACATGCAATCCATGTAGGCCCACGAGGCCGAAGAAAGATGTCAGCATCCCGCTCCGCTGTGGCGTAATTCCGCGTTGCACCAGTTCGGCGAACTCTTGCAGTTCGAGAAGAATGAACACGAGCCCCAAAATTCCTGTGGCGGCCAGGAATATCTGGGTCCAAAGCTGGCTCCGCGCGTTCGTGGCAGCGAACGACAGCATGCAGGTGTAGCTCGACAGGAGCAGCACCGCAGTCTGCATCGCGACCCGGGGCACTTCGACGATCTGGTCAATCGTGGGGCCGCCGGCTGTTGCTCCCCGCTGGACCGCAAACGCTGCGAAGAAACAGGAGAACACAACGATATCGCTCAGAAGGTAGATCCAGAAACCGTAACCGACGATGATGCGCTTGCTGGCTGGCCCTGTCATTCCGTGGCCCGCGCCTGCGATGATTTCGGCAGGCCCGTGAGCACGGTGGCCGAGACGGTGCGGGTCCTCGCGGACGCGGCGGATGGCTTCGACGCTTGCAGGGAGTCCTGTGTCGGTCATGGCAGCGCGCCCTCTTCGGATAGTCGCCGCAATAGAGCCTCCCGCGCAGCTCTGCGAGCCCGTTCAGCGCGTGCGACCTCTTCTGCAGGCACTTCGAACTCGTGGACATCGCGCCAGGCGAACACGACAAAACCCGCGAAGGCGGCGATCAGGGCAACGATAGCGAGCCACCAGATGTACCAGATCATCGCAAATCCGAAGACGGTGGCGAAGAACGCCGTATAGATGCCAACCGGGCTGTGAACAGGCATCTCGATCGGAGCGTACTTGGGCTCCGGGGCCAGTTGTTGGGTTTCGATGGCGCGCAGCTTGATGCCCCAGTAGGCCTCCTCCCCCTCGACGTTCGGCATGACCGCGAAATTGAAAAACGGCGGCGGAGAAGGCGTGGCCCATTCCAGTGAGCGCCCGTCCCATGGGTCGCCCGTTACATCACGCAACAGTTCACGATCCCGGATGCTTAGGACGAGTTGCACCACCTGCGCGATCACTCCGACGACAAGTATTGCTACGCCGATCACGGAGACATAGAGCCAAGGCCCCCATTCAGGGACGTTGATGTGCTGCAGCCGTCGCGTCATTCCCTCCAGCCCAAGGATGTACAACGGCGTGAAGGTCACCCAGAAGCCGAGAAAGGCACACCAGAAGGCGACCTTGCCCCAACCAGCGTAAAGCCTGAAACCGAAGGCCTTTGGAAACCAGAACTCTGCCCCTGCGAACAGTCCGAACACGACGCCGCCGACGATGACGTTATGAAAGTGCGCCACCAGGAACATCGAGTTATGTGTAACGAAGTCCGCTGGCGGGATAGCCAGGAGAACGCCGGTCAGGCCGCCGATGATAAAGGTGAAAATGAAGCCCATTGACCATAGCATTGGGACTTCGAACCGAACGCGGCCGCCGTACATAGTGAAGATCCAGTTGTAGATCTTCACCCCCGTGCCGACCGCTATGATGCTCGAGGAAATGCCGAAAAACGTGTTGACCGCCGCTCCCGCGCCCATGGTGAAGAAGTGATGCAACCACACAAGCATGGAGACTACACAGATGAACAGGGTGGCAGCGACCATGGAGCGGTAGCCAAAGAGAGGCTTGCCCGAAAAGGTTGAAAAAATTTCCGAGAAGATGCCAAAGGCTGGCAGGATCAGGATGTAAACTTCTGGGTGCCCCCACGCCCAGATCAGGTTCACGAACATCATCGGGTTCCCACCTGCGGTATTGGTGAAGTAGTGCCACCCGACGTACCGATCCAAAGTCAGCATCGCCAGTGTGGCAGTCAGGACTGGAAAAACGGCGACGATCAACAGGCACGACGCAAGAGCCGTCCAGGTGAAGACTGGCATCCGCAGATAGCTCATTCCAGGGCAGCGCATCTTCAGGACCGTGGTGACGATGTTGATCCCGGTGATGAGGGTGCCAATTCCAGAGATTTGCACCGCCCAGAGGTAATAGTCGACGCCGACGCCTGGCGAGTAGGTCGTTTCGCTCAGGGGCGGATATGGCAACCATCCGGTGCGGGCGAACTCACCGATCAGAAGCGAAATGTTGACGAGCAGAGCCCCACTTGCAGTCAGCCAGAAGCCTACCGAATTGAACGTGGGAAAAGCCACATCGCGGACGCCGAGTTGTAGCGGAACCAGATAGTTTATGAAGCCAAGGACCAGCGGCATGGCACCGAACAGGATCATTATCGTCCCGTGAGCGGTGAATATCTGGTTGTAGTGCTCCGGCGGTAGATAGCCCTCCGCATTGATTGCCACTGCCTGCTGGGTGCGCATCATGATCGCATCCGCGAAACCTCTGATCAGCATGACGAGGCCAAGAGTGCAGTACATGATGCCAATTCGTTTGTGGTCGACGCTCGTGATCCAGTCGTGCCAGAGATAGGGCCACCAGCCCCGCACGGTAATCAGGGCAACCACCCCCAGGCCGATGAGGATTACGACGGCCGAGGTGATCAACGGGATAGGCTCGGACAGTGGGACTGCGGATAGATCGAGCTTCCCGAACATGATCAATCACTCCCTCCTGTGGACACTTCACGCCCCGCGTGTCCCGGAGCGCCAGGATGTGGGCCTGATCCCGGTGGTATTTGCTGGGTGGCGATGGCGTGGAAGAGGCCTGGATCGGCGGCTCGGTAAGCTGACGGCGGAACGCGCTGGCTCTGCTTCAGCAGTTCCGAATAGGCTGCCTGGTCCAAAGTTGGTCCGGTAGCGCGGATGCCATCGACCCAGGGGCCGAATTCCGCATCCGGGAGGCTCCGAACTTCAAAATCCATGTCGGAAAAGCCGTCACCGGAGAACTGGGCCGACAGCCCTACAATTTGCGCCGCCCTGTCCGCCTGCAAATGCAACTCGGACACCATGCCCGGCATCGCATAGATCATCGAACCCAGGCGCGGAACAAAGAAGACATTGAAGACGCTAGCCGATGTGATCGAGAAATGGACTGGGGTGCCAACTGGCATAACAAGCTGGTTGACCGTTGCGATACCCTGCTGGGGATAGATAAAAAGCCATTTCCAGTCGAGCGATACAACCTGCACCTCTAGGGCCGGGTTCTTGGAGGGAAGAGGTCGGAAGGGGTCCAGCCTGTAGGAGCCGATCCAGATCAGGCCGCCGATAAACATGATCGTCAGGATCGGAATCGACCAGACGACTGCCTCAATTCGTCCCGAATACGACCAGTACGGCAGATACTCGGTAGCGGTGTTGGAAGCTCGGTATCGCCACGCCACCCAAAAAGCCAGGATGATGGTGGGGATGACGATGACAAGCATCACCACCGTCGCGTCGATCAGGATCTCCGCATTCCCCTCTCCGACTGGCCCGATCGGAGCCAGGATGCCGGAGCACGATGTTAAACCGGCACTCAACAGGGCGAAGATCGAGCACCGGCACACTCGCAGGCGGTGCGTCGAGATTGTCTCGCGATTCACCTCGACCACCCTCATTTGGGCACGCTCCACCGCCGAGAAAACTGCAAGTGTGGTTGAGATTCGTGGCACGGTGTCCGAGCACCGGCATGTCCGAAGTGGCGGCGTCCCGCTCAATATCCAGAGCTCTTCGTGTGGATTGAACGAAGAGATCCGGATTGCGCATAAAATGCGCGCCACTACGGTGCGGACCGTAGTTGTGAGTCAGTGCATGTTACGTCTCATCAGTCCGGAACTCAATCGACATTCGGTGCGAATATCGCGGCAATGCTCTCGCGACGAGCACCGCGCCCGTGCTGCAGAGTGTCGCGTTCGAGTATATCCGCTGATCGCAACTTGATCAGGCGCGTACCCGAAAGCCGATCTGTCACGTACCTGGGCCGTTGCCAGTTGTCACATCCATCTACGTCATCACAATCCGAAAACACTCAACTATCTTTGGTGCCCACCGCTTGGACGATTGCTGCAAGTGCCAGCATTCCAGGATCGTCAAGCTCCATGCTTCTTTCGGGCCACAAGCGGGCCCGGCCGACCCGGCATGGCCTGCCTCTGAATTCCTGAATCGCATCTTGCGCCGCCGACATTGCTGCAGAAGCGATTTCATCCGGCCTAGTACAGGCTTCGACCGAGATTGCGATCGCGTCAAGGCCATCTATGATCGTTTTATCCCCTAGTTCCGAACGCCCCAATGAAAGCATCTCGTCGCGCGCGGTTTTCAGAAGGATCGACAGATCGGTCAGTGGCAGGCTCGCGCGATCGCCACAGCTGCGTCCCATCGCAAGTAGCGCGGCGCTGACAAGAGTTCCGAGGCTGGAACCCGTGCTGCCCGAAGCAGCCTTGGCCATCGCTCTGAACGTCTCGCCCAGGTTACCACATGCAGCGGTTGCTTCGACCGCTGTCAACAGACGCGCGAGCATGGTTCCGGTGTCGCCATCGCCAAGACGACTATCGGCCAAATTCAAGTCCGATTCCATGGACCGCGCAGCGGCCGCGCAGCGGCTTGCTAAAGCAACAATGGCTTGACTTGTTACCATCATTGAACCCTCCAGAAAGGCGATGCCGCCGGCGCGATGAACAGCGGTTCGGTTTCCCGATCGACAAAGCAGATGCTGATCGACAGCCCGGCCATTTCCATTGATGTCGCAAAGGATCCGACGAAGGTTTGAGCGATTGCGATCCTTTTCGCTGTCAGGACTTCGTGTGCTCTCCGCACAGCGATGTAGAGCTCGTCCACCGGTGTCGCACCGAGATTGTTGACGAGGAGAACGGCTCTGCCGCCCTCGCCCGGGTTCCCCCGGTCCTCAACAAGCCTTTCGATCATTTCATCCACCAGAGCATCCGCTGGTCCCATCGGCTTTCGCCAGATTCCGGGCTCCCCGTGGATACCAATTCCAAGTTCGACTTCGTTGGACCCCATGTCCGCAAGGGGTGCCTCGGCAGCCGGCAGGCGGCACCCGGACCAGGCAAGCCCGATAGAATAGGTTGAGGCAACAGTCTTCTCAGCAATCCGAGTGACGTCATCAATGCAAGCGCCCGCTTCTGCTGCAGCGCCTGCGGTCTTGAACGCGAGTACAAGACCGGCAACGCCGCGCCGCTTTTGGCGTTCCTGCCGGGGAGCACTGGCCACGTCGTCTGTACCAAGTACACTGCGCACTGCTGCTACACGTGCCATCTTTGCAGCCATCTCAAAATTCATTCGATCGCCCCCGTAGTTTCCATAGAGGAGCAAGACGCCGGCGCCGCCATCCGCCATATCGATCGCGTCGACGCAAGACTGTAGCGTCGGCCCTTCGAAGACGTTGCCCACGGCACAGCTGTCAAGCAGTCCATGGCCGATGTAGCCGCAGAACAGCGGCAGATGGCCAGACCCGCCGCCAGTGGCGATGCCGACCTTGCCCCGCCTTACGCCGCTACGCCGGACGATCGTTCGCCCGGTCTGGCCTGCCCGCAACAGGTCGGAATGGGCTGCGACCAATCCTGAAAGGCTCTCGTCGACATAATTCGAAGGACTGTTCATAAATTTATTCAAGATTTCCTCCTTTGGTGCTCAAATTGCTTGTGTTGCCAGCGTTTCTGCCGCTTTGCCAGGCTTGGATTGCCCTTTTTCCAATGCCATGCCCCTCTCGATAGCCCGCACGGCCAACGACGCAGACCAGGCGATCACGAAGTACAATCCGGCAGTCAGCGCAAAAACGTGAAGCGGTAAAAAGCTCTCCGACATGATTGCGCGCGAAATCAGGGTGAGCTCGGGGACGGCGATCAGCGCGCAGATCGAACTGTCCTTGAGAAGCGAGATAAGGTTGACGAGGAGCGGCGCCAGCATGTGCCGGACTGCCTGCGGGAGCAGGACGAGACGGAATGCCTGGACCGGCGTGAGACCAACCGCGAGGGCTGCCTCGCGTTGGCCTGGCGCGATAACGGCCAGACCGGCTCTGAACACTTCAGACAGGAACGCGCCGTAGACGATTGCAAGTCCCAGGGTCCCGGCCGCAAAGGCGCCCAGGATAATGCCGGCGCCTGGTAATCCGAAGTACAGAAGATAGAGGATGACAAGGACTGGCACGCCACGGGCCAGGACGACATAAGATTTGGCAATGGAGCGCACAAGTGCCGAACGGCGGGTCCGAAGGTACTCGATGATCAACCCGATCAGGAACGCCAGACAGAACGCCACCACGGTCAATGCCAGGCTTGTCCAAAGCGCGTCCAGCAGGCGTGGCCCCCAATCGGCGAGATTGGCGTATATTGTTTGCAGAAAGAGCATATCAATACTCCAGCCGGCGTTCGGCGAGCGCGAACATTTGGCCGACCACGAAGGTGAGTGCGAGGTAGAGAAGTGCCGCTGCGCAGTAGACCCAGGCGGTCGCGAATGTCTCGTTCACGATCTGCCGTGCATTGAACATCACTTCCGGAGCGGCAATGGCAGCAACGAGCGAGGTATCCTTGACGAGGCCCAGGGCATAGTTTCCAAGCGGCGGCAGCGACAGACGCAATCCCTGTGGCAAAATCACCAGGCGGAAAGCCATAAGGGGTGCCAGGCCGATAGCCGCCGCCGCCTCGCTCTGACCTTTCGGCACTGATCGAAAGCCCGCCAGGAAGATATCGACGAGCACGGCGCCGCCAATCATTCCAAGACCCACCACCGCCGCAGTCATCGATGACAATCGCACACCGGTGGCGGCTAGCCCAAAGTAGAGTAGAAAAAGGAAGGTGAGGCTCGGAACGTTTCGCAGCAGTTCGACATAGATACGGATTGAAACCACTACGATACGATTGACCGTCAGATGTTCGATCGTGGCCAATACCAAGCCGATCAAGAGCGCCATTGTCAGTGCGCCGATGCTCACCTCAACGGTGACGACGGCTCCCGACAGCAGCGCATGGAAAATGCGTTCAAAGAGGAGGGCGTTCATGCGCGATTCTCTGACAGGCTGGAGAGGAAGCGCCGAAGCCGCGGCTCTTTCGGTCGGTCAAGGAGTTCCCGCGCCGGGCCTTCCTCGACTACAGTCCCACCATCCATGAACAGGATGCGATCGGCGACTTCACGCGCAAAGGCGATCTCGTGGGTGACGAGCACCATGGAACGTCCTTCGGCTGCAAGTTCCTTGATGACATTCAGCACCTCTCCGACAAGCTCGGGGTCGAGCGCGGACGTCGGCTCGTCAAAAAGCAGAAGCTTGGGGCGCTGTGCCAGCGCCCGTGCAATCGCGACGCGTTGTTGCTGCCCGCCCGAAAGCCGGCCCGGAAACTCCTGAGCCTTGTGCGAGAGGTGAACCTTTGCGAGCAACTCGTCGGCCAGTTCACCGGCTGCGGCTGCGCTCATTCCCCGCACCTTCTTGGGCTGCAGTGCCACGTTTGCTCGTACATCGAGGTGAGGCCAGAGATGGAAGTGCTGAAACACCATGCCGATTTCAGCGCGTTGAGGCGCCAGCTCAGCATCGGTGAGCTGGCGGCCACTTTGGTGTCGGCCGACCAACTGCCCGTCGAGCCTGATCTCCCCGCTTGTCGGGGGATCGAGAAAGTTTATCGCACGCAGGCAGGTGGATTTTCCGGAGCCACTTGGACCTATCAATGCGATGCGCTCGCCACGCCGGAGCGCAAATGAGACATCCTTGAGGACTGCGAGTTTGCCGTAGCATTTGGTGAGCTTTTGAACAGTGAGAAGGGTGTTGTCAGGCATGACGGCCTCCACGCGGGAATGGGTGCGACCGGCGAGCCGGTCGCATGAGCGGTTATCGTCCGCAGACAGGCGGATTCCAGGTTTCCGGGCGGTCGACACCGGCCCGAAAGTTCTTCGGCGAAGGTGCGTAGTTCGCCTCGCTGACATTCCCGTACCTCCGGCCGATGACCTTGACCTCGCAGGTTTCCCAGAGCTTGCGGATCTCAGCGCTCAACGCGTCGGCCAAATCCTTGTTTTCCTTTGACAGGCCGAAGACGTACTGCCGGCCGACGCCTGTCAGAAGTGGAAACTCGGGGTTGTTGTCGGTGAAGGGGAGATTGCTGAGTCCCCAGCCAGGATTCTTGGAGATTGCATAGTCGATAACCGGTGGGTCTCCGACCAGAGCCTGAATGCGACCGGTGGTCAGGTCACGCATTGCCGCATCCGAGCTGTCGTACAAAGCCAGCTCCAGACCAGAAATGCGCCGAAGCTCGGGCAGGAATGAAAAGCCCGTGATTGAGCCGACCTTCTTGTGTTCAAGATCGGACAATACATGCCAGCCGGTTTCCGTCTTTGCCGTAATGCCGTTCTGGAAGTATCCGGTTGGATCGGTCAGGGACAAGGCGTCGGCCCGCTGTTCGGTCCAGGCCACGTTGCCGCCGATAATGTCGACGCGGCCGGTCTGGACAGCGGCAATCGCGCCCGACCATTCCATCGGTACAGGCTTCACTGAAAGGCCGAGGCGATCAGCCGCAATCTGCAGGATCTCGCCGTCATAGCCGACAAGCTTGCCATCACGCGCCACAAGTCCCGGCATGTCGCCTGTGATTGCGACCGAAAGCGTGCCAGCCTCGACAAGCTTGTACTTAGACGTCTCTGCCGCAGACGATAATGCTGGATTGAGTCCAGCCAGCAAAGCGATCGTGCCGCCCATCATCAGTATCAGTTTATTTCTCATCGGTGTCATTCCCCTTCCCTTTTGGTTGGACTTTGTTGGCCGGCGGTGAGGTTGCCGCCGGATCTGGCACCCCGGCGAACCGGGTCATGGATAGTCCTGCGAGGCACGTCGGCGATCCGCCGTCGATGGCAAGCTCGGCCAGGACTGCCCCGACAGCGGGTCCGAGCTGAAAGCCGTGCCCGGAAAACCCGAAGGCGTGGTAGAGGTTGGGGACCGTGGGACTGGGGCCGACGACCGGCAAGTTGTCAGACATCCGGCCCTCGATGCCGGTCCAGCTGCGAACGACAAGAACATTCGCGAGCGCGGGCACCATGTCGATTGCCGCCTTGGCCGCATCCATGGTCACTGCCGCAAGTGGCCTTGCCCGAAGGGCATCTCTATCGGCGGTTCCAACGCCAGACCCGAAGATGATGCTTCCGTGTCCGCTCGCCTGCCTGATATAAATGCCACCGCCACAGATACCGAGATTGGGACCGATCAGCGGGGCGATCGGTTCTGTGACGCACATGTTCGGCGCCATCACCTCTTCGCGGACGGAGTCGCCGAACCATCCGGCTACATTGGCTCCCCATGCTCCGGCAGTGTTGACCAGTCGATGGGCACGGATCGGCGTATCTTGGCCGGTGACATGGATTTCGAACCCGAACGGCGACAGGACTGCGTGTTCGACGGGGCACTCTTCCTGGACTTGGGCACCCAGCTGCCGGGCTGCGCGCGCAAATGCCGGAGCGGCTAACCGTGGGTTTGCCTGTCCATCTTCGGCGCAGAGAGAGGCGCCATAAAAGCGGTCGCCAATGTAGGGAAAGCGGCGGCGCAAATCGGCCCTGTCGAAAAGTTCAATGGTGATGCCGTGATCCGCGGCGATGGCTTGATGGGCGACCAGGTCGACCATGTCCCCGTCGTTTCGGGCGAGCTTAAGATGACCGGTCGCGATGAATTCGCAGTCGCAGCCGACAAGGGCGTAGAGATTGCCCCATATTCCTCGACTGCGCCTTGCGAGCGGCAGCTCTGCGGGGTGGCGACCTTGCTGGCGCACCCCGCCATAATTGACGCCGCTCGCCTGTCCACCGCATCGGCCGCGCTCGAGAAGGATGACGGAAGCCCCCTTCTTCCTTGCGTGCAACGCTGTCGAACAGCCTGCGAGCCCGCCGCCGATGATGGCAAGGTCAAATACCTTCATCGCGGCCTCCTGCCAGCGTTGCAAGGGCGATAGGCTTCAACGGCGCCTGACCTCGAAGCCTGCCGACGTGAAGGATATCGGTCGATGCCGCAGCTGCGATCAGTTCGGCCGCGGCCGGACCGCAGACGCGGCCCTGGCAGCGTCCCATGCCAAGTCGTGAAAATGCCTTCACGCGATTGATGTCGCTTTCTCCCGACAGTCCCACGACATCGCGCACAGCCCCCGCGGTCAGACCTTCGCAGCGACAAATGAGAGCCTCATCCGGAAGGGTTTTCAGTTGGTCGGTAGGAAAGGCAAAAACCGAGTCCAAGGCTCTTCGAAATCGCCGCGCCCGACTAATTTCCCGACGTAGCGATCCCGCTTGCGGCGCCTCAGAACCATTCATGTCCGACAATAGCGCAAGGGCTGCGAGCTCACCGGCAATGGCGGCAATCTGATTTCCACGGATCGAGACCCCGTCACCGGCAAGGTAGACACCATCAACGCAGCTGCGACCATCGAGATCTGTTGTCGGCAACCACTGGCGCTGCTGCGGATCGAAATGAAAGTCGACCCCAAGAAGATCTGCCAGTTGCGTCTCTGACTTCAGGCCATAGCCGATCGCGAGCGCATCGCAGGACAAGATGGTCTCACGCCCCTGCCCCTTCCTGCGGTAACGCAGCCCGTTGGTTCTGCCATCGGATCCATGCAGGATCTCAAGCGGCTCAATGCCCGTCTTGATCGGTACGCCATGTGCCTTGAGCCAGGCAATATAGAAGACGCCTCTTGCGAAGGTCGCTCCTCCGGACGCTAGCGCTGGTAGATCGGAAAAGCGCTGGAAGGGTCGCCCGGCTTCCAAAACTGCTACAACGCGTGCACCCGCACGGGCGTATTGGTAGGCCACCAGGTAAAGCAACGGACCGCTACCCAGAAAGATGACGCTTTTTCCAATGATAGAGGCCTGTGCCTTGAGCGCGATTTGCGCTGCCCCCAGGGTGACAACGCCGGGGGCCGTCCAGCCGTTCGTCGGTACGATGCGGTCCATGGCGCCGGTCGCGAGAATGAGCCTCTTCCACGGCTGACATGTCGTCTTGTCGCCACGCGCGAGATGAAGGAGGTTCGACTCAACTGCCCAAACCATTGTTTCGGCGTGGTAGACGATAGAAGGCAGCAGCGCGGCAAATTCGTCATGAAGGCGCCGGGCGCGGCGGGCATCGAAACCGTAAAGCTTTTCGTCGCTTTGCTGCAGCGGCGACGGTGGGCGACGAAAGACCTGGCCGCCGGGAAACATTCCTTCGTCGACGAGGATTGGTCTGTGCCCGGCACCCACCAGCGTCCGCGCCGCGCTGACGCCCGCAGGTCCGGCACCGACCACGACGATTGGCGGCTCGTCCCTCATCGGCCTAGTCCCAAAGCGTCGGTGGACAGGCACATACCGTCTTTGACCAGGCTGGAGCACGCACGGATGCGTTCTCCAGAGTCGGTCCAAAGCCAGCAATCCTGGCAGGCACCCATGTAGCAGAACCCAGCTCGCTTCTCGTCGCGAAACTCGAAGTCGCGGATGTGGCCGAACTCGGTGTTGAGGGCAGTCAACACGGTCTCCCCCTGATGCGCCGAAAATCTCCGCCCATCGACCATCAACTCAACCTGAGGTGACATTGAGCGGTCCAGTCGTGCCGGTCCTTTCGATTGTTGTCGCTGCAACTCGCTGGCTCCTTCGCACAGTTGATAGTTGCAGACTAAGTAGCCATAATGTGGATGTCAAATACGGAATCGCCCATAGTATGGATACTCTAGCTGCAGGTGTACGAAAGTTCTCGACGACCTGGGGTAGTAGTCGAAAGGATGCTTATGCCAAATGCCTTCAGTCGGATTGCAGCTTTCACACGTTCGATTACCAAGGTGCCGAGCGAGCAGCGCGATGCCGCGTGCCGAACGCTTCTCGACACGCTCGGGGTTGCTGCAAGCGGAGCAGGAACGTCAGCCGGTCTGGCGTCGCTCGATGTAGCGCACGAGATCTGGGGCTCCGGATCATCATCGATCTGGTTCTCCACCAAGCGGTTGACGCCATCCGGCGCAGCTTTCGTCAACTCGACCTTTGCCTCAAGCCTCGACCTCGACGACGGTCATCGGGCGGCGGCGGGGCATCCCGCTGCCGCCATTGTCCCAGCGGTGTTGGCATTGAGCGAAAGTCAGGAGATATCCGGTCACAAAATGCTGTCGGCAATCGCGATCGGATACGAGGTGGCGGTTCGTGCGGCTGCTTCGCGCGACATCAATGAGCTTAGAACCACCGACACCGGTCTATGGTGCGGTTATGGCGTGGCGGCAGCCGCCGGCTGGCTCATGCAGTTGCCTGAGGATGTAGCTGCCCATGCCATGGCCATCGCCGGTCAGACGGCGACCGGCCAGTTCGGAACGGGCTGGACCCGACTTGGCCACACGGTCAAGGAGGGTATTCCCTGGGCAACCGCAAATGGACTTCAGTCGGCCTTTCTCGCAGCCGCCGGGCATACAGGACCGCTTGACATGCTCGACGAGGAATCGCTCTACGACCAAAGGGTGCTTGTTTCGGGGCTGGGGGATGGCTGGGCTATCGAGCATGCCTATTTCAAGCGCTACAGCTGCTGCCGATGGGCTCATGCTGCGATCGATGCGGCAGTGCAATTGAAGGAGCGTCTTGGGGTTTCGGTTCTCGAGATCGACGAAGTCGTCATCGAGACATTCACCCGTGCGCTGTCTTTGCCGAACCAGGCGGCTCCTGATTCGAGCGAGGCTGCGCAATATAGCATTCCGTTCTGCACTTCCGTAGCCCTTGTTCGTGGGGCGGCTGCGCTGATGCCGCTCAAGCATGAAAGTCTTGGCGACGAAGAGGTGCTCGCGCTTGCTTCGAAAATTCGGCTTGTCGCCAGCCCCCTCTATGCCGGATCGTTTCCCGCGACCACACCAGCCAAGGTGACCCTGACTGTCAGGGGAAGGCCGGTGACACTGGAGATCGTGCACCCGAAAGGCGAACCCGGAAATCCGATGAGCGACGAGGAACTCAATGCCAAGTTTGCAGTGCTGACATCGCGGGGGCCACTATCGCAAACCCAATCGAAAGCAGTCGCCGACGCCGTACACGCTCTTTTGGACGACGCGCCGACCAGGCCGCTGTTCCATGCCCTTTGCAACCCGTCATAGTCATTCTACAAAGCTGCCATCTGACAACGAATGCTCGGCAGACGGATGGGGTTGAAATGGCAAAGGACGAGATCGCGGCGACAGGCACACAGCTGCTCGACAGAGCGGTCGCGATTTTGAAGTTCTTGGGTGATGTTGGTCAGCGCGGTGCGACAATGGCCATGATTGGCGAGGCCATGGGGCTAAAACAATCGACGGCGCATCGAATTGTGACGGCGATGGAGCGCCATGGTCTGGTTGACCGGGAGCGTGAAACGAAACGCTACCGTCTTGGGCTTGCCTTGTTTGCCATGGGCGCTGCGGCAGCCGACGGTACAGGCTTGAGGACAATGGCACGCCCTGCCCTTGTGCGGCTTTCTGCAAACACAGGAGATTCCGTCTTCTTAATGGCACGAGCCGGGTTCAACACCGTCTGCGTCGACCGACAGCAGGGGACGTACGTCATAGACAGCCTGACGGGCCATACTGGAGGACAGATTCCAATGGGCGTCGGGCCGGCGAGCCAGGCGATCCTTGCATTCTTGCTCCCAACCGAGGCCGAGGTGGTCATGAAGACAAATGCGCCTCTGTACAAGCAATATGGCGGACTGACTGAAAAGAAGGTCAAGGACGCTTTGGCCGAAATCCGCCATAACGGCTATGCGATTGATCGGGGCGCGCTGGTGGCTGGGATATCTGCGATCGCAGTGCCGATCCTGCCGCCTGGTCGGGACGCGGTGGCCGCAATCGCCATAAACCTGACAAGCGCGCGCTTGACGGACGAACGTCTTCCCCAGTTGGTCGAGATGCTGAAAGCCGAAGTTCGAAACATCGAGGCTTCTCTCAACCCGTTGGATGAACTGCATGTCGGATAGTCAACAGCCGTTTCCTAGCAAAGGGCAAACCTCAGACCGGTCCGCCGCCTCCTTTCGGATTCCAGGAAAATGTTGGCAGTACGAACTTCGGGGAAACGTTGCTGTCCAAGCACAATTGATGCAGTCGCTCATATGCCAGGCTTTGTTGTCGAAGCGTATCCTTGTGCAGGCCCGTCAGCACGAGCGCTGCATCGATTCCCGCTTTGTTTGCGCCGGCCACATCCGTCTCAAGACTGTCTCCGATCGCAAGAACCACACGTGCAGGCACACCGAGTAGGTGAAGGGCATGCGCATAGGCTGGCTGGAACGGCTTGCCGTGGTAGAGGACGGCTCCGCCGAGGAGCTCGTATCGTTTGGCCACGCCGCCGGCGCATTCGATCAGCTTGTCTCCGATGAGCACGGTTCGATCCGGATTGGCGCACACCATGGGGAGACCCCTCGCACGGGACTGGCCAAGAACCCGTTCGAGTTCCTCCGGTGGCTCTGTCGTTCCGGTTGCAAGCAGGAAGCTCGCTTCGTCGATCGAAGAAGCCGACGTTCGGCCGGAGCCCGCAAGAAGGTTGGCGAGTTCTGCTGGGCCAACGTGTAGGTAGCGATCGCCGAGACTGTCGCGCCCCGTTTTCAAGCTCAACGCCTCAAAGGCGAGTTCGCCAGATGTCACCAGGCCGCTGTAGAGATCAGACGTGAAATCCATTTGGGCAAGCCGCATCGCAACCTCTTTGCTCCGCCGCGGGGAATTGGACAAGAGGCAAACGGCAATGTTCCGCCGTCGCAACTCAATGAGAGCGTCGAGCGCACCTTCCAATGGCGCCACGCCGTCATGGATTGTTCCGAACAGGTCGAGAACGATCGCCCGATATCCCTCTGCGATATCGCAAAGGCTCACTAACGTGCGCGGTAGGATCATGGCTTCTCCTGGCCTTGGCGGGTTCGCTTCTGCAGAAGATGGGTGACGATCGCAGCGACGATGAAAGCGCCGCCGAGCATACTTGGCGTCGAGGGACGTTGGTCGAAGAACAACCAGACCCAGAGCGGTGACAAGGGCGTTTCGACAAGCGACAGGAGTGCCGCTTCGCTGCTCGGAAGCAGTCGTGCGCCTTTGCCATAGAGCACGAGCCCCCCTGCCATCTGAAAAGTCGCAAAGCACAGGAGCGTCACAATCTCCGTGAAGGAAACGCCAATTGCTGGTGTAAACCACGCAGCCGCCATGGCCGCGACGGTATTGGATGCCCCGACGATCCAAAGGATATTGTCAGTGCGGCTCGCCCGAAGCGATATGGTCATGGCTGCCATCGATAGGGTCATGAGCAGGGCGAGAAGGTTGCCCAGTTGACCGACGGCGGAGCGTCCTGTTCCTGCAAATATCAAAAGCGCGCCAAAGAGGGTGAACCCGGAGGAAATGAGAGTGGTTCGGGCGGGTCTCTCGCGCAGAATGAGGTTGGAGGCGATAGCGGCAACGAGCGGCAGTGAAGCGTGGATCATCGCAACGTTGGCAACGGATGTCAGCTGGAGCGCCGGGACAAAGGCGATCATTCCCAGCGCGGAAAAGAGTGTTGCGATCATGCCTGCCCGATCCAGCAAGAGCGGTTTGGCCAAGGCGCGCCATAGCAATGTTGCGACGATGAATACCAATGTCGCGCCAAAGAGGCTGCGCCAGAAGAGGATAGTCCAGACATTCACCGACGCGAGTAGCGCCATGAACAGGCCCGCAGTGCTCCAAAGTGAGGCAGCGGCAACGACAAAGATCGTACCGGACTTGCGATCATTCATGGACTACGAGCCTGTGGCTGCCAAAATCCAGGGGCGTCACGACAAGGCTGGGTGTAGTGCCGGCGACAGTTCGCTCCAAGTCTGATGAGTAGCTCCTGGGGGATGGTATGGGCCGCTCTTGCCATTGTCTCGATTGGCAAACTTGGTCCTATGAATTCAACGGGCTGTCCTTCTGTGCAGAGTTTTGCTGGAACGTCGCTGAGATCGACAGCCACGTATTCCATGGCGACGCGGCCAACCACTGGGGCTTTATACGCGCCGATCAGTGCGGCAATGACATTCCCTGCCGACCAGGGAAGGCCTTGCGCGTAGCCCAGTGCAACGATCCCAATTCGCATTGAGCGGGTGGCGCGAAAACTCGCTGCGTAACCGACGACTTCTCCGCAATGCACGGCTCTGACTTCCGCAAGTCTGGCGATGAGTTGCACGACGGGCCGGAGCGGGTTTGGTTCGACACCGGCATTGTTCAGGCCGAAAAGAGCCGATCCCGCCCGCACAAGATTGAAATGATAATTTTGCCCGAGCCAGACGGCTGCCGACGCTGCCAGACTTCGCCTGCGTGGATTGACTATTTGGCACATCGCGACGAAGCGGTCGCGTTGCATGCGGTTCGTGGTATCGATCGGGTCATCGGCGCAGGCGAGATGACTAACTGCGAGGTCGGGCTCGCGTCGCACCCTATGCTTGAATGCTCGCACTTCCGCAAATGTAAGGCCGAAACGCGAGAAACCGGTCTCAAGGCTTAGAACGAGCTCTGGAAGCTTTCGAGCGGCAAGGATTGCGTCCTGCAAGCGACCGCAGACAGGTGCAAGCCGATACGAACGATAGACGTCCAACTCGTTGTCTTCGATTCCCGCGAGAATGTTTATCCGGACCGAGCTTGTCAGCCTTGTCCGGATTTGCATCGCCTCACGGAGATTTGCGACAAAGAACGTACGGCAGCCAGCCTCCAGAAGCACTGGAACGACCAGGTTCATACCAAGACCGTAAGCATCGCTTTTGACCACAGCTGCAACTTCGGTGTCGGATCCAACAAGTGATCTGAGATGGTGGAAGTTTGCGGCGATTGCTGAGAGATCGACCTGCAATTCGGGTTCCCTATCTTGATAAGTGTGCGTCCACATCCACAACCCCAGGTAAGAGTATCCTTGCAAAGTAACTAAATGTCAGGCAGAATACAACCCTAGATTGGTACTGCAAGTTAGCTCGGTGGATTGGAGGGCTCGTCATGGCCAGGGAGAAGCGAAAGAAAATCATTCTCATTATTGGAAGCGGTATACTCGGTGGTGCAGTCCTTGACTTCCTGCTTCAGAGCAGACGGAACTACGCCTTGGTCGTCGGGGCGAGGACGCCGGAAAAGGCCCTGCATCGGATCAATCTGGCCAGATACACCGCGATGAATCTCGGTTGCGAGGAAACGGCGGTTTCGATATCGCCTCTAGACCTGATGGATGTCGATCAGACCGCAGAGCGTTTGCACAGGCTAAGTCCCGACATCATCTTCAATGCCACTACTCTTCACAGCTGGTGGATCATCACCAGGCTTCCGTCCGAGGCTTACAAGCGCCTGGATATGGCGAGGGGTGGCGTGTGGACGCCAATGCACCAGGTTCTCACGCGTCGCCTGATGAAGGCAGTCAGATTGGCAGATAGCCGTGCGACGGTTGTGAATGCGTCCTATCCGGATGTCGTTAACGCCTCGCTTGCCGCTGAGGGGCTCGCACCTGCAGTGGGCATCGGCAACATTGCAAATGCGGTGCCCGGTATTCGTCTTGCCGCCGCCTACATGCTCAAGCGTAGTCCTGCAGCGATCGACGTTCGGTTCTTCGCCCACCACTACATAAGCTATCGCATGCCAAGCACAGGAGGCACTGACGGAGCTCCCTATCACCTGACGATCTACGCGGACGGTAAAGAGGTTCCCCGTGTTGAAATTGATCACGATCGCCTGTTTTCGAATGTTGCCGGGCGTTTCCGCCGCATCAAGGGACTTGCCGGACAATCCGTTACCGCCTCGTCGGCCACTGCAATGCTGCATGCGGTGGCTGACGGCGCTGGTCAGGTCGTCCATGGGCCGGGACCGCTCGGCCTCGTCGGCGGTTATCCCGTCCGCATGACGCAATCGGGCCCGCTGATCGACCTCCCATGCGGACTGACGCTCGAGGAGGCGATTGAAGTCAACCGGCAATGCCAGCGGTTTGACGGGATCGAAAGCGTCGACGATGACGGGACCGTACGGATTACGGATGAATCTGCGGAAATCATGAGAGAGGCGATGGGGTATGAGTGCCGTGCATTCCGTCCCGATGAATGCGAGGAGAGAGCTGCTGAGCTTGCTTCCCGATTTGCGGAATATGCTCGTCAATTCGGCATGAGTAGCCTTGCCTCTGCTTAGACAACGCTCTCATGGGCGAAGTCAAATGCGTGGTAGACGCCGCGATCCGGTCGCCCGAGGCAGATCGAAGCACGCCGATCCCTGCACTCGAAGACGACCGAGAATGCCGTCTGCGTCGGCTCGCGCGCCGATGCGGTTTTGCAGATCGCGTCTGGCGCTCCGGTCGTATTCCGTAGGAGGCCGTGGATGTCTGCGATGCCTTCAAGGCTCGGACTATTTGCTGAGCGCAGCCGTTCCCGGCTGGAGGGATAGATGCGGGCCACCGCCTCGATGTCTTCCATGATGGCGATCGGTGGTGTGATGGGGTGATTGGTATGCACGATCTGGTTGCCGGTCAGGGGAACGCAGCCAATTGATGGCGAAATCTCGCACCCTGCAACGTGCCCGTTGGCATCGCCGAAAAGATAGCAGCGACCGGAAAGGTGATCTGCCAGGCGCAGTTTCGCAAGCACCCCTGAAACGTCCCGTTCCTGCAGGAGCAGGCGCCGGACGACGAGACTTGGAATTCCCTGCATGGCGGTATCGACGATGAGATCATTGGTAACGAGGGCTAATCCGGCCCAGTTCATGCCCACCCAACCAAGCGTTCCCGGGGAAGCCACCATTGCAACTCCATAGTCTTTGTCCTGGTGGAGCAGCATCGCAAGTTCTTGTTCGGTGCCGGGTGGGGCATCCCAGTTTTGGGCAACGACTGCCTCCTTGCCGTCGGTTACTGCAACTGTCGTGCAGCCCCCCGGCGGAGTGGTCTCGAGGAACTCGAACCCGGAAAGGAGATAGGCGTAGAGAAGTGATATTTCGCTGCCCTCGGCAATGCCTTTGATTTCGGCCGCGATGTCTGGCGCCAGGTCTTCAAGCTGCAGCCAGGAATGCCCCGCTAGGCGTTCGGCACGGCTCCAGGCCCCGTTCGTTGACGATCGTTTGAGGCGGGAGAGTGACGCGTGGATTGCAGTCGACAACGCCTCGCCATGCTGTCTTCCACGAGAATAGGGATCTCCCCGCAAAGTGAGGAAAGGCATTCTTCCGATATTCATATTGCAGACCCGCTGTAAATGTGCATCCACATTATGGATGTCTCGCCGTCGGCGTCCATCCGCATGCAAGTCGTCGCTGTACGAAAGTTTGGCACTACCGTGGATAGAGCCGCCGCCGACCTCGTGCCCTCGCATTGTAGGATTCAACAGTTCTTGGCCGGGGCAGTACCCTGCACACTGCTCAGGCCTGCATAAGCGTAACCAGCAGGGGAGTGCAATGTCTCACTCATGTGATCAAGGAAACCCGGTTAGGGACCAGGCAGCGTGATGGGCCGGCGAGAAAAATCGCTCACGGAAGGTCCGGACGCCGAGCAATTGGTTAAGGCGTTCGTGTATGACGAAGCAAGCGCCCTTCTCCGAATCGTCCAGGAAACCTCGCAGCGATACCCGGGGCGCGATGACCTTCAGCTTCTCCACCATCTATTGGGCATGGTTGTTCAACTGACACAACCGGAAGCGCCGCCGCATAGCAACTGACGAGGCAGTTCGGACAAAGCTGTTTGCAATTAATAGTTGATTCGATGTATGCTTAGCCCGAGGCAATCCTTGTTGTCTTGGGGCGTGGAAACCCCGATTGAATCGCTACATGCGCGCAAGTCGTGCCTTTTCTACGATCCGCAAGGGTCGGGGAACCTGTGACGTATGCAAGAGGCCCATCGGGCTAAAGGTCACGGGGGCCTGTCAATCGGCTTTCCAATTCCCCGACTTTTACCATCGCGTCAGGCGTTCCGATCGCCTGGCGTCGTGTAGGAGCTGCGGAAAATGGCGCAACGAACTACGGCGCAGGCACTGGCCTCATCCAGCACAATCAGCGACGCCGCCAAACTACATCCAGTCGATCGAGAGGTCGGAAACCGAATTCGGGTCAGACGCTTGCAATTACGCATGTCGCAAGCGGCGCTTGGAGCCGGCATCGGCGTCTCTTTTCAGCAGATCCAGAAATATGAGAGCGGCGTCAATCGCGTGAGTTCGTCCGTACTCTATGCGATCGCCGATGTCCTCGATGTGCCGATGACACACTTCTTTGAAAAGCTGCCACGTCCGGGAAAAGGCAATACGAAAGGTATCATTCAAAGGGCGGATGTCCGCCAGGATTTTGTTGCGACAACTGAAGGCCAGCGGCTTGTCGACGCATTCTTGGCGTTGCCCCAAAAGACGCGTTCGAAATTTGTGGCGCTCATCGAGGTTTTCGGCAGAAACGATTTGTAGCGCGGCCGAGCATTGCTACATTCGACAGCCCGGTCCAGCTTCCCTCGGTTCTTCGCGCCGGCCTCTCTTCGACGAAGGGTGCAGCAATCGTGTTAGTCCAAGGCCGAGCGCCGCCCTTGTTTGGATATCCGTTGCGTTTTTCAATCCGCCTACGTCACGCAAGCACTCCTGGTTGTCAGGTTGAAGTCCGCCAGTCTTGACGCTATATTGCGTCATATTTGCTGACACTGATCAACGGAGGCGCACTGTGGGTCTCGCACAATATGCTGATGATGGGCTCTTCGCACCGCGCAAGATCGCCGACGCTTTCCGCACGACCAGCGAGGAGGTCGCCCGCACTGCCGGTTTAGGAAAGGACGCGGTTCAACGTAAGGACCGCATTCGCTCAGACAAGACACAGCGGCGTCTGCGTGAGATGGTCGAAATCGTCAACAAGGTCGAGCCGCGCTTCGGGTCTACCTTGGTGGCCTATGCTTGGTATCGGTCGGAACCACTGTCCGGTTTTTCCGGTCAGACAGCGATGCAACTGGTTCGAACCGGTCGTGCGGACGACGTGCTCGATTACATCGACGCGGTCGACGCTGGCGTCCACGCATAACTTATCGGATGCGCTTTGCCGGAAAACTCTACCGGGCGTTGAACCCGGTCTTTGCACGCGATCCAATGTCAGGTCGAGGCGCCGAACTTTATGGCGGCCGGTTCAATCCGAAGGGAATGCCTGCGCTCTACACGTCTCTATCCATCATGACAGCTCTAAGAGAGGCTAACCAGGTCGGCAATCTCCAGCCGACAATGCTTGTCTCCTACGATGCGGACGTCGTGTCTGTCTTTGATGGTCATGATGAGGCGGCGTTGAAAGCACAGGATATGGATGCGATGGCATTGGCCGATCCAACGTGGCGCGATCAAATGCAGGCTTCCGGCGAGGCTCGATCGCAGGTTTTCGCGCGGCGGCTTGCAGCTTCCGGCTACCAAGGGTTGATCGTCCGGAGCTTCGCGCCCGGCGCGACTTATGACGATCTCAATCTGGTTCTGTGGAAATGGGGTGACGTTCTTCCCTCTCGTCTTGCGCTGATCGACGACGAGCACCGACTTTTGCGTTAGCAGGTCGTCTCCTTGCCCGGGATCGATTGAGCGCTAGCTGGCGCATATCGCCGCATTCCAGCTGCCGAACGGGACAGCAAGTGTCTTACCTCTGATCCGCGGGCGCTGTCTGTTTTGGGCTGACCGGCTAGGGGCCGCAGGCAAAGGTTTGGGATTTAAAGCCTTAGATCAGGTCATGGTCTTTGGCGATAGCTACAAGTTGTGGAACCGTGGCCGCTTCAAGCTTCCTGCGGGCGTTGTCCAGGTAGTGTTGGACTGTACGCTGCTTAATGCCTGTGAGTTCGGCGATATCAGGAGCAAGCTTGCCTTTGGTCGACCATGCGAGGCATAGCATTTCTCGCGGTGACAGCAGCCTTTTGGGACCACGGGCGATGGCCCCGCCCATAGTTTTCAGTCGATAGTGAATGGCAAGTACGGCTTGAACCGCCTTTGTCGGTTCCAGCGATAGCAACCCGCTCGACTGGGCAGTTGGCGAAGCGAAAGTCAGCATGATGGTCGCACCGAAACCTCCTTCCACAGGAACTGTGATCCCCGAGCGCAATCCGTAATCGATAGCATGGTCGCGGAATGCCCGCATCTGCGCGGATCCTCTTGCCGACCAGCTTTCCGCGGTCCAAGCGAACATCGACATACGCCGCTTTGCCTCAGTCACAACCGGATCGATACGGGAATATTGGTTGCGCAGGTATAACGCCTCCCACTCAGGGGGATAAGTATTGAACGTACGGATCTCCGCACCCTCAGTTTGAAGATATGCGAAGCGCTCAAATCCGCATGAGTGCGCGAAAGTGGTTAGGGCGCTCTTGATCATCCATGGATGGTGAGCAGCATCCACCATATCGATGAGGGAGCGAATGTGTCGGTTCACAGTCTAACCTCCTGGCTCGGCTCCGCGCGGCTCGTCCTTGAGGTGCTGGCACGCTCCTCCACTCGTGCAACCGAAGGATCTCGTGTTGCGCCAGCATTTGCCCACGGACGGGCTCTGACAAACCCTGCGGCGCACGGGTGAGTTGCATGGAACTTTGCACTCGCCTGTTTATAGGGGCAAGGTTGGACCTCATCTTCCCGGCCTTTAGGTCTAATTGAAACCATTGGCGTTGCAGGTTTGTCACTATAAAATTGACTGGCGTCATACCATGTCGTCAGAACTTGCCCGCCACTCAAGGAAGACTATGTCGAGCTACGTCTGTGGCGGTATCGTGCGTTGCAAGCGTTGAACTCTCTGCGCGGCCTTGTACATCCAGGCGGGTAGAGCCGCGAGGTTCGACCGTAGATCGTCTGCAATTCATCTCGGGTTGGGCTGTTCCTCAGTTATCGCCGGTCGTCGCATCGATCTCGATGGTTCGAGGGTTTGTGTCCGCATGGATTGTCGATCTCGCGGGAGCCGCGGTCGTGAGACCGGGGTCATTGGCGGCGGTCATGGCGCCGCCGGGTCCGTGAGGCAGACGTAGCGCGAAAGAAACGAGCGCCAACCAGACAGCACAGACCTGGAACAAACCAATCCCGCTCTCTTGCGATGGCGTCCTGGCCCAGCGCCGGATCTTCCACGATCAACCCGCAAGGGGTCCGCTAGCAAGCTGCGGCCGCTTAAGGCTGCGCCATCGCGGTGATCGCGCCCGTCCCCGTGCCTTTTTGGAGCCATCGAGCGGGGATTGGCCCCGCTCCCCGGATGGAGCCTCTCAAATGTCACACGATCTCTCTCTCGCACAATCCCACGCCTTCCAGCTTTCCCGCGACCTCATGGTCCCGGTCACCGTCTTCGAAGTCGACGGTGAATATGGCGTCCTTCCCTCTGATGAGATCGACACAAGCGATGGCCTCGAGGTCATCCATGAATTCCATCCATGGGGGGCTCATTGAGCCCCGTCTAGCCGTTCCGGCTGCCGCATGGCGGCGGCATAGGTGGGCCGCACATCTTATAAGCGCCGCAGCATTCGCATAGCTGCATTGCACAATGATCGGTGTCATGCTGGTCAAAAATCAGGCATAACGCACTCAGTTGATGCACATGGCGGTCACCTCCCAGTTCCGCTGTATCAACTGTTCCCCTCTGGAGGTTCAATAACCTTCACACTTCATGGGCCGCGAATTTCGCAGGCCCATTTTTTTTGCTCATGCCCCTCTAGGTCAGACTACGACAGCGACCTGGGCTGCAGTTGCGGCCGCCGCGATCGCCGCCTGTACTTCCGCATAGAGCTCGGCCGCAACTTGACCCGCATCGATCTCCACCACCAGCGCAAATCGCGCCCGAAGCAGTTCGGGATCGGGAACGCCTTTGCCTTTCCACCATCCGGTGACCGGATGAACGGCAATCAGATCGCGTCGGCAAGATCGGACGCCGCGCAGGTGAGCTGGTCGATCTGGACACCCAGCCCCTGGTTTGTCCTGTACACCATGAAATGGACGATTGAAGGAAGAAGGAGGAAATGAAGGGGAATCGCTCGCAGATCGTCCCCGCCGCCGCCGTTACACTCAATCGCGTCCTCCGCAACCCTGCCCCTCGCGCCTCGCAGGGCTGTAAGCCCCGCGGGCGCTTCGCAGGAGGGCCGCTCGTACGCAATTGCGCCGTCGTGTCCGCTCCGCGCTCCGGGAAGTGTCTTCGCATAGGAATGAAGACAGGAAGGAGCGGCAGCCACGCCGTTCCGTAACGCGACCAGGAGCTATCCCATGCAAATCATCAAGATCGATCCGCGTGCGCTGAACGAAAACACCGGCGATGCCCGCCAATCGAAATCGTCCGCCCAGGCCGATGCCTTGTTGCTCGCCACGGTGAAGGCCGTCGGTATCATCCAGCCGCCGGTGGTTTCGCCGCAGCTGGATGGCGGAAACGGCTACATCATCCAGGCCGGGCACCGGCGCGTGCAGGCCGCGATCGCTGCAGGGCTTGAGGAAATTGAGGTGCTCGTTAAGGAAGCGGCCAACGACAACGGCGCCATGCGCTCGATGGTCGAAAATATCGCCCGTGAGCCGCTGAACCCGGTCGATCAATGGCGTGGCATCGAACGCCTCGTTGCACTCGGCTGGACCGAAGAGACCATCGCCGTCGCGCTTGCCCTCCCCGTCCGCCAGATCCGCAAGCTTCGACTCCTCGCCAACGTTCTGCCGGCGATGCTCGACCAAATGGCCAAGGGCGATATGCCGAACGAGCAGCAGCTACGCACGATTGCGGCCGCCTCGCTCGAGGATCAAAAGGAGGTCTGGAAGGCGCAAAAACCAAAGAAGGGCGACACGGCGCAATGGTGGCAGATTGCCAACGGCCTGTCGATAACCCGCATGTTCGCGCGCGATGCAAGCTTCGGCGACGATCTTCGCGAGGCCTATGGCATCGAGTGGGCCGACGACCTTTTCGGTCCGGCCGATCAGGACAACCGCTACACCACCAATGTCGAGGCGTTCCTTGGTGCACAGCAGGAATGGATGACCTCGAACCTGCCGAAGAAAGGCGCGATCGTTGAGGTGAACAATTGGGGACAGCCTGAACTGCCGAAGAAGGCGGAGCGTGTCTACGGCAAGCCGGGCAAGGGCGACCACACCGGTCTCTATCTCGACCGCGATGGCAAGGTGCAGTGCGTGCATTACCGGATGCCGGAGGCTAAGCCGACAAAAGGTCAGGTTTCCTCGTCGATCAGCGGCGGAACGGAAGGAGAGACCACGGTTGCGAAGGCTCGACCCGACGTGACGCAGAAGGGTCAGGACATGATCGGCGACTTCCGTACCGATGCCCTGCATGAGGCGCTCGCCCGCGCGCCGATCTCGGACGACATGCTGATGGCATTGCTCGTCCTTGCCTTCGCCGGGCAGAATGTGCGCGTCGACTCCGGCGCTGGCGGGGCTCTCTACGGCGCCGCTCGCTTCGGCCGGCATGCAGCCCGCCTCTTCACGGGGGATGGCCGGCTCTCCTTCGACATGGATACAGTCCGTGTTGCTGCGCGCGCGGCCTTGATCGATGTCCTCTCATGCCGGCGCGGCATGTCGAACAGCGGGGTTGTGTCTCGTGTCGCCGGCGAGGCGATCGGCGCCGACAGATTCCTTCCGAACATGGGCATGGAGGACTTCCTGGTATGCTTGTCGCGCCAGACGCTCGAGGCTGCTGCGAAGGACGTTGGCATTCAGCCCCGCGCCCGCGTGCGCGAAACGCGATCGGCTCTGGTCGAGCACTTCGTAAGTGACGCAGTCCTCGTTCATCCCGCGGCTTTGTTCGCTCCGGACCCACAGGACGTCGCCGCGCTCCTTCGCCATGGCGATCAGGGCAAATGTGGTGATGACGAGACTACCATCGACTCCCCTGATGGCAACGGCGATGCCGATTGTCCTGCCGATGACGAGGCTCCCGCTGACCTCGATGACGAGGGCGGCGCGCTCAACGACCGCGAAACTGCATACGGCATCGCTGCCGAGTAACTTGATCGGAAACCTCGCATACTCACCGCCGCCGGCCGTCTTGGCGGCGGTTTGCTTTTGAACGCCCTCAAAAAATTCAGGAGATCAACCATGATCGCTTCTCAGCACCCTGAGACAATGCAGGTTCCGGCAATCGGTCCCGAATTCGGCACAAGCGCGGACGGGTTCCCGGTTGCCCGCATGGCGAGCAGGTTGCAGCACTTCAGGCTTATGCTACCAGGCACGGCGTACGTTGGAAGAGCATCCTGAATTAGGTCTGGATGGTGCCCCGTGACGGTGGTGGCATCCTTCGCCGTCTTCGAAACATCCCATGGCCCGAGCTGGCTTCAGCGCTATCGGTTACCCAAGGCAATGCCGCCGGCTGAGGACATAGTCAAAGCGACCTTGGCTGAACGCGAGTGGACGGGAGTGGCTAAGAGGACGGGCGTGGCCATTTTCCTTCTGGTCGCGTTGATCCCGGTGACGGTTTGCCAGTCGGTTTTGCTGCGGTCTGAACCAGCGCACGTTCGCTTCAAGGCCGCGTTCCGCGCCGCGTGGCGGCCGGATCCCGCTGTCCTGTGCAGAGCAGATCCGCTTGATCGTCGCAGGGCTTAAGCCCCGCTCGCCCGCAGATCGGCTCCGCTTGTCCTGGCTAGGCCCGGACCTTGAAACGCCCGTCTTCCGCCGGTTCGGGGCGCCCGCACCGAAGGGCAAGCCGGCACGGGCCGGAACCGCTTCGGGATGAAAGGAAATGACATGGCCAAGCCCGCATCCAACACTCGCCAGTCCCGCGTCGTGCCGCTCCGCAAGGGCACCACCATCGAGATGGTCCGGTTGACATGCCCGGACAGCGCCCAGGCGCTGAAGATCGCCGAAAGCTTCGGGACCGCGGTCATCGACAGTGACGGGATCCGCGATCTCCATGAGCGCCTGATTTCCGAGACGGCAGATGCTCTCAGCGAAGGCCTTGGCGAGCGCGCCATGCAAATCCACCTGCAGCGGATTGTCGGCGCCTTCGTCGGCTCGGCCCATGGCGCCGGCCAGTTCTACAACAAGGCCGTTACCGAAGCGCGCGATGCCACGGCCAAGGCCGCAAACGACGCGCGTGATGAGGATCGCGACGGTCCCGTCGGGTATGATAGTGCCGCCACCCGCAAGCGGGAATTCGCCGCCGACATGGGGATCCAGGCCCACGCGCTGCGCATGGCCGCAGAAGGCGTCGTCGCAGCCTATAAGCACATTGTCGGCGAGAGCTGGAAGCCCTTTGATCGACCGGTCGAAAACCCCGGCCATTCCGTGGATCGGAAGGCGGCCGAAACACAGATGTCAGTCTTCGACTGACACCATCACGGCGAGGGTTGCCCCCGCCTCCAGCCTTTCAGGCCGTCCCTTCGGGGCGGCCTTTTGCATGTCGGCTTTCGCCGGAGGAAAGGCGGAAAATGGATTCTGATCACGCCGTTTGCGGCCCGTCTCGTGCGTCGGACCTGCAGGAGCTGCCCACAGCCGGCAACAGCTTCGCCGTCCTCCACGTCGTTTCGGCCGTTCCGGTGCAGGCCGTCGGCTCAAGGCCCCTGCCCCAGGCCTCCGCGACGGGGCCGCGATTGGCGCGGCTCCGAATAGTGGAGATGAGAAATGAGCAAGAAGATCGAAAGCCAGCGCACCGACATCTATTCCCGGATCACCGATCGGATCATCGAGGACCTCGCCTGCGGGGTGCGCCCCTGGATGAAGCCTTGGAATGCGGCGAACACGGCCGGCCGGATCACCCGCCCACTCCGCCACAATGGACTCCCCTACTCGGGCATGAATGTGCTGCTGCTCTGGTCAGAGCAGATGTCAAGGGGCTTCGCCTCTTCGATGTGGATGACGTTCAAGCAGGCGCTCGAAGTCGGTGCCGCCGTGAGAAAGGGTGAGACCGGATCGACGGTCGTGTTTGCGAGCCGGTTCACGAAGTCGGAGGCGGACGGAAAGGGAGGCGAAGTCGATCGGGAAATCCCCTTCCTCAAAGCCTATTCCGTGTTCAACGTTGAGCAGATCGACGGATTGCCCGAGCATTACTACAACCGGCCGGAGGTCGTGCTCGATCCTGTCGCACGGATCGAGCAGGCCGACCTGTTTTTCCGCAACACTGGGATGGTGATCCGCCATGCCGGCAATCAGGCATTCTACGCGCCCGGCCCTGACCTCATCCAGATGCCGCCATTCGAGACATTCAAGGATGCCGCGAGCTACTACGCCACGCTGAGCCATGAGGCGACACACTGGACCGCGGCAGAGAACCGCGTCGGCCGCGATCTCTCGCGCTATGCCAAGAACAGAAGCGAGCGCGCTCGCGAAGAGCTGATCGCCGAACTCGGCAGTTGCTTCCTTTGCGCCGACCTCGGCATCGCCCCCGAGCTCGAACCGCGGCCTGATCACGCCTCATATCTCCAATCCTGGCTCAAGGTACTGGCCGACGACAAGCGCGCAATCTTTCAGGCGGCCACCCATGCGCAGCGAGCGACGGCATTCCTCCACGGGCTTCAGCCGGAGGCGGCAGATGTTCGAGATGCTGCCTGAATGCTGGGGGTAGGTTTACAGCCGGTCACCGCTCTCGGGGGTGGCCGGCTCCAACACCGGCGTCGCGGAGACGGCATGATCGTCGGCAACACTCAAATCCAACTTCCCCCAGATCGATGGTTTTTGGTTGCCGGGTTTCGGCTTCCGGGACTGCTTGATTTCGACGATAAACGGCTTTTTCTGTTGACGCATTTTTCCTCCAGGCGACGAATCGCAGCGCAACTCTATCGCGGCAAATTGGTCTCGCAAGTCGACCGTGGCCGAAGGTCACGGGAGGGGGTGCATATCTTCACATAATGTTGGTCAACACGCCGCAGCCTGGGTGAGGCCATTCGACTTGGTTCTGATTGTGCGGATTGCCATTTCCTTTCGCCGACCCAACCGGGACTCCATGTGCGGGCTCGATGGGGCAGGTCTGACCGGGGAACGGCTACGCCTCGATCGTGTTCCCGCAACGGCGCTATAAAACTTTCATCCCCTGCCGGCTGAAGCCGTCATTCCTCGCGCTACAAGAAAGTTTCTTCGCGCCGCCCTCCACGGTGTTTCGGCCTTTCAGGTGCGGTCCGATCGTCTCCGGCCTTTGCGACTGCCATCGAGGCCGCAATGGAGTGGCCCGAAACAGCAAAAGGAATACGACAATGGCTACCATCGGCACCTTCACCTCCACCGAAAACGGCTTCACCGGCTCGATCCGCACTCTCGCCCTGAACGTCAAGGCTCGCATCGCACGCATCGAGAACCCTTCGGACAAGGGCCCGCAGTTCCGCATCTTCGCCGGAAGCGTTGAGTTCGGCGCAGCCTGGCAGAAGCGCTCCGAACAGACGGACCGCGACTATCTCTCGGTCAAGCTCGACGATCCGAGCTTCCCCTCCCCGATCTACGCGACCCTGACGGAGGTCGAAGGTGAGGATGGCTACCAGTTGATCTGGTCCCGCCCGAACCGCGACTGAGATCGCCAGGCCCCGCCCGACAAGGCGGGGCTTTCCTCTCCTCTCTGATGAAGCCGAGATGGCATCGAGACCGTCTGGCTTTTTTCGTGGCACACGAAAGGGGAGGTCTGCTCAGAAGGACGCAGGGGCCGTGCCGAGCGCGCAGCCTCAAGGACCTGTCGTCACCCGCGGTCGATATCCCCTTGCTCTTTTTTTGCGGGTCAGCGTGAGAAAGAGATCGACGGCCTCTTCTTCCCGTTCGAAATGATGGCTCATGTATTGGCCACGCTTCCCGATACGTCCCCATGACCGCGTGAGGCAGGCTTCCCCGAACAAAGTCGTCGTGATCGCCATGGAATAATAGCGAGCCATGTTCTTTGTGGCATCGGTCCGTTCGACATAGAGGTGGTAGGGCTGTGCGCTCATGGCAACAGAATCTGAAATTACCCTCATGCCGTCCAACGACAATTATGAATCAATTGCGCAGCATCGATTCATGTCAGTGAAGTCTTTGGGCGAGACGCCGTTGGCGCACGGTTCTAGTCCGCGCTGCGACCGGGGCTTGCAAGCGGTCTCCGCCCATCCGGTAACGATCCTCTCGCGAGTTCCTATGTTTTGAAAGTCAGGATTCCTTGAGCTTCAAGCGGTGCATCATGCCCGACATAATTGAGGCCCAGCAATCAATCCCGTCACAACATAGTCTCACCTCGGAAATGGAGGCTCTGAGCTCGCGCGCTGCGCGGTTGGACGATGAAAGCGGTTTTGCCCGACACAGCTTTTCATATCGTCGCGCCGGAACCAAATTGCGCGGCCGCATCTAAGCGGAGGGTTACCTGCGGTGAAGACGATCTGCTCGTCGGCCCGCATTCGGAGCACCTCATGCGGCTGAATGAGCGGGCGGGCGGCAAGCTGCTTAGATCGTGTCCTCGAGGAACCGCGTGCCTGAATATTGCGGCTAACCTGGTCGATCTCGACGGTCGTCATCCCGCAGCGGCGCGAAATATAGTCAGCGGTCTCAGGATCGTTGATCGCGGCAAATGAGATCCAGCTGGCGCTTTCAAACCATTTGCTCGCCGCATCGCGCCCGCCATAAGTTTCGCGTAACTGGCCGATGGACTGATAGATCATCGTCAGGTTTATGCCATATTTGCGGCCGGCATCTCGCGCTGTCTCCAGGATGCGCATGTAGCCAAGCCTCGCCACCTCGTCGAGGAGGAAGAGGGCACGGCCTTCGATGGCGCCGTCTCTGTTATAGATCGCGTTGAGAAACGAACCGATGATGACGCGCGCCAGCCCCGCATGCGTCTCGAGTGTTTTCAGGTCGATGTTGATGAAGACGTCCGTCTTGCCCGATGCGATATTGTCGGTCGAGAATGCCGAGCCAGACACGAGCGCGGCATAGTTCTGGTACGATAGCCAATGGGTTTCCTTGATCGCATTGGCATAGACGCCGGAGAAAGTTTCCGGCGTCATGTTCACGAAGGCGGCCACGTTCTCTTTGACGAATTCAGACTCAGAATTGTCGTAGATATCTTGCAGCCGCTGGCGCAGTTTTGGTTCGGGCTCCGAGAGATTAGCTCTCACTTGGCGCAAGGTCTGTTGCTCCGGGGGCGTGTGACCTGACAAACAGACATCGGCGATAATCGCGGTCAGAAGCTGGAGGCCGGACGCTCGGAAGAAGTCGTCGCGGATCGCCCGACCGCTCTCGCTCATGATCCATGACGCGACGGACGCAATGTCCTCTTCCCTGGTGCCGCCGAACTTGCCGATCCAGTCGAGTGCGTTGAAGCCGGTCTTCGGCTGGCGCGGATCGAGGATCCTGATCCTGCGCCCCGCCCCCCTCGCGATGCTGCGATACCATCGGCGCCACCTCGTTCGACGGGTCGAGGACAATGAGTGTCCCGCCCCACTTGAGCGCCGTCGGGATCGTCACCGACGTCGTCTTGAAGCCGCCGGAGCCGGCGAACACGATCCCATGGGATGAGCCGAAGGATCCATCGAAGCAGAGCAGCGGAGCCTTCCCTCCATCACCCCAGCTTTCCTTGTCATCCGCCCGAAACCCGCGCGCCGCGGCGCCATCGCGATCAACGCGATATCGTTCCCCTACAACAATGCCGCCAGTGTCACCGAACAGCCGCGTGGCGTCTGTCAACTTCATCCAGTCCGCCTCTCCGTGAAGGGCACGTTTGCCGACGATCCGCTTCGGCTCCGGTCGACCGAAAGCTGCGTTTCCGATCACGGCAACACGAAGTGCGAAGCAGCCCACCATCAAGGCGGCGGCAGCGCCGATCATGGTGGCGGGGTCGAGGTAGGCGAAGACGGATTTGCCCTCGGGAATCTCGTCGGCGAATGCAGCCAGGCGCGATGTCTCGCGCGCCACCGCCACCAGAATTGTGCCAACGTTTCCGGCGACGGTACTCCAGCCCACGAACCGAATGCTCGCCGATCCGGCCGACGCAAAGGGCCAGATGAAGCCAATCGCCGCCGCAGCGATATAGGGTGTCGCGATGCCGATCCTGCCTAGCATCAAGCGCGCCGCTTCGGTCTTGCCCATAGGCGCAAACCACTGCTCGACCCCGGTCAGTCCCATAGTGACGGCGATCATTAGGGCGGCCGGCACGATGGAGAGAAGAACCCTATTCGCTGTCATTGCCGAAGGCCTCCGCACCGATCGAAGTCAGCCTCGCGCGCTCACCGGCATCAGCCTTGAGGCGGCTTGCAAGCTCGATCAGCGCGCCAAGTAACATCGCTCGCTTTTCGAAGCGCAGACCCGCCTTCACGATCAGTCCGCCGAGCTCGATCTTTTCGCGCGTGTCTTTCTTGCGGGCGTCAGATGTCGTCGTCCTCGCCATTCGCTCAACCCTCGCCAGCGCCGCCCGAAGCCTCGCCAGACGGGTTCGACGAGGCCTGCCCGGCGCTCGTGCTTGCCCTCTTCTTCCCGCTTGATCCGTCCTTGCCTCCCCGAAACCGTTTCGCCACGTCCTCGAACGCGGCCTGAAGGTCAGCATCATCGATCTCGATCTCAGCGAGCCCAGCCTTCAATGCGATGCGTCCAATCCGCTCGGCGTCTCGTGTTTCCGCCGCCTTGAGCTGTTCCTGCATCTTGGCGATGTCATTCCTGATCCGCTGCGTTGATTTCCGCATTCGCTGTCTCCTTGTGCTGAAAATCGATGCTTTCGAGCAGAGGTTTTCAGACCGGAGTGCGGAACGCACTACTGTGAATCCTGCAATCGCCAAGGGCGATGCTTTTGTGAATGATCCCGTCCGTTCCGAAGGAGCGGATCCGAAGGGCGCAATTATACGTCGCTGATGCGACGCTCTGCTCTTGCCCCCTGGTGGGCCTCCCGCTCCTGACGAACACATTGAATTCGTTCCATCAAAGGAGCTTTTGCTGCCATGGCCGTCCCGCATTTCTCAGTCAGCATCGTTGCCCGCGGCTCCGGCCGCAGCGCCGTGCTGTCGGCGGCCTACCGGCATTGCGCCAAGATGGACTATGAGCGGGAAGCCCGGACGATCGACTACACCCGCAAGCAGGGATTGCTGCATGAGGAGTTCGTCATCCCGGCCGATGCCCCGGAATGGCTCCGGTCCATGATCGCCGACCGCTCGGTGTCCGGGGCGTCGGAAGCCTTCTGGAACAGGGTCGAGGATTTCGAAAAGCGGTCGGATGCGCAGCTCGCCAAGGACGTCACCATCGCCCTGCCGATCGAGCTGTCTGCCGAGCAGAACATCGAGCTCGTCCGGGATTTCGTGGCGCGTCACATCACGTCCCAGGGTGTGGTGGCCGACTGGGTCTTCCATGACGCGCCGGGCAATCCGCATATCCATCTGATGACCACCTTGCGACCGCTGACAGAGGATGGGTTTGGTTCGAAGAAAGTGGCGGTCACTGGTCCTGACGGGAATGTGCTGCGCAATGATAGCGGCAAGATCGTCTACGAGCTTTGGGCCGGTGGGCTCGAGGACTTCAATGCGTTTCGTGATGGCTGGTTTGCCTGCCAGAACCGGCATCTGGCACTTGCCGGCCTGGATATCAGGATAGATGGCCGGTCCTTCGAAAGGCAGGGCATCGAGCTAACGCCGACCATCCATCTCGGCGTCGGCACAAAGGCGATCGAGCGGAAGGCGGAGGGGGCAGACGAGAAAGCTGCGCTCGAACGCCTGGAGCTGCAGGAGGAGCGACGGGCGGAAAACGCCCGCAGATTGAGCCGCTATCCGGAGATCGTGCTCGACCTGATCACGCGGGAAAAGAGTGTCTTCGACGAGCGCGATGTCGCGAAGGTCCTGCATCGCTATATCGATGATGCGGGCCTCTTCCAAAGCTTGATGGCGCGCATCCTGCAGAGCCCCGAAAGCCTCCGTCTTGACCGCGAACGGCTGGACTTCGTGACCGGGGTCCGGGCTCCGGCAAAGTATACCACACGCGAGCTGATCCGGCTCGAAGCCGAGATGGCGAACCGCGCGGTCTGGCTATCCCAGCGGTTTTCGCATGGCGTCCTGCAGCCAGTGCTCGAGGCGACGTTTGCGCGGCATGATCGGCTGTCTGACGAGCAGCGCAGCGCGATCGAGCACGTCGCTGGCAACGAGCGGATCGCAGCAGTGATCGGCCGCGCCGGCGCCGGCAAGACCACCATGATGAAGGCAGCCCGCGAGGCTTGGGAAGCGGCCGGCTATCGCGTCGTCGGTGGCGCGCTCGCCGGCAAGGCAGCGGAAGGTCTGGAGAAGGAAGCCGGTATCGTCTCGCGCACGCTGTCGTCCTGGGAACTCCATTGGGATCAAGGGCGCGGGCAGCTCGATGACAAGACGGTATTCGTCCTAGACGAGGCCGGCATGGTGTCGTCGCGGCAGATGGCGATGTTCGTCGAAGCCGTCACCAGGGCCGGCGCCAAGCTCGTCCTCGTCGGCGATCCGGAGCAGCTTCAGCCGATCGAGGCGGGTGCTGCTTTCCGGGCTATCGCCGATCGCATCGGTTATGCCGAACTGGAAACCATCTATCGCCAGCGCGAGCAATGGATGCGGGACGCATCGCTCGACCTTGCGCGCGGCGAGATTGGCAAGGCTGTCTCAGCCTATCAGTCTAATGGCAAGATGATCGGCTCCGAGCTGAAGGCTGATGCCGTCACCAATCTCATCGCCGACTGGAACGGCGAATACGATCCTGCGAAGTCCACACTGATCCTTGCGCATCTGCGCCGTGATGTCCGCATGCTGAACGAGCTGGCACGGGCAAAGCTCATCGAGCGTGGCATCATCGAACAGGGTTCGCCGTTCAAGACCGCCGATGGAAACCGCAGCTTCGCGGCCGGCGACCAGGTCGTCTTCCTGAAGAACGAGGGCTCGCTTGGCGTCAAGAACGGTATGCTGGGCAAGGTGGTCGAAGCTGCGCCCGGCCGCGTCGTCGTCGCGATCGGCGAGGGTGACGATCTGCGCCAGGTCACGGTCGAGCAGCGCTTCTACAACAATGTTGATCACGGTTACGCCACCACCGTCCACAAGAGTCAGGGCGCGACGGTCGACCGGGTCAAGGTGCTGGCGTCCCTCTCCTTCGATCGTCACCTGAGCTATGTCGCGATGACCCGTCACCGCGAGGACCTCGGCGTCTATTACGGCCGCCGATCCTTCGCCAAGGCGGGCGGTCTGGTCGAGATCCTGTCGCGCAAGAATTCGAAGGAAACGACGCTCGATTATTCCGGCGGCAGCATCTACCGGCAGGCACTCCGCTTTGCCGAAGCGCGCGGGCTTCACATCGTCAACGTTGCCAGGACCGTCGCGCGTGACCGTCTCGAATGGACGGTACGGCAGAAGCAGAAGCTTGTCGATCTCGTCGGCCGGCTCGCGGCCATCGGCGCCAAGCTCGGCTTCGCGACGTCGACGGCCAGAACAGTTCCCATTGCAGCAAAGGAGGCCAAGCCCATGGTTGCCGGTATTACCACCTTCCGGAACTCGATCGATCAGGCAGTCGAGGACAAGCTCGCCGCCGACCCTGCGCTCAAGAAGCAATGGGAGGAAGTCTCTATGCGCTTCCATCACGTTTACGCGCAGCCTGAAGCCGCGTTCAAGGCGACGAATGTCGATGCGATGCTGAGCGATCAGGCGATTGCGGCGAAGACGATTGCGAGGATGGCTGCCGAGCCGGAAGCCTTCGGCACACTCAAGGGCAAGTCCGGGGTTTTCGCGAGTCGATCGGACAAATCGGACCGGGATCGGGCGCTCAAGAATGTCACGCCGCTCGCTGACAGTATCAGCGACTATCTGCGTCAGCGCGGCGATGCCGAACGACGAAACCACTCAGAGGAACTGGCAGTACGAAAACAGGTCGCGCTCGAGATCCCGGCTCTCTCAGAGAATGCGAAAAGCGTGCTGGAACGCGTTCGAGATGCCATCGATCGAAATGATCTGCCTTCCGGTCTCGAATATGCGCTGGCGGATAAAATGGTGAAGGCTGAGCTCGAAGGTTTTGCCAGGGCGGTCACCGAGCGTTTTGGGGAAAGAACCTTCCTTCCTCTCTCCGCCAAGGACACGAACGGCGAGGCCTTCCAGCGGGTCACGTCAGGCATGAACGCCACGCAGAAGAGCGAAGTCCAGCAGGCCTGGAACACGATGCGGACCGTTCAGCAGCTATCGGCCTATGAGCGAACCGTGGCGGCGCTGAAAGCATCCGAGGCAATGCGTCAGACAAAGAGCCTGGGACTGACGCTCAAATGACGGTTGCGGTTGAAAAGGTCGCGCCCCTTCGGCGCAGCCGCCGGGCCGCGGTTCTGTTTTCAGGCGCCTCGGTAGTCGTGACGTTCGCCGGGATCATTGGTCTCGGCGCCGCCGGCTTCCGGGTCAATGTCACCCCGAGCGAGCCCTTGGGCATTTGGCGGATCCTGCAGCTTGATCGGCCGGTACAGGTTGGCGATCTTGTCTTCGTCTGCCCGGCTCTCGGACGTCATGCGCCAGGCGCGTGCGCGTGGTTATCTTCGCCATGGGCTTTGCGCGGGCGGTTTCGCGCCGCTGATCAAGACCGTTGCTGCGACCGCCGGCCAACGCATCGAGGCCGACGATCTGGTTCGCATCAATGGGCGGTCACTTCCGCACTCACGAACCATGCGCAAGGATGGTCAGGGGCGGCGGATGGAGCCCTATGGTGGGGGCATCATTCCGCCAGGAGCCGTCTATTTGCATTCCGATTTTCCCGGATCGTTTGACTCGCGGTACTTCGGGCCGCTTCCAGTCGAGAACGTCCTCGGATTGGCGCGGAAGGTTTGGGCCTATGCGCGTTGATCACCTTCGCACGCAGGCACTTATCGTTGCATCGGCCGCAGTAGGTCTGATCGGCTGGAGCGGCAACGTCTTGTCTCTTCCGGTCGCGGCCTTTTTTCCGGCCGTCTGGTCGCTGTCGAGAACGCGCTGGCACGCGGCCGTCGTTTCAGCTGCATACTTTCTGGCCGCCTCGCGAGGCCTGCCGCAAGGCGTGGCGAACTTCTATTCGTCGGGTATCTGGCCCGGTCTCTTGTTATGGCTGATCGCCTCGGCCGGCTTCGTCATCGTGCATGCAGCACTCTGGACCGACCATGCAGACTGGCGAAAACCGCTTCGCTACCTGATCGCCTGTGTCGTCATGGCCATCCCACCCTTCGGGATCACGGGATGGGCGCATCCGATCACGGCCGCCGGGGTTTTGTTTCCGGCTTGGGGCTGGTTGGGGCTGGTGATGCTTGCAGCCGGCCTGGCGCTCATGACGACGCGCCGATGGCCGGCTGCAGCCATTGCTATGACAGGCATTTGGCTCTGGTCCGCCGCTGAGTGGACGGAGGCGAGTCTACCTGCGTCGTGGCAGGGTGTCGACTTGGAAATGGGTTCTTCTCTCGGCCGCGACACAAGCCTCAAGCGTCAAGACGCGCTGATCGGGATCGTTCGTCGTCAAGCGCCCGGAAGCGTTGTCCTGCCGGAGAGCGCACTCGGCTTCTGGACGCCGACCCTTGCGCGGCTGTGGCAAACGGCGCTTGCCGGGACCAAGACCACAGTGATCGCCGGCGCCGCGCTGATCGACGCGGACGGCTACGACAATGTGCTTGTTTCGATCAGCGCCGCGGGCAGCGCCATTCTTTATCGCGAGCGGATGCCAGTCCCCGGTTCGATGTGGCAACCGTGGAATAGCCTGTTCGGAGAGGGCGGCGGGGCCCGGGCGCATTTTTTCGCAAATCCTGCCGTCGAGGTCGCGGGCTCCAAGATTGCCCCGCTGATCTGCTACGAGCAGCTCATAGTCTGGCCGGTTCTCCAATCGATGCTGCACGATCCCGGCGTTATCGTCGCTGTGGGCAATGGTTGGTGGACGGTTGGAACCTCGATCGTCGACATCCAGCGCGCGAGCGCCCGTGCCTGGGCTCGCCTCTTCCACAAACCCGTCATTTTCTCTTTCAATACCTGACTGGGGAGTCCTCATGCTAGACGCAGCGCTTATCGAAAAATGTGCCGATCCTTCCCTGACGCCCGCAATCGTCGAGCACTTCGTTGCGGTGGCCGGCTCTGATGATCCTCTGGCAATTACTGTGAAGTCCGGAGGGCAGCTGGTTCTGGTGCCTAAACCGCAATCACCCGAAGAGGCGCTCGATATCATGCGGCAGTATGTTGGAAAGGCGATTGTGCGTATCGGTATCACGCAATATCCCGCAGGCGTCGGCATCGTAGACATTGGTCAGCTTGACGCCGGGCTCGTTGATCCCTGCGGAAACCTGAAGCGCGGCACGGCTCTGTTCGCGAAGGTCGCACGCATCGTGACCAAGTGGTATGGCAACCCGACGAGCAAAGAGGTCATGCCTCAGATGTTCGAGGACGCCGTCCATGCATGGCGGACTGGCGAGTTCGAGGGCACCAAGGTGTTCCAGTCCGACGATCCTGGAGGTGCAACGTTTCTACGGGGTAAGCCTTTGCCCCCGGAGCCGAAGGACGATGAGCCCACGGAGAGAGAAGCTGTCACGCCCATAGAGGACGATCACTTGCCGACTACGGATGAAAATAAGGCAGGCTCGGCGGAGATGCGCATCGATCTTTCAAGAATCGGTGGCCAGAGGTGAAAATGAAGGTGTGCGCCAGGCGCAATGATGCGCTGATCAATGGTTCAGCGATAGGTACGGCATTCAGCCGTCGTCCCTGTGCTGTGTGTGTTGCAGCACTACCTGAGCGGGAGCGACATGTAAGCACCGGCAATATAAAAACCAGATGACAAGTAAAGAATAGGGACGCGTGATTGCGCGGTCATAGTGCCGCGCAAATAACTGAAGGATGCCCCCCGCATCAAAGGCCTGCTAAAGCTATTGGTTTTCTCGGTATGCGGAAGGGAAAATGATGTCTTGATCGACGAGGACGTTGAACTTGTAACCCGGTCGAATCTGTATCGTCGGCTGGACATTGAGGTTCTTCGAGATGGTTTGCTCGGCGACGCGGCCGAACGATTCGGCGAAATTTCTGCGCGCCGCGTCGGAGGCGGTGTCCTGTGTGGCAAGCGTTGAGCTCTGCGGCATGGACATGTCGATGCCGGTGCCAATCAGCGCTACGAGTGCAGCGGAACCGAACGTTCGCCATAGGTGACGATCAACCTTGTCCTTGAACCCGCCATATCCCTCGGCGTCAGTGCCAGCCATGCCGCCGATCTGCAGCGTCGAACCGTTCGGGAAGATGAGGTCGGTCCATACGACCAGAACCCGCTCCTGACCAAAGGAAACCTTGGAATCGTAGCGACCGAACAACTTGGCGGCTTGTGGTATCAAAATGCGATAGCCGGTGGCGCTGTCGTAGACGTTTTGACTGACCTGCGCGGTGATCCTTCCTGGAAGGTCGGAGTTCAGGCCGGTTATAAGTGTGGCAGGGATGACCGAGCCACGCTTCAGCTCGTAAAGCGACATCTGCGGCACCACCCGGTTCGGAAGATAACCCAGGTCCTTGATGTCCTGATTGAAGAAGTCTTCCTTGGTCGTTTGGCCACTGGGATCGACGTTTTGCCCGAGCAGCCCCGATTTCATGGCGGTCGCGTAGAGGTCGGATGCGCTGTTCGCCGTTACATGGCCCGGCTGGCTCCGGTCCTCAGCAACCTTTGTGTTCTCGGCGACATCCGAAACATCGACCTTGAGGGGTGAATCGAATGCGGTTGCTCTTGCCTGCAATCGGGCCATCCGCTGACGCTGTGCCTCACGGACGTACTGTTCGTCCTGCTCTCTCTTCAGCCGAGCCTTCCATTCCTCCTCCGGTTCGAGCCGCGACCGGCGATCCTCACCCACCCCTTGTCGCTCGACAATTGGCTCTTGCTTTTCCTCCTTCTGGACTACGACTGGGGTTGGCTGGAAAAACTCTCGGCTTTCCGGCTCGCCGATGATCCCGTCGGTCACACCGCGCTTCAACTGGTCGCCGAAATTCGTCGCCGGGGTGCTGGAAGCGCTGTCGAGGTCGCTGTCCCCATTGAATGAGAGGCCGCGCCATGACAGGCCGATAACGACCACACCAAAGAACAGCACGATGATCGCGATGGCAATGATGATCGGCAGGCGATTGAGCCGGCGCATCCCATGCTGGCCATCAGACCCTGCGGAAGTACCAAGTTGGAGCGACTGGACCATAGAGTTGGCCTCCTCAGTTTCGCTGCATAACGGAAAGGGGGCTGGACGGCGTCGCACCCGCGTCGGTCACTCGGTAGGTCCGACCGAGCGCGACTGACGGCGTTCCGAGGTGCGCCAGGAGTTGCCCGTCGAAGCTATCCAGGGAATAGGATATCTCGACAGGCTTTTGGTCTCTTGCCACCTTTCCATCTGTAATCACGGTGTAGCCCCATCCCTTCAACGCCGCCTCGAGCGCCGTCGCATACTCAGTCTTGTCATTTTGCATCTTAATGGCTGTCGTGCCGGCCGGTCCGATCCGCTCTGCGAGGCGGCTCGCCATATCGCCAGCAATAGCGCTTGTGGCAGGACCTATGACGGTTACCGGGGTGGAGCTGGTGGTCAGGACCTCACCTGCGCTCTGGCAACCGGAGGCAAGCGCGGTCGTTAGAACGAGGATAAAGAGCGTTCGCATGGATCACCCTCCCCGCCGAATGGTGATCTTCTGTTTGCGCCAGCCGACACCCGAAACAAGGATCGCCTTATCGACGGCATAGTCGACGATCATCATGTCGTTCTTCATTCGATAGTTGACGATGCGGTTCTGTCCGCCGCTCACCACGAAGAGAACCGGCGCATCCTGCCCCGCTATCGACTTCGAGAATTGAAGGTAGGTTTTGACACCATCGGAATAGACCCGCTTCGGCTTCCAAGATGCGCTTCCGCTCACCGTGTAGGAGAAGTTCAATTTGTCGGGCGCGCTCCCTGGAATTCCACCTGTCTCAAGCCTGGCGTTGATGTCGGCGAGCTTCGCCGACGTGTCTTCCGGATATTCGAAGCCCACGCGGGCCATGTACTGGCTCGGGTGAGACTTCAGTTGAATATGGTAGGTTCGGCGCGATGTGGTCACGACCATCGAGGTGACAAGGCCGGATTCCGATGGCTTGACGATGAGATGGATCGCTTGCCCGCCCGTCGCGCCCGAAGTCGCCGGCTCCACTTTCCAGCGAACTGTGTCACCAACAAGCACGTCGCGGACGATTTCGCCGCCCTGCAGTTCGATGTCGCAGACCTGAAGCGGCGAGCAAACCACGGATGGCTGCGTTTCTCCGAATAAGAAAATGACCTTGCCATCCGGTCCTGTTGTGACCAGGCCAGGTGTGCCTCGCCATATGCGCGAGATGTTCGTTCCCTTGACCTCGTTCGATGTCATGTTTTGCGCAATCGCACCGTCCGCAAGGACGAGTCCGGCCATGCAGCCGATGGCCGCGATCAATCCAGTTCTGTGCATAAGTATTCCCCTGCCCTTAAAGCTGTGCGGTCCAGTCGAAATCCTGGACGTAGAGACCGATCGGGTTGAGACGGATGATCGCCTCGTCCAGTGGCGCCGTCAGTGCGACGGTCGCAATACCGCGGAACCGGCGTGTTCCGGTTTCCTTGCCCTTGCGATCGCGCTCGTATTCCGTCCAGTCGATCTGATAGGTCTGGTTGGAGAGCGCCACGATGTTGTTGACCTCGATGGCGACTGTGGACGTCTTCGCCCGCTCGAAAGGTGAGTTTCCGCGAAACCACGCATTGATTTTCTGCGTCGATGGATCCGAGGTGCGCAGAAGCGCGTAGGTGCGGTCGATGTATTGCTTCTGAACCACGGCATCAGGTGTGATGGATTTCAGGCTGGTGATGAAATTGCCGAGCGTTGCCCGGACCACCCTGGCGTCCGCGTACTCGATCTGTTGCGGGAAGCCGGCCGTCACTGAGCTTCCGAGCTTGTCCACCTCGACGATGTAGGGGACGAGCTTGACCTGCGTGCTCAGGTACATGGCATAGCTGAAGCCGATCACCGCCATGATCAGGCCGATGATCCCAACAATCCGCCATGCCCGGGCGGCCTGCACATAAGATCCATATCTCTCCGTCCACTCTTGCCGTGCGGCAAGGTACGGGCTCTCAGGGGCGCGGTTCGCGGCCATTCAGGTTTCCCTCTCGATTTACGGTGAGTCTTTGCGTTCTGGAGGCGTGGGGTTGCCGCCCGGACCACCTCGACTGCTGTCGAGTTTCGCGTTGGCGAGGCCGAGAAGGGAGCCGGCATAAGCTCCCGGTGAGCCAATCGCTTTTTCCTTTGCGGCCGATCCGGCCGCCTTCGCGCCCGACCCGATCGCTGCCCCAATTCCCCGCACTGCGGCGCCTGCCGTCGATGACCCGGCCGCCCGCGCCGACTGCGCGGCTGCTGCGCCGGCCCCTGCAGCGCCAGCCGCGAGCGTCGCGGCTCCGGCCACAAACGATGCGGCTTGGCCACCATGGCGAATGGTTTCCATGCCACCGGTGACGGAAGCGCCCTGGACCACGCCCTGAATGATGTTCGGCACGTACATCGCGACAATGAAAACCACGACAGAGACGCCGGCGATTGCCAGCGTCGTGATGAACTGATCGGTCTCTGCAGTCGGAGCTTGGGCTAGGACCAGCAGAACCTCCGAGCCGATTTTTGAGATCATGACCAAAGCCATGAGCTTCATCCCGACGCTGAATGCGTACACCAGATACCGGACCGCGAAATCCTTCGTATAAGACGACCCGCCGAGACCGAGCATGATCATGCCGGCAAGCAGACCGACATACATTTCGACCATGACGGAAACGAAGATAGCGGCCACCAGTGAGAAGCAAATCACGACAATGCCCATGGCGAGGACGGCTGCAATAGCAAGCGCGTTGTCTTCAAACACACCGAACTTGGCCTGCTCAGACATCTGCGAAGCAACGCGGATTCCGGCGTCGAACACTTCGGCCGGCGACGCCGATCCGCCACCCGCGCCGATCTGGAAGAGGCTGTCGACGACCGCGCGAGCGACGGTTGGTCCCTGATCCAGAACGAAGGCGAAGAAGCCGATGAACATGATGCGGCGGACCAGTTCAGCGAACCAGCTATCGAGGGAGGCCGCTTGGATCGCGAGCCAGACGGCGGCCATGCCAACCTCGATCGCCGCGAGGATCCAGAAGAGCGACCTCGCGGCATTCATGATGGTAGTCTCCCAGCCCTTTGCGGCTGTGGAGACCTGGTTCTCGAGTTCGGTCAATACTTGACCTTGCTGGGCGAAAGCCGGCCCTGCGATGACAATGCAGAGGAGACCGATGGTGAGGAACGCGCCATTTATCCTGAGTTCTACCATCTCGGGCCGCATCTCCTGACCTTCCTTGATTGGCGGCCTTCCGCCGTCGGGCTCACCAGCGTGGCTCCATTTTTTGGCCCGTCGGAACGGTCCGGACATCGGCGTTGAAGAACTTCTCGCGTCGAGCCTGGGCAAGATCCTTGCCCGTCTGCTCGGTCTGCAGCCAGGTTCCCATCATCGTCATTTGCTGGGAAACCAGACCGCGGAGCTTTTGCATCTGGGCGACTTGCTGTGCGGCAATCTGATGGCCGACCTGGAGTGCCTTCATCTGCCCGTCTGCCGATTCCGACATTCCGCGCAGCGAGGTCATGGTGCCTTCTTCGCTCCCGAACTGATCTGCCGTCAGACTAGCGGCTTTCAGCGTGCTGGCGATCGTGTCACGATTCGTGTCCGACCAGCTTTGATAGCTTGACGAGAAGCTTTCGGCATTCGGCAGATTTGTCTTGAGGTCGGCGTAGCTCTGGAATCTCTGTTTCAGAACGTCGTCGGCGTTCGCCATCGAGAAGGAAATGCTTTGGCCCTGTTTAACGATATCCCGGAGCCGGTTCAGGTCCCCTTCGACCTGTCCCCAGATGTGGTCGGGAAGCTGCGAGGTGTTTTGCAGCATATTCTCGTAGATCTTCAACTGGTTCTGGATTTGCTCCGCCAGCTGGCCGATCTGGGTGATCTGATTATCGACCTGGATCCCGGAACTCTTCAGAAGATCTATGAGCTGCGCATTGTTGGCGAGCTGCGTCCATTCGGTCGCAGCGCCAGTGGCCGATCCGGCCCACACAGCGGGAGTGGCTCCGAACACAAAGGCACTGGCGATCAGGCCGGCAAACAGTCTACGCGAAGCTGGATAGCGATACGGCATCGTCAACTCCTCTCGATTCAAGCCACTTGATCGGCCAGGTTTGGCCATGCTCGGCCTTCAGCACACGGATGCGCTTCAGGTTTTCTTTTCCGGAGGCACCGACAAAGCTGAGCGCGACCGGCCCGAGCGACATGTCGAACAGTCGTCGGCCATCAGGTGTCGCGACGTAGTATTCGCGCTTTGGAATGGCGCTCGACACGATCTCGATCTGGCGCTGGTTGAAACCGATACGCTCATAGAATTCCCGAGTGCCCGGCTCGCGAGCCGCACCGTTCGGCAGGCAGATTTTCGTCGGGCAGGATTCCTTCAGCACATCGATGATGCCGGATCGCTCCGCGTCGGAGATCGATTGGGTCGCCAGCACGACGGCGCAATTGGCCTTGCGAAGGACCTTGAGCCACTCACGGATCTTGCTGCGGAAAACCGGGTGACCCAGCATCAACCAGGCTTCATCGATGAGGATAATGCTGGGGGAGCCGTCCAGCCGCTTCTCGATGCGGCGAAACAGATAGATCATGACCGGTACCAGATTGCGTTCGCCGAGGTTCATCAGATGCTCGATCTCGAAGCACTGGAACGCGCGGAGCGTGAGGCCATCTTCCTCGGCATCGAGCAGCTGACCCATGGGTCCATCGACGGTATAGTGATGGAGAGCATCCTTGATCTCGCGCATCTGGACGCCACTCACGAAATCCGAGAGTGATCGGCCGGGGGCCGTCGCCATCAAACCCACTTGACGCGAGATGGCGTTGCGGTGGTCGGGCGTGATGGTCACCCCTTGCAAGGCGACGAGCATTTCAATCCACTCGGTTGCCCAGGCGCGGTCGCCATCCGTCGACAGATCGAACAGCGGGCAGAACGACAGTGCTCTCCCCTCCTCTCCATAATCACCGCCGATCTCATAGTGATCGCCGCCGGCGGCCAGGGTCAGCGGCAGGAGAGAATTGCCTTTGTCGAATGCGAAAATCTGGGCGAACTCGTAGCGTCTGAACTGGGCGGCGACGAGCGCCAGGAGCGTGGATTTGCCTGAACCGGTCGGCCCGAAAATCAGGGTGTGGCCAACATCATCGACATGGAGGTTCAAACGGAACGGAGTGGAGCCGCTAGCGACCTGCATGAGAGGTGGGGAGTTTGGCGGGTAGAATGGGCAGGGTGCTATCGGATTGCCGGACCAGACCGAGTTGAGCGGGATTAGGTCGGCGAGGTTACTGGTATTGATCAACGGTTCGCGGATGTTCGCGTACCAGTTCCCCGGCAGGCTGCCGAGAAACGCGTCGGTCGCGTTGAGGGTCTCGATCCGGGCTCCAAAACCTTCCGCCTGGACGAGACGCCGGATCGCCTCGGCCTTCTCCTGCAGTGCCTCGCGATCCTCGTCGAAGAGGATGACGACAGGTGTGTAATAACCATAGGCGACCAGCTGCGATGAAGCCTGCGCGATCGCATCTTCAGTCTCGGCCACCATGGTCATTGCGTCCTGATCGACGGAACGGCTTTGTGTCTGGAATAGCTGGTCAAAGAAGGGGCGGACCTTCTGCTGCCACTTCTTACGGGTTCGCTCGAGCTTCTGTCTTGCCTCCTCGGCATCCATGAAGATGAAGCGAGACGACCACCGATAGGTCAACGGCATCAGGTCGAGACTATTCAGAATGCCCGGCCAGCTTTCGGCCGGCAGGCCATCGATCGCGACAACGCCAAGAAACCGGCTTTCCACCTTCGGAGTCAGCCCGTGTTCGAGCTCGGCCGTGGCGATCCAGTCCAAATACATGGGCACGTCCGGCAGCCGGATCGGATGGTTTTCGCCGGTGATGCAGAATCGAACGAACTGGAGGAGTTCGTCGTAGCGGGCTGTCCTCTCGCCTCCTCGCTCAGTGACCTCGCGCGTCGCCATTCGGATGATTGAAACGGTGCTCGCCAGGTACTGCTCGATTTCGCGGATTGCGTTCTTGAACACGAAAAGAACGGTATCCGCATAGGATTGCTTGCGGCTCTCTTCGTCAGAGTAGATGTACTTGCTCAGCGCGGTCTTCTTGGACTCGAGAGGGCGATAGGTCAGGACCAGAGCGTGCTTGCTTTCGAAATGCCCTTGCTCTCGGCCGAAATGAGCGCGGCGCTCGGCATCGATTGCTCGCGTTACGGGATCTGGAAAATAGCATCGATCTTCGCTTGGGTAGTCGATCGTCGGCACCCGGATAGCCTCGACCTGGATCATCCAACCGCTGCCAAGTCGTGAAAGGATGGCATTGATCTGTCGCGAGAGCTCATTGCGTTCGACATCGGTCGCACTCTCGGAGTCGGGGCCGGCGAAATACCAGCCAGCCATCAAGCTGCCGTCCTTCAGCAGAAGAACGCCATTGTCCACCAGGCCAGCATAGGGGACGAGTTCCGCGAACGACGGTCCGGTGGCTCGAAAGCGTTTGAGCGCTGCCATCACCGCCTCCTCAAAATTTCCGCCAAGGCGATGTAGTCGGCCTGTAGTAGGGCTTGTAAGAAATGTGCCGCACGTAGACTTGCCGCATCAGCGGGTCCGCCTTTGCCATCATCCGGAGGACCCCAACGATGACGATCCAGACGGCCACGCCGAAAAGAGCGGAATAAACCGTCAGAACGACGAAGATCAAAATGACCGCCGCAAGGCCCGTGATGAGGACAAGCTCTCGGTCCGCCCCCATCAGGAGGTTCGGCCGAGAAAGTGCACGGTGGATTCGATTGCGGTGCAGGCTGGACAGATAGTCAGCCATTTCTCCCCTCCCCTGCCCCGAGGGGCTGGAGGGTGGAAATCAATTCTTGCGAAACGCCGATCGATGCGCCCGTCGCGCCGAACAGGCCCACAATCGTGGTCGCGCCGAGCAGGATGCCTGCAACAAGGACCACATACATGAGCCTTCGTGCGAAATCGTTGAGCTCGCCACCAAAGATCAGCATGCCACCAGCGATCGCGACAGCGGCAAGCGCGATGTAGCCAGCCACGGGCCCTGTAATCGACTGCTGGATTTTTTCGAGCGGACCCTCCCAGGGGAGACTTCCACCCGAGCTTGCCAGAGCCTGCACTGCAGAGGTCAGGACGGTCGGTGCTGCAACGATGGCAGTGGTGAGGAGAGTCTTTTTACGCAACATGGCGCGCTTCCTGTTCTTCGGTGAGCGGATCGGATTGGATTTCGTATTCGCCGTTGGTAAAGCGCTCGACGTGGATAACGTCACGCACTCGGCGGCCGCGCGGCGTGCGCTCGATGGAAACGATGAGATCGACAGCCTCGCCGATGACTTCGTGCATTGTTTGGTGGCTGGCTTCAGCGGTCAGTTGCTCGAGCCGCCGCAACGCGGATGTCGCGGTATTCGAGTGGATGGTCGCCACACCGCCCGGGTGGCCCGTGTTCCATGCCTTCAGCAGCGTAAGAGCTGCTCCGTCACGAACTTCACCCACTATGATGCGATCGGGCCGAAGGCGCATTGTGCTCTTCAGCAGGCGCGCCATGTCGACGGCGTCGCTCGTGTGCAGAAGTACCGCGTTCTCGGCGGCGCACTGGATTTCCGCTGTGTCCTCGAGGATGACCAGCCGATCCTCCGGCGCGCTTTTGACGATTTCGTCGATCACGGCATTGGCGAGCGTTGTCTTTCCCGATCCCGTTCCGCCAGAGATGATGATGTTCAAGCGCGAAGCGATCGCGCTTCGTATTGTGCCCGCCTGAATGTCAGTCATGACGCTGCTGCGAACATAGTCATCCAGCGGAATGAGACGTGATGCATGGCGGCGGATCGTGAAGGCCGGTTTCGCAACGATCGGAGGGAGCAGACCTTCAAACCGATGTCCTCCGATCGGCAGTTCACCTGAGATGATCGGCTGGTCCGTATCGACCTCTGACTGAAGAGCATGTGCGACAGTCCCAATGACCATCTCGGCTGCAGCGGGAGACATTTCGCCAGCAGGCGCCACGCCGTGACCGAGCCGTTCGATAAAAAGCTTGCCGTCGGGATTGAGCATGATCTCGACGACGTTGCTATCGTCGAGCGCGACGCAAAGCTGATCGCCAAGCGCTTCCTGGAGTTTGCGCACAAGTCGGGGATGAGAACGAAGTTGAGTCACGTGCTTCTCCTTAGGCTGCCTGACTGAAGGGGGTGGTGATGAACGAGCGATGGTGCGCACGCCGGCGCCGCTGAAAAATGCCGCTCGGTTTGCGGGCAGAGTACCGGCGACCGCTGTTGTGACGCCGATTTTCTTGTGGGGTCCTAACCGCTGAAGGGCCATCCGATACGACAAGATCCGCTCGAACCCAGGTCAGTGACTGTGACGATCTCGCTGTAGCCGTTGGCGATCGACCATTCGATGATGCCTTTGAACATCGCGAGAGTGACAGTTCGCTCGATATGATCGGCTGGTCGGCGTCGACCTCGGACTGCAGTAGTCCGTGGGCTACCGCGTCTATGACCAGTTCCGCAGCCGAAGACGGCATCTTGCCTGCCTGGGTCACTTCCTGTCCGAGACGCAAGAGCCTGCCGTCGGGATTGAGCATTTCTACGACGTTGGCATCATCGAGCGCGATGCAGAGTTCGTCGCCGAGCGCCCCCTGGAGCTTGCGCCCCAGCCGGTGGTGAGAACCGAGCTGAGTCACGGAAGTCCCCTATGCGACCCGGCCGACCGCAACGAGGTCGGAGCTGTAGTCTGACGGGCAGAGCCTTTCGAAGGTCTCCGTATTCACGGGCAACGTGCCTGCGACGGCCATGGTTGCGCCAATTCTTCGCGGCTCACCCAGCCGGTCAAGCGGCCACCCTGCCCGCGCAAGGATCCGCTCGAACCTGAGGTCGGTTACGGTAATGATCTCGGTGTATAGATTGGCGATGCACCATTCGATGATGCCGGCGAACATGGTCAGCGTGGCCGCGTGAATCCAGCCATCCCCCCTCCCCTCTGCGAGATTGGTATCGACGCAGAAGCGAGAGCTTTCGACCATTGCGGGATGGGCGTGCAATCGTCCGTCTGGAAGAAGGGAGGGAAATACGTTTGCCAGCATCGTTGGACCGATGGCGGGAAGAAGCCTTGCGCATCCTGCTACTTTTCCGCCTTCCAGTACGGCGAGAATGTATGTCGGCCGGAGCCGATCGAAGCGGTCACACTCCCGGCCATCCTTGACATCAACCTCCCAGCCAAGGCGCTTGGAGAAAATCTTTGCGCGCAGACGATGCTGAGCGTCGACCAGTCGGTTTTCCTTTGTGCTTTGTGCTGCTGAAATCGCCACAATTCGCATCGTTCCCCTCCACCGTTCCGGTTTGAAGGAACTTTCAGCACGGAACCCCGCGGCCTGGCAGTTGTAGAGTTCGACAAGCCACAAATGACTGTCTTCGCTCAAAGCATGGCTCGACCGACGACGATGTTTCCAATCAAAGGCGCCCCCTCACCGAACCGGGCCGGTCATGGGCTGTCTGCAGGGTGAGTCGCAACCGGCCACCTGATTCTCCGAATTGGATGACCTGTCCCAGCAGAGCGCTTATTGTATGATTCACAGGTGAACGAACGGCGTACGTGCAACCGAAAATCTGATCTATCTAATTGAATAGATAGAGGAAATGTTCGTACCGCTGGATTTTCCGTGATGTGGGCTGGAAGCTCGACAAGCTGTTGATTCACCTCAGCTCCTTGCCAGCGCTGGCGAGAATCAATCATAATAACGCTTAGAATGGCGCACAAAGCCAAAAACCGTTATTTGGGAGCTCTCCCTCCATGAACGCTACTACGCCGCAAATGGCAGCAATGCGACCTATGCATTTCGAGGAGATGATCCTCGAGCAGGGCGATTTGATTTCCAAGAAGCTGCATTTGCTAAGCATGCAGCAGTACCCGCCCAATGCCAAGAAAGGACTGCGACACTTCTCGTTGGCAGAAGTCGCACAGTTTGTTGGCGTCTCGCAAAGCACATTGAAGAAACTGCACTTGGAAGGAAAGGGCCCCCTTCCCCAGACGTCGTCCTCCGGCAGACGCTCCTACACTGCCGAGCAAATGGGCGATCTTCGCCAGTACCTGGAGGAGCATGGTCGCTCCGAGGCGAGAAATTACGTCCCGCACCGTCGCCCTGGCGACAAATTGCAGGTCATTGCCGTTGTCAATTTCAAGGGTGGGTCAGGCAAGACGACAACGGCCGCGCATCTGGCCCAGTACATGGCGCTAACCGGCCACCGTGTCCTGGCGGTCGACCTTGACCCTCAGGCCTCGATGTCTTCGCTTCATGGGTTCCAGCCTGAGCTCGATCTTACGCCGTCGCTCTATGAAGCAATCCGCTATGATGGGGAACGGCGGTCGATTTCCGAAATCATTCACGCGACGAACTTCCCAGGCCTTGATATCATCCCGGCAAATCTGGAGCTCCAGGAGTTCGAATACGATACGCCGCTTGCCATGTCCAACAAGGGCTCCAACGAGGGGAGAACCTTCTTCACGCGGATTTCGCGCGCCCTTGCCGAAGTGGAAGATCGCTACGATGTCGTTGTCATCGATTGCCCGCCGCAACTTGGTTATCTCACGATTACCGCCCTGACGGCTGCAACGAGCGTACTCATCACAATCCATCCCCAGATGCTGGACGTCATGTCGATGGGACAGTTCCTGTTGATGCTCGGCGGAATATTGAAGCCGATCAGGGATGCAGGCGCTGAGGTGAACCTCGAATGGTATCGCTATCTCATCACCCGGTACGAACCGATGGATGGGCCGCAGGCTCAGATGGTCGGATTTATGCAGACCCTCTTCCACCAATTCGTGTTGAAGAACCACATGCTGAAATCAACGGCAATCTCTGACGCGGGTATTACGAAGCAGACCCTCTACGAGGTTGAGAAGAACCAGATGACACGCACGACCTACGAACGTGCAATAGAGTCTTTGAACGCGGTCAATGCCGAAATTGTGGATCTGGTGCACGCGTCGTGGGGGCGAAAAGTTGTCAGCTGACAAAAACGACAATTTTTCCTTTAGCTTCAGACGGTTGCAGCGATTGGGAACGAAGTAGATGGCAAGAAAGAACCTACTGGCTGGTCTTGTGGATGATGGGGAGGTGTCCCAAGCGGATCAGCCTCAAACCTACCCCATGCGCGGGGCCTCGCGGAGCATGGTTCGCTCGCTGGATGAGTTGTCGAAACAGGCGGAGAAGTTTCTTGAAGGCGAGGCTGTTGTAGAGCTAACCCCCGATGTTATCGACAGCTCATTCGTGTCAGATCGAATGGACGGCGATTCGGATCAGTTTGAGGAGCTCAAACAGGCGATCGCTGAACGCGGCCAAGACACTCCGATCCTGGTTCGGCCGCACCCTGTGGCTGAGGGACGCTACCAGATCGTCTTCGGTCATCGACGCGTCCGTGTCGCCCGCGAACTCGGTCTAAAGGTCAGGGCCGTCGTTAAGAAACTCGATGACCGCACGCATATCATCGCGCAGGGCCAAGAAAACTCCGCACGCTCCAATTTGACCTTCATCGAGCGCGCTTCCTTCGCGCGTCGACTGGAGAATTTGGGGTATGATCGAGGTGTCATTTCGTCCTCGCTGGCGGCGAATGCCGCGGCTGTCTCCAAGATGATGTCCATTACGGAACGGATACCAGCCTCAGTGATCGAAGCCATCGGTTCGGCTCCAGCAGTCGGACGTGAGCGCTGGTTGGAACTCTCACTGCTCGCCGGCAAGGATGCCAACGCGGAAAAGGTAAGAGAATTGATGTTCGAACCGACGTTCGCCTCATTGAATAGCGACGCGCGGTTCGATCACCTTTTCAAAGCACTGAACAAGGCTGGAAAGCCGGTCAAGAAAGCCGTGACCAATGTAAAAGACACTTGGCAACCGGCAGACAAGGGCGTTTCAGCCCAATTCACGAATACAGGAAAGGCGTTCGCGCTCTCGATGAAGTCGAAGAACGCAGGCCGATTCGGTCAGTTCCTGGCAGGGAACCTGGATCGGCTTTATGCCGAGTTCCTCTCAGTTGATGGTAAGGGAGACTAACCGCAAAAGAAAAAGGCCCCCAGACGGTAACCATCGTGGAAGCCTCTCTCATCGTTTAGCAGCCTGAGAATCGCATTTCCACGAATCACAGTCAAGAGTCTTTGGCACCGTTATTGGTGAGCTGATCTTCTTTTGCCTATTGGAAGGTGAAGGAAAATGCAGAGTGGAAATGTGACGACGCCTTTTGGGCGGCGGCCGATGACGCTTGCCTTGGTGAAAGGGCAGTTTGATTCAGCCAATATCAGGGCGGGAAAGTCCGTCGACAAATGGAAAGTCTATCGGGATGCCTGCGATGCTCGCACGCTGCTGGGGGTGCGTGATCGAGCCTTGGCGGTTTTGAATGCGCTGATTTCATTCTATCCGGAAACAGACCTGACCGAAGACAGCAATCTCGTTGTCTTCCCTTCGAACGCACAGCTCTCCGCGCGCGCGAACGGCATAGCCGGTTCAACGTTGCGCGAAAACCTGGCGCTCCTGGTCGATGCCGGTTTGATCCATCGAAATGACAGTCCGAATGGCAAGCGCTATGCACGTAAGGGCAGGGACGGCACGATCGAGGCGGCGTATGGCTTCAGCCTGGCGCCGCTGCTGGCGCGTTCGGAAGAGCTCGCCCAGTTGGCCCAGCAGGTGGCCGAAGAGCGTCGACGGCTGAAGATCGTCAAGGAACGCATTTCGATCTGCCGCCGCGATATTCGCAAGCTGATCTCCGCCGCGATGGAGGAGGGTGCTGCCGGCGACTGGGGCATGGTCGAAGGCTACTTCGTGGCGGCCGTCGGGCGGCTCGCGAAGGCAAAGACCGAGCCGGACCTCGTAGAATGCCTGGAAGAAATGACGCTGCTGCATGCCGAAGTGGTCAACCTTCTGGAACTTCAGCTGATTTCGCAAAAAAGCGACACCAATGCTGCCGAATACCGTCAGCACATACAGAATTCAAATACCGAATCCAGCAATGAACTTGAACCTAGCTCTCGAAAAGAGCCGGGGGAGCCGGCAGTGCAAATCAGCGAGCCTTTGCGGGAGGCGATAAAGGCATTTCCGCTGGGCATGGTGCTGCGGGCCTGCCCGGAAATTGCGATGTACGGCCCCGGCGGGGCGATTTCCAGCTGGCGCGAACTGATGACCGCCGCGGTCGTGGTCCGCTCGATGCTGGGGGTCAGCCCGTCCGCCTACCAGGAGGCCTGCGAGGCAATGGGGCCGGAAAACGCTGCCGTTGCGGTCGCCTGTATCCTCGAAAGGGCGGGCCACATCAATTCGGCCGGGGGCTATCTGCGCGATCTGACCCGGAAAGCGGCGCGCGGCGAATTTTCGCTCGGGCCGATGCTGATGGCCTTGCTGCGGTTGAATGGAAAGCCGGTGCAGAGTACGGGCTGATCGGCGGCAGTTTGCTTGGTTGGCACTCGGGGAAGGCGAGGAGAGAATGACGGGAATGACGGCTCAGTTTGACATGTTTGCGGATGATGCGCGGATTATGGACAGTCGAACGGATGGGCGTGCGACGCCGCCCATGAACGAGGACGACATGGTCCGGCATCTGCAGGCAACGGGCCGCTATCGGATCCTGTCAAAGCTCCAGCCTCGACCGGTTGTCCGGTTGCCAGATTCGGCCTTTCCGTTGCGCGGCATCATCATCGACACCGAGACGACCGGTCTCAGTTCGCGCAAGGACGAGATCATCGAGATCGGCGCTGTTGCCTTCAGCTTCGATGAGACCGGCACGATCGGTGCGGTGACGGCCGTCTACGGCGGACTGCGGCAACCGAGCGGCCCCATCCCCGCTGACATCACCCGGCTCACCGGCATTACCGACGCGATGGTCGCGGGACAAATGATCGACCTCGATCGGCTGGAGGCGCTGATAAAGCCGGCCGACCTGATCATTGCCCATAATGCCGGCTTCGATCGGCCGTTCTGCGAGGCGCTGTCACCGGTCTTTGCCGACAAGCCCTGGGCCTGCTCGGTGTCGGAGGTGGATTGGCGGGCGCGTGGCTTTGAGGGAACGAAGCTTGGCTATCTGGTCGGCCAGGCCGGCTATTTTCATGACGGGCATCGGGCTGTCGACGATTGCTTTGCGCTTCTGGAAGTCCTCGATGGCAATGGCGAATGCCACGCCGGATCTGCGTTCGCCGAGCTGTACGAACGAAGTCAGCGTTCGCGTGTCCGGATCTTTGCGGAAAATTCTCCCTTCGACCTCAAGGATCAGCTGAAGGGGAGGGGGTATCGCTGGTCCGACGGCAGCGACGGTCGCCCCAAGGCCTGGTGGACCGAGGTTTCCGACGCTGATCTCGACGACGAGCTTTGCTGGCTGCGAGCCGAAATCTACCGCTACGATGCCAGCCCGCCGATGAAGCGGCTGACGGCGTTCGATCGCTTCAAGGGGTAGTCGGAGCGATGAAAGGTATAGAGCCGTCAGCAAGACCCTTGCGCTGAGGGTCAGAGATCCAAATTTCCTTCGCTGCGTCCTCCGTATTCGCGCCGAGATTGCGCTCTCGATCTGAAATAGGGGATACCGTCAGTCCGACGGCAGCGATTGGACGCTCAAAAGTCAGGTGGATTGAGGGCACCGACGTCGATCTTGAAGCGGAGCTAACCTGGTTGCGCACCGACATTTCCCGACGTGTCGCCCACGGATAAAGCGGCTAAAGTCGTCGATCGACTCAAGATCTGATCGTGGTTATTCTCAGCGTCGCGGATGTTATTCCGCGTCGACCAGTCCGTCGAACACCTCGAGCAGCGTATCGACAATCGTCTGGCCCAATGCATTCGCTGCTGCGGCAATCGTCTCGTCACTGCCCTCGCGGGCGGCGAGCGCGAGATTGCCACCCTGTTCCGCGATGATGGCACTTACGCGTTCGATCGCCCATTGGGCGAAATCCGCCCGTGACTGGATGGTCGTTGTTTCCATGAACAATTCCTTTCGCGTTCAGGATCTTTTTAGGGTTTCCCGGCATGATAGCCCGGCGCGTCTTTAGTGTTGCGTACGCGCTATCTGGCTTGACCTAGATAATCAAGCGAGCAGCCTTGCCGCGTCGGCGCTCCGGATTGTTGTAGTAGGAGGCGGCCTGGGTCAGTGACTTGTGCTGCGACTGCTGCATCGCCTCCGGTAGCGGCACGCCGCGATTGGCGGCTTCGGTCAGATAGCCGGAGCGCAGGCCGTGGGCGGAGAACTTTTCCGGATCGAGCCCGGCTTTTGTGCACCGTCCCTTCAGGATCAGGTTGATCGCCTGTGGCGTCAGCGCCCGGCGATCGACGTTGCCCCACTGGTCGATGCGGCGGAACACCGGGCCGCTGTCAATCCTGGCTTCCCGGAGCCAGTGTTTCAGCGCTTCCACAGGCCGCCCGATCATCAGGCAACGGGTGTCGTCGTCCGGACCCGTCGTCTTGGTGCGCCCGAGGCGGATCGCCAGGCAGGGGAGGGGAGGGGAGGCCGGATCGTCAGGCAAGGCGCAAACTGGCTCTTCATAGATCAGGTCCTCGACACGCATGTTGGCGATCTCCGAGCGTCGGCGCCCGCCGGAGGCGAAGGCGGTCAGGAGAATGGCGCGATCGCGGATATCGACCAGCCGATCGCCGATGCAGGTGGACAGCAGCCTTGCGAGAACATCAGCGGTGACAGCGTTCTGGCTCTTGCGCTGCCTTGGCCGGCCGGTGGCGCGAACGGCCAGTCGCAGCGCGCTCTTCAGAGACGGGGCAGAGAAGTCGCCGGAGAGACCGCGCCAGCGGGTCAGGATCGACCAGGAGGTTAGCCGCCGCCTGACCGTTGCCGGCGCATGCGGACCCTCCGTCCGCAGCAATCCCTGGCCTCGCAGGCCCGACTCGACGTCCGCCGGCATCCCGTGCGCCGGTTCGGCCTCGCGCCGGACCCGGTCCCAGAGGTGATGGGCGACGAATTTCAGCAGCAGCGCTTCCGGCGCGGGCCAAGGAAGGGGAGCGCCGGTGGCCAGCGCGCACCAGGCCTCGAGATAGGCGAGATCAGAGGCAAGCGCCCTGAGTGTGTTCGCCCCCATGCCCTCCTTCGCCAGGTGTTTCAGGGTGGCAACGTCGTCATCGGTGAGGAGTGCAGCGAGTTGGTCACGACGGTCGAATGGCAGGATGGCGTCGAGCGCGTCTAGTTCTTCGGCGCGTTTGAGGAGTGATGCAGAAGCGACCTCGTTCATTTCGGCAAGCCGTTGGCGTCGTAGAGATCGCCGTGTGCCGAGGTCACGTGGCGCTCCCGCCCCGGATTGTCGCTTTGCGTGGCCGCCGCAGCATCAGCGGCCGCTTTTGCTGGGTCGCGTTGAACTGCCATGGAAAATCCTCACGCCGCCTCGATGTCGGTTTGCGAAAAATCGTTGCCCTTGTAGAGCAGCGGTTCTCCGGTCAGCGCCGCAAGAGCATATGAAAAGCAGTCGCCGAAGTTGAGGCTGGCCGGATGACGGCCTTTGCCATAGCGACGCCAGGCGCGCCGCGCACGATCAGCATGTTCCGCTGTGACAGGGACGACTTCGACGTCTGCCTTGTAAAGCCAGAGGTCGAGATCTGCTCCTGCGGCCTCCCCAAGTCGTGTCTCGATCACCATGGCAGCCTCAAGAACGGTCGCGGCGGAAATCAGTCGTACGGGATCGTCCGCAATGCGTTCGCGGAAGGCCGTCGCCTCCGGCTCATTGAAGGCGATTGCGGCAAGGACGGAGGTATCGATCACCATCAGGATGGCAATCCGTTTTCGTCGTAGCCGAGAATCTCGTCGGCTGTGCGGTTGTCAAGGATAGGCAGGGCGTTCCAACGTCGCTGGATCGCTTCGAGATCCTCGAGCAGGGCGTTTTTTCGCATGTCGGAGCCAAGCCGTCGCAGGCGCTCTTCGAGCGCGCGTTTGGTTGCCAGTGTGATGCTTTCGCCGGTACGCTCGGCAAGCCTGCGGGCAAGCTGCTCGGTGTCGTAGTCCTTGATACTCAGCGCCATATTCGTCGTCCTAGGTTCCTCGTTGTCTATATTCTACCTCTATATCGCGGGAGGCACAACGGGGCCAAGCGCCGGCACTGTGTCGGTTGTGAACGGTATATGCGCCGTCAAATCCATCGAGCCGTGCTTTGGCGAAGTTAACCTGATGTCACCGCCGCATACCCTGAGACACACTACCATCACTGGATGATGCAAGTTCCCGGCCAATCCCGGCAGGAGTTCCGCGCGCAGCTTGCCAGGGAGATGCAAGCGACCAAGACGCAGGCGATGACGGCAATTTTTCGCAGTATTGTGCTTCTCAATCGTTCGTTCCCTCGCCTCTCACCCGCACCGTCATCGGGTTGACGCCAAAGCCGCCAACGCTTGCAGAAAGCGAGAGCCACGCATGCTTGTACTGTTGGTGGCGGGACGGCTCCCAATTGGAGGAAATGAGGTTCCTCCTCCCGGTTGCGCACAATGCCCGATTGTGGCCGCGAGTAAAGATCCTTTTCTCGCGGGCAGGTCGTCGTTCAACGGATGCTCATTCCACAATGGCCGTCGCCGTGAAGGTGTACCCGACGCCGTAGATGACCTTGATCGGTGCTGGCAGGTTGGTGCTTTCCTCGATCTTTCGACGCAACCGGGATGAGCGGATCCGGACCTGCCGGTTCATTGCTCATGGGAGAGCGGCCCCAGGATGGGAACACCTTCGCTTCGGGCTGCACTGGCGAGCTTTCGGTCGAGCGTTGCAAGCGGCGCGTTCTCGAGCAATGCCAGCGCCAGATAGGCGGCATCATTGGCGCTCAGTTGATACCGGCGGGCCACACGAACGACCTCGACGTCGTCACTGCGGGAGACCAGTCGAAGGGGAAGCCCGCGAAACCGGGAAAGGGCGGTGTAGACGAGGTCGCCATCGATCCGGCCCCGTCGCTCGGCCGACAGCAGGATGCTGCGAATCTCGTGCTGCAGCAGATCGGGCGCCAGCGCATCCTCGTCGGCCATTTTTGTCATCGCCTGCGCGGCGAATTCGTTCTCCTCATCCGGCAGCAGCCAGGCGCCGGCAATCGATGCATCGACAACAAAAGACATCAGTACCGGCGTCCCTCATCACGCCATTCGCGGATCTCCTCCTGGGTGACAGGCTTGGCGCGCGCGCGTATGGCCCGAACGGCCTCGATCGCGGCGAGACGCTGGCGGCGTTCGTCGATCGCCGTCAGGCGGGCGATGGGCGCATTGCCGCGGGCGATGATCACCTCCTCGCCGGCCTCGACCCGGGCCAGCAGCTCCGACAGATGCGCCTTGGCTTCCGAAATCTTCACCGTTGTGCTCATGCGGTCCTCGCTCGTCGATCGGCAGCTTGTTTTCTCTGAAATAGGAGCGATGCGTGACTTGGTCAACCACCAGATCCGATTACTATCGATACATGGTTCCTATCGATAGGAACGTGCGGACTTGAGCATCATACCCAGTGAGGAACCTTAACTTTCCCATAGAGTTCGTTTAGCAAATCATTTACCATGATTTCAATGTCTTACGATCTTGCCAAATTGCCCCTCCAGAGCCTGCTGCGGCCGCTCTCCGACTCTGGCATCGCGCTCGCCCGTCTCGACGAGCGCATCGCCCGCTCGTCGGTCGGCGCGGGCTTTCTCGAACGCGCGCATTTTGCCGATGCCTGCGCCTCGCTGTGGCTCGACGGCGAGCTCGTCCATCTCGAGGACCTGGTGCTGCACGACGCCACAAAAGATGTCCGCACGCCGACCCATGAGCTGACCATCGCCCGCGACGTGCTGCGCACTCGCGGCCGCATCGCCGCGCAGCCGCCTGGCTGGGCGCTCAACCCCGACGGTCTCCGCAGCCTGCGCGGCCAGGCGTGGCCTGCAGCATCAGTTGGTGCCGACGGCGACGTAGAGGACAAAGCGGCCGTGGCGGATGCCGCTACCGATGGGGAATGGGAGGGGAGGGGAAAGGACGCCTTTGCCATGCCCAGTCCCTTCGACGCCGAGTTTGCCGCCATCGACGCGCTGCTCGCCCGATCAGACGCCGTCATTGAAGAGGCAAGGAAGGCCGGCCCCGCCAAAAGCGCTCGGACCGGGGAAAGGGATCCGCTGGTCTACGATCTCGATTGGGACGAGGACGAGCGGCTTGAGGAGTGGCGCGGCGTGCTCGCCAGGATCGGCGACCTGCCGCCGGTGCTGCAGGCGATCGTTGCCCTCGATGCCTGGAGCGAGATTGCGGTGCTGCAGAACGCGCCCTGGCTCGGGCGGCTGTTTTCCGCCTCGATCCTGCGCCAGGCCGGCGTCACCACTGCGGCGCATTTGGCCGCCGTCAATCTCGGCCTGAAAACCATTCCCGTCGATCGGCGCCGGCATCGCGACCGCGAAACTCGGCTGCTGGCCATTGCAAGCGGGCTGCTCGCCACTGCCGAGATCGGGCTGAAGGAGCATGACCGGCTGGCGCTGGCACGGCAGATGATGGAGCGAAAACTGGCCGGCCGGCGGACGTCGTCGACACTGCCGGAACTGATCGAGCTCGTCATGGCAAGGCCGCTGGTGTCGGCCGGCATGGTGGCGAAGACGCTGGACGTGACGCCGCAGGCGGCGCGGCGGATCGTTTCGGAGCTCGGCCTTCGAGAGATGACGGGGAGGGGGAGGTTTCGGGCGTGGGGAATAGTCTGAAACTTCGCGTGGATCAGAAGCGTTCCTCCGCTCCCCTGGCTGGCGACCATCGGTGCTAAATTCCGCCGCAAAACACAAATCCAAAACCGGCAGGTGCAAACCGGGAGCTTGCCGCAAGCGCAGATCGTTGGTGGCGTGGGAAGGCTCGATCGCGATTTTTCGTCGGTGCTCATAGGCTAGCATCAATTCACGCGCCAGGGAACGAACCTGACTGGCCGAGACCGTAGGCTCGGTTCACGAGAGCCAGGCCTGAAAGCGGGCTTTTGGAAACAATGGTTGATCGGTGCCTGTTTTTTCTTTATTTTCTCAAATTGTCGAAATAATCGGGCAAAGCAATGGATACAGACATCCTGACTATCCGCGAAGTCGCCGAATATCTTCGCATTACAGAGAAGACGGCATACCGGCTGGCGTCAGAGAGTAAAATACCTGGCTTCAAGGTTGGTGGCTCTTGGCGATTTCGAAAAGGGGAAGTCGACCAGTGGATTGAAGAGCAGAGACGCTTCAACTCAAAAAACGAAAATTAAAAGGTACAATAGTGGCTAACAAGCAGGCAGTAATTGATCTTGTTTACGACATAGCGAACAAGCTTCGCGGCCCTTATCGCCCTCCACAGTACCGAAGAGTGATGTTGCCGATGACAGTTCTAAGGCGACTTGATCTTCTACTTCAGCCTACCAAAGACGACGTCATTGCTGAATTGGAACGACTAGAGGCTCAGGGTCTGGAGGGCGAAGTCCTTCACAAGGTTCTGGCGCGAAAAGCATCAAGAGGCCGCCGCCAACCGCTCTACAACATCAGCCCATTCACCTTCGAAAAGATGCTTGGTGATCCGCCAAACATCGCTGCGAACTTAAATTCTTTCATTAATGGCTTTTCCGAGAATGTGCGCCGCATCTTTGAGCGTTTTGAGTTTGAAACGGACATAGAGAAGCTCGACAAGTCGAACCGACTCTTCCTTATCGTGAAGGAATTCACCGATCCGAAGGTCAAACTCCACCCTAATGATCTAGACAATGCCGACATGGGCGATGTCTTCGAAGAGCTCGTCCGTCGATTTAACGAACAAGCAAACGAAGAAGCTGGGGACCACTTTACGCCGCGTGAAGTCATCCGCTTGATGGCGAACCTGGTCTACACTGACGAAGAAGATGTCTGGAAACCGGGCATCGTTCGGACGATTTACGATCCGACTTGCGGTACCGGGGGCATGCTCTCGGTTTCCGAGGATGTGATCAAGAGCCAGAACGATAAGGCGCACCTCGAACTTTTCGGGCAAGAATACAATTCGGAAAGCTGGGCGATCTGTTGCGCCGATATGCTGATCAAAGATGAAGCAGTAGACAACATTGCCTTCGATGACACACTAACCAACGACGGACATAATGGTCGACGCTTTCATTATATGCTCGCCAATCCACCCTTTGGTGTCGAATGGAAGCCGCAAGAAGATGTGGTCAAGAAAGAACACGACGAATTAGGCTTTGCAGGGCGCTTCGGACCAGGTCTACCTGCGATCCGTGACGGCGCGACCCTTTTCCTGATGCACATGATATCGAAGATGCACCCATCGCCGGAACATGGCGGCGAAGGGTCCAAGATCGCAATTGTCTTTAACGGTTCTCCGCTATTCAACGGCGATCCAGGCCCGAGCGAGAGCAACATCCGTCGCTGGATCATCGAAAACGACTGGCTCGATGCCATCGTGGCCTTGCCCGACCAGCTATTCTACAACACAGGCATCCTCACCTACATCTGGATCGTCTCGAACCGCAAGCCTAAGCACCGGCGCGGCAAGGTACAGCTCATCGATGCTTCGCGTCACTACGTGAAGATGACAAAGAGCAAAGGGGACAAGCGAAACCGGATTGCTGGAACCGAGGCGGGCGACCCGGATCAGATTGCCGATATCGTGCGCCTGTATGGTGACTATCAGGACGGCGCAACCGCGCGCGTACTCGTCAAGAACGATGACAAGGAAGAATGGGAAGATCGGGTCTGCTGCCGGATCTTCGACAATGGTGACTTCGGCTATCTAAAGGTTACGGTAGAACGACCGCTGCGCTTAAACTTCCAGATCAGCGCCGAACGCATCGCGCGCGTTGCGGATGAATCGGCATTCCAGAATCTTGCCAAGAGCAAGAAGAAGTTCGGCAGTGCGGAGTACAAGACCGAAGTCGCGGCGGGCGAAGCGCATCAGGCCGCCATCATTGCAGCACTTCAAGCCGCCGCTAGCGACAAGCTGTTTAAGAACCGCGATACGTTCACCGATCATCTCGAAGGCGTGCTCGCCGGTGTCACGCCAAAGGTTCCCGCCAACGTCCGCAAGGCCCTCATCAGTGCACTGAGCGAACGCGACCAGACCGCCGATGTCTGCCTAGACAACAAGGGCGACCCTGAGCCAGACGCAGAGCTGCGCGATGTCGAGCTGGTGCCACTACCAGACAACGCGCCCGCCAAGCTTCCCATCGGCTATGATCGCGACGCCGACAATACCAAGCTGCTGGACCTCGTGCGCGATCACTGCGAGGGCTATCTAGCGCGCGAAGTGAGGCCTTATGTCGGCGATGCCTGGATCGATCATTCCAAGACCAAGGTCGGCTATGAAATGCCGATCAACCGGCATTTCTATGTCTACAAGCCGCCGCGCGAACTGGAGGCGATTGAGGCTGATATCACTGCCCTCGAAAAGGACATCCTCGGCCAACTGAAAAAGGTCGTGTCATGACCGAAGGGAGCCGGGGACAGACGCTCGAGCTCTACTTCGTCGGCGGCAAGCCGGACGGCATGTTGACGGCGGAAGTGTTCAACTGGACCGGCCATTTGCTGGTCACGCCACGCACACAGATCACCGAAGCCATGCGCCGTCGTGAGGCGCAATATACCGGCGTGTATCTCCTCTTCGGCGAACAAGATGGGGCCGACCTTGCCTATATCGGCGAGGGCGAGGACATGTCTGACCGGATCAAAAGCCACGAGGCAAAGAAGGATTGGTGGACCAAAGTGATCCTCGTCACCTCCCAGGCAAACACGCTGAACAAGGCGCATATCAAATATCTCGAATCACGCCTTGTTGAGGAAGCCAAGAGCATTGGTCGCATCGCGCTGGAGAATGGCAACACGCCCGCGCGCCCTTCTCTGAAGGAGGCCGAGCGGTCAAATATGGAAGGCTTTCTCGACTACCTTCTAATGGTGCTGCCCGCCATCGGCGTCGATGCCTTCAAGCAGAACAAGCGCCCGAAGCTGACCCGGGAGGATATGCGCGAAGCCCCCTCCCCAGTCTTTGAACTCATCACAAGAAGGCATGGCCTGCATGCCCACGCGATCATCGAGGACGGTGAATTCGTCGTTATGGAAGGTTCCACGGCGCGCGACAACTGGAGCGGTCGCGGGACCGAGCACACGTCTTACGCAAAACTGCACAAAGACATGATGGACAATGGGGTCTTGGTGCGTGAGGGACACTTCTGTCGCTTCACCCAAAATTTTGCCTTTGCCAGCCCCAGTGCTGCGGGTGCTGTCGTGAATGGGCGTCCTACCAACGGCACTATCGAATGGAAGGTCGAAGGCAGCGGCAAGACCTACAAGGACTGGGAAGCGGAACGGCTTGCGCATGCCGATGGGGGCCATGTTTAATGAAGCAAGTTCGCTATCCGGAAAGTTGGGGCCATCGACGGCTCAAGTTCATCGCGGATGTAAAGACGAGCAACGTCGACAAGCATGTTCACGATGACGAGATCCCAGTCCGCCTCTGCAATTACACGGACGTCTACTACAATCGCGTGATCACGGATGACATGGAGCTATCGGCAGGCTCAGTGACACTGCATGAACTCAACCGCTTCGGGTTGAGGCGCGGCCAAGTGTTGATGACTAAAGACAGCGAAAGCTGGGACGACATCGCCGTGCCCGCCTACGTGTCACAGGATATGCCTGAGGTGGTCTGCGGCTATCACCTGGCCATGGTCGAGCCTTTGGACGATGAGCTCGATGGCGAGTTCTTCTGCTGGGCTGCACAAACCCACACCATCAACGACCATTACAAGCTTGAAGCGCGTGGGGTTACTCGCTTCGGGCTGGGCCATTATGCACTGAAGAATGTCGAAATTGGTTTCCCTTCGAAGGATCGTCAGCGAGCGATCAATGCCTTTCTGCGAAATAAAACCGCCGAAATCGATCACCTGATCGCCAAGAAGCTGGATTTGCTGGGGCTGCTGGCGGAGAAGCGCTCGGCACTGATCACACGCGCGGTGACCAAGGGCCTCGATCCCACCGCTCCCATGAAATCCAGCGGCATCGACTGGCTCGGTGACATCCCTGCGCATTGGGATTCAACGTTCCGACTGAAGTTCCTTACAACCGTTTCAGGTGGCCTGACCCCGGCCACGGCGAATGCCGACTATTGGCGCGGCGACATTCCCTGGGTTTCGCCGAAAGACATGAAAGTCTTCGATATAGCCGACAGCGAAGACCACGTTACGGAGCTGGCGCTTGAAGAAACGAGTCTCAGCCTGATCGATCCCGGCGCTGTTCTGTTCGTCGTTAGAGGCATGATCCTAGCGCACACCTTTCCGATTGCAGTGAACTCGGTCGCAGTGACCGTAAATCAGGATATGAAAGCGCTCCGTTGTGGCGATCGCCTAACGCCAAAGTTCCTTGCCTATTTCCTGCGAGGGATTGACCGTCACATTCTTTCGCTCGTGGAGACGTCCGCGCACGGAACAAAAGCCTTGCGGAGTGAAAGCTGGCGGGAAGTCAACGTGCCGCTTCCGCCACGGGAGGAGCAATTCACGATCCTCGCGAAAATTGATGACGGCTTAGCTGAAATCGACAAGTCTGAGGCGCTGATCCGCAGCGCCATCGATCAACTCACGGAGTACCGCGCCGCCATCATCACCAAAGCCGTCACCGGCGAGCTGGAGGTGACCTGACATGGCGCTGACGACCGATGCTTATTATGGCCATCTCAAGGCTTGCCTAAACCCAGACTTCATTCAGGACAGGGGGGAAAGCGGCTCGGTGACGCTCAAGGAAAAGATTGACGGCGTACCGAAGCCTTTGACCGTGACGTTCCCATTTGAGGGACAGGCCTTTTCGGTCAATCTCGATCTAAAACCCATAAAAAAGGGCGATGATCCACGCCTCTTCCGCTTTCTCGACGACGACGCCAAGCCTTGGGCACGCAAGTGCGATTTCGTTGTCTTTCATCGTATGTCGCTCGGCATTTACGCCTATCTGATCGAGTTCAAGTCAAACGGCATCGACCAGACCGGCATCAAGGCGCAGCTCGACGCTGGGACGAACTGGCTGCGCTCCATGAAACGCGTTGTGGAGCATTACTTCGGGCACAGTCACCCGCTCTTTGTCCAGAAGTTCGTGTTCAGCTCGAATACAAATCCCGCTGCATATCTTGATGCAGACGGCAAGTACTTACGGGCCGATCCGGCCATTAGATTTTATCATTATGACGCCCTGAATGGACTCGCCCTCGGCGATCTCGAAAACAACATGGCTGACGAGATTTAGGAGGCGCAGATGAACAAACACACCGAAGCAAGATTTGAAGATGCCATCGAAGCCTCACTTCTCACCGATGGCGGTTATCTTAAGGGTGATCCCAAAACCTTCGATCCGTTATTTGCCCTGTTCCCGCGCGATATCATCGACTTTATAGCGCGCACGCAAGAGGCCCGCTGGCAAGCGATCAAGGACCTGCACGGACCAAAAGCCGAAGATGCGCTGCTCTCGGCGCTGTCGCGTGAGCTTGGCACCAAGGGCGCGCTGCACGTGCTGCGCAAAGGCTTTAAATGCTACGGCAAGACCTTCGACATCGCCTATTTCGCGCCGAACACGGGCATGAACCCCGAAGCGCAGGCCCGCTATGAACGAAACCGCCTGACGGTGATCCGCCAGGTGCATTTCAGCGAGCGCCGCCCACAGGATTCGATTGACATGGTGCTGGCGGTCAACGGCCTTCCGCTCGTGACGCTGGAGTTGAAGAACCAGTTCACCGGTCAGAACGTTCAGCACTCCATCAATCAGTACAAATATGACCGCGACCCCGATGAGCCGTTGTTCCGGTTTAAGGAGCGCGCGCTCGTCCATTTTGCCGTGGATACCGACCTTGCCTACATGACGACGCGGCTTGCGGGTGGTTCGACCTTCTTCCTGCCCCTTAACAAGGGTGATCAAAACCGCGCCGGAAACCCGGCTGATTCGAACGGCTACCGAACGGCCTATCTTTGGAAAGACATCCTGAAGGCAGACAGCCTGATGGATATTCTCGCGCGCTTTCTGCATCTGCAGGTGCAAGAGCGCCGTCGCGTCACGCCGAAAGGCGTGAAGGTCGAGAAGCGCGAGACCATGATCTTTCCGCGCTTTCACCAGCTTGATGCTGTGCGCAGCCTCGTCACCCATGCGCGCGACAACGGCTCCGGACACAACTACCTTGTTCAGCACTCGGCGGGATCAGGAAAATCCAACTCCATCGCCTGGCTCGCGCATCGCTTGTCCAGCCTTCACGATGGCACCGGAAGTGACAAGGTCTTCCACTCGGTCATCGTGGTGACAGACCGCCGGGTGCTGGATCAGCAATTGCAGGACACAATTTATCAGTTCGAGCATAAGCAAGGCGTGGTCCAGAAGATCGACAAGGACACCAAACAGCTGACTCGTGCGCTTTCGAGCGGTGTGCCGATCATCATTACTACGATCCAGAAATTTCCCTTTGTGGCGCGCGCTATCGATTCGATGGGAAAGCAGGGTGAGACGGTTGAGTTGGATACGACGGGCAAACGCTTCGCGGTCATTGTTGATGAGGCCCACTCATCTCAATCTGGTGAAACTGCGACGGAACTGCGCAAAATCCTCAATAAGTCCGGCATCGAAGACGCCATCGCCTCGGAGTATCTCGACGAAGAAGAAGGCCTATCTGAGGATGCCAAGAAGGCATTGATCGCTGAAATGATGAAACGGCCACGTCAGCCGAATCTCAGCTTCTTTGCTTTCACCGCTACTCCGAAATTCAAAACGCAAGCCCTGTTCAACGAACCGAGCCCAACGACGAACCGACCACCCTTCCATCACTACTCAATGCGTCAAGCGATTGAGGAAGGCTTCATTCTCGACGTTCTTCAGAACTATACGACCTATAAGCGGTTCTTCGGACTAATCCGGCAGATCGAGAATGATCCCGAAGTGCCAAAACGCAAGGCTGCGAAGGCGCTTGGTCGGTTTGTGTCCCTCCATCCCTACGACATTGGTCAGAAGGTCGAGATCATTATCGAGCACTTTCGCTCATCGACCCGTCATAAGATCGGTGGACGCGCGAAAGCTATGGTGGTGACAGGATCTCGGCTTCACGCCGTGCGTTACAAGCGCGCCTTCGATGAATACATAAACGCGCACGGCTATGATGAAATCCGGTCTCTGGTGGCGTTCTCCGGCGAAGTGAGAGACGAAGCTGTTCCGGGCGTGAGCTTCACTGAAGTGAGCATGAATAGCGGCATAAAAGAACGGGAATTGCCTGAGAAATTCGCCTCTGACGATTTCAAGGTGCTGCTCGTCGCGGACAAATACCAGACAGGGTTCGATGAACCCTTGTTGCACACAATGTATGTCGACAAGCGGCTCGCGGGCGTTCAGGCCGTTCAGACCCTGTCACGCCTCAATAGAACGACCTCCGGAAAAGAAGACACGTTCGTACTCGATTTTGTGAATCAGCCCGACGAAATCTTCACGGCCTTCAAACCCTACTATGAAGTCACACCACCTGGGGAAGCGACTGATCCTCACCAGCTCTACGACCTTCAACACAAGGTCGAGCAATGGCGCTTGTTCGACGCTGGTGATGTTGATGCGTTCTGCAATGTCTGGTTTCGTCCGCGATCCGAAACGATTGCATCAGAACATCAGGAGCTTAACTCGATCATCGACACCTCGGTCGAGCGCTTCAAGGGCCTTGATGAAAAAACACAGGAGGAGTGCAAGGCAGACCTTGAAAGCTATCGCCGTCTATATGCTTTCCTCGCACAAATCATTCCGTACCAGGACACGAGCCTTGAGAAGCTATACGTATTTGTTAGGTTCCTTTTGAAGAAGCTACCGCGACGCGACGACAGCGGACGGTTCGATCTCGAAGAAGAAGTCGCCTTGCAATATTACCGACTTCAAAAAATGAGCGAGGGTACGATTGACCTTGCTGACGGCGATGCTGAACCTCTGAAGGGGCCGACCGAGGTTGGAACGAAATCGACGAAAGAGGACAACGTTGCCCTTTCTGCACTGATCGACCGCCTGAATGAGCGATTTGGAACGAAATTCACCGAAGCTGACAGGCTATTTTTTGAACAGGTTGCCGAAGCCGCAACGAGCGACGAAACTCTAAAAGCTGCTGCGGAGGTAAACACTATGGAGAACTTCGCAATCGTGTTCGACAAGATGCTCGAAAGCCTCTTCATCGAACGCATGGAGGGCAATGAGGCAATATTCTCCAAGTTAATGAATAATCCCAAATTCCGGGATGTTGCCGGAGAACACTTGCTAAAAGAGGTCTACGACCGGCTGAAGAAGTAGAATTTTTGCGCATGCCAGAAGACTTTTCCGAGATGTGGCGAAGCAGATCGTTGTCATCATCGTAGATGAACTCCCTCAGCCTCGCGAACAACGGCGCCCAGTTCTTTGCGGCGCCGACCCAAAATCCTATCTGCATTTGATGGTTGAGGACGACGCCGTTACTCTCCGGTATAAGGGTCACCTTCGAACTCATTGAAGGGTGCGCCCCATGATGCGCCGCAACTCCATGAGCTCTTTGTGGGTGGCGCGAAGGTCTCCGGGGATTTTACTCTGCTTCAGTTTCGTTGTTCCATCCGAACCCGTGAACATTCGCCCGTACGATACGACCAATGCGGTTGTCAGTGCTTCGACGAGCCCTGCAAGCCTTGTTGCTGTGATGTTCACCCTTTGGGCCAAAAAGATCGCATAATGGATCGAAGGGAACTGCCGTACAGGTGACAAATTTCACAGGTGGGCTCCTTAGAAGCGAGAATCCTACACTGAAAGGCGTTCGCGGCAGATGGTGTCAACGAGAGCCTGCAGAACCTTTACCCGCTCAACAAGCCAGGTGAGTTCCTCGTTGCTGATCGCATATTTCGACGAGTAGCGCGCTTCCACATAGGCGCGTGACAGCAGCTCAAAACAGCGACGTGAAAAGCGGTTGTCGCGCGGCCAGGCGGTAATCAGTCGATTGTCGATCCCTTCGGCCTGGGACCGAAGGACCTTGATGCGATGAGACTTTGGACTGTAAAGTGTGAGGGTGAGAAGCACACAATGATAGGCGCGCTCTGTCGCTTGATGAAGCATGAAGGCTCCGTCGCGCCACATGCCGTTCAATAATCCGAATTCAGCAAATCGCAACGCTTCTTGTGACAGCTTGAACCAATCTTCAAAATGCCTTTCTGCCTCGTCTCGCTGCTCCTCTGCTGTCAATAGCTTCGGTCTCGCGAGGGGATGACCGCCTTCCTCGTAGAGCACGATCCCGTCTTTGGCGATGTCGACGAAGAAGGGTCGGCCGCGGGCGAGCTGGTCGTTGACGTCCTGTAAGGTGTGCACGATCGGGACGACCGGTGTCTCGATGCGGTGGGCAATCTGCTCCTTTAGCAGTCGTTCTTCGATGCCTTCCCACAGGTCGCTCTCATCGGCAAAGGACTTGGTGCTGACCACGATCAGAAGGTCATAATCTGAACGATAGCCGCTCAAACGGTCCTCAACCCAATCACCACGGGCGTAGGACCCGTAGAGGATCACCTTCAGGATCTTGCCACCGCTTCGCTTGCCGGACAGCTTGGTCGCCTGGAATTGCTCGACCTCGGCAAACAGGATTTCGACAATGCGGGCGAGCTCGCGGCGCTTCCTGTCCGGCAGATGCTCAATATGATCGGTCAGGGTCAAAGCAGCGTCGAAGCCTTCGGTGTGAATCGCATCCATCGTAGCGTTTCCAGTGTGATTGCGCACCTGAAGCTTTTAGGCGAGAAGAATGACGTCCACAATTAGAGGATTATGCAGTCCAACTTGGTCTGCCAGTGAGATTCCCCCGTGGTAGGGGCGGCGGGAAAATCCAGTCGTCCAATCCTCGCGCCCATCCGTATCGGCGGCAGCGACGTAGAACCGCAAATTGCCGGACATCCTGGCGACGGCCGACTAATTCACTCGGAATTCTGGGGATATGCGGAACGCCCCGTGCGGGGCCAGTCGGATCCGCCTCCCCTGCGGGCGCTATGCTGAGGCTCCCGCGGCTGGCCTTTTAACCGCCCGTGACGTGTCGAGAACGCCCGAAATCCCGCCTTTGGCGGCGCTATGCTGATTTCTCCGGTGCTCTTCATTTCAAGCGCTGGTCCACGCATTGCCAGAGCCGCCATAAGGGCTTGTTTGGCTGCATTACGTTCAGTGGGCGGGGGCGCAGAACAGGAGTTTCCGCATCGCACACCGATAGACGCACGGACGCCAGTGTAACGCTGAATATGCGCGTCAAGTCTGCTACCTGCAACTTGTCCACCGCGCCGCCGTCGCGTCGAGCAAGCTGCTGGGCACGGTGGAGAACCTGACCCTTACCGGGACCGGCAACATCAGCGGCACCGGCAACAACGTCCTCATCGGCAACAGCGGCAATAACATTCTTAGCGGTCGCTCAGGTGATGATACGCTGAACCGTGAGGCGGGTGCCGACACGATGCGTGGCGGCGACGGATGACGTTTTCGTATTCAAATCGGGCTTTGGGCTCGACGCTGTAGAAGACTTTGCCGCTGGAGCAGGCGTTGGTGATGTTATGGAAGTGGCAACAAGCCTCTTTATGAACTTCGACGTAATTATTGCCGCGGCGGCACAGGTTGGAGCAAACACGGTTGTCACCTACGACGCGGCCACGCTGGGCCATGAGAAGACAAGGTGGCGAGGGGCCGGCTTATCCGAACATTTGAAACGGACTACCTCCCTGAAGCATTTGACCTTATCAACCTGTCAACGCCATCCTCGGATGCGCAAATGTCATCCGAAGATTCCAACGGTAAATGGGGCAACAATTATGGTAAACAGACGTCGGGCGGTATCCTGATCAATGTTAACCCTTCCCGACAGCCGCTCCTTTAGAAGTTCAGATCCTTCGTCATGAATCGCTCTTCGCGCCATATCGACAGTTTCAAGCCGGTAGCGATCAAACTCCGCTGCCGCACGGAAATGCGTTTCACATATCGTCACATAGTCGCGGATAATCCGCTTAAGCGGCGTGAACGAAATGATGTGCGAAGAAACGAATACCTCGTCGCGCGTCGCAATGTGAAGTGCAAGTCTGGAGCCTCGAGTTGAAAGCGTCAGCCTATATGGCCCGCCCCGTTGCCCGACCAGCTCGAAGCAATTGCTCTCAAGCAGATCGGCGATCGCGATGGATTGCTCCCGCTCAACAGCCTGGTTGAGGACGATGTCATCATGCTCGACCTCAATAGCACAGAGACGATGGGAGTTCGCTGCCCTCGGTGCAGCTTGGCTCGATGCGATCACGAATTTTGTCCGAACTTGCGATACGGGGCGGTGCGTTTCAAACCTTGCGCCGTAGTGTGTTCTGGTTCTGCGGTGCGAGAAAAATCAGTCGGGCATTTTGGGGTACTCTCCTCCTCTCCAGAACAGAGATAACAATCCGCCAGAGCTGTTTCGGTCAGCGCTCCGAGCAAAGCAGGTAGTCCCTTGGACGGGCGCCGATGTAGAGCTGGCGCGGGCGGCCGATGCGCTGTTCCGGGTCCTCGATCATCTCGTTCCACTGGGCGATCCAGCCGATGGTGCGGGCCAGGGCGAACAGCACGGTGAACATCGTGGTGGGGAAGCCGAGCGCCTTCAGCGTGATTCCGGAGTAGAAGTCGATGTTCGGGTAGAGCTTCTTTTCGATGAAGTATTCATCGGTGAGCGCAATGCGCTCGAGTTCCATGGCCACTTCCAGCATCGGATCGTCCTTGATGCCGAGCTCGCCGAGGACCTCGTGCGTCGTCTTCTGCATGATGCGGGCGCGCGGGTCGTAGTTTTTGTAGACGCGGTGACCGAAGCCCATCAGACGGAACGGGTCGTTCTTGTCCTTGGCGCGGGCGACGAATTCCGGAATGCGATCGACCGTGCCAATCTCGGCGAGCATGTTGAGCGCAGCTTCGTTTGCGCCGCCGTGCGCCGGGCCCCAGAGGCAGGCGATGCCGGCGGCAATGCAGGCAAACGGGTTGGCGCCCGACGAGCCGGCGAGACGTACCGTCGACGTCGACGCGTTCTGCTCATGGTCGGCGTGCAGGATGAAGATGCGGTCCATCGCGCGCGACAGGACCTGATTGACGGCGTATTCCTCGCACGGCACGGCAAAGCACATGCGCAGGAAGTTCGACGCGTAGTCGAGGTCATTCTTCGGATAAACGAAGGGCTGGCCGATGTGGTACTTGTAGGCCATCGCCGCGATCGTCGGCATCTTGGCGATCATGCGCAGCGACGCAACCATGCGTTGGTGCGGATCGGTGATGTCGGTGGTGTCGTGGTAGAAGGCCGACAGCGCGCCGACACAGCCGCACATCACCGCCATCGGATGCGCATCGCGGCGGAAGCCGGTGAAGAACCGCGACATCTGTTCATGGACCATTGTGTGATGGGTAACGCGGCAGTCGAAATCGTCCTTTTGGACCTTGGTCGGCAGATCGCCGTAAAGCAGCAGGTAGCACACTTCGAGGAAATCGCCGTACTCGGCAAGCTGCTCGATCGGGTAGCCGCGATGCAGCAGCACACCCTCGTCGCCATCGATGTATGTGATCTTGGACTCGCACGAGGCGGTCGAGGTGAAGCCCGGATCGTAGGTGAACAAGCCGGTCTGCTTGTAGAGCGTGCCGATATCGGCGACCGACGGACCGATCGTCCCTGACCGGATCGCCAATTTCACACTTTGGCCCGCGGCTGCAACTAGCGCACTCTCACGCATGATTTTTCCCTACTAGTGAGCTGAGCTTCCATAGGCAGCTTCAGCGAGGCCGATTGGCAAATTGAGGTTCCGCCGTCGATCTCTCATCCGCATGGTAGATCGTGATACTGCTTCCAACATAGTTATCGCTCACGGGGGGGCGCAGGACGCCCTCTCCCCTAATTGAGTGCCGCCGTTTTGTTCAGGCTGCAAATTGGTTCATCGTGTTGTGCTCGCCGCCTGCCTTCAGGGCAGCCTCGCCGGAGAAGTAATCCTTATGGTCGTCACCGATGTCGGAGCCGGCCATGTTCTGATGTTTGACGCAAGCGATGCCCTGGCGGATCTCCTTGCGCTGAACGCCAGCCACATAGCCGAGCATTCCCTGTTCGCCGAAATAGTCCTTCGCGAGATTGTCGGTAGAAAGGGCCGCCGTGTGATAGGTCGGTAAAGTGATGAGGTGGTGGAAGATGCCAGCCCGCTTAGCTGCTTCGCGCTGGAATGTGCGGATGCGCTCGTCAGCTTCAATGGCCAGGTCCGAAGCGTCATAGTCAGCGCTCATGAGCTTGCTGCGCTCGTAGCTTGAGACGTCCTTACCTTGTTCTTGCCAGGCGTCGAATACCTGCTGGCGGAAATTCAAGGTCCAGTTGAACGATGGCGAGTTGTTGTAGACGAGCTTTGCATTCGGAATGACTTTACGTACTCTGTCGACCATTCCGGCAATCTGTTCGATATGCGGCTTTTCGGTTTCGATCCAGAGGAGATCGGCGCCGTTTTGCAGGGCGTTGATGCAGTCGAGGACGCATCGATCGGCGCCAGTACCTTCGCGGAACTGGAAAAGATTTGAGCGCAGCCGCCTGGGCTTGAGGATCTTGCCACCGCGAGTGATGAGGACGTCGCCATTGGTCGCAGCACCCGGAGCGACTTCCTCACAGTCGAGGAAGGCGTTGTATTGGTCGCCAATATCGCCTTCCTTTGCCGAGAACGCGATCTGCTTGGTCAGGCCAGCGCCTAGGGAGTCGGTGCGGGCTACTATGATGCCGTCATCGACGCCGAGCTCAAGGAAGGCATAGCGAAGGGCGCGGATTTTCGCGACGAAGTCCTCGTGTGGGACCGTCACCTTGCCATCCTGGTGGCCGCACTGCTTTTCGTCGGAGACCTGATTTTCGATCTGCAGTGCGCATGCACCTGCTTCGATCATCTTCTTGGCCAGAAGGTAGGTCGCTTCCGCGTTGCCGAAGCCGGCATCGATATCCGCGATAATCGGCACCACATGGGTCTGGAAGGTATCGACCGAGTGTTGCAGTTGGCGTTCGCGAACCGCGTCGCCCGCAGCCCGTGCCTTATCTATTTCGCGGAACAGCATGCCGAGTTCGCGGGCGTCTGCCTGACGGAGGAACGTGTACAGTTCTTCAATCAGTGCCGGAACGCTTGTCTTCTCATGCATGGACTGATCCGGAAGGGGACCAAACTCCGACCGCAGGGCGGCGACCATCCAGCCCGAGAGATAGAGATAACGACGGTCGGTATTGCCGAAGTGCTTCTTGATCGAGATGATTTTTTGTTGGCCGATAAAGCCATGCCAGCATCCGAGCGACTGCGTGTAGTTCGCGGGATCGAGGTCATATGCTGCCATGTCTTTACGCATGATCGCAGCGGTATATTTCGCGATATCAAGACCGGTCTGGAAGCGGTTCTGCAGGCGCATGCGAGCGACTGCTTCTGCGGTAACGCCGGTCCAGTTGGGATTGGTTGAGATCAGCTTTTGGACTTCTTCTGCAATAATTTGATACGACATGGGGTCTCCGTAGGTCGCGTTGCTGCGCTGCGGAAAACCATAGACGCAAGGCGATTGAAATCGAGAGACGTCGATGTCATCTTGTCAAACTTTACAAGATCGCCTTGTAATGTTGTAATGCTGTAATGGAGAAGCAAGGTGTTTATTTGGGGCCGCGTCTTCGCAGGCTTCGGCGAGACTTGGGTCTGACCCAGGCCGAGATGGCTGCGGATCTGGATATTTCGCCGTCTTATGTTGCGCTGATGGAGGGTAATCAGCGGCCGGTTACGGCTGAAACGCTGCTCCGGCTCGCCAAGGCCTACAAAATCGATTTCTCGGATTTAGCCAACGAAACCGGTCCTGATCTTGTCACGCGATTGCAGGCAGCCGTTAAGGATCCAATCCTCAGCGATATAGAGTTCGGAGCTCTCGAAGTCGCTGACGTCGCGCACAGCTTTCCGGCTTTCGTCGAGGCGATGCTGAGGCTTCATACTGCATACAAGGAAGAGCAATTTGCGCTGGCGGACAAGCGGCAGCATTCCTCACTGGGAGGGGAGGGAATTGCCGGTGATCCGATCCCGGCTGTCCGAAGTTTCTTAGCGGCTCGTCGCAACTTCTTCCCCGTCCTCGATGCCGCGTCTGAAAGATTGTCGGCAAAGATTGGAGACGCCGGCGGACTGTCAGCCTATCTCAAGACGCAGCACAATCTTAAGGTGCGCCGATTACCGCCGGACGTGATGGTTGGATCCTTAAGGCGACTAGATTTGCATCGAAAAGAACTATTGTTGAGCGAGGCTCTCGATCAGTCCAGCCAAAATTTTCAGATGGCGCAGCAACTTGCCTATCTTGAATTGGATCAGGATATCCAAGCGATCGTCGACGACGGCAACTTTGACAATCAGAACGCGACCCGTCTGGCGCACCGGGCCATCGCTGCATATGCGGCTGCAGCAATCGTTATGCCATATGCGGCATTTGCCAAGGCAGTCGAAAACCGGCAGTACGATATCGACGTTCTTGCTCGGCAATTTAGCGTCAGTTTCGAACAGACCGCTCACCGGCTGACGACGCTTCAGAAGGCGGGGCAGGAGCGGATTCCATTCTTCTTCATTAAGGTCGACGTCGCGGGAAACGTATCGAAACGGCTAAACAGTGGCGCCTTTCCGTTCGCACGTCATGGAGGGGGGTGTCCTTTGTGGAACGTGCATGGCGTCTTCGCAACGCCGAGAAAGGTTGTCACGCAGTGGTTGGAGTTGCCGGACGGTCAGCGCTTTTTTTCAATTGCGCGGACCGTCCACGCCGGCGGCGGAGGGTATGGACTTGCAACCGTGGATCGGGCGATCGCTGTCGTCTGCGAAGCGCAATATGCCGATCGTCTTGTGTACAGCCGGGGTCACCCTCAAGCCGATTTGCCAACTCCGATTGGGATTGCCTGCCAGCTCTGCCACCGGACTGGCTGTACTTCACGTTCCGAGCCGCCGATCGGGCGCCAAATTCTTGCTGATAATTTCCGCCGACCCGAAGCGCCGTTTGGTTTCTCTGACGCGTGAGGCTCATGGAAGACCTTTACGTGGTCACTTTCCAGTGCTGAAAGAACCTCCTTCTCCGGCACGTCGATTTTGTCCTGGCCCCCATCATCCGTCGGCCCGGGGCTCTAGTCGCCGCTGGATGAAGTTCCATGGCAGGTCAATGTTCCACCAGTCCCGCATTCGTACCAATTGAGTTGACTCAGAAAGCACCCAATATGCATACAATCACGGTCCGGCCGCTGGAGCGAAGCGAAGTGGAACTGGTCTGGCGGATTGAACGGCGGGAAATCGTCGAGGAAATCTATCAGATGGCGGATGGCAGGTTAAGCCTGCGGCCACAATTCTACAATACACGGGGATGGCCAGATGGGGAGCCGGAGCTATACACACCTATCTTGCTCGATTGTTTTGATCATGGAGGGATCTTTCTAGGCGCTTTTGCTCGAGAACATCTCGTGGCAGCTAGCGTGGTTGATGCGCGTCCGGTGGGCGATTATCCAAATCTGCGTCAGCTTGCATTTTTGCATGTAAGCCACGATTGGCGTGGCAAAAAACTGGCTGTGCTCCTTTATCAGTGGTGCATGGATGCGGCCGTGCGTTTGGGGGCTGCCGGATTTTATATCTCTTCAACGCCAACCCGGCGGACGGTGGAGTTCTACCTGCGTAAGGGTGCAAAAACGGTGGCGCTACCGGATAAGACACTGGTTTCACTCGAGCCGGAAGACATTCATCTGATCCACTGGTTCTGACTTTTTTGAGGGCTAGGCTCAAGACCGATGAATTTGGTCTCCGACAGGAGACCGTGATGGGTGATTTGTTTCCCACTTTCGCAGCGGAACTCTCGGCTCGGTTATTCAACCCCTTGTGAAAGCGATGCTCGATCCGGGGGTATTTACTTGACGTTTCGCCGCGCCGTACGAGCGCAGCTTATCCGTGATCATCCGTCTTTGTACCCCGCTTCTGTAGGGTGCGCGTCAGCAATCGCCTGGTGCTCGTCGAAGACTTATCCGCCCGATCAAAGGCACGCCAAGCCAGTGCGTCTTTACCGGCAAAGGGCGGTACGCATCTCATCGAGATACCAAATCGCGGCATGGCTGCTTGCGGTGTATGCATCGCGCGTAGGCCGGCCCGAAGTTTTCGCCCCAACGCCGGATTGTTTCGTAGGTGACCGTGATAGCACGCTCCAGAAGCATTCCTTGACCCTGCGCGGGCTATGCGGGAAGCGGACACGCAGCCAGACGGCATGTGCGATGATCTGGAACGGGGAGCAATCGCATTGTAGCTGGCATATCCGGTCTCTTCATACCCGTCGTTCTCTCCTGCAAAAGCCTGAGCGCTTGCCAACCCGCTTGACTGCTTTCTCGGGAAGGTTTTATGTATATACATAAAATTCAAGAGAGGGATAATCGATGACTGTATGCTTGGATGTTGTGCGCCCGGAAGTACATTCCTTGGGTAAATACAATGCGGGACTGACCACCGGCGAGGTGCGCGAACGCTACGCCGTTACGGCCATTGCCAAACTGGGGTCCAATGAAAGCCCGCTTGGTCCATCGCCAAAGGTAGCACAGGCCTTGGCGCCGACGTCGGATCTGATGCGGCTATATCCGGACCCGGCGGGGCGCACGTTGCGCGAGGCGATCGGAGGCAGATTTGGAATGGCTGCCGATCGGGTAATACTGGGAAATGGTTCCGAAGATCTGCTGTCGGTGATCAGCCGCGCGGTTTTGAGGTCGGGCGACCGGATTGTAACGCCCTATCCGTCATTTCCGCTGCATGAAGATTATGCCACAGTGCAGGGGGCGACAGTGGCCCGCGTTGCGGTCGACGAAAGGCTGAATTTCGACATACCGTCGATGAAGCGCGCGCTGAGGGAACCTTGCCGCATGCTGATCGTGGCGAATCCGATGAATCCAGTGGGTAGTTGGCTCGACGGTGACGGGCTTACCGAAATTCTAGCATCCGTTCCTCGGGGAGCGCTCGTTGTCATCGATGAAGCCTATGCGGAGTACGCACGTGGAAGCAGCTGTCCGGATGCACTGGCACTCCTGAAGGCGTTCGATCTGAATTGGGTAGTCCTTAGAACGTTCTCCAAAGCCTATGGACTTGCCGGCCTCAGAATAGGCTATGGGCTGACCAGCAGCGCCGGCTTGACTGATCTTCTGGATCGCGTTCGAACGCCGTTCAATGCAAATGCTTTCGCGCAAGCCGCGGCGCTTGCCGCGCTCGCTGACGACGATCATCTGGAAGCGGTCGTAAGCCTCGCTGTGCGCGAGCGTGAGCGCGTCCGCGCCTTTCTTGAAGGCCGGCACTTCGTTGTCGCACCGTCATGCGGCAACTTCCTGTTCTTCGATTGCGGGAAGCCGGCCCACGCATTTTCCGAAGCCCTGTTGGCGCATGGCGTCATTACGAAGCCCTGGAAGCAGGAAGGCTATGAGGCCTTTATACGAGTCAGCATAGGGTCCGAGGCCGAAAATGATCAGTTCATAAATGCGATCGGAGAGCTTTGTTCCAACACATGAGTCTTTTTCGCCGCGCAGCAAATGTTGCGCGGCGCCGCAAACGCCTGTGGCACGCCTCTGTGTGCATGCTTAAAGTTGGTTCCGTTGCAGGTGTCCCCTCACGGCGCAACTCACTCTGTCCCAAAGACACATCGAGGTAAGCGGAATCTGATGGATTCGGCTACTTGACACGAAAATATTGTCCCAATAAACAGGAATACATCCCATCTAGAGGGATGACGGAAACGCTCATGCGGAGGAAGAGCAGGAGCGGGTAGTCCGACCGAGCTCGCAGGGGCGTGTTCCCCCGGGCCAGAGAGAGAGTGGGAGCCGGCCAGCGAGGCCGAAGTAGGAGGAGAGAATGAACTTGCGTCTGCCGAGCCTTCTGGGCTCAACCATGTCCCTCGCCATCATATTGATGAGCAACACTGCGGCGGTCACCATTGCCAACGCTGCCGCGCCGAAAATCTGCGTCAACCAGTACGCCACAGCGACCGTGATCGATGACATTATTAATGGTTTGAAGGAAGGGCTGGGCAAGGAGGGCATTTCGACCGAGAGCCTGGTGATCCAGAACCCGGAAGGTGATGCGGCCACCCAGCAGACCCTGGCACAGGGTTTCATCAGCGATGAATGCGATGTGATCGTCGCAATTTCCACTCCCGGCGCACAGGTTTTCCGCAAGCTTACATCCACGATTCCGGTTGTCTTCGTTGGGTCGTCCACGCCGATTGAGGCGGGACTGGTGACGTCCTTCGAGCAGCCGGGTTTCAACTTTACCGGGGTAGCTGATCCGGCGCCCGTGGAGGCGGACATCGACGCGATGACGAAGGTGCTTCCGCAGATGAAGTCGGTGGGTCTGATCTACAAGGCTGGCGATCCTGCTGGCGATTTCCTCGCCAAGCGATCGATCGCCCATATGGAAAAGCGGGGTCTGACGCCGGTCATCGCGGCAATCGCAAACGCCGGCGAAACCACCCAGGCCGCCCAGTCGTTGATCGGCAAGGTCGATGCGATCCAGCTTCCAGGGGATTCTACCACTATGAGCGGCATTGCCGGCATCATTAAGGTTGCCAACGACGCGAAGGTCCCGGTCTTCGGCTCGCTCAGCGAAGCCGTCAGTCAAGGCGCGCTCCTGTCGGGTTCCTACAGCTATGTCGAAGTGGGCAGCCTGGCCGCGCAAACGGTGTCGAAAGTTCTTGCCGGCGCGGACCCGGCGACTATTCCGGTTGTCGTGCCGAGTGCCGCCGGGTTTGAGATCAACGTCGGGCAGGCCAAGAAACTGGGGCTTGAAATCCCTGCCGAGGTTATGACCCGCGCGACGCGCACCTACTGAGTCTGGAGAAAATACCTTGAGCATCCTGCTGATAGGCGCGCAGGTCGGGCTGATCTATGGCCCGCTTGCGCTGGGGATCTATTTTGCCCTCAACGTCATGAGTCTGCCGGACCTGACACTTGAAGGGTCATTCGGGATTGGTGGCGCCACGACCGCAGTCCTTCTGGTGGCAGGCCTCGACCCTGCCTCCGCATTGATGATCGGCATGGCAAGCGGTTGCCTTGCCGGTCTCATAACCGGGCTCCTGCACGTCTATCTCAAGATGAACGTACTGCTGGCTGGTATTCTGATGACAACCGCGGCTTGGTCGGTGAGCCTTGCGATCATGGGGGCGGGCAATATCTCGCTCCTTAATGAGCCGACGATCTTCACCTGGGTGGAGGGCTTCGGATTATCTACACAGTGGGCGGCCATCCTGGTCGGGGCGGCAGCGTCGGCGACCGTCGCGGCACTACTGATCTGGTTCTTGCACACGAACTATGGACTATCGTTGCGGGCCGCTGGTCTCAACATTCAGACGGCACGCTGCATCGGTATCCGTACGGAAGCCCGTCAGATTGCCGGTCTGATCATCGCCAATGGATTGGCAGCGATGTCCGGTGCGCTTGTGGTCCAGAGCCAGGGCTTCATGGACGTGTCGATACAGACCGGTGTGATCGTCGTCGGTCTCGCTGCCTTGATGATCGGCATGAGCGTATTCAAGACGCCACGTATCATCCCCTCGATTGCCGGCGTCATCCTAGGCATCCTGGTCTATCGCGTTGTGGTCACCCTGGCGCTGAAGCTTGGCCTGCCGCCCTACTTTGTGAAGCTGGTCACGGCCGTTGTCGTCTTCGCTATCGTAGCGCTCCGCAGCCACGGCCTCGGATTGTTCGCTGTGCCGGGCACGGCCGCCGCCAAGAAGAATGCCCGCGACCGCCTCGAATATTTGGAGAATGACCGTGTCGTCAACATCACGTGATGTGTCTGTTCCGGCCCTGGAAGTCAAAGACTGTCAAAAGCGGTTCAAGGGATATGGCCGCAACGAGGTTGTCACGGCGGCCGACAATATCAACCTCATCGTTGCTCCGGGCACGATCGTCGCGCTGGTCGGGTCAAACGGGTCGGGAAAGTCGACTTTGCTGTCGATGGTTGCCGGCAGCCTGCTGCCGGATTCCGGACAGATCTTCGTCGCGGGAGAAGACGTTACTGATCTTCCGTCCTGGCAGCGTACCGGGCGTGTAGCGGTCGTGCGGCAAAACCCAGAGCACAACGTGTTCTCGGCGCTGACGATTGCGGAGAACTTCGCGCTAGCCGACGCCGGCAAGAGCCGTAGTTTCAATCTGAAGCGCGCGGCGGGCCCACGCGTGCGGGATATCGCGCACGCAGCCCTCAAGCCGTTCTCTATGGGATTGGAGGACAGGCTCGATGCGTTGGCCGGCACGCTTTCTGGCGGTCAGAGACAGGCCGTCTCCGTCGCCATGGCAACGTCGCGCGATCCGGGACTTCTGCTGCTCGACGAGCACACGTCGGCCCTCGATCCGACAAGGGCGCGGGTGGTGATGGAGCAAACCGAGGCGATCGTGCGCAGCCGGCGGATCGCAACGCTGATGGTCACCCATGACATGAACCACGCCATCAAGCATTCCGACCGGCTGATCCTGATGCACCGCGGCAAAATCGCCATGGATCTCGACCAGGAGGAGAAAGCCGGCCTGACTGTTCCCGGCCTCCTTTCCCGTTTCGAGAAACTGACCGGCGAAACGCTGCCCGACAGCGCGGTTCTCGCTTAGGAGCTGTCGATAGCGTCTCAGGGACTTCACCAATCTCGCTCCCTTGCTGCGAAAGGGGAGCGGAATACTGACCTTAGCTGCCGAAATCAGCGTGGCCTGCTGAACCCCTCCGCAGCAATCGATGCCGAATAGGACATTACTGATGATTGTAGATTTTCCACTACCTGAGCTGGGCCCCGAAGTGCCCGCGGCGACCATCATTACCTGGTGCAAGAATGTGGGCGACATGGTTAGCCCGGGCGAAGTCCTGCTCGAAGTGATGAGCGAGAAAGTGAACATCGAGGTCGAAAGCGACATCACCGGTCGTTTGGTCGAGATCGTTTGTCGGGCCGAGGAAGAGGTTGCGCCGGGCACTGTGGTTGCCCGCTTCGAGGCCGCCGAGTAGGCACGGCGAGGAGACCCGCCGGCATCCTGTTCATGCCAGTTGCGATCACAGTACGGAGGAGTGCTGTTGTGATATCTGAAGACAATACATTGATCTCGCTCTACTACCTGGTGGCCAAGGGTCGCGAACTTGAGCGCCAGATGACCAAACTGCCCGGGTTCCATCCCGGTGTAGGCGAGGAAGCGGTGGTCGTTGGGTCGTTTTTCGGCCTCAGCGACGATGACTACATTGCGCCGCATTATCGCGGCGCCCTGCTGGCCGCGCATATGCGGGGCGCCGAAATCCGTCGGCTGGTTGCCGGTGTACTTGGCAAAGCAACGTCCTATTCCCGCGGACGCGTTCGCGGCGATATCTGCCTGCCGCTGAAATTCAACACGCTCGGCATGTTCTCGGGAGTGCTCGGTAACCCGATGAGTATCGCAACGGGCATCGGGCTCTCTACCAAGATGAAAGGTAACAAGGGAGTCGTGGTGACCAGTTTCGGCGAGGGAACCAGCAACCTCGGGGCTTTTCACGAGAGCATTAATCTCGCGGCCTGTCTGGCACTGCCGGTCGTCTATGTCTGCCACAACAACGGCTATGCAATGTCGACCCGTACCGAATACGCCATCAAGGGCGCTTCGGTGGCCAATCGCGCCTTGGGCTACGGCATTCCCGGCGTCCAGGTCGACGGCAACGACGTCGTCGCGGTCCATCAGGCGGTACAGATGGCGGTTGCACGGGCACGGGCCGGCGAGGGGCCGACGCTCATCGATGCACTGACCTATCGGATCAGCGGTCACTATAGCGCCGATGCCAACAGCTATCAGCCGGCCGAGGAACGCGAGGCATGGCTGAAGAAGGATCCGCTGGACAGGATCAAGGCGCGGCTGCTGTCGCGCGGCGCGTTGAACGAGATCCAGATCGCAGAAATCGAAAGATCCGTGGTCGAGGAGATTTCGGCGGCGATTGCCGAGGCGCAAAACGATCCGGACCCGGATCTCGATGTACTTGGACCTGACGACCTCTACTGCAATGACGGGCTGGGGGAGAATGCGAAATGAGCAACCTTACTTTCCAGGAAGCCGTCGTTGCCGGCATCGCCGAAGAAATGGACCGCGATCTCCGGGTCTTTCACCTCGGGCAGGACATCGGCCCGGTCTACAATGGCGCGATGCACTCGGCCAAAGGCCTGGGCGAACGCTTCGGACCGGCGCGCATCATCGAGACGCCGATCAGCGAAGGCGCGATGATGGGGGCCGGCATCGGTGCCGCCATCGGTGGCATGCGGCCGATCGTGCAGATCATGTTTGCCGAGTTTCTGGGCCTGACGGTGACGCCGCTCGCCTGCGACGCGGCGGCAATGTGGTACAAGTCGGACGGGCAGACCTGCGTGCCGCTGGTAGTGCGCGTGCTCTTCGGCGCCGGGCCGCACCGCGGCCATTCGGAGGACTATCAGGCCTGGGTAGCGAGCACTCCCGGAATCAAGGTCGTCATGCCTTCCTGTCCGCGCGATGCCAAGGGGCTGATGAAGGCGGCGATCCGCGACAACAATCCGGTCGTCTTCTTTGAACATATGGGCATCTACCATGGCTCGCGCCAAGAGGTTCCGGACGAAGACCATGTCATCCCGCTCGGCAAGGCCGACATCAAGCGCCAGGGGACTGACGTCACACTCGTCGCAACGGCCCTGATGGTGCAGCAGGCCCTCAAGGCCGCCGAACAATTGCAGCAGCAAGGAATATCCGTCGAGGTCATCGATCCGCGGACGATCGTGCCGATGGATGTCGATACGGTCCTTTCCGCAGTCGCCAGGACACGCCGCCTGGTGGTCATCTCGGAGACATGGAAGACCGGCGATCCACTCTCCGATCTGGCGGCGACCGTCGCCGAAGAACTGGGCGGCGATGCTCCACTCCGGATCGCCCGAGCCGGCTTGCAGAACACGCCGCGGCCGTTCGCCATGCCGCTCACCCGCGCGGCGATGCCGGGTGTCCAAACCATTGTTGAAACGGTCCGCCGAGTGATGGAGCCAAAGTGATGCATAGCGCCAACGATCAAGTCATACCCACGGACAATCACATTTTCTTCCGCAGCGCCGGCTCGGTCAATCCGGTGGTCGATCGGGCGGAGGGCATCTATTGCTACGACATCGACGGCAAGCGCTACATCGACGGTATGGGCGGCGTCGGCGTCGTCAGCATCGGCCATGGCGTTCCCGAGATCAAGGAAGCGGCAATGCGGCAGATGGACAAGGTCTGCTTCGCCCACCCCTTCCACTGGAAGAACCAGCCGCACATGGAGCTGACCGAGCGGATCGCGAAGTTCGCGCCTCCCGGAATGACGAAAATCTTCATGTGTTCCGGCGGCTCGGAAGCCACCGAAACGGCGTTGAAGCTGGTCCGACAGTATCACCTGGAAAAGGGCAACGTCTCGAAGTACAAGGTGGTGTCCCGTTGGAGCAGCTTCCACGGTAACACGCTCGGCTCGCTGTCCATGACGGGCATGCGTTCGCGCCGCGATCTGTTTGCGCCGCTGCTGAAGGACCTGCCCAAGATCGCGGCCTGCAATTGTTATCATTGTCCCTTCGAGCGTGAGTATCCGAGCTGCAACATGCCGTGCGCTCATGACCTTGAGGCGATCATCAAGCGCGAAGGGCCGGAAAATATTGCCGCGTTCATCGCCGAGCCGATCGTTGGTGCCGCTGGTGGCGCACTCACCGCTCCGGACGGTTACTTCAAGGTCATCCGCGAAATTTGCGACCGCTACGACATCCTGATGATCGTGGATGAGGTGATAACCGGTTTCGGCCGCACTGGCAGGAATTTCGGCATCAATCACTGGGGCGTGGTGCCGGATATTATCTGCACCGGCAAGGGGTTGAGCAGTGGCTACTCGCCGCTCGGCGCCGTGATCGTGGCGGAAAAGGTGTTCGAGCCATTCCGTACGGGCCGCGGTTTCTCGCACGGCTACACTTTCGGCGGCAATCCGCTGTCTTGCGCCGTGGGCAGCGCGGTTCTCAAGTACATCGAGGACCACAAACTGGTAGATCGCGTCGCCCAGCTGGGCAGCTATTTCTTCGAGAGGGCACAGGAGCTCTATGAGCTCGACATCGTCGGCGACGTGCGCGGCAAGGGCTTCTTCATGGGCATCGAGTTCGTCGAGGACAAGGCGACACGCAAACCCTTTGCGCCGAGTGCCAACGTGTCCGGCAAGATCGCCGATACCTGCTTCACGAACGGCCTTATTGTCGGTGCCGGCAAAGGTGGGATCGACGGCGTGAACGGCGATCACATCAACCTGGCACCGCCGTTCATCTGCGGTGAAAGCGATCTCGGCGAAATCATCGACATCGTCAAGGCGTCGATCATCAAGGTGCAGCAGTCGCTGTAAGGCGGCTGCGAACCAAGCAACAGCAGTTCGGGACAGTCGCACCGGGGAATGGATCCGTCCGTTCCCGGCCCACGGCTCCGTGTCCTCGGGAGAGCCATATGACCACGGAATCAGGTTTGAAATCAAAGCAGGGCGTGCGGATCAGGGAGACGATCCCGCTCGTTGCGATGAAACGAGCCGTCGCCGACCACATGATGACGAGCCATCAACAGGTTCCCTCCGTCAGCGTCTTTGCCGATATCGACGTCGATGCGCTGGTGGCGTTGAAGGCAGCCAGGCTGGACGCGCTCTCGGTCGAAACTGGAACGAAAATCACCTTCACGCATGTTTTGATCAAAGCCGTTGCGATGACATTGCGCCGCTTTCCGCTGCTCAATGCCACGATCGCGGAGGGCGAGATCCAGGTTCTGGGTGAGATCAACATCGGCATGGCGGTCGCGCTGCCAGACGGCAACCTGGTCGTGCCGGTCATCCGCGATGTCGATACGCTCTCGGTCGTGGCCCTCGCGAACGAAGCAAACAGGCTGGCTCAGAATGCGGTGTGCGGAAAGATGGCGCTCGCCGATGTTCGCGGTGGCACGTTCACCCTGTCCAACGTCGGCAGCGTCCCCGGAACGCTGTGGCAGACGCCGCTCGTGAACCACCCGCAATGCGGTATTCTGGCGCTCGGACGCATGCGCGATGCGGCGGTCGTCCGAGACGGCCGTCTCGCCATCGGCAAGCTGATGGGTGCGAGCCTGAGCTTCGATCATCGCATCATCAGCGGCCTTCCCGCGAGCGAGTTCATGGCAGCGCTCGCGGAATGTCTGCAATCGCCGGAGGCCCTGCTGGAGGACGATCGGACCTAACGTCGAGGCCCTACATTTCCCCGGTGTGGAGAAAGTCAGGTCCGCCGACGCCGACGGCCGTCAAGGTTACCCCATCACGTTTGAGGAGAAATTCATGTATACAGCCGGAATGAGCTTCGGGCTCGGCGAGGACATCGAGGCGCTACGGGAGACCGTGCGCCGCTTCGCCACCGAACGGATCGCGCCGA
>NZ_JAVDTM010000012.1:0-151761 GCF_031455855.1 Mycoplana sp. BE70
GACCTGGCCGAACAGCCGCATTGCCGTGATGGGCGGCGAGCAGGCGGCCGGCGTGCTGGCGACGGTGCGGCGCGAGGGCATCGAGCGCAGCGGCAGGAGCTGGTCGGCGGCCGAGGAGGCCGAGTTCAAACGGCCGACGATCGAGATGTTCGAGCGCCAGAGCCATCCGCTCTATGCCTCGGCGCGGCTCTGGGACGACGGCATCGTCGATCCGCGCAAGAGCCGCGACGTGCTCGGGCTATCGCTCTCGGCCGCCCTCAACGCCCCGATCGAACCGACCCGGTTCGGCCTGTTCCGCATGTAGGTCCTGATCCTAGATCCAACACCTGGAGGACGATCATGAAACGGGAAAATGTCAACGCCAGGAACGCACCTGACCCGCATGGCGGCTACTCGCAGGCGGTCGTGCTCGAGGCGGTCAAGCGGCTGGTGCTGGTGAGCGGCCAGATCCCGATGGATTCGGACGACAAGGTGCCGGACGGGTTCGAGGCGCAGGCGCGGCTGGTGTGGCGCAATGTCGATGCGCAGCTCAAGGCGGCGGGAATGGAGAAGTCCGACCTGGTCAAGGTCACGACCTACCTCGCCGACCGGCAATATGCGACACAGAACCGGGAAATTCGTAGCGAATTTCTCGGCGCCGTCGCCCCGGCGCTGACGGTCGTGATCAGCGGCATCTTCGACGACCGCTGGCTGCTCGAGGTCGAGGCGGTGGCTGCGCAATAGCCGGGAGAGATGATGTTCAAGAAGATCCTGATCGCCAATCGCGGCGAAATCGCCTGCCGGATCATCCGCACCGCCCGCAGGCTCGGCATCGCCACCGTTGCGGTCTATTCGGATGCGGATCGCCGGGCCCTGCATGTCGAACTTGCGGACGAGGCCTATCGGATCGGCCCGGCGGAGGCGGCGCGGAGCTATCTCGACATCGAGGCGGTCATCGCCGCCTGCCGGGCGAGCGGCGCGGAGGCGGTGCATCCGGGTTACGGCTTTCTGTCCGAGAACCCCGCCTTCGTCGAAGCCGTCGCGGCGGCGGGGCTGGTGTTCATCGGTCCCTCGGCGAAGGCGATCCGTGCCATGGGGCTGAAGGACGCGGCCAAGGCGTTGATGGAGGAGGCCGGCGTTCCGGTCGTGCCGGGCTATCACGGCGAGGAGCAGGACCCGGCGTTTCTTTCGGACCGGGCCGAGGCGATCGGCTATCCGGTGCTGATCAAGGCCCGTGCCGGCGGCGGCGGCAAGGGGATGCGCAAGGTCGAGCGGCCAAAGGACTTTGCCGCAGCCCTTGCCAGCGCGCAGCGCGAGGCCGAGGCGTCGTTCGGTGACGGCCGTGTGCTGGTCGAAAAATACATGGCCAAGCCGCGGCACATCGAGGTGCAGGTCTTCGGCGACAGCCACGGCAACGTCGTGCACCTGTTCGAGCGCGACTGTTCCGCCCAGCGCCGCCACCAGAAGGTGATCGAGGAGGCGCCGGCGCCCGGCATGTCGGCGGAGATGCGTGAGGCGATGGGGTCGGCTGCGGTGCGGGCCGCCCAGGCGATCGGCTACAGCGGCGCCGGCACAGTCGAATTCATCGCCGATGTCTCGGAGGGTTTGCGCGCCGACCGGTTCTTCTTCATGGAGATGAACACCCGCCTGCAGGTCGAGCACCCGGTGACCGAGGCGATCGCCGGCCTCGACCTCGTCGAGTGGCAGTTGCGCGTCGCTGCCGGCGAGCCGCTGCCGAAGAGGCAGGAGGAGCTCGCCATCGACGGCTGGGCCTTCGAGGCGCGGATCTACGCCGAAAACCCGGCGCGCGACTTCCTGCCCGCGACCGGCCGGCTTGTGCGCTTCGATACGCCCGAGGGCGTTCGCGTCGATTCCGGCGTGCGCGCCGGCGACGAGATCACCGCCTTCTACGATCCGATGATCGCCAAGGTGATCGCCCATGGCCCGGACCGCGCCGCCGCCCTCGGCCGGCTTGCGGCGGCGCTGGCGCAGTGTCGGATCGCCGGCGTGACCACCAATACCGGCTTCCTCGACCGGCTGTGCCGTGAACCGCATTTTGCGGCCGGCGACGTCGATACCGGTCTGATCGGCCGCGAGTCCGCAGCACTCCTGCCGAACCCGCCGGCCGATCCGCGGGTGCGTGCGCTTGCCGGGATCGCCGCCCTCGACCTGCTGGAGCCCGCCACGGACACCGACCCTTGGAGCCGCCTCGGCGGCTTTCGCCTGTGGGGACCGGCCTGGCAAACGGTGTTCGTCGAACACGAGGGCGAAACGCTGGAAATCCGGGTTGCGCCCTCGGACCGGCGCCACTTCGAGGTCGAAAGCGGCGGGGAGCTGCTCGCGCTGACGTTCCTTCGCTCCGATGCCGATGGGACCGTTCTGGCCGACTTCGGCGACCGGGTCGTCGATGCCGTCGTGGTCTGGGACGGCCGCGCCATCACGCTGTTTGCGGAAGGGGCGAGCCATCTGTTCCACATGGAAGAGACGGCGGGCCTGCACGGCGAGGAGGAGGCCGGCGGCGACGTGCTGGCCGCCCCGATGCCCGGGCTCGTGCGCCTCGTCTCGGTAGCCGCCGGTGCCGCCGTGGCCAAGGGCGATCCGCTCGTCACCATGGAGGCGATGAAGATGGAACTGGTGCTGAACGCGCCGCGCGATGGCCTCGTCGAGGCGGTGCCGGTCGCACCGGGCGATCAGGTGAGCGAGGGGGCGGTGCTGCTGCGGCTGGCGGCAGAGGAGCCGAAGTAGAGAAGTGATCGGACCACGTTGACGGTCCGCGCTCCACGGGTCCTCCTCGAAGGGAGGGGAGGCCGATCATCCGCGACAGGTCAGGCGTAATGCACGTCTGGATGCGCCCAAGGGGCTCTGCTAAACTGGGACATCGTCTCTAACGCGAAAGTGATAGCATGGCACATGTTTCGCAAGCCAAGAAGAGACGCTTCCAACTCATTCTGATCAAGCCCTCGCACTATGACGACGATGGCTACGTGATCCGCTGGTGGCGGCCGATGATCCCTTCGAATTCACTCGCCGCCCTCTATGGCCTTGCCGCTGATTGCGCTGAGCGCAAGGTGCTCGGCCCGGACGTTGCCATCGACATCACGGCGATCGACGAGACGAATACCCATGTCGATTTCCAGGCCCTCCTGCGTCTACTTGGCGGACACAACAATTTTGGCATGGTGGCGCTTGTTGGCGTCCAATCCAACCAGTATCCGCGTGCCCTCGATATTGCGCGGCCGTTCCGTGAGGCTGGCATCCCGGTTGCCATGGGCGGCTTTCACGTCTCGGGCTGCATTGCCATGCTTGAAGGCACGGCGGTGGACCTCGACTCATGCCGGAAGATGGGCATTGCCATGTTCGCAGGGGAGGCGGAGGGTCGACTTGATACCGTCCTGCGCGACGCGGCCAGCGGCAGGCTGGAGCCGATCTACAACTTCATGGACGATCTGCCCGGCATTGGCGGCACGCCCGTCCCGTTCCTGCCGAAGGAAAATGTCGGACGCACGCTCGGCTTGAGCACGAGCTTCGATGCCGGGCGCGGCTGCCCCTATCAATGCTCCTTCTGCACCATCATCAACGTGCAGGGGCGCAGGTCGCGCTTCCGCTCGGCCGATGACGTCGAGAAGCTCGTGCGGATGAACTGGGCACAGGGCGTCCACAAATTCTTCATCACCGACGATAATTTCGCCCGCAATAAGGAATGGGAGGCGATCTTTGACCGGCTGATCGAACTGCGAGAGAAGGACCGTATTCCGCTCGGCCTGATGATCCAGGTCGACACGCTCTGCCACAAGATCCCGAATTTCATCGAAAAGGCAAAGCGTGCCGGCGTTACCCGTGTTTTCATCGGCCTCGAAAACGTCAACCCCGACAACCTCACCTCGGCAAAGAAGAACCAGAACAAGATCACCGAATACAGGAAGATGCTGCTTGCCTGGAAAGCGCAGGGCATCATCACGCTCGCAGGCTATATCCTCGGCTTTCCGGCCGATACGCCCGAGACCATCCGGCGCGACATCGCCATCATTCAACACGAACTGCCGATCGACATCGTCGAGTTCTTCATCCTCACACCATTGCCCGGTTCGGAGGATCACCAGAAGCTTTGGAAAGATGGCATCGAGATGCGGGACGATCTCAACGTGTATGATGTCGAGCATGTATGCACGGCGCATCCGAAGATGAGTCGGGAAGCGTGGGAGGGAATATACCGCGAGGCATGGCAGCTCTATTACTCGCCCGAGCACATGCAGACGCTGCTGCGCCGCGCGGCCTCGACAGGCGTGCCGATCGGGAGCCTCGTCAAGCTGCTCGTTTCCTTCGCAACGACGGTGCCGCTTGAAAACGTGCATCCACTGCAGAGCGGACTTCTGCGCCTGAAGCAACCGTCTGAGCGGCGCCCAGGCCTAGAGCGGGTACACCCGCTGATCTTTTGGCCGCAGTTTGTATGGGAGACGCTGCGCAAGCATGTGGCACTCGCGGGCACCATCATGCGATTGACGGCTGCCGCCTACCGGATCTCCCGCGATCCGGCTTCAAAGGCCTACATGGATCAGGCGTTGATGCCGGTCGGGGCTGACGACGAGGAAACGCGCGATCTGTTCACCAAGACCGCCGGCGGTACGGCAGCGGTGGCGCACATAAAGAAGGTCGCGGCGCTCACCCACTCCAATTCGGCCGGCTAGCTACTCCACGAACACCCGCACGCTTGCCGCCCGGCCCACCGCGTCGATCACCGTCAGCGTCGAATAGCCTGCGCCGTCGGGAATCCATTGAGTTGTGCGCCGACGGGAGGACTCGGGCAGCATCTTGCCGTTGGCGAGCCAGCGGAACGGGGCCCGGCCGCCCTGCAATTTCAGCGCCAGCGGCGCGATCGCGCTGCCGGATCTGGCGCCCAGCTCCACATGCGCGCCTTCCGGCGGATAGACGATCTGCGGCGCCGGTTCGCGCGCGGTGGCCGAGACGAGGCCGCTGTCGGTGCGGGAAAAGCGGCGCAGGCCGACCGGCAGTTCGGACTGGGCGATCCTGACTGCGCCGGCCGGCGCCTTCGGAAGCGGCGTGATCGCGACGCCGGATTTGGAGAATGCCTCGAACAGGATCGGCGCGGCGGCCTCGTAGCCGGTCAGGCCAGGGACGGCGGCGTTGTCGGCGCGGCCGACCCAGACGCCGAGCACGTGGCGGCCGTCATAGCCGACCGACCAGGCGTCGCGGTAGCCGTAGCTGGTGCCGGTCTTGTAGGCGATGCCGAGGCGGCGGCTGCCGCGCGGCGGGAGCACGGCGGACAGCGTGTCGGTGACGCTCCAGACGGCGGCGGGGTCGAGCAATGGATCGCCGATAACCACTTCCGGCGAGCGGTCGACGCCGTCGCCGAGCCGCACGACTTTGCCCTCATTGGCAAGCGCGGCATAGAGCTGGACGAGGTCGCGCAGCTTGATGCCGGCGCCGCCCAGGCCGATCGCCAGGCCCGGCGCCTCGCCGGCGGGCAGCGCGAGCCGGACATCGGCGCGACGCAGCCGCACCGTCAGCCGCGTCGGACCGACGGCGTCGAGCAGTCGTACGGCCGGAACGTTCAGGGACAGCTGCAGCGCCTGGCGCACGCTGACGTCGCCCTGGTAGCTCATGTCGAAATTGCGCGGCCGGTAGCCGAAGAAATCGGCCGGACGGTCCTCGACGATTGTTTCCTGGGCGACGAGGCCTTCCTCGAAGGCGAGCCCGTAAATGAAGGGTTTCAGCGCCGAGCCGGGCGAGCGGATCTGGCGCGTCATGTCGATCCAGCCGGATCGGGAAGCGTCGAAATAGTCGGCCGAGCCGACCTCGCCGACGATCGCGCCGGTCCTCGCATCCGCCATCACCATCGCGACGGAGAGTTTCGGGCCGAGCCGCGCGGCGGCGTCGCGGGCGACCGTCTCCAGCGCCTGCTGGATGTCACGGCGAATCGTCGTCTCGTGGCGCTGACGCCCGGTGCTTTTGCGCAGGGCGAGTTCGGAGAGATGCGGCGCCAGCGCCGGAAGCTGCAGCCGGCGCACGGGGACCGTCTCAGCCGAGGCGCGTTCCGCCTCGCCTTCGCCAATGACGGTCGAGACGGCCATGCGGGTCAGCACACGCGCGCGTGCCGCCTCGGCTTCTTTCGGAAAACGATCCGGGCGGCGGCGCTCGGGCAGTTGCGGCAGGGCGACGAGAAGAGCTGATTCGGCGACCGACAGTCGCCTTGGCTCCTTGCCGAAATAGGAAAGGCTCGCCGCCCGCACGCCTTCGAGATTGCCGCCATAGGGGGCGTGGGTCAGGTAAAGGTCGAGGATTTCCGCCTTCGACAGCCGCCGCTCGATCTGGATCGCGCGGGCGATCTGCCTCATCTTCGCGAGCACCGAACGGTTTTCGCGCGGCTCGATCAGCCGGGCGACCTGCATCGACAGCGTCGAGGCGCCGGAGACGATCCGGCCGTTGCCAAGGAACTGGGCGGCGGCGCGCAGCAGTGCCAGCGGATCGACGCCCCTGTGCTCGTAGAAGCGCTGGTCCTCATAGGCGAGCAGCATGCGGACGAACTGCGGATCGACATCCGCTGCCTTCGTCTGCAGCCGCCAGAGGCCCTCGGAGGTCGCAAAGGCGCGCAAGAGCCGTCCGTCCGTATCGACGACCTCGCGCGACACCTCCTTCGCCTTTTCGATCGGCGGCGGATAGGCTTCGTCGGCGCGCTCGAGCCCGTGCAGGAGCGCAGTGCAGAGGACTGCACCGCCCAACATGGCAATCAGGCCGTTGCGCAGCCGGGACACGCGTTTCCTCCTACTCGGCCAGCACCTGCATCCGCCCCGTCGCCGTGCGGGCCGAGAACTGCGGCCGGTACATGTCCTCGACCGTTGCCGCCGGGTGGTCGTAGGTGCCGGGCGTCACCGCGCGCACGACATAGGCGAGCGTGATGCCGTCACCGCTGCCGCCCTGGCGGTCGAAGGCGGCGATGAAACGGTCGCTGCGGAACTCGGTGTGCGCCGCCTCGACCTCGCCGATCCAATCGAAGTTGGACAGCTCGGCGCTGCTGACGAGGCTCGGATTGTCGATCTCCAGCCCGGCCGGCAAGAGGTCGGTGATCAGCACGCGCGAGTGCCAGGGATTGTTTTCCGTCACCTTGAGCACGACGACATAGCGCTCGTTCTGGCGGGCCTCGGAGATCGTCGCCGGTTCGCCGTCGAGCGTGTAGTAGCTGCGTTCGATGGCGTAGCCGTCGCCGCCGGCCGGCAGCGGCTGGACAGGCGCCGCGACCGTCGTCAGCACGGTCGAGACGGGTTCGCTGCCGCGGTTGACGAGGGTGACGGGCTTGTGCAGCAGGTCCTCGCCGCTCATGCGGGCGGCATAGCGGCCGTCATGCTCGGCGCCGTTGACCTCGAGGCGAAGCGATTTGTCCTCGTTCAGGATCGCGCGGGCGGCGAGCAGCATCCAGGTCTGCTCCTGGGTGCTGGTATAGGCCTTGCGCTGCCATTCGCCGGCGACGATCTTCGCCATTTCCGGAATGATCGCCGGGACCGGGTTGCTTTCGGCCGCGAGCGCCAGCACCGCCGCGCCGTCGCGCAGCGCCGAGCCGTAGTCGGATCGCGCCAGACTGACATTGGTGACGTCGCTCGACATGCGCAGGGATTCCCGGAAGATCTGCCCGGAGCGTTGCGCATCGCCGTAAAGCCCGAGGGCCGCGGCGATATGCGCCTTGGCGAGCGGCGTCGGGAACTCGGACAGGCGCGTGTCGGCATAGTAGCGCAGGTCGCTGATCGCGGCCTTGCGGTTGCGCGCCAACACATAGAGCGCATAGGCGATCTCGTTGCCGCGCTCCTGCACGTTGTTGTCGTAGGAGAGTGCGTTCTGGAGATTGTCCAGCGCCTGCACCATCGCCTGTTCCGGAACCTCGAACTTCTGCTCGCGGGCTCGGGTCAGGAAATCGCTTATGTAGGCATCGAGCCAGAGGTCGCCATAGCCCGGTCCCCACAGGCCGAAGCTACCGGAGGAGGACTGGTTGGAGAGCACCCGATAGATCGCTTCCTGCACCCGCTTCTTCGTCTCGTCGTCGTCGGGAAGGCCAGTGTCCTTCGAGAGTTCGCTAAGATAGAGCAGCGGCAGGGCGCGGCTGGTGATCTGCTCGGCGCAGCCATAGGGGTAGCGATCGAGCGTCATCAGCATAGCGGGGATGTCGAAGGCACTGGAGCGCGAGACGTTGAGCGCCACCGAGGCGCTGCCGAGGATGCTGTCGGCAAGCAGCTGATCGTCGATCGTCAGGCTGCCGCCGACGGCAAGCTCCAGCACACGCCGGGTGGTGATCGGCAGGGTCGAAGGCCGCACGGGGATATCGAGCGACTGCTCCCAGGAATGGCCCGCGCCGTCCGACAGCGCGACGGTCACGACGCCGTCGCCGACCTCGCCGCCGATCAGCGGCAGCGTCAGGTCGGCCTTGCCTCCCGCTTCGAGACGGACGGTTTGCGCAGCCCCGGCCTGCTCGACCATCACCGCCTTGTTGTGGGTAACGCCGAGTTGGTAGTCACCGGCGGGTGCATCCGTATTGGCGATGTCTAGGCGCAAGTTGGCCCGGTCCCCGGGCGCCAAAAATTTCGGCAGGCTGGCGGTGACGACCACCGGATCGCGGATGATGACGTCAGCCGTGCCGTGCCCGATGCCGTCCTTCGACCAGGCGACGGCCATGACGCGGGCGGTGCCGTTGAACTGCGGAATATCGAACGAGACATTCGCCTTGCCCTCCGCGTCGAGTTTCACGGGGCCGGTGAAGAAGGCGACGAGCTTCTGCGTCGGCGGGCTGCCCTCCAGCGCCATCTGGCCGCCGTCGCCGCCGGTGCGAAGGCGTCCTGTCGCGCCGAGCGAGCCGTCGATCAGCCGGCCGTAAAGGTCGCGGATTTCAAGACCCAACCGGCGCTGGCCGAAATACCAGCCGTCCGGATCGGGTGCCTCGTAGCGGGTGAGATTGAGGATGCCGACGTCGACGGCTGCGACCGTCACGTAAGCGTCCTCGTTCGCGCCGGCGCCTGCGACCGAGACCGCGATATCGAGCGGTTGGCGCGGCAGCGTCTTTTCCGGCGCGTCAAGGGTCACGGCGAGCTTGCGCCCGGCCGGGTCCACCTTCAGCCATTTGACGCCGATAGCGCGCATCGGCATGCGGCTCTCCTGGGCGTCGCCGGGACGGTAGAGCGTGGCGGTGACGTAGGCACCCGCACCCCAGTCGGCGGTGACGGGAATCTCGACCTCGCCACCGGTCTCACTGAGCGAGGCGGTGCTGGCGGAGATTAGGCTCTCCGTGCCGTTGGTGACGAGAAGCTCGCCGGCATAGCGCGAGGAGACCTTCAGCTTCGCCGTGTCGCCGATCGCATAGCTCTCCTTGTCGAGAGCGATTTCCAGCGCATCCGGCGTCTCCGTCGAGGTCGCCTCGACATACCAGCCGGCGTCGAATTCGATGCTCGTCGCCGGCCCATCGGCGGACGCGGTCTCCACTTCGAGCCGGTACCGGCCCCAGGTGACGGGAACGGCAATGTCGGCGCCGTCGACGGTGACGTCGATCACGCCGGCCTGGACCTGCTTCGTCGAAAGGATCGGCTCGTAGCGCCAGGAGCTGCCGTCACGGTACCATTGGTAGTCGCGCTGGACGCTGAGCAGTTTCCATGGCAGGCCGTGCATCGCCTGCTTCGTTCCGTCCGGAGTTGCGACGATAACATGGAAGCGGGCGACGGAGTTCTCCGGCACGTCGCCCGCGGCCGCCGGGCGGATGCCGATCATCGGCCCCTCGGACCGGACGGGCAGTGTCAGCGAACGCTCGACGGCACGGCCGCCGGCCTCGCTCATGCGAACCGTGACGGCGGCGTTCAGCAACTGGGTCGTGGCGGGGCGTTCGCTGACATCCACATCGAAGGTTGCCTTGCCATCTTCGTCGAGCGGTTGAAGGCCCTCGATCGGCACGCGGTTTTCCTCCATCGCCTCCTCGTCGGCGAGGCCGAAGAGGTAGCCCTTGAAGTGTTCGCTTTCGCGCGCCGGCTTGAGCGCGACATCGCCTTCGATGTCGAGGCCGGCGGCAGGAGCGCCGTAGAGATAACGGCCATCGACATCGATCGTGACCGGCGTGCCGCTCTCGATCTCCTTCGCCGCGCTGGTCAGGTCGAACTCGGTGCGATCCGGCACGAAGTCGTCGACAAGGAAGGTCTTTTCAGCGATCGAGGGCGCCTTCGGATCGGTGTAGATCTGCATCGTCCAGCTGCCGCGCATCGCATTCGGCTGGATCGCATAGTCTACGACGTAGCCGCCAAGCTTGCTGTCGTTGCTGATGATGCGACGGTCCTCGACGCCGTCGGGGCGGGTGAAGACGAAGGTCAGCGGCAGCTTCTCGATCGCCCTTGCCTCGATGTCGCGGGCAAGGGCTGCGGCGTGAACCGTCTCGCCGGCGCGGTAGATGCCGCGCTCGGTCCAGGCGAAGATATCGATCGCGCCGGGGGCCGGGCGTCCGGTGACGCCGCGGTCGGACAGATCGAAGCCGGCGCGGGTCATGTCGAGGAAGACGTAGTCCGACGTGCCGTTCCGCGCCGTCAGCACGGCCGGCATCATGGCGGCCGTGCCGCGGATCAGCCCGGCGGTGAAGGTGGCGCGTCCATCGGCATCGGTCATCGCCGTGCCGAGGATTTCGTTGTTCTTGGCGAGTAACTGCAGCTCGACACCGGCCATGGGCTTGGCGCTGCTCAGCGCCCGCGCAAAGACATGCAGGCCGTCCGTGCCGGCGAAGGTCGAAAGCCCGATGTCGGAGACAAGGAACCACTGGGTGGCCTTGGCATCCCAGTCGCGCTTCGGTCCGTTCGAGGCCGTGGCCGTCAGCACGTAGATGCCGGGCTGGCGCTGCGGCAGCGCCTCGTCGACCGGAAACGAGGTCACGACGTCCTTGTTGAGATCGCGCTGCATGTCGATCTGGCCCTGCCAGACGAGTTCGCCGAGTTCGCTCTCGATGCGGCCGGCGCCGTAGCCGTCGAGTTGGGCCAGAAACTGCGAGCCGGCGAGCAGCGAGGTTATGTTGCGGTCCCCGACGCGGTAGAGCTTTAGGTCGGCGCTGTCGGTGTTGACCGAGACCAGCGGAATGCCGCGTCGCGCGGTGCTCGGCAGGACGAAGCTGTCGCCGGTAAAGCGCACGCTGGGGCTGCGGTCCTGCACGTAGATGTCGAGCTCGACCGGCGATTCGAGATTTTCGTCGACCGAAGACGGCAGGCCCTGACGGAAGGCAAGCTTGTAGCGCTGGCCGTGGTTCAGCCCCTCCACGCAGATCTGGTTGTCCTTCGCCTCGACGCCCTTCGGCGCCTTGCCGTCCAGCGTCACAAAGCTCGCATAGTCCGCGCCGAACTTCACCAGCGGCTCGGAGAACTGGACGCAGGCGCGCGGGCTGACGCTGTCGTTGTCGATCGTATGCTGGACGACGCGAAAACCCTGACGCGCTTTCAAATCGAGATAGGCGGCGCGCACAGCCGGGTCGTCGACAAGCGCAAGGCTCGCCTTGTAGGCGTCTATTCCGGCGCGATAGTTGGCGGCTTTGTCCAGCGTTTCGGCGAGCACGGCCAGCGCCTGCGCCCGTGCCGACGTGGTGCGCGTCAGCCAGTAGGCATTCAGGGCGGCAAGCGGCCCCTGACCGGTGAGATAGGAATTGTCCGTTGCCAGCGCTGCGGCCTGCGCCATCTCGATCCACAGATGACGGTCGTCGGGCGCGAGCGACAACGCCCCCTTGTAGGCGTCAAGGGCTTCGGAGACGCGTCCGGACGATATTTCGATGCGACCGAGCGAAGCGAGGCTTTCGGCCCCTTGGCCTTCCTGCGTGCCGAGCAGTGCGAGGTTGGTCTTCAGCGCCCGCGCTTCGGCCACCATCCCCTCGGGAATGAAATCGAGCGAAGGGGCGGCGCCGACATCGGGCTCGCCGTCGGTGAGCACTATCTTGCCGGCGACCGTGCCGGGGAAACCGTTCAGCTGGCTGAAGTCGGACTTGAGGAAGCACCACTTCACCTTCGGATTATAGGTGAAGGCGCGGCAGGACATGTCGTCGATGCAACTGGTTTTGCATTGGTCGAGCGTGACGTTCTGGACGGTGCGCAGATCGAAGCCGAAATAGTCGCCATTCTCCGTGGTGACGACCGAGCGCTTTGTCTCGGCAGCCTGTCCCGGAAATGCGCTTGCTGCGATGGCGAGGAAGATTGCGGAAAAACCGATGAACGCACGCATAGACCCAAGTCCTCCAATCGCCGCCAGACACAAAGCACTTTTGAGACATCGGCCCGGCATGTCAACCGGTGGTCGTGTTCATGCGGATACTGTTCAAGACGATCGGAATGGCGGCCTGTTCCAGGGATAATACGGGCGAGCCATCGCTTTTCATCGCCGGTCACGAGGAAGGTTTTTGCCTTCTCAGATGCCGTTGTCGACCAGCTTGGCACGCACCCCCTCATAGTAGCGCGACAGACCCGGCAGCGCCGCGGCCAGTTCATCGAAAAGCTGGTCTTCGGCCTGCAACGTGCCGTCATAGCGGGCGGTGATGAACCGGTTGTGCTTGGCGGCCATCCCGTCCGGAATATCGGCCCGAGCGGTGAAGACCGGGGAGGCGACCGTACGTCCCTTCACGGTGATGCGATCCAGCTCGAGGCTGACGAACCGGTCCGCCAGAAGGGCAGTGCCTTCGCCGATCAGCAGCGGCACCCCGTAGTTCTTCGATGCGCCTTCGAGGCGGGAGGCGAGGTTCACGGAATCACCCAGCACCGAATAGTCAAACCGTTGGGAGGAGCCCATGTTTCCGACGACGCAATCGCCGGTGTTGATACCGATGCCGATCCGAAGTTCATGGTAGGCCGAGCCGCGTTCGGCTGCCTCGCGCTTCAGCTCGACATTCAGCGTCTCCATCCGGGCCAGCATGTCGATCGCCGCCGCGACGGCATGATTGGCGTGATCGTCATCGTCCAGAGGTGCGTTCCAGAAGGCCATCAGGCAGTCGCCGATGTATTTGTCGATTGTCCCGCCGTGGCCAAGCACGATCTCCGAGAGCGGCGTCAGCAGGCGATTGATCAAGTTGGTCAGCTGCTCCGGGTCGTCCTTCATCGTCTCGGCGATGGTGGTGAAGCCGCGCACGTCGCAGAAGAGGATGGAAAGCGTGCGCCGTTCGCCGCCGAGGCGCAGTTGCGACGGGTCGCGGGCGAGCCGCTCGACGAGCGCGGGCGACAGGTACTGGGAAAAGGCGCGTGTGATCTGCTTTCGGTTGCGCCGCTCGTCGGCGTAGTCGAACGCCGCCTGGCCGACCGCGACCGAGACAAAGGCGAGCGCCGGCCCGAGCGGCGAGACGAAGAGGTACGCGTGGCGGATCAGCAGGAAGCTGATCGTGGCAAGCGCAAGCGTCACGGCGAGTGCGACCGCGGCGGTCTGCCAGCGGGTCGAGCGCCAGACGGTGAAGGCCGCAAGAATCGCCGAGAGCGTGATCCCGATCAGCACCAGTGGCGATTCCGCCCGCCGGATCGCGCTGCCCTTGGTGATGTTGTCGAAGAGCGTCGCCTGGATTTCGACGCCGGCCACGAGGCGGCCGGTGTGCACGGTATAGGGGGTCGCAAACGCGTCGGCGCCGCCATGGTCGATTTCCGGCGCATTCTGCAGGCTGAGGCCGACGATCACTACCCGATCGCGGAAGAAGTCCTTCGGCAGGAAATTTTCCGGATCGAGGGCCTGGTAATAGGAAACGGTCGGATAGCTGCGGGCCGCGCCATAGGATTGGATCATCCAGTCGCCCGGTGGCAGTTCGTGCGGCTGGCCGGCGACGCGGGCAAGCTGGCGGGAGAGCGCATCGTCGTAGCGTGGCAGATCGCGGAAGATGCCGTCACCGCCGAGCGTGATCGAGGCCATGCCGGTGACGGCGCCGGCCTCGCTGAAAAGCGGCAACGGCGTCGTCCGGACGAGTTGCTCGGCCTGTGGGGTGACAATCACGCTCTCGTCGCCGGCAAGCACCACATCGGGACCAAGGGCCGCCGCGAGTGCCGCGTCGCGTTCGGGCGCCGATGGTTCGGCGAAGATGATGTCGAGCGCGATCGCCTTTGCGCCGGCGGCACGCAGCGCGGTGATCAGGCGCGCGTGAATGTCGCGCGGCCAGGGCCACTGCACGTTCAGTTCAGCAAGCGAGGGCTCGTCGATCGCGACCACGATCGGGCTGTCCGCGGGCGGGGCGGGGTCGTCCAGCGTCGACAGGTAGTCGAAGCTGCGAAGCTCCTGCAGCGACCAGCCCGGCAGGCGCGTGAGCGCAGAAACGATGAGAATGGTGGCAACGGTCAACAGCACCAGCCGAAGTCTGCGACTGATCTTCGGCGTACCGGTGACGCTTCTGGCTGGAGGTGGGTGGGACGTGCTTTCCATCAGAACCGAACTTTAACCGCACCCTTGAAGCTGCGGCCCCATCCGGGAATGCCGGTCGCCACCTCAAAATCCTCGTCGAGCAGGTTGAACGCCGCCAGGCTGAGCTCAAAGCGCTTGTCGAGCGGCTCCCAGGTCACCGCGGCGTCGAGCGTCCAGTAGGCGTCCAACTCCTGGGGGAGGAGGAAGTCGTCGGTCGGGTCGCCTGGCGTGCCGCCGTCGCCCAGGAAGATCGTCTCATTGCCCGTGCGCTTGCCGATATAGTTGGCCGCTACCGTCGCCTTGACGTTGGCTTCGCTGACCCAGGTAAGGGCAACCTGTCCCGCCCATTCCGGCACGAAGGGCAAGGACCTGCCCTCGTCCAAGCTGTCGGGATCCTGGTTTTCCGAATTGATGTAGGCGAGGGTCCCGGAGAGACCAAAGCCGTGACCGATATGGACGTTCGAAGTCACGCTTGCTCGGTCGAGGCGCCCGTACGTCAGACCGATGATGTCCGGCAGGAAAAGCGAATCCCAGATTGCAGGATGTCCGATACTGAAATCTTCGAGGTCCTGATGCTGGAATTCGACGCCTGTGAAGAGCCAGTCGCTCCATTCGGAATCCCAGCGAGCCGCTATCGTGTCGACGTTTCCGTCGATGGCAAGTCCTGCCTGGTTCGGCTGAAGGCCGACGGTGCTGACCGGGGATAGCGTGTTGACGTCGAAGTCGTAGCTCTGGCCAATGTAGGCGGCGCGCAGCCATTGTCCGTCCGTCGGAGCAAATGCAATGCCGGCGCGCGGATCGACCCGGCGTGTTTCGATGATATCGCTGTCGGCATACGTGCCAAACAGGCCGTACTCTGCCTTCAGCGCAGGGTTGATCTCGTGGAGGACGTCCACGTAAAGGCGTCCATAGTCGACCCTGGTATCGATCGGCTCCGAAATGAGCGTTCCGCCATAGCCCAGATCGACGATGCCTCCCTCGACACCGTATCGCCAGGTCAGGTCCCCGGCGGCGACTGTGTGGTTCAGGGCGCCAACATAACTTGTCTGGCGTGAGTCGATCGTGCCGATTGGTGCCAGGCCCGTCAAAGTGAAATCTTCGCGGCTTTCGGTGTCGCCGTAAAAGAAGGCGGCGTTCAGCACGTTCTCGAAACTGAACGTGTGGCTCCAGCCGATCCCTGCCGCGGTCGTCTTCAGTCTTTCGTCGCGGTCGATCGTGAAGGCGGGATAGAACGTGCTGAGATCGAACCGGCTGTCGAAATGCTGACCATAGGCCACGAAGCGGTCGTCCGGCGTCGGAGTTGCGGTGGCATAGCCGACGCCGCTGACCAGTTTCGTCTCGCCCTCATAGTCGCTTGGCGGAATGGTGCTGCTGCCGGAAAACGGCGTATTGACCCATTGGAGGCTGGCCAGCGTGCTGACCGGGAATGGCAGGTTGCTGAAACTCTGCCAACTGCCTTCGTAGATGGGACGGGAGTCGCCGTTAAAGCTCGAAAAGCCGTAGCCAAGCTCCACTTCGGCGAAGGGATAGCGGATGTAGTACGGCCGGGCGGAGGGACCGGCCAGCATGTGGGGATCGTACAGAAGGCCCTGCATAAAGGACGAGAAGGTCGCTTTGTTCTGGGTCGGCTCGATTCCGTCGCTGCCGTACAGGTGGGCGTTCAGGAACGGGTTGACGCTGCCGTGCAACGTCTGGTCGATATAGGACGTCCCGGTGAACGGGTCGAAGGTGATGTCACCGTAGAACTGGCCCCAGGCGTTCAGGCCCTGCAGGCGAAACGCGTTGTTGAGGGTCGAACCGGCGTCATGGTTGAAGCTGATGGCCGCGTGCTCGCCGCCACTGGCGCGCAGCCGACGCAGATACTCCTGCGCGGCGGCAATGGCGCCGTCGGAATCGTATTCGTCGATTGCGACGCTTGCCCTGAACGATGGGATGACCGGATCGTTCGGGTCCAGACGATCGGCATTGTCCAACGCCTGCCGGGCGGCGTCGCGATTGCGCTGCTCCTGATGGGCGACGGCAAGCAGGAGTTGGCCTTGCGAGTAGGCGGGATTGGCGACGGTGCCCTTGAGGAGGTCCTCGGTCGCTTTCTCCAGGTCACCGGTCTGCAGGTGGTAGCGGCCGCGCGCGATCAGGGCGAGGTCGAAGCCGGGGTCGAGTTCCATCACCCGGTCGATCTCGCGCTTGGCTTCGCGCACGCGGTCCTGGTCGAGGTAGAGAATGGCAAGGTTGGTGTGGGCGGCGACGTCTTCGGGGTCCAGCTCGATTGCCCGCAACAACGCCGCCTCGGCTGACTGCATGTCGCCCCGTGCCGACTGGACCAGTCCCAGATCGTTCCAGAGGTTCGTCGAGCCGGGGGCGATCTTCAGGGCGGCGTCGATATCTTCGATGGCGGCGTCGATGTTACCCTCGATATCGGCGCGGTAGCGGGCGCGGGCCTGGAGCGCGACCGGATGCGTCGGATCAAGCGACAGGGACCGGTCCATCGCCTCCTTCATTTGCTCGCGATCGTTCAGGAGCAGAGCGAAGAATGCCCGGTAGGCCGGGAGTGTCGGGTCGTCGGGGTAGTTCCGTTCCGCCTCCTTGATGATGTCCAGCGCCGCGCGGATATTCTCCATGAAACCGGCGGCATAGGCCTTGGTGAAGGCGCCATATGGGCCGGTCACCCGCCGCGGAGCTTTCTCCAGTCGATCAGGGTTAACCAGCGCGCGGGCGAAAAAGCCGCCATAGTCGGCAACGCTACCGCGTTTCGCATCCAGTCCGGGCCGCGCGCGGGCGAAGAGGCGGGCCGCGTCATCAAAGCGGAGTTCCGCTCCGGCGACGAGCGCATCAAGGAAATCGACCCGCGCGCGCTGGGCGGCCGAGAGCTTCGTTGCACGTGCGTGGTTGAGCGAAGCGATCGCCTTCTGCCGGCCTTCCAATGAGAGCTGGGTTTCGGCCAGCGTCAGCCAGTCCTCGGCGCTGCGCTCCGCCTCGGGTTTCGCATCGATGCGGTCGATCGCCTGACGCATCTGCGGAACCTTCAGCGGCGAAGCGGGCATGAAGGTGAAGGCGTCGCGCAGGGACAGATAGAACAGCATCTGCTCGCGATCGTCGGAACTGACGACGACAACCTTCTGCGGTGCCTGGCCGATGCGGGCAACGGCCGCCTCTCCCTGGCCAACCTGCACGCTGCCATGCTCGTTCACCAGTTCGACGCTGCCCTCGAGCACGACCAGCGAGGTCTTGTCGCCGTCGACGGTCAGTGACCAGTCCGTGCCGCGGATCGCGGCCGCAGCCGCCGGCGTCTCCACCTTGAGGGCCTGGCCGCCGCGCTGGGCGCGGGCCCAAAGGGTGCCGGCTTGAAGATCCAGCACGGTATCGCCGGAAGCGCCCATCTGCCGGACCAGCATCGATGAGTTGCGACCGAGGCGCACCTGGGTGTTGTCGGCGAAAAGCACGGCAAGCTGGCCGATGGCATTGGTGCGCAACGCATCGCCGGACAGCAGATCCTGGTTGAGGTCGACACCGTGCCAGCTGGAAACGTCATGGAAGCGGACTTCCTCGCCGGACTTGCGGGCGATGACGGACCCGGCGGCGGGCCCCGCGCGCGGGATCGGCTCGCCATGGGCGGCCGTCAAACCCCAGGCGGCAACGAGCGGCAGTGTCGCGATTGTCTTCAGACCGGATTGCATCCCCATCGGCGCAAGAACTGACAGCCATCGCGCAAATGTCAAGCAGGTCCGGAAAACGCTGTTGCTTTTGGCAGCGGCTGTATTAACACGGAAACACAATGGAGGGGTGGTCATTTCATGACGGACGCTGGAGCTACCTTGGATAAAGCGATCATCGAGAAAGCTTCTGGAGAACAGAATATTTCTTTTGAGCATTTCAATCATGTGAAGAAGGTAAACGACGTATTCTACGACCAGGTAAAGTCAGCGGATCAGAAGGCAGCCTACATTTTTACCTTCATGCTTGCCTTTCTCATGTGGTCGGCGGAGGGGCAGGGAGTATTCAACGCAAGCCGCTACACGGGCGCCAACCCACTGTTTGGTCTATTGTCGGCTTTTCTCGCGGTTTCGATCGTTTTTACCATCATCTGTGCCATTCTCGTCGTTCTGCCGCGACGGGTGAGCAGCGGCACGTCCCTGTTCTGGGGGTCGTGGTCAGCCCAGCGCGATCGCCTCGTCGATGCAAACGAAACGGGCGATATGACCTATCTATTCAGGCAGTATATGGAAAATGCGGACGCGATGGCGCAGCTTGCGATCAACAAGTACCGGATGGTTCGTTTCGCGTTCCGCGGACTGCTGACGACCGTTGTCGCCTACGTCGTACTGCTGCTCACGCGCGGTTGAAGCGCGTTATTGCGGCGTTGGCCTTTCGGCTCCAGCGCATTGCTTGAGGTGCCGCCCGGGAAACGCCGGTCGAACGACGACAGAACGGAAGGGGTCGACTGCGCGTCAGAACGCGCAGGACGGGTGACCGTGGCGGTAGTATCGCTGGTGCTTGGCGCTGCGCTCAGGCGGCGAGCATCTTGTTGACCTCGTCGACGAGGTCGCGGAGGTGAAACGGCTTGGACAGGACCTTGGCGTCCTTGGGGGCCTTGGAATCCGGATTGAGCGCAACGGCGGCAAAGCCGGTGATGAACATGACCTTCAGGTCCGGGTCGAGTTCGGTGGCGCGGCGCGCAAGCTCGATCCCATCCATTTCCGGCATGACGATGTCGGTCAAAAGCAGCGAGAACGGCTCCTCGCGCAGCCGATCGTAGGCGCTCGCGCCGTTGTCGTAGGACATGACCTTATAGCCCGCCTTCTCCAGCGCCTTCACGAGGAAGCGGCGCATATCGTTGTCATCTTCGGCGAGAAGGATCTTGAAACTCATGGTACTCGGAAGCCGTTACTGCTGGTTGTCTTGCCTGTGCGGCGGTTCTGATACGAAAAACGATTTCGGTAAACATCCCGTGAATGGAGGCATCTGCCGACTCGCTGGTCGTTGTGACGACTATGGACACGTGAGCCCGCCGCTGGCAACATACAAGAACTCGCGATTTTGTCACATGGTAAAGGACCGCAATGGCTCCGGAATACAGCGAAAACGGCCTCTTTGAGGTTCTGGAGCCGGCTTCGCAGACCATTCCGCTGGTGTTCAACTCCCCGCACAGCGGTCGCGCCTATCCACAGGGATTCGTCCTTGGTTCACGGCTCGATGCCCATTCGCTGCGCCGGTCCGAAGATCACTATGTCGACGAGCTTTTCCAAGCGGCGCCCGGCCTGGGCGCGCCGATGTTGCTCGCGCACTTTCCGCGAGCGTTCCTCGACGTCAACCGTGAGCCCTACGAACTCGACCCGCGCATGTTCGACGGATCGCTTCCACCCTATGCAAACGTGAGCTCGATGCGGGTCGCCGGTGGCCTCGGGACCATTCCGCGGGTCGTTGCCGAGAACATGGAGATCTACCAGCGGCGCTTGCCGGTCGGTGAGGCGCTGGCGCGAATCGAGAATATCTACAAACCCTATCATGCCCGCCTGCGCAGCCTGATCGTGCAGACCCACCTGCAGTTCGGCTTCTCCGTCCTGATCGATTGCCACTCCATGCCCGGCAATATTCGTGTTGCCGGCGGGGTGCGGCCGGACTTCATCATCGGCGATCGCTACGGCACGAGCGCGGCCGGCGACCTTTCGCGCACGCTGGTGCGGTTGTTCGAGGACATGGGCTTCGTCGTGGCGCGCAACAAACCCTATGCCGGCGGCTTCATCACCGAGCACTACGGGCGGCCCGCAAAAGGGCTGCATGCCTTGCAGATCGAGGTGAACCGCGCGCTCTACGTGGACGAGACCACACTGGCCAAGAAGCCGGATTTCGAGACCGTGCAGGCCGGGATCTCATGGGCGCTTTCGGAATATGCAAGCTATGTCGAGAAGTACGCATCCGACACCGCGCTGGCTGCCGAATGACGTGGCTGCTGCCCTGACGTCAAGACATCAAAAAAAACCGCGCTTAGCGCGCGGCAAGTCTAGGGAGGAAACACCCGGGAAGGGTCTTCGCAGTCAGAAATGACTGTGAGGAAACGGTAATATTGCACTGCACAATTGTCAAGCGAGCGTGCGAAAAATTGCGCATAGGCAATTTTCGATCGATCCATCGGGCGGCGGCTGCCGAAAGTCGCAGGCGGTCTAATGCGGTTCCGTTTTCCTGCGCATTGCTTTATTGACACCACACCTTCCCTGATTTGTGAGATCGCCATGCTTCTCGACCGCGCCTTTTTCGATCAGCTTGCCGACGCCGCCAAGGCAGAAACGCTGCCGCGCTTTCGCGTCGGCGCTGACGTCGTGAACAAGGAGACGAAGGGGTTCGATCCCGTGACCGAAGGCGACCGCGCGGCCGAGGCCGCGATTCGTGCATTGATCACGGAGCGTTTTCCCGAGCATGGGATCCTTGGCGAGGAGCATGGCTCGGTCGGCCTCGATCGGGAGTATGTCTGGGTCATCGATCCGATCGATGGCACCCGCGCCTTCATTTCCGGCGTCCCGGTCTGGGGTACGCTGATCGGCCTCTATCACAAGGGCGAGGCGGTGATGGGTCTGATCGACCAGCCCTTTACCGGCGAGCGCTACTTCGCCGATGGCAGGCAGTCGAACTACAAGGGGCCGGAGGGCTCCCGGGTGCTTGCCACCCGAGCCTGTGAAACTCTCGCCGACGCGACCCTCTTCACCACCTCGCCACACATGTTCGTCGGAGAAGGGCGGGCGCGCTACGAGGCCGTGCAGGACAAGGTGCAGCTGTTCCGTTACGGCGTCGATTGCTACGCCTACGCGTTGCTGGCTGCCGGTCACGTCGATCTCGTGATCGAATCCGGCCTGAAGCCCTATGACGTCGGCGGGCTCATTCCCGTCATCGAGCAGGCTGGCGGCATCATCACCGCCTGGGACGGCGGTCCGGCCGAGATGGGCGGAAGCATCATCGCCGCGGGTAGCCGCGCTGTCTACGAACAGGCGATCGCGATCCTGCAGGGTTAACCGGCCTGACGGCGTGAGGCCGCCCCCTCAGCCGGGGGAGGCTGTGCGCTCTCGGCTTTCCGGTCTTGGGGGTCAGGCTCCCAGCGCGGTGCGCTCGGCCTGGCTGCCCGGAATGAACGCGTCTATCGCCGCCATCGCCTGGGCTCGGTAGCGATCGGCCTCGTGGAAGAGTTCGTGACGGGCGCCATCGATCTCGATCAACCGACCGGCCCGGAACTTTCGCGCCAGGCCATTGAGCACGGTACGGGGGACGATCGGGTCCAGCGTCGGGCAGAGCACGAGCGTCGGAATTCGGATGCGCGTCAGGTGCTCCTGGCGCGAGACGCGGGTGATCGCGGCGAGCATTTCCTTCAGCCACCGCGCCGTCGGCGAGCCGATCGCCAACTGCGGCTGGGCGTCACAGATCGCCTGGTTGCGCGCGAACCGGCGCCGGTCACTGGTCAGAACGTTTCCCTCGAACGAGGGGCGCGTCCCATCCTTGCGAAAGGTGCGGCCGCCGAGTTGGAAGAAGCTCGCGGTGTTGGCGATGACGGAAATTGAGCGTTGGCTCAACGCCTGGCCAGAAAGCGCCAGGAACGGTGCTGCGAGCACCATGCGGTCGATACGGCTCTCGAGCTCCGGTGCCTGCGACAGCGCCACCAGCGCCCCCATCGAGTGGGCGACGAGAAAGAAGGGAAGCCGCGTGTCGGGCAGCACCACCTGTTCCAGGAATTGCTTCAGGTCCGCCTCGTAGTCGGAGAACCGTGTCACGTGACCGCGCCGGGGATCGCTCAGCATGCGGCCAGACCCGCCCTGTCCGCGCCAGTCAAAGGTGGCGACCCACAGTCCGTGCGCCGTCAGGTCGGCGATCGTCTCGAAATATTTCTCGATCGATTCGTTGCGTCCCTGCAGCAGCACCACGGTGCCCTTCGCCACCGGCATCGCCGAACGGAAGACGGCATAGCGGATTTTCACCCCGCCGTTGCCCTCGAAGTAGCCGGCGATATGGTTGCCGGGCACCGGATTGTCGGGTGTTGCGTAGAGGATGTCGTCCATATCCGGCCGGCTCAGCATGCGTTGGGAATAGCAAGCCTAGGTGCTCCTCCCAAGGACGTCAAAGAAAAAAGCCGGCCGCGCGGGACGCGGGAACGCCGCAGCGCGTGCCGGCCAAATTTGACCAGAGCGGAAGGGACGTAGCGCTCCGGTCCCGGAAGCCAAGCTTCCGACCATCGCGGTATGGTTGAGGGCAGCTGAACGAAGCCCGAAGAGAGCGTTCATGGCGGGTTCATCGGAGCGACATGGAGAGATGGCGCGGTTCGGGGTGGTAAGGTCTTGAAGTCGTCAGGCGGCGTTACCATCTCTCGTTTGCGGGCGCCAAAAGGGTCCGCGAAGGGTTCGCATCGCCAAACGGGGTGCGCATCCGAGATTAGCCCGGCCAACTGCCTTTGAAATCAGGCTTTGGCTCGAGACAGCAATTCGTCGCTCACAGGAGGACAACCATGCGTCACTTCGATTTCTCCCCCCTCTATCGTTCCACCGTCGGTTTCGATCGTCTTTTCACGATGCTCGACAGCCTCGGCCAGCCGGACCAGAGCCCGACCTATCCGCCCTACAACATTGAGCGCACCGGCGAGAACGCCTACCGCATCACTATGGCCGTGGCCGGTTTCGATGAGAGCGAGCTCTCCATTGAGGCCCGCGAGCACACGCTGACTATCAAGGGCGAAAAGGCCGATGAAGCCGGCGATCAGGCGCAGTTCCTGCATCGCGGCATCGCCAAGCGCGCCTTCGAGCGCCGCTTCCAGCTCGCCGACCACGTGGAAATCCGCGGCGCTCAGCTGAAGAACGGCCTGCTCCACATCGATCTCGTCCGCGAGATCCCGGAGGCCGCCAAGCCGCGCAAGATCGAGATCGCCTCGGTCGGTCGCGAGGCCAAGCAGATCGAGGCGCAGACCGCCTGACGATCCCCGCCTGAATTGAATGCGAACGGCGCCCCCGGGGCGCCGTTTTGCGTTTGTTGCCAAAGCCCGCTCAGATCTTTCATACTTATGGGCAGCGCCAAATTGGTCCGTCATGCCGGGCTTGATCCGGCATCCAGTGCACTCAAGTCCTTGAAAAGACTCTCTCGCGCCGCAGACGCGGCGCGGCTGGACCCCGGATCAAGTCCGGGGTGACGGATGGAGGGGATGTTCCGCCAGGTTGACAGAGGCCTGTACGGCGCCTTGCGGTGCCGTTTTGCGTTTGACCGCTCAGTCGCAGAGCGACAGGAAGCGTTCGACGTCCTCGGGCTTTGTGGCGAAGGATGTGACTAGCCGGACCATCGTCTCGTCCTCGGCCATGGTCGCCTTGATTTCGGCCGGCGCGGGCCAGTCGTACAAGGCGGCTCCCTTGTCGCGCAGTGTCCTGAGCGTCGCGTTGCGAAGGATGGCAAACACCTCGTTCGAACCGGTCGGCCAGGCAAGGCGCGCCGATTTGGCCTGCGCGATGCCGGCGGCAAGACCCGCGGCCATAGCATTGGAGTGATGGGCAAGCTCCAGCCACAGCCCGCCCCGGAAATAGGCATCGAACTGGGCGGCGATGAAACGCGACTTCGAGAACAGCTGCGCAGAGCGCTTGCGCAGGAAGTGCATCTCGTGCGCACGGCCGGGGTCGAACAGCACCAGCGCCTCGGCGCACCAGCAGCCGTTCTTGGTGCCGCCGAACGACAGGATGTCGACGCCGCGCTTCCAGGTCATCTCCGCCGGCGTCGTTTCGAGTGTCGCCAGCGCATTGGCAAAGCGGGCGCCGTCCATGTGGAGCGGCAGCTTTTTCTGGTGGGCGACGTTGGCGATCGCGGCGATCTCGTCCAGTTCGTAGACCGTACCAGCCTCTGTTGCCTGGGTGAGGGTGACGGCGACCGGTTGTCCGCCATGGACATTGTCGGGCGAGAAGCGGGCGACTGCCGCGGACAGTGCCTCGACCGGCATTTTGCCGCGCGGGCCTTCGATGGGCACGAGCTTCGAGCCGGTGGCGAAGAACTCCGGCGCGTTGCACTCGTCGACGTTCACATGCGCTTCGGCATGGCAGAACACCTGGCCGCCGGGGCGATTGTAGCTGGCCAGCGCCAGTGAATTGGCGGCCGTGCCGGTGCCGACAAAGAACACGGCCACGTCGCGCTCGAAAATCTCATTGAAGGTGTGCTCGACCTTTTTGTCGAGGTCGCTGGTGCCATAGGCCCTGGCGTAGCCGTCGGCAGCTTCAGTGAGGCTGCGGGCGATGTCGGGGTGGGCGCCCGCCCAGTTGTCAGAGGCAAAATACATACGAAATTTCCGGTTTCCCGGCTCCATTGCGGGGGTCGACTCGGACGATAGTCCAGCGCGCGCTCTGATCAATCGGCCCTGACGGCAAAGTGATCATTTTGAAAGTAAATGAAATATTGGATCGAGTTGGCGTAATTAAATTTCAAAAGGCCGTATTCGTTGGCAATCTTTCGTCTCGGAGTGCTATTATTTTAGCGACATGGCCTTGCGGTCCAAATTCGTTTCTGGCATAGAACCCAAGAAATAGGACAGTCATACTGTCCTATTTCGGTCAGGAGACCGAAACAACGCCCACGCCTCTCTTTCGGAGGTGTTTGGCTGATGGCGCAAGTATCGCCGTTCACTGAATGAACGGACGCGCTTTGCACTTTGCAACGGTCGCTGACGCCTGCCTGGTCGGCCGGACCATCTATTTGCCGCCCGATCCGGTTCATGCAACGATAACGCCCGTGGGGCCGGATGCGAGGACGCTTCCGGCTGGCGCGCGGGTGAGACCCTGCCCGCGCAACTCGGGCCACAGGAGGGATGACGATGGTGGATTTCGCGTCGAACAGTTTTGGTATGAACCGGGCGCAGACGACTGCGACGGACGCCAAAACGACGACGACGCGACGAGCCGGTCATCCGAAAAAACAGGGCCTCTACGATCCGAAAAACGAGCATGACGCCTGCGGCGTCGGCTTCGTCGCGCACCTGAAGGGCAAGAAGTCGCACCAGATCGTCAAGGACGGTCTGTTCATGCTGGAAAACCTGACGCATCGCGGTGCCGTCGGCGCCGATCCGCTGATGGGCGACGGCGCCGGCATCCTCGTGCAGATTCCCGACCGCTTCTTCCGCGAGGAAATGGCCAGGCAGGGCATCACCCTGCCGAAGGCCGGCGAATATGCCGTCGGACACATCTTCATGCCGCAGGACGAGGCGCTGATCGCCCACTTCAAGAACGTCATCAAGGAGGTCGTCGCCGAGGAAGGGCAGCACCTGCTCGGCTACCGCGATGTGCCGGTCGACAATTCCTCGCTGTCCAAGGCGGCGGAGATCGTCGCCACCGAGCCGCGCCACGTGCAGGTGTTCATCGGCGCGGGCCGCAATGCCGCGACGACGCCGGAGTTCGAGCGCCGCCTCTTCACCCTGCGCAAGGTGATCTCCAACCGCATCTATGACGAGTACAAGGGCGAAGAGAGCGGCTTCTATCCGGTGTCGCTGTCGTCCTCGACGATCGTCTACAAGGGCATGTTCCTGGCCTACCAGGTCGGCGCCTATTACAAGGACCTGTCGGACCCGCGCTTCGAAACCGCCGTCGCCCTCGTGCACCAGCGCTTCTCGACCAACACCTTCCCGTCATGGAAGCTGGCGCACCCCTACCGCATGGTCGCCCACAACGGCGAGATCAACACGCTGCGCGGCAACGTCAACTGGATGGCGGCGCGCCAGGCCTCGGTGTCCTCGCCGCTGTTCGGCGACGACATCGGGAAGCTCTGGCCGATCTCCTACGAGGGCCAGTCGGACACGGCCTGCTTCGACAACGCGCTCGAATTCCTGATCCGCGGCGGCTATTCGCTGTCGCATGCGATGATGATGCTGATCCCGGAGGCCTGGGCCGGCAACCAGTTGATGGCGCCGGAGCGCAAGGCCTTCTACGAGTATCACGCCGCCCTCATGGAACCGTGGGATGGCCCGGCCGCCGTTGCGTTCACCGACGGCAAACAGGTCGGGGCGACGCTCGACCGCAACGGCCTGCGTCCGGCCCGCTACATCGTCACCGACGACGACCGCGTCATCCTCGCCTCCGAAGCCGGTACGCTGCCGGTGAAGGAGGAAAGCATCGTCCGGAAGTGGCGGCTGCAGCCGGGCAAGATGCTGCTGATCGACATGGAGAAGGGCCGGATCATCTCCGACGAGGAGGTGAAGCACGAACTGTCGTCCAGGCATCCCTATCGCGAGTGGCTGGATCACACCCAGCTCATCCTCGAGGACCTGCGCCCGGTCGAGCCGCGCGCGCTTCGCCGCGATGTCTCGCTGCTCGATCGCCAGCAGGCCTTCGGCTATACGCTTGAGGACACCAGGCTGCTGATGTCGCCGATGGCGACCACCGGCCAGGAGGCGATCGGCTCGATGGGCACCGACACGCCGATCTCGGCGATGTCTGACAAGACGAAGCTGCTTTACACCTATTTCAAGCAGAACTTCGCCCAGGTCACCAACCCGCCGATCGATCCGATCCGCGAGGAGTTGGTGATGAGCCTCGTCTCCTTCATCGGCCCGCGTCCGAACATCCTCGATCACCTGGGGGCGGCACATGCCAAGCGCATGGAGGTCCGCCAGCCGATCCTGACGAACGGCGACCTGGAGAAGATCCGCTCGATCGGCCACACCGAGGACCGCTTCGACACCAAGACGCTCGACTTCACCTATGACGTCACGCGCGGCGCAGAGGCCATGCTGGAAATGCTCGATCGCCTGTGCGAGCGGGCGGAAGCGGCGGTCAAGGGCGGCTACAACATCATCGTGCTCTCCGACCGCCAGATCGGCCCGGACCGCGTCGCGATCCCCGCACTTCTGGCAACCGCCGCCGTCCACCATCACCTGATCCGCAAGGGGCTGCGCACCTCGGTCGGCCTCGTGCTGGAATCGGGCGAGCCACGCGAGGTGCACCAGTTCTGCCTGCTCGCCGGCTACGGCGCCGAGGCGATCAACCCGTACCTTGCCTTCGATACGCTCACGGACATGCACAAGCGCGGCGAGTTCCCGAAGGAGGTCGACGAGAGCGAGGTCGTCTACCGCTACATCAAGGCGGTCGGAAAGGGCATCCTCAAGGTCATGTCCAAGATGGGCATCTCGACCTACCAGTCCTATTGCGGCGCGCAGATCTTCGACGCCATCGGCCTGTCCTCGGAACTGGTCGACAAGTACTTCTTCGGTACCGCGACCACGATCGAAGGCATCGGCCTCGACGAGATCGCCAAGGAAACGGTCGCCCGCCACAAGGCCGCCTTCGGCCGCGATCCGATCCTGGCCAACACGCTCGACATCGGCGGCGAGTATGCCTACCGCATGCGCGGCGAGGACCATGCCTGGACGCCTGATGTCGTCGCCTCGCTCCAGCATGCCGTGCGCGGCAATGCGCAGGACCGCTACCGGGAGTTCTCCCAGCTGGTGAACACCTCGTCGCTGCGCATGAACACGATCCGCGGCCTGTTCTCGGTCAAGGACGCGGCCGCCTGGGGCAAGAAGCCGATTTCGATCGATCAGGTCGAGCCGGCCTCCGAGATCGTCAAGCGCTTCTCCACCGGCGCGATGTCCTTCGGCTCAATCTCCAGAGAGGCGCACACGACGCTGGCGATCGCCATGAACCGGATCGGCGGCAAGTCGAACACCGGCGAGGGCGGCGAAGAAGCCGATCGCTACACGCCGCTCGCCGACGGTTCTGCCAACCCGGAGCGCTCGGCGATCAAGCAGGTTGCCTCCGGCCGCTTCGGCGTCACCACCGAGTACCTGGTCAATGCCGACGTGCTGCAGATCAAGGTCGCTCAGGGCGCCAAGCCCGGCGAGGGCGGCCAGCTGCCCGGCCACAAGGTCGATGCGACCATCGCCAAGACCCGCCACTCGACGCCGGGCGTCGGCCTGATCTCGCCGCCGCCGCACCATGACATCTATTCGATCGAGGATCTGGCGCAGCTGATCTACGACCTGAAGAACGTCAACCCGGCAGCCGACATCTCGGTCAAGCTCGTCTCCGAGGTGGGCGTCGGCACGGTCGCGGCCGGCGTCGCCAAGGCGCGCGCCGACCACATCACCGTCGCCGGCTTCGACGGCGGCACCGGTGCCTCGCCGCTGACCTCGCTGAAGCATGCCGGCAGCCCGTGGGAAATCGGCCTTGCCGAAACGCACCAGACGCTGGTCCTCAACGGCCTGCGCTCGCGCATTGCGCTTCAGGTCGACGGCGGCCTGAAGACCGGCCGCGACGTCATCATCGGCGCGCTGCTCGGGGCCGACGAGTTCGGCTTCGCCACCGCACCCCTGATCGCGGCGGGCTGCATCATGATGCGCAAGTGCCACCTCAACACCTGTCCGGTCGGCGTCGCCACCCAGGATCCGGTGCTGCGCAAGCGCTTCAAGGGTGCTCCGGAGCACGTGGTCAACTACTTCTTCTTCGTTGCCGAAGAGGTGCGCGAGATCCTGGCTTCGCTCGGCGTGCGCAAGCTCGACGAGATCATCGGTGCCTCAGAGCTTCTCGAGAAGGAGCGGCTGATCAGCCACTGGAAGTCGCAGGGCCTCGATTTCAGCCGCATCTTCCACAAGGTTGATGCACCGAAGGCGGCGACCTACTGGACCGAGCGGCAAAACCACCCGATCGAGGATATCCTCGACCGGACGCTGATCGCAAAGGCAAAGCCGGCCCTGGAAGAAAAGACGCCGACGGCAATCGAGATCGACATCAAGAACGTCGATCGCTCGACCGGCGCCATGCTGTCGGGCGAAGTCGCGAAGCGCTACGGCCACAAGGGCCTGAAGGACGACACGATCACCGTGCGCCTCGACGGCACCGCCGGCCAGTCGTTCGCGGCCTTCCTGGCGCGCGGCATCACCTTTGATCTCGTCGGCGCCGGCAACGACTACGTCGCCAAGGGGTTGTCGGGCGGCCGCGTCATCGTCCGCCCGCCGGAGAACTCCAGGACCGTCGCGCATGAATCGATCATCGTCGGCAACACCGTGCTCTACGGCGCGATATCAGGCGAGTGCTACTTCAACGGGGTGGCCGGCGAGCGCTTCGCCGTGCGCAACTCCGGTGCAGTCGCCGTCGTCGAGGGTGTTGGCGACCACGGCTGCGAGTACATGACCGGCGGCGTCGTCGTCGTCATCGGCCAGACCGGGCGCAACTTCGCGGCCGGCATGTCGGGCGGCGTCGCCTACGTGCTGGACGAGGAGGGCGATTTCGCCCGCAGCTGCAACATGGCGATGGTCGAGCTGCAGCCGGTGCCGGAAGAGGACGACATGCTCGAGAAGCTGCATCATCACGGCGGCGACATCATGCACAAGGGCATGGTGGACGTCTCCGGCGACATGACGCGGCACGACGAGGAGCGCCTGTACCAACTCATTTCCAACCACCTGCACTACACGGACTCGAAACGCGCGAAAGACATTCTGGATCATTGGGCGGACTACCGTCCGAAGTTCCGCAAGGTCATGCCGGTCGAATACCGGCGCGCGCTCGAGGAGATGGAGCGCATGAATATGGCCGAGGCAGCGGAGTGAATGGCCGCTTGGCCATCATTCATCGGGTGATTTCAGTCGGCATCGCGGTCGCCGTCCCGGCGGCCGTCTACTGGATGAACGGCGAAATCGGATTGGAATTCATCGTACTGGGTGCGGCAACGGGATTTGCCTACTGGTACTGGGGACCGACAGGTCCCACGCTTTGAAGGAATACACTCGTGGGTAAGGTTACAGGGTTCATGGAAATCGATCGGCAGGTCGCGAAGTACCAGCCGGCGTCGGATCGCATTCGCCACTTCCGCGAATTCACGATTCCCATGTCGGATCAGGAAGTCCAAAAGCAGGCGGCGCGCTGCATGGATTGCGGCATTCCCTATTGCCACGGTCCAACGGGATGCCCGGTGCACAACCAGATCCCGGACTGGAACGACCTCGTCTACACCGGCAACTGGGAACTGGCGATCCGCAACCTGCATTCGACCAACAACTTCCCGGAGTTCACCGGCCGCGTCTGCCCCGCACCCTGCGAGGAGGCCTGCACGCTGAACCTCGAGGACACGCCGGTCGCCATCAAGACCGTCGAGCAGGCGATCGCCGACAAGGCCTATGAGATGGGCTACATCGTGCCGCAGCCGGCGACGGTCCACTCCGGCAAGAAGGTCGCGGTCATCGGCTCCGGCCCGGCAGGCATGGCGGCAGCCCAGCAACTCGCCCGCGCCGGCCACGAGGTGCACGTGTTCGAGCGTGAATCCAAGCCCGGCGGCCTGCTGCGCTACGGCATCCCGGACTTCAAGATGGAGAAGAACTTCATCGACCGCCGCGTCGAGCAGATGCGCGGCGAGGGCGTCTCCTTCCATTGCGGCGTCAATGTCGGCGTCGACAAAAAGATGGACGAACTCCTCGTCGAGTTCGATGCCGTGCTCTATGCCGGCGGCTCCGAGACGCCGCGCGATGCCGGCATTCCGGGCGTCGACCTTCAGGGCGTGCACGATGCCATGCCCTATCTCGTCCAGCAGAACCGCCGTATCGGCCGGGAGAACATGGACAGCGTCGGCTGGCCGTCCGACCCGATCCTCGCCGGCGGCAAGCACATCGTCGTCGTCGGCGGCGGCGACACGGCGTCGGACTGCGTCGGCACCGCCTTCCGCCAGGGCGCGGTCAAGGTCACCCAGCTCGACATCCGCCCGCAGCCGCCGGAGAAGGAAGACAAGCTCGCCGTCTGGCCGTTCTGGGCTACGAAGATGCGTACCTCGTCCTCTCAGGCCGAGGGCGCGATCCGCGAGTTCCAGGTCGGCACGCTCGAATTCGTCGGCGAGGATGGCGTGCTGACGGGGGTGAAGTGCTGCCAGGTCGACGAGCGCCGCAAGCCGGTCGCCGGCACCGAGTTCATCATCAAGGCCGACCTCGCCTTCATCGCCATCGGCTTCCGCGGCCCCTTCACTGACAGCGTCCTGAAGGATCTTGGCGAGAAGCTGGCAATCAACACCGACCGGCGCGGCTCCTCCAACGTGGTCGCCAATGATCGCGACTACAAGACCTCGGTCGACAAGCTGTGGACGGCCGGAGACATCCGTCGCGGCCAGTCGCTGGTGGTCTGGGCGATCCGCGAGGGCCGCCAGGCGGCGCGCGCCATCGACGAGGCGCTGATGGGCACGACGACGCTGCCGCGCTGAGACGACCCGCGCTGACCTCCATCTTCCGTCATCCCGGCCTTGAGCCGGGATCCAGCCGCGTCGCGTCTGCGGCGCGAATGGACTCTTTTGCGCGCAAGGACTTGCGCGCGCTGGATGCCGGATCAAGTCCGGCATGACGGTGCAGGTTGGGGGCCGCTCGAAGAGATGAAGGGCTGAAACGGGCGCGTTGCCAGCAGCCTGGCAGCGTCGGTGGGGCACTTGCACTTCCAAAAGGGGCGGGGTTTTGGTTGTCCTACAGTCGATGCGGCAACGCACTCAACCCGCAAAGGCGATGAGGTTGCCGTCCGGATCGCTGACGATGATGGTGCTGGTGCCCCATTCCTCCGTGCGAAGCTGCTGGTGAAACGTTGCCCCCGAGGCTTCGTACTCGGCCGCCAGTGCTGCGACGTCCTCGACCAGGATGGTCGCGGAAAGCGCGTCCTCTTCCGCGGACCGGAATGTTTGGTCGAACGGCAGCCGGTCGACTTGCCGCAGGTTCAACTGCACGCCGTCCCGATAGATCTGGCCGTAGTAGGGTGGGTCGCCATAGAGAAAGGCGACGGTGAAGCCAAGTTTGTCGGCGTAGTAGTCGCAGGACGCCTCGACATTCGTGACGAAGAGCTGTGGCTCGACCGCCATGAAAATCGGCCGGCGCTCGGTCGCGGGCTCGTTATCTTCGTTCGACATGCAAATCCTGTCCTGGTCAGTTGGTGGCCTTTTGCGGGTCGATCGGCTGCGGCCGCTTGTCCAGCCGGAAGTCGTCCACCCGGCCTTCGGGAGCGGCGGCGAATTCGCCCTTCTGTATCATCTTGTCGCGCGGGCTGCGGCCGCTGCCCTTGTCGAGTGCGGAGCCGCCGAGGAGCACCGTGCCGCCGTCGAGCGCCGGATCGGTCAGGCTGATCGGCTGCGTGCGGACGATGTCGGCGGCATCGGTCGGAGTGGTCACGACCAGGTTCGACACGGCTTCGCCGCCCTGTGGCTGACCAATGGTCATCGCGTCGCCGAGAATGCGGCGGATCTCCTTCTCGACATAGAACGCCATCTTGCGCTTGCCGGCCTTCGTCATCGATACGCCGTCGGAGCCGCGCAAACGCACCTGCTGGCCGTTGATGTCCGACCCGGTGACAACGAACTTGCCGCTCTCGTCAACGAAGCCGTCCCAGATGTCGACGAAGGTGCCTCCGGTCTTTTCGACGGTGCCGCGATAGATCGTGTTGAAGGCCGACATGTCAGCTGTCATCGAGGTTGTCTGGAAAGCCGGCATGCCAACCCACATTAGCGGGACTTTCTTTTCCAGCACGAAGGATGAGAGGGCCGCTACGCGCTGTTCGTACTCCTTCGACCACGCTTCGCTGCGGAACTTCTCCTTACTGCCGCCGATCGTCATCATTTGTCGGTCATTAGCGCCGAGGCTCAGCACCACGACGGCCGGCTTGATTTCATCGATCAACGCCGGCAGTTCGGTCTGCCAGTTGTAGTAGTCCTGCCGCACAAGGCCGGACGAGCCGTTCGTGCGCGCCTCGATCGCGACACCGGGCATCTCCGTAAACGCCTCCGTCAGGCCGTCGCCGATTCCGCTGGCGATGAAATCACCGACGACGAGCACCTTGCGTGCGTCCGGCAGTTTCGCCACCACGACCGGCTCGGGAACAGCAATGGCCGGCGGCACCTTCTTCTTTGTTTTGGGCTTCTCGCTTCTCGTCTGCGGCCGATGCTGCTGCTGGCGCTGCTGGTAGTTCGGCTGCTGCTGGGCCCGGCGCCCGAATCCGAAGCCGCCGAACAGAAGATCGAGCACCGTGCGGCGCTGGACCCGCTCCTGCGCAACGGCATCCGAATAGACAGCCACCGGCGGCACGGCGATCGCCAGACAAGTCAGCAACAAAAGCAATCGGCGTAATCGTCGCATTCGCGGTCAGGATCCTGTTCGGTCGGCATGATGCTCAGACGCCGTCATGGCATGATGATGGCAAATAGATCGCGTTCGCGAAAGCCCGCGATATGATTCGGGCGCCGCAAGGGCGCCCGAATTCCGATTGGCGATGCCGGTAAGGTTATTTTCGCAGGGCGTTCAGCAGGGCCGTGCTCGGCTGGCCGTCCGTCGTCAGGCCGAGGCGACTCTGGACGGCCTGGATGGCCGCCTTTGAGCCGGATCCGAGGTTGCCGTCGACCTCGCCGTCATAGTAGCCGAGCTCCTTGAGGCGGGATTGCAACTCGAACTTCTCGGCAATGTCGAGCGTGCCCTCAGGCCGCGGCCAGCGCTGCTTTACGCCGCCATAGCCGGCAAGCTGATCAGCCAGCATGCCCACGCCCATGGCATAGGAGTTCGAGGCGTTGTAGCGCTTGATGACGAAGAAGTTGCGCGTCATCAGGAAGGCGGGCCCATTGGCGCCGCCGGGCATCAGGAGCTCCGCGCGGTCGCCGCCATTCTTGAAGCCCTTGCCGCCGGGGCGGAGGAAGCCGAGCTTCTGCCACTGCGCGAGTGTTTTGGTCTGACCTTCGTAGGCGCCGCCGCCGTTCGGAACGACGGTCTCGTAGCCCCAGGTCTTGCCCGGCTGCCAGCCGTTCTTGTGCAACAGGTTCGCCGCCGTCGCCAGCGCGTCCGGCACCGAGTTCCAGATGTCGCGATGGCCGTTGCCGTCGGCATCGACCGCATAGAGCAGGTAGCTCGACGGGATGAATTGGGTATGGCCCATGGCACCGGCCCAGGAACCGGTCATCTCGCGGGCGGGGATGTCGCCGTTCTGGACGATCTTCAGCGCGGCGATCAACTGCGTGCGCGCGAATTTCGCCCGCTTCGGATCGGCGTAGGCGAGCGTCGCCAATGCCCGGGGCACGTAGTGCAACTTGTCGTCCTTGGACAGCACCGCGCCGTAGTTCGTCTCCATCGACCAGATGGCGAGCAGGATGTTGCGGTCAACGCCATAGTGCCGCTCGACCGCGGCCAGCGTGCGCGCATGTTTCCGGGCCATTTCCTGGCCGACTTTCACGGTGTAGGGATTCACGCGGGAATCGAGGTAGTCCCAGATCTTGTGCTTGAATTCCGGCTGGTAGGCCGCCTTCTCTAGCACCTCGGGATCCGGTGTCCTGACGCCGGAAAAGACTTGCTGATAGGTTGCCTTGCTTATGCCGCTCTTTGCCGCTGTAGCGTAGAAATCGGCGATCCACTGTTGGAAGCCCGAGTCGGCCCGGGCGGCGGTCGGCGAGGCCAGAAGTGTCGCGGAGACGAACAGGGCGAGGGTGGAGCGAAGGAGCCTGGACTTGCTAAGCTGATACATCGGTCGTTGGTTCCGTCTTTCGAACAATCGATCGGGCGGAGCGTTAAGCTTCCGGTGGAAAGCTCAGCCTACAGACATGAAGTCAACAAATTCTTTACCATGGAATTCCACCTACGTCTCTCTTTGCAAATTGATAGCAAATTGAAACTAATGCGGGAAACGCGCCTCCGATGAACGGAGGCCAATCAAGAGGTTTATGATGGCTGAAAAACGCAAGGTGCGCAAAGCGGTGTTCCCGGTCGCGGGGCTCGGGACACGGTTCCTGCCTGCAACCAAGGCCGTGCCGAAGGAAATGCTGACCGTCGTCGACAAGCCGGTGATCCAGTATGTGGTCGATGAGGCACTGGAGGCCGGAATCGAGCACCTGATCTTCGTCACGGGGCGCAGCAAGGCCGTCATCGAGGACTATTTCGACATCCAGGTCGAGCTGGAACAGACGCTGCGCCAGCGCAACAAGACCGCCGAACTGACGCTGCTCGAGCGTATCCTGCCGGTGGCAGGTTCCACCAGCTTCACCCGCCAGCAAGAGCCGCTGGGCCTTGGCCATGCGGTCTGGTGCGCGCGCGATCTCGTCGGCAACGAGCCGTTCGCACTGCTGCTGCCGGACATGATCATGAAGGCGCCGAAGGGGTGCCTGGCAAGCATGGTCGAACTCTACGAGCATGACGGCGGTAACGTCGTTGGCGTGGAAGAGTGTGCGCCGGACCAGACCCACAAGTACGGCATCGTCGGCATCGGCAGCGAGGTCGGCAACGGCCACCGGATCACGCAGATGGTGGAAAAGCCGGCGCCTGGAACCGCACCTTCCAACTTCTTCATCAACGGCCGCTACATCCTCCAGCCGGAGATCTTCTCCATCCTCGCAACGCAGGAGCGCGGCGCCGGCAATGAGATCCAGCTGACGGATGCGATGGTGAAACTCCTGAAAGAGCAGCCGTTCGCCGCCTATCATTTCCGCGGCGAGACCTATGACTGCGGTGCCAAGGATGGGTTCATCCTCGCCAACGTCGCCTTCGCTCTTGCACGCGCCGACATCCGCCCCGCAGTGGAAGAGCCGTTGATGACCTTGCTGAAGAGCCTGAGGTAATCCGACCGCGCACCCCAAAGTCTCAAATAGGCTTTGGGCTGCGCTTGTTGGCAAAAGTCCGCGCGTCCGATTGGAAGCGCGGACTTGCTAGCGACGCAGCACCAATCCAAGGCCGGCGCGGGTCACTCCGGTGTTCGCGCCCGTCTCCGGAGCCGTCAATTCGTACGATACGTCCCCACTCAGCGCCAGATAGCGGTTCAGGCCCCAGGTCAACCCCGTGCCGATGATGTAGACGTTCTGGTTTGATGCAGCGGAGGTCGGGAAGTCGCGCCACTCATAGGAACCCGCGAGGCGCGCGACGACATTGCTGCGCATTTCGTGCGTGATGTCGGCGCTCGCGAGATAGGAAATGTATCCACTTTCACCCGGTGTCGTGGACGGTTCGATCGACGTTCGAAGGCCGAGGTTGACGTTCGTGCCGCGCTGGGGCGACCAGTCCATCGATCCGTCGACGCTGAAGGCGTTGATGGTCTTCAGCCTCTCGTCGTCATAGGTCTCGCGGTCGTAGCCGAGCGCGAACTCGCCGCGCAGCTTCTCGCCAAGATCGAGCTCCACCCCGGTGCGGGCGGCGTAGACGTCGCCCGAGCGCGCGAAGCCTGCGGAATCACGCGCGTCGTCATAGCGAACACGGCCGATGGCGGCTTCGATGAAGGGAATGAGGGCCGGCGAGACCTCGTAGCCGATCCGACCGGTCAGGACTCCCTCGGTGTTGTTGCGGTCACTCTGGGAAAGCTCCGAGCCGTTGGAGAGCTCGACGTCGCCATAGGTCGTGCGTTCGATGTCTGCTCCCAGCGTGCCGCGGATCAGCCCGAAATCGCGCTGGATGCTAGCCCCGCCCCGGAAAGTCTGCACCGCTGACTGCTCCTCGGCATTCGCGATCGCATTGGGGTCGGCCGCATCCTCCCGCTCGAGACTGTAGCCGGCGGTGAGGTTGGCGGTGGTGTCGGCCGATAGGTCGAGTCTCAGGTCGGCGTCGACATTCGCCTCCGGCTCGGTGTTGTTGCCGCCGGAGAAGTTCTTCTCGAAGGTTCCAGCTCCGCCGATCGTCAACTGGTGCAGGGACCAGTCGGAAACCAGAATGCCGCGCAAGGTCGTCGTCGAAAACGAGCGCGTCTGGACGTCGTCGCCGGTCTTGGTGCGCTCATAGCCGATACCCTGGGCAATCGTGGGCCGGAGGATGAACGTGCCCAAGCGCATGCCGGGCGGCTCGTCGCTCCACGGAGCCGTGGCGGTTCGAAGTCCATCGATCGAGGGGACCGGCAGGTTCTGCCGACCAATTTCGGTTGCGGAGCCGGTGACGTCCTCCCCATCGACCAAGGCCAGCGGGGTAGCCGGCGTTGTCCTGGTGGTCGCGGCGGGGCTGTCCTGGGGCGTTGCCTGTGTGGCTGGTTCCGCGACAAGCGGGTCCTGGCGCGTAGGCGTTGCCGCCGCGTCCGTACCGGGGACGATCGTCGCGGCCTCCTGGGCCAGAGCCGGCCATGCGGCCAGCATCGTGCCGGCAAGCAGCAAGCCGGCTACGCGGCGCGGCAACTGGGCTGGTTGCGCCCGTAGAGATTTGCTGTGCGGATAAGGCATGGCTTTCGCGGATTCATCGAATTCCTAACCGAACGTAAAGGCTTGTAGTTAACGTTTGGTTTCCGACCCGGCAGCTAATTTACCGGGTGGATGCACGTGGATGCATGGACATCGAAAAGCAAAAACGCTAACGAGGCGCATGATCAGGAAACTAGCACTTGTAGAAAGCAGCGGCGCAATCGCTTCTGCGATCCGCACCGTGGAAACCGAGCGCGCCGGCCTGGATGCGTTGTCGCGCGCGCTTTCCGGCCCGTTGCACGAGCCCTTCTGCGATGCCGTGCGCGTGGTCGCGGGCATCAAGGGGCGTGTGATCGTCACCGGCGTCGGCAAGTCCGGCCATATCGGATCGAAGCTGGCCGCAACCTTTGCGTCCACCGGAACGCCGGCGTTCTTCGTCCATCCGGTAGAAGCCAACCACGGCGATCTCGGCATGATTTCCTCGGACGACGTGGTGCTTGGGATGTCCTGGAGCGGTGAAAGTGCGGAGTTGCAGGGGATCATCTCCTATACCCGCCGCTTCTCGATCCCGCTCATCGCGATCACGGCCGGTGAAAGATCCGCCCTTGCGCGCGAGTCCGACATCGTCCTGTTGCTCCCCAAGGAGCAGGAAGCCTGCCCGCACGGGCTCGCGCCGACCACCTCCACCCTGATGCAGCTTGCTATCGGCGATGCGTTGGCGGTGGCGCTCCTGGAAGCACGTGGCTTTACGGCCACCGATTTCAAGACCTTCCATCCGGGCGGCAAGCTGGGGGCCAGCCTGACCCATGTCGGCGACATCATGCACAGCGGCGAGAACATGCCGCTCGTGCCGCTAGGCACATCCATGCCCGCCGCCGTCCTGTTGCTGTCGCAGAAGCACTACGGTTGCGTCGGTGTGATCGATGACAACGGCAAGCTCATCGGTATTGTCACCGATGGCGACATCGCCCGCAACCTGTCGCGCAATCTCGCTGAGTTGGATGTTGACGACATCATGACGCGGACGCCCAAGACGGTGCGCCCGACGACGCTCGCGACCGCTGCGCTTGGCCTTCTGAACCAGCACAACATTTCGGCGCTGATCGTCACCGACGAGACGGCGACGCCGGTGGGGATCGTCCACTTCCACGACCTGCTGCGGATCGGCGTCGCCTGATCGCTTAACTACTCTGCTTTGAAAGAGCCCGCCCACGGCATCTGACGGGGCGGGCTTTTTGTTTTCTGGCCTATGCCGGCTCGACAGTCAGGTCGCGACCCGAACTCGCCACCACGCGCACGCGCGTGCCTGCCGGCAGGTCCGGTCCCTGCACGCTCCACATCGTATCGTCGAGGCGAATGCGCCCGCGGCCTTCCAGGATCGGCTGCTCGAGCGTGGCGGTGCGGCCGACGAGGCTCTGGGCGCGCTGGTTGAGGAAAGGTTCGTCGGTGCGTTTTGCATTCGACAGCACGAGGCGTCGCCCGACGAGGACGGCCGCGATCGACAGAGCCGCAAAAAGCAGCCACTGCACCTGCCAGATCCACCAGCCGACCGTCCAAAGGAGCAGCGAGAGCGCGCCGGTGATGATCGCCGCAACGCCGATCCAGACGAGGAACACGCCGGGCATCAGCACCTCGAGGATCAGCAGCACGATGCCGAGCACCCACCACGCCCAGGGTCCCAGTTCTGCGACGATGCGGGCGATCATGGCTCAGCTTTCCCTCGTGGTATCGAACGGATTGCGGGCGGTGCCGCCTGTGGTGGGCGTCGACTGGCGCGGCCGGTTGGGCGCCGTCGCCGGGCCGTCGCCGAAAACCTCTTTCGCGATCGCACCGATGCCGCCGAGCGAACCGATCAGCGACGACGCCTCCATCGGCATCAGCACGACCTTGGAGTTCGGTGCGCTGCCGACGGTCGCCAGTGCCTCCGTATATTTCTGCGCGACGAAGTAGTTGACCGCCTGCACATTGCCGGCGGCGATCGCCTCGGAGACCATCTTCGTCGCCTTGGCCTCGGCCTCTGCCAGTCGCTCGCGCGCCTCGGCGTTGCGGAAGGCGGCTTCGCGCTGGCCTTCCGCCTGCAGGATCGCCGACTGCTTGGCGCCTTCGGCTCTGAGGATCTGGGCGTTGCGCGAGCCTTCCGCTTCCAGCACCTGCGCGCGCTTGTCCCGCTCCGCCTTCATCTGGCGCGCCATGGATTCGACCAGATCCTTCGGCGGGGCGATGTCCTTGATCTCGACGCGGGTGATCTTCACGCCCCAGGGCTTGGCCGCTTCGTCGACGACGTGCAGCAGCCGGTCGTTGATCTTGTCGCGATTGGAGAGCAGTTCGTCGAGATCCATCGAGCCCATGACGGAACGGATGTTGGTCATCGTCAGGTTCAGGATCGCGTGCTCGAGATGGGCGACCTGATAGGCGGCCTCCGCGGCGTTCAGCACCTGGTAGAAGGCGATGGCATCGGAGGCAACGCTGGCGTTGTCGCGGGTGATCACCTCCTGGGTGGGCACCTCCAGCACCTGCTCCATCACGTTCATCCGCGCGCCGATCTTGTCGAAGAACGGAATGATGATGTTGAGCCCCGGCTGGAGCGTGCGCGTGTAACGACCGAAGCGCTCTACCGTGTATTGATAGCCCTGCGGTACCGTCTTGATCCCGGCAAACAGCAGCCAGAGGACCAGAACCACCACGGCAATGACGAAAATATCCAACCCATCCAACGACATGCAACGCCCCTAACGCTCGGTTTCGCGTCACTCTACGCAATCCGTGCGACAAGACCAGCGCATTTTGCAAGGTGTTTGGAGCCCTCGAGCCGAAGGGGCTTGCGCCCCGTGGCCTTCGTCAGAACCAGCCGGCAAGCTCGCGGCGGACGACGGTCTCCAGCACCGCCATCCCCTCGGGGCCGTCGTTGAGGCATGGGATGTGCGTGAATTTCTCGCCGCCGTTGTGAAGGAAACTCTCACCCGCCTCGCCGGCGATTTCCTCGAGCGTTTCCAGGCAGTCCGAGACGAAGCCCGGGTTGATCACGGCGATGCGCTTGACGCCGTCCTGTGCCAGCTTCTCGACTGTCTTGTCGGTGTAGGGCTGCAGCCATTCCTCCGGGCCGAAGCGTGACTGGAACGTGACCTGAAGTTTCTCCTTCGACCAGCCGAGCCTGTCGCGCAACAGCCGCGCGGTCTTTTGACACTGGCAGTAGTAGGGGTCGCCCTTGTCGAAGTAGCTCTTGGGAATGCCGTGGAAGGAGGCAAGGACCACCTCAGGCTCCCAGTCGAGACCGGCGAGATGGGTATTTATCGAGGTTGCGAGCGCATCGATATAGGCCGGATCGTCGTGATAGGGCGGCACGGTGCGAACCGCCGGTTGCCAACGCATCTTCAGAAGCGCTTCGAAAGCCTTATCGTTGACGGTGGCGGTGGTGGCGGCGGCATACTGCGGATAGAGCGGGAAGACGAGGATGCGCTCGCAGCCTTCCTTCTGCAGATATTCCATACGCGAGGCGATCGACGGCTGGCCGTAGCGCATGGCCCAATCGACGACGATCTGCGGATGATCGGCAAAGGACTGCGCCATCAGTTCGGCCTGATTGCGCGTGTAGGTGCGGAGATAGCTCTCGTTCCTCTCCTTGTTCCAGATCAGTTCGTAGGCCTTGCCAACCTTCTGGGGGCGCTTGTTCAGGACGATGCCGAACAGGATCGGATACCAGACGAGCTTCGGCCACTCGATCACGCGTGTATCGGTCAGGAATTCCTTCAGGTAGCGCCGCATGGAGCGGTAGTCGGTTCCGTCCGGCGTTCCGAGGTTGACGAGCAGGATGCCGACCTTTCCGTGCTTGGCGGGCGGGTGATCGGCGGGCTTTGGAGCGGCGGTTTGCATGTTCGGTCCTGTTCGGGCTCATTATTCGGGCGGCCAAAATTGTCGGCCATTAAATCTGGGAGTGTTCTAAAAAGAAATGCCGGCCCGGGAAAGCCCGGACCGGCTGAAATGGTGGAGACAATTTGTCCCTTTATTTGGCCGGGACCTGCAGCTCGGATCCAATCTTGAGGGCACGTGGTCTCGGGTTACCGTTCGCCTCGGAGATCTTCCTCCAAAGGTGGCCTTCGCCATAGGCCGACTTGGCGATGTCCCAGAGCGTGTCGCCGTGAACGATGACGTGCTTCGTCGTGCCGGAAGCGGCCTGCGTCGCCGGCGTTTCGGCGCCGGGCGCCGTTGTGCCCGCTGCAGCATCCGTCGCTGTTCCGGCCGTCGCGGCCACGATGGGGATGATGCGCCCGTCAGTATAGGGCTTGTACGGCCGGTTTGCGGCCAGATAGTCCGCCACCACCTGATCGAGCGTCGGGCCGTAGTCGTAGGCGTTCGTCGCCCCGGTGGCGAAGACCTTGTAGCCGTCGCCGCCGGCGCGCATGTAGTTGTTCGAGGCGAGTGTGTAGACCTTGGCCGGGTCGAGCGGCACGAAGGCGTCGCCTTGCTTCATCTCGACGGAGACGACGCGGCTGCCGGCTGGCCTCGACTTGTCGAAGGAGATTTTCATGCCGGCGACCTGCGGGAAGCGACCGGCGCCCTCCTCGATCTGGCCCAGGCCGTTCTCCAGCGCCGTCACCAGGTCCGCGCCCTTCAACTGGAAGGTGGAGAGGGTGTTTTGGAACGGCAGCACCGTCACCACTTCGCCCATCGTGACCGGTCCGCCGTCGATCGAGGCGCGCAGCCCGCCGCCATTGGTGATTGCGGCGGTTACGCCCTGGCCCTTGGTGCGGTCGACGAGAGCGTCGGCGACGAGGTTGCCCATCTGGCATTCGCCGACCCTGCAGCTCTCCCGCGATCCGTCGATCGGCGCGGCGGTCTCGGCGACGATCTTCGCCTTCATCTCCTCGATCGGCCCGGCCAGTTCCTTGACGCGGGCGACGACCGCTTCATCCGGTTTGAAGCTGCCGTCGAGCAGGATCGGATCGCCCTTGGCCTCCTTGACCACGCCATGATCGTCGAACACGACCTTCAGGTTGCCGAGGTACTTCGTATAGGCGCCGGCCTGCACGACCGGAACCTTGTAGCCGCCGGGATTGTCGACCATGGTCGGGTAGGGGCCTTCGGCCTTCTCGTCGGTGTTGGAAAGCAGGCTGTGCGAATGGCCGCCGACCACCACGTCCACGTCCGGGATCTTGGCGATCGCGGCGAGATCGCGCGGGTAGCCGACATGGGTCAGGGCGATGATCTTGTCGACGCCCTGCTTCTTGACCTCCGCGACCGCCGCGGTGATGTCGGCGACGTCGTTGCCGATCAAAACGTTCGGGCCGGGCGAGGAAATCTCGTCGGTGTCGTTTGCAACGGCCCCGACGATGCCGATCTTCTGGCCGCCGACCTCGAGCACGATGAACGGCTTAATCCGGTCGCCGAGCTTCGAGCTGGCGCCGGCGGCGACGTTGGCCGTCACCACGGGAAACTGCACCTTGTCGAGGAAGGCGGCCAGCCCATCCTCGCTGTCGTCGAACTCATGGTTGCCGACGGTCATCGCGTCGAACTTCATCAGGTTGAGGAACTCGGCTTCGGCTGCGCCCTTGTAGGTGGTGTAGAACAGCGAGCCCTGGAAATTGTCGCCGGCGTTCAGCAGCAGCACGTTCTTGCCGGCCAGCGTCTGGCGCTGCGTGTCGATTGCGGTCTTCAGCCGCGCCACGCCGCCGAAGCACTCGTTCTTGCCTTCCTCCTCCGCCGAGCAGGTGGAGTCGAACTTGTTGATCGGCTCGATGCGGGAATGCAGGTCGTTGATATGGAGGATGTCGAGTTCATAGTCGGCAAAGGCAGTTCCCCCGGAAAAGGCAATCAGGGAAGCGGCCAGCAGGCTGATGCGGACTGAAGTCATGGACGTGCTCTCCTGGTCAGGCGGAACGGCCGCTTCCTGGCCCCTCATGGGTGGGCGGTCACGTCTTCCGCGCGAACGGATGCTTCCATTACATCCAAAGAACTTCAAGAGGGAAAGCCGCAAGCGATGAAAAGGCTTGGGAAGACGGTTAAGGCGGGTGGCCAACGCCACGCGGCCAGCCGAGATGGACGGGCATGACCCAATCTGTTAGTCCGACGGTCTGGCGGGGGGCATCGCACTCTCGTCTGTGGCGCTGCCGACAGCGCCCGAACGTCATAGCTGGAGCGATTGAATTGCGCGGCAAGAGCCCCCGCAACACCGGAAAAGTCACCTTGCAGCGTGCTTTCTCGAAGCTCGGTATCTGCTCGCGCACGCAGGCGGAGGCCTTCATTGCGGCAGGCCGTGCTCGCGTCAACGGGCGCAAGGTGATCGATCCGAACACCTGGGTCGATCTGGCGCGCGACGGGATCGAGCTGGATGGCCAGGCACTCGAGGTCAATGACAAGGTCTATCTGGCGTTGAACAAGCCGCGCGGGCTGGTCACGACGCGATCCGATCCCCAAGGCCGCCCGACAGTTTTCGATTGCCTGAAGGACCTGAACCTGCCCTTCGTCTCGCCCGTCGGCCGCCTCGACAAGGCAAGCGAGGGACTGCTTCTCTTCACCAACGATACGGCGTTCGCCCAGCGCCTGCTCGACCCTGAGACGCATGTCGGCAAGCTCTACCATGTCCAGGTCAGCGGAATTCCGTCCGACGAGGACTTGCAGCGCATGCTGTCCGGTGTCGTCCAGGATGGGGAGGCGTTGCAGGCCTCCGCTGTCCGCGTGCTACGGTCCGGCGAGAAGAACTGCTGGCTGGAAGTGGAACTGGACGAGGGCAAGAACCGGCAGATCCGGCGGATTCTGGAAGTCATCGGCCTGGAAGTCCTGCGGCTCATCCGGGTGGCGATCGGCGACCTGATCCTGGGTGACCTGCCAAAAGGCAGCGCGCGGCATCTGACGGAAGCAGAGATCCGGGCGCTGAAATCGCGAACGGGGATGAAACCCAGCTGACCTTCTAGGGGGACCAATGACCGTTCTGCTCCGGCCCTATCTCACCTCTGACTTCGAGGTACTGCGCAACTGGTTTTCCGACGAGGCATCGGTCGTTCAGTGGGCCGGTCAGGATATGCGTTTCCCGCTCGATCCGGCACAATTCGCACAGATGCAGCAGGAGACGGAGGGCGCGGCTCCCGGCCGATGGATGTGCTCGGGTCTGGTCGGGGGAACGGTGGCTGCCCACGCGCAAGTGGTGCTCGACTGGCAGCATGGTGTCGCGCGGCTTGCCCGCGTGGCCGTGAGCCCCGCCTATCGCGGCAAACGGCTTGCGCAGCCGTTTCTGCGGCAGGTCATCGACCGCGTGTTCGCGCAGGAAGCGTTCGTGCGGCTGGAACTGAACGTCTACACCTTCAACACCGCTGCAATCGCGGCATATCGTCGGCTTGGCTTTGTCGAGGAGGGCGTGCGGCGGTCATCGGTCAAGGTTGGCGAAGAGCGGTGGGATACGGCGATCCTTGCTCTGCTGCGCGAAGAGTACAACGTCATCCGTGCATCGGCAGCGGGTGACGTTGTGGTGCCCTAGGGCCGAGTTGTGAACCGCCGAAGCGCTTCAGCCCTGGCGGTTCAGCGTGAACTGGGCGCCCGAGCCCGAGGTGCAGTTCAACTGGCGCGGCGTGACGAGCGAGCAGTTCGCCTTCGAAGCGGACTTGGAAATGTTGGAGTAGAGGCTGATCTCGATCAGCCCGTTTGGCTGGGTGACATAGGTGCCGGTCGCCATTGTCGTGTTGGTATCCGTCGTCCTCGTCGCGAACTGGCCCGCGGAGAAGGTCGAGATCAGGCCGTTCGCATCGACCCATGACCCTTCCACGCCCTGCGGCGCCTGCGCGACCTGTCGCACCGGCGCGCGGTCGTACGACTGGCACGAGGCGAGTGTCGCGCCAGCCGCAAGCAGGGAAGCAAAGATCAAGGGTTTCATGGGGTTCTCCATAGCCTTGCCCAACGATATGGCGTTGAAAATATTGCCAGACCATGCCGTGAACAGTTGGTGAATGCAAGAGAAAGGCGGCTGTGGCGACAGGTTATCCGTGCCAAAACGAAACGCCCGCGGCTCGCCGCGGGCGTTCGTAACAGCTGTGTCTGATGCGGACGATCAGCGGAACAGGACGTTCCGGAACTGCCACGGATCCTTCGTGTCGAGGTCCTCCGGGAACAGGCCCGGGCGGCCGTCCAGCGGGGTCCAGTCGGTGTAGTGGCCCTCGATCGGACCGAGATAGGGACGCTGGACCTCGAGGCAGCGCCGGTAGTCCATCTCGTCGGTCTCGACGATGCCGGCCTTGGGGTTCTCAAGCGCCCAGGCCATGCCGGCGAGAACAGCCGAGGTGACCTGCATGCCGGTGGCGTTCTGGTAGGGGGCGATGCGGCGGGTTTCCTCCAGCGACAGGCGCGAGCCGTACCAGTAGGCGTTTTTGTCGTGGCCGTAGAGCAGGACGCCGAGTTCGTCGACGCCGTCGACAAGCTCGTCTTCATCCAGGACGTGGTGGACCGGCTGGGCATTGCCGCCGTTGCCGAACATCTCGTGCAGCGACAGCACGGCGTCGTTCGACGGATGATAGGCGTAGTGGCAGGTCGGGCGATAGGTGACATCGCCGTCCTTGTCGCGGACGGTGAAGAAGTCGGCAATCGAGATCGACTCGTTGTGGGTGACGAGGAAACCGTATTGCGGACCCGGCGTCGGGCACCAGGTGCGCACGCGCGTGTTGGCGCCGGGCTGCTCCAGGTAGATCGCCGCCTTGCAGCCCTTCTTTTGCTTCTTGGCGTTCTTCGGCATCCAGTTTTCATGGGTGCCCCAACCGAGCTCGGCCGGCTGCAGGCCCTCGGAGATGAAGCCTTCCACCGACCAGGTGTTCCAGAAGGTGTCGAGCGGCTTCGGCCGCTTGGCGCGCTGGGTATCGCGCTCGGCGATATGGATGCCCTTGACGCCGACCTTCTTCATCAGCTTTGCCCAGCCCTCGCGATCGTCCTGCGCAGGCACGTCATGCTTGATGCCGAGATCATTGGCGAGGTTGACCAGCGCTTCCTTGACGAACCAGGAGACCATGCCGGGATTGGCGCCGCAGGTGGAAACCGCCGTCGTGCCGCCCGGGTTTTTCGCCTTCTCCTTGCGCAACGTCTCGCGAAGCGCGTAGTTGGTGCGGTCCGCGTTCTTCATGTTCTTGTCGAAATAGAAGCCGAGCCAGGGCTCGATGACCGTGTCGATGTAGAGTGTGTCGTGCTTGCGGCAGAACTTCATCAGGTCGACCGAGCCGGTGTCGACCGAGAGGTTGACGACGAACGCCTGGCCGCCGCCTTCGGAAATCAACGGCTTCAACAGCTCCTTGTAGTTGTTCTTCGTCACGAATTCGGCGACATGGCGAACACCGTGGCGGGCGTAGAGCTCGTCGTCGGCAGCGTCCTTGCGCGGTTCGATGACGATCAGGCGGTTCTTGTCGTACTTGAAATGCCGTTCGATCAGCGGCAGCGTGCCGCGGCCGATGGAGCCGAAGCCGATCATGACGATCGGGCCTGTAATTTCGCCATGAATCGGGTAGGTCGTGTCTGCCATTTTCCTTCGATCTCCTTCGGGAGTGCGCGCCAGATGTCGCAAAAAGAGGACCCAACGGCCCTGTTTTCGGCATGAAAATGCCTAGAGCACAGAATCCCGTCACAATAAAGTGGGCACGAAGCCTCGCGTTTGAATTGTCAACCGGGGCCTTCGCCCGGTTCGATCCGGCGGTCCGGATGGAATGGCCGAGAGCGATAGTGAAGGGTGGGGCGGAACCGCGATTGGGGTACAGGCTGAGGTTCAGGCCAGTTGCGCAGGGATCAGGCCGCGCAGCGAATTGCCGACGAAGACGGCATGGCGATACAGGTCTTCGACCTGCAGGCGCTGTTCCGTGGCGCGGCCGGTCTCCAGCAGTTCCTCGCGCAGCACGCCGGCGAGCAGGCCGCAGGCGAGCGGCGGCGTCTTCAGAACGCCGGTGCCGTCGTCGAGAAAGACCGAGGTAATCGTTCCCTCGCACACCTCACGGCGCTCGTTGAGGAGGAGGACCTCGTCCGCCTCGGCCGGTGCGAACTCGGCGCGCGCCGCCTCATAGACGCTACGGCGCGAGGTCTTGTAGCGGAGCAGCGGATTGGCGGAGTCGAGCCGCGTCGTCGCGACCTTCGCAATCCAGCGGGCATCCGCGGCGAGTGGTACGAACGGCGCTGTCTTCACCTCGATCCGGCCGTCGGCGAAGAGTTCGAGGCGGACGCGCAGCGGCGATGTCGTGGCGGCCACGCCGGTTGACCCTGCAGGGAAGCCGTGGCTGGTTTCACCTTCCGAGCCGGGCATCGCCGACGCGGCGTCCATCAATGCCGCTCTCGCTTCTGCTGCGCCGAGAATCTCCAACGCCTCCGCCGATCGCTGCAATCGTGCCAGATGCCGCTCCAGCCGGACGAAGCCGGCTCCCGGCTCCCAGCGCAGCGTCTCGATCAGCGAGATATCCATTGGTCTCCCACCGCGAACCGCGCTTTCAGCAGACACTCCTCGTACTCAGCCTCCGCCGTGGAATCGAAGACGATGCCGCCACCGACGTTGAAGACGGCCTCGCCGCCGTCGAACAGCGAAAGCGTGCGGATCGCCACGTTGAATTGCATCGTCCCGTCCGGAGCGATCAGGCCGATCGCGCCGCAATAGGCGTCGCGCGGGCCGGACTCGAGGTCGTGCAGGATTTCCATCGCCCGCATCTTCGGTGCGCCGGTGACCGAGCCGCAGGGAAAGAGGGCGGCAAAGAGGTCGCGGATCGTCGTGTCCGGTACCAGCTTCGCCCGCACATGGCTGACCATCTGGTGCACGGTCGGGTAGGTCTCGATCGCGAAGAGCTTCGGCACCTCCAGCGTGCCGACCTCGGTGACGCGCGAGATGTCGTTGCGCAAGAGATCGACGATCATGCGGTTTTCCGCCTGGCTCTTGGGATCGGCGAGCATCGCCGCCACGATCGCCTCGTCCTCGGCGGCATTGGCGCCGCGCGGCGCTGTACCCTTCATCGGATGCGTCTCGATCCAGCCGTCCTTGTCGACGCGGAAGAACAGTTCCGGCGAGCGCGACAGCAGGATCGGACCGTCGAGCGAGACGAGGGCGCCGTATTTGACCGGCTGGCGCTCGATCAGCGACCAGAAGGCCGCCACCGGGTCGCCGTTCCAGCGGGCGCGGATGGGCATCGTCAGGTTGGCCTGGTAGCAGTCGCCCTCGCGCAGGTGCCGATGCAGGCGGTCGAAGCGGCTGCGATAGGCCTCCAGGTCCCACTCAGCCTTCGGCTCGGTGACGAAGGGCTCGTTCTCGACGCGCTGCTTCGCCGTCGCCAAGGGATGATCGTCGGCCGGTGCGTCGAAAATGCCGAAGCTCATCAGCGGCGTCTCACGATTGTCGATCGCAAAGGGCGCGAGCTTCTCCTCGAACAGATGGCCCGCCTCGTAGCTCATGAAGCCAGCGATCCATTGTCCTTCGTCATGCGCTGCCTGAAGCGTCTTGAACGCTGGCTCAAAATCCGCGCGCTTGCGAACCGTGACCACGCGGGAGGGGGCGGCGAAGACCGTGGTCCGGTCCTCGCGGTCGTCCCGCAGGAGCACATAGCGTTCTCGATCCGTCATCTCATCGGTTCTCGGCAGGTGATTCACGCAGCCTTATCAAGCGCCTCGAGTTCGTCGATGAGTCCCTCGATCATCGACAGCCCCTTGCTCCAGAACGACGGATCGGCGGCATCCAGCCCGAACGGCTTCAGCAATTCAGAATGGTGCTTGGTGCCGCCAGCCTTCAGCATCTCGAAATACTTTTCCTGGAAGCCGCTTTCGGCCTGCTGGTAGACCGCATAGAGCGAGTTCACAAGGCAGTCGCCGAAGGCGTAGGCGTAAACGTAGAAGGGCGAATGGATGAAGTGGGGAATGTAGGCCCAGTAGGTCTCGTAACCCTCGGAGATGCGGATCGCCGGGCCGAGGCTTTCCGACTGTACCGACAGCCACAATTCGCCGATCTGGTCGGCCGTCAGTTCGCCCTCCTTGCGGGCGGTGTGGACCTTGCGCTCGAACTCGTAAAACGCGATCTGGCGCACGACCGTGTTGATCATGTCCTCGACCTTCTGCGCCAGCATCGCCTTGCGCTCGCGCTTGTCCTTGGTCTGGTCGAGCAGGCTGCGGAAGGTCAGCATTTCGCCGAAGACGGACGCCGTTTCAGCCAATGTCAGCGGCGTCGACGCCATCAAGGCACCCTGGCCGCCGGCCAGCACCTGGTGCACGCCATGGCCGAGTTCGTGCGCCAGCGTCATCACGTCGCGCGGCTTGCCCATGTAGTTGACGAGCACATAAGGGTGCGCCGATGGCACCGTCGGATGCGCGAACGCGCCAGGCGCCTTGCCCGGTCGCACCGGCGCGTCGATCCAGTTCTCGTCGAAGAAGCGTCCGGCGATCGCCGCCATCTCCGGGGCGAAGGCGCTATAGGCCGACAGCACCGTATCCTTCGCGTCGCTCCAGGGGATCAGCGCGTTCGGCGTTTCCGGCAGCGGCGCGTTGCGGTCCCAGAACTCCATCTGTTCCATTCCGAGCCACTTCGCTTTCATGGAATAGTAGCGGTGCGACAGCCGCGGATAGGCCTGGTGCACCGCCGCGGCCAGCGCGTCGACGACCTCCCGCTCGACGCGGTTGGCGAGATGCCGGCTATCGGCGATATCCTCGAAGCTGCGCCAGCGGTCGGAGATTTCCTTGTCCTTGGCGAGCGTGTTGGTGATCAGCGTGAAGGTGCGGATGTTCTCCTTGAAGGTCTTCGCCAGCGCCATCGCTGCCTTCCTGCGGGTCTCGCCGTCCGCATCCTGCAAGAGGTTCAGCGCCACCTCCAACGGCACCTCCTCGCCGTCAATCGTGTAGCGTAGCGATGCCATCGTCTCGTCGAACAGCCGGTTCCAGGCCGCAGCCCCGGTCATGGATTTTTCCAGGAAGAGCTGTTCGGTGCGATCGTCGAGCTGGTGCGGCTTGTCCTTGCGCAGGTCCTCGATCCAGGGCCGGTAGTGGGCGGCAAGGGCGTCGTGCTCCAGGCTTCCGGCGAGGCGCTTGTCGTCTATCCTGTTCATTTCCAAGGCGAAAAATAGAAGATGCGCGGAGATGTCGGTGATCTTCGCTTGCACGTCGCCATACAGTTTGCCGTTCGCCGGGTCGGTCGTGTCGGAGAAGTAGGTCAGGCCGGCGTAGGAGGCGACGCGGCCGAGCAAATCCTCCAGCGCCTCGTACTCCTTGACGGCCGCGCCGATCCCCTCCGCGCCCGACTTGCCCGCGGCGTCATCGAGCTTGCCTTTCCACCGGGTCTCAAAAGCCAATGACTTCGCCATCCCACTTTCGAGATCGGCCCGGAACTCCGGCGCGGTCGGGGAGGCATAGAGGTCTGCGAGGTTCCAGTTGGGCAGGTCGCCGAGGTCGCCGGCGATGGCGCCGGCCGTGGCTGTGGCATGATGAATCTCGGGCGAAACGTTCAAAGCGGACATCGGAAGCCTCGTCGGTAATTGCGGCGCTCTTGCTTGCGTCCTCGTTGGTTAAAATGCAAGCCTTTCTCAAAACGGCATATTCAACCCTTCGTGCCAAGGTCCAACGGTATTGTTGTGCCAACACTGCGCATGACGCGTGGCGAGGAGGTTCCAATGGCTGCCCACATTCTTGTCATCGATGATGATCCTGTCCAGCGCAGGCTTCTGAAGAACATGATCGAGCGCAATGGCCATGTGGCGCACGTGGCCGAGAATGGCCGTGCCGGCCTGGAGGTCCTCGACCGAAAGGGCGGCCTGATCAGTGTGATCCTGCTCGACCTGATGATGCCGGAAATGAACGGCACGGCCTTTTTGGGCGCACTCGCCGAGCGCGAGAGCGCGATCCCGGTGATCGTGCAGACGGGGCAGGGCGGGCTGGAAACCGTCGTGATCGCCATGCGCGCCGGCGCGTTCGACTTCGTCGTAAAGCCGGTTTCGCCGGAAAGGCTCGGTGTTGCGGTCGAAAACGCGCTGAAGCTGGAGCAGCGCGACCCGCATGGCCGCCCGAGCCGTCGTCATCGCAGCGAGGCCGTGCAGTTCGACGACATCGTGTCGGCCAGCCCGGAAATGCTGCGCGTCATCGATCTCGCCCGCCGGGCGGCCCAGTCGAACATTCCCGTCGTCATCGAAGGCGAGTCCGGCGTCGGCAAGGAAATGGTCGCGCGCGCCATCCAAGCGGGAAGCGACCGGGCCCACAAGCCTTTCGTCACCGTCAACTGCGGCGCGATCCCGCACAACCTTGTCGAGAGCATTCTGTTCGGCCATGAGAAGGGCGCTTTCACCGGTGCGATAGAGCGGCATATCGGCAAATTTGCCGAGGCCGACGGCGGAACGATCTTTCTCGACGAAATCGGCGACCTCCCGCTCGAGGTCCAGGTCAAGCTGCTGCGGGCGGTGCAGCAAGGCGAGATCGAGACCGTCGGCGCCCGTTCGCCCCAGAAGGTCAATGTCCGGCTGATTTCCGCCACGAACAAGGACCTGATCACCGAGGTGAAGGAGGGCCGCTTCCGCGAGGATCTCTACTACCGCCTGAATGTCTTTCCGATCACGATCCCGGCGCTGCGCAAGCGCAAGGAGGACATTCCGGTTCTCGTCCGCTCCTTCGTCGAGCGCTTCGCCGGTGAGCAGAAGCTTGCCACGCCGCTGACGCTTTCTCCTGCCGCCATGGCGCTGCTGACCGCCTTCGACTGGCCGGGCAACATCCGCCAATTGGAGAACGCAATCTACCGGGCGGTCGTCCTGGCGCAGGGGCCCGAGCTCCAGGCGTCCGATTTTCCGCAGGTCGCGACGCAGGTTCCGGGCTACAAGCTGACCGAAGCGGGAACAGTCTCCTGGGAGGCCGCAGCGGTCCCGCTCTCCCGGAAGGCCGCGGAAGTCGACATGCCTTCGGTCTACCCAGACTTCCGGCCGCGCGAGGCGTCCGAATCACAGTCGCCCGCCGCTGACGAAAACACGATTTCCAGCGTCGACCGCGGTGGGCAGGTGAGAAAGCTCGCTGATGTCGAGGAAGAGTTGATCCGCTTTGCCTTGAAGTTCTATCGGGGTCAGATGAGCCAGGTCGCCCGGAAGCTGGGCATCGGCAGGTCGACGCTTTATCGAAAGCTGAAGGATTATGGTATCGATCCCGAAAATCCGCTGAAGGAAGCCGCCTGATTTCGGTTGATTTCTCAGCCTTCTCATGTTTTTCCCGTTGCCGTTCACCCCTTATTAGTGGATCGTTCACTATATTTGGGGAGTATTGGAGACTGTGGCGAATTTGCCATGCTGTTACCGCAATTGGTGGTCATCTGGCTTTTCAGGGACGCACCTATTGTCCGCAGGACGGGGATAGAGTTGGCAGACATGATTGGATCGATGACGCTCCGGGGAGCCAGCGCTCTTGCCATGTGCAAAGCGGCGCTCGCAAAGGCCCCCAGGATTTTGACCATCGCCGCCATGGCCGCTTCGCTCGTCGTTCCGGCTATGGTTCCTTCGGCAACCGATGCCGCCTCCGGTACGCGCTCGCTGAAGCTTTATTTCGTCCACACGAATGAAAAAGCGGAGATCACCTTCAAGCGCAACGGGCGCTACGACCAGAAGGGCCTCCAGCAACTCAACCGTTTCCTCCGCGATTGGCGCCGCAATGAACCGACGAAGATGGATCCGCGCCTCTTCGATCTCGTCTGGGAGGTTTACCAGAAGAGCGGCTCGCGCGGTTACATCCACGTCGTCTCCGCCTATCGCTCGCCGGCGACGAACTCGATGCTGCGTTCGCGCTCCAAGGGTGTGGCCAAGAAGAGCCAGCATATGCTCGGCAAGGCGATGGACTTCTACATCCCCGACGTGAAGCTGAAGACGATCCGCGAGATCGGCATGAAGTTCGAGGTCGGCGGCGTGGGCTTCTATCCAACCTCAGGCTCGCCCTTCATTCACATGGATGTCGGCAGCGTCCGCGCCTGGCCGCGCATGAGCCGCCAGGAGCTTGTTTCGCTCTTCCCCGACGGCAAGACCATGCACTTGCCGTCGGACGGCAAGCCGCTGCCGGGCTACCAGCAGGCGGTTGCCGACTACAAGCGCCGCGTCGGTGCCGATGCGGTGCAGGTCGCCGGCGGCGGATCGCCGGACAAGGTGGGCTCCGGCAAGAAGCGGAACCTCCTCGCGGCTCTCTTCGGTGGCGGCGGGGACGAGGACGAAGAGCCCACGGCTATCGCCAGCGCCGAGCCGCTGGAAGAGGCCGCCCCGGCAGCGCGTCCCGCTGCAGGTGCAGGAAGCGAACTGCCCGGCATCGCCTCTGGCCAGCCGAGCGGCGTGACGCCTGAAACAAGGCCGGTCGTCACCGAAACGGAGATTGCCGAGTTGAACGCTCCGGTCCCGCTCGTGCGTCCGGCATTCAGGGATAACTCCGCGGCTGCCACAGAACTGGCGCTCGTGTCGCCAGCAACGAATAATGCGGCGGCAGCGCTCAATGCTGCGACGCTAGTGGGCCAGGACCAGGCCGGCGAATACGCCGACCTCGGCGGCTACAAGATCCCCGTGCCGGAACTGCTCGGCAAACGGACCATGCCCGGCGACGCGCTGGAAGGCTTGATGACGGCTGCAGCCGGGGAAATGGATGACGAGGATTTCGGGATCGTTCCGGTCCCGGGTATGCGGCCGGGCGACGATGCCGCCCTGATGGCCATCGCCGAGGCCGATGTCGGTGTGCCAAGCCAGGATGGCGCGAGCAACGTCGCTGCCGTAGCCGAGGCTGAACATGCGGACGGCTTGACGGCAGAGGCCGCGACCCGCGTCGCACTCGCCGCGCCGAGCAATGACGGCATCGACGAAGCCGGCCCGATCGAGGTTGCGGCCCTCGTGCCTGCGCAGGATGCCTCGACTGCTTTCGATGTTGCTCCGAGCGACGTTCCGACCAAGGGCGGGCGCCCGAAGAAGAGGGATGCCGATGCCGCGGCACGTGGCGCAATCCGCACGGAGCCGAAGCTGAACGACAAGATCATCTCCCAGTGGGCGTTGACACAAGGGCGCGTCGCCACCCTGTCCAAGCCGGTCAAGGCGCCGCGGTTCGTCAGCCAAAAGCTGCGAACGGCCCCGACCACCGTCTACATGGCCGGGTTCCAGCAGGAAACGGCCGCGGTCGATCCGGGTCGGTTCAGCGGCAGCGCCGTCAATTTCATGGAAGTGCGCAAGTTCACCGATACGAACTGACCATTTTCTGCAAGGCAGTCAAAAGAAAACCCGCGAAACCTGGTTTCGCGGGTCTTTCGTTGGCAGGGCCTGTATGCCTTATTCGGCATCCGGCGGCAGTTCGATCATGCCGAGCGCCTGCAGATAGGTGTCGAGGATCGCTTCCTGCTCCATGCGCTCATCCTTGTCCTGCTTGCGGATCTGAATGACCTTGCGCAGGATCTTGGTGTCGAAACCAGTACCCTTGGCCTCGCCATAGACATCCTTGATGTCGTCGGCGATGGTTTTCTTTTCTTCTTCCAGGCGCTCGATCCGCTCGATGAAGGCACGAAGCTGGTCGCGGGCGACGCCGTGAGCATCGGACATGGTCTTCTCCTCGTTGGGGGAATGGATGAAATCTGATGCCGTGATCTGCCGCGAAGTTCGGGCGAGATCAAGACCCGCCGGGCGCGAGACGGCGATTTTTGCTGCTTATACCAGTTTCCCCCACTATTCCTTGGGGCGGCTGATTTCGAAGGCGGTCAACTGTTCGGTGCTTGCTTCCTTCTGGTGCAGCGTCCGCCAGGCGTCGTAGGGCATCCCGTAGATGATCTCCCGCGACTGCTCCTTGTCCATCGCAACGCCAGCCTCGTTCGCCGCTTCGCGATACCAGTTGGACAGGCAGTTGCGGCAGAAGCCGGCAAGGTTCATCAGGTCGATGTTCTGCACGTCGCTGCGTTCGCGCAGATGGGCGATCAACCGCCGGAACGCGGCCGCCTCGAAACTCATACGTTGTTCATCGCTCAGTTCCATCGTCTTGTCTCCTTTTGGCCGGGGGGCCGCACGTCGCTGAAGCGGATAGCGGTTGCCGTGCCTGTTTACCTTCGATCCGGTCAGTAAGACCCGGTGCGGGAAGGGAATGTCTGATAGGTGTGCAGGTCCGCGGTGGCGTTCAAGTCGGATAGGATGGGCGCAAGCCGGGCAGCCCAAAGGGCGATGCCGGCCTCGTCTCCAATCTCGTCCTGCCGCACCTCGATCAGTGCATGTGGGATGCCGGCGGTCATGCAATGCCGAAACATCGTGTCGCCACGTAACGCCCCATCATAGGGCTCGTTGTCGGCGGTGATCACGCCGGGGATGGCGCCGATGGCGGAGAGCAGCGGATGGACCGCGCGGTGGTCGCTGTCCCAGAGCACGGTGATGTGCCAGGGGCGGGGCGTTCCCTTCCACGTCGGCGTAAACGAATGCAGCGAGATGACGAGTGGGGCTTTGCCGGTCGCAGCGGCAACACTACTGATCACCTGCGAGACGGCGCCGTGGTAGGGCCGGTGATAGGTCTCCAGCCGATGGCGCCACTCCTTTTGTGAAATCGGATGGTTGCCGGGAATGATCGCCCCGTCGGAGATGCGCATGATGAGCGTCGGATCGTCCTCGCCGCGATTGGGATCGATCAGGAGCCGGGAAAAACGGCTGAGCACCGCAGGTACCCCAAGCTGGGCGGCGAGTTTGCGGGTCAGGCCCTCGATGCCGATGTCGTAGGCGATGTGGCGGGCAAACGCGCTTTCGGGCAGGCCCAGCTGACCGTATTCGGCAGGCAAGTGGTTCGTCGCATGGTCGGCGAGGAGAACGAGGCCAATGTTCGAATCGCCATCGATGATTTCAAAGGGACTGTCGTTCAACTGATCGGCCTGCAATCTCGTGGGGTGGAATGTTCATTGGCTTGATGACACGCCGGGCAGGCGATCGCAAGGCGGCCGCCTGCCGCAACGCTTCGGGCAACAGGGTCGCGGGCTGGCCGGTGTAATCGATTAGAGTTGCGTTGACATTCGCTCTCCGCCGTCGCAAGAAAGCGCGTGACCAAATCAACGGAGTTCCACTGGAAGCCGTGTCAGTTCAAACTCGCCCCCACCCCCTCCGCCTGGGATCCGGCCTTTCCTTCATAGGCCTTTTCGCCGCCGTTGCTTTTTTTTCGATCGCTGCGCCCGGCTCGGCGCGGGCTGATTTTCGCGTCTGCAACGGCACTCAAAACCTCGTCGGCGTCGCGATCGGCTACCGCGCATCGGAGGGTTGGATCACCGAGGGGTGGTGGCAGGTTCCGGCAACGACCTGCGCCACGCTGATCGAAGGCGAATTGCAGTCGCGCTACTATTATCTCTATGCGGAAGACGCGGCACGCGGCGGCCGCTGGACCGGCGACGTCAACATGTGCGTCGCGGAGAACGAGTTCAAGATCACCGGCGTTGACGACTGCTTCGCCCGCGGCTTCCAGCGGATGGGATTCAAGGAGTACGACACCGGCCGCCAGGGCAGCTGGATGGTCCAGCTCTCCGATACGCCAGGGACGCAAGAAAGCCAGAATTGATGAAGCGGAATAGAAAAGTAAAGATCCTCGCGACGCTCGGACCGGCTTCTGCCGAGGAAGAGATGATCCAGAAGCTGCACGAAGCGGGGGCCGATCTTTTCCGCATCAACATGAGCCACGCCAGCCACGACCTGATGCGCACGCTGATCAGCCGCATCCGTTCCGTGGAAGCGCGCTGTGGCCGTCCAATCGGCATCCTCGCCGACCTTCAGGGCCCGAAGCTGCGTGTCGGCAAATTCAAGGACGGCAAGGCCGATCTCGTCGCGGGCCAGACCTTCACGCTCGACGGCAACGAGGAGCCTGGCGACAGCAAGCGTGTCTTCCTGCCGCATCCGGAAATCCTCCAGGCCGTCAAGCCGGGCCATCGCCTTTTGATCGACGACGGCAAGCTGCATCTGCGCGCCGAGCAGGCCGACGGCAAGAAGATCGTCTGCAAGGTGATCGCCGGCACGAAGATTTCCGACCGCAAGGGTGTCAGCCTGCCCGACACCCTCTTGCCCGTCGGCGCGCTGACGGAGAAGGACCGCGCCGACCTCGATGCGGTGCTGTCGACCGGCAGCGTCGACTGGGTGGCGCTGTCGTTCATTCAGCGTCCCGAGGACCTCGCCGAGGTGCGCAAGGTGGCGCGCGGTCGCGTCGGGTTGATGTCGAAGATCGAAAAGCCGCAGGCCATCGAACGGATCGACGAGATCATCGAGCTCTCCGACGCGCTGATGGTCGCCCGCGGCGACCTTGGCGTCGAGATGCCGCTGGAAGCGGTGCCCGGCCTGCAGAAGCAACTGACGCGCGCCTGCCGCCGCGCCGGCAAGCCGGTTGTCGTCGCGACGCAGATGCTCGAATCGATGATCTCCTCGCCGGTTCCGACCCGCGCCGAGGTCTCCGACGTCGCCACCGCCGTCTTCGAGGGTGCCGACGCGATCATGCTGTCAGCGGAATCGGCGTCCGGCGAATACCCGGTCGAGGCTGTCTCTACGATGGCCGCGATCGCCAGCAAGGTCGAGCGCGACCCGAACTATCCGGGCATCATTAATGCCCAGCGCACCCCGCCCGAGGCCACCGGCGCGGATGCCATCTCGCTTGCCGCCCGCCAGATCGCCGAGACGCTGAACCTGACGGCGATCGTCTGCTACACCTCGTCGGGCACCACCGGGCTGCGCGCCGCTCGCGAGCGGCCGGAGGTGCCGGTCCTGGCCCTTTCGCCCATCATCGAGACGGCACGGCGCCTGTCGGTGGTCTGGGGGCTGCATTGCGTGGTCACCGGCGATGCCGAGAGCCTCGACGACATGGTCAATCGCGCCTGCCGCATCACGGTCAGCGAGGGCGTCGGCAAGCCGGGCGACCGCATCATCATCTCCGCCGGCGTGCCGCTCGGAACACCGGGCGCGACCAACATGCTCCGCATCGCCTATATCGGCTCGGATGGCGCCAGCGGCGTCTAAGCGGAATGACCGGTCACAGCCTGTCGAAGGGTGGGCCTCGGCCCGCCTCAGACTGCTGAAAAGCCGCGATGGCGTCTCAGGTCCGTTTTCCCGCCAGCTTTTCGGCGATGTCGCCGAGCGCTTTCTGGGCCCGGCGCTCGGACGGGTAGATGTCGAGGAAGCGCTGCCACGCCTCCAATGCCAGTTCGTCGCGACCGTAACTCGTCAGGATCATCGCCATGCCGGCGATGGCGCCGAAATGGCGTGGCTCGATCGTCAGAACACGATTGATGTCCGACATCGACTTCCGATAGTTGCCGAGCTTGTAGTTCACTGTCGCGCGCTGATTCCAGCCCTCGACGTAGCCGGGTTGAAGCTGGATGACCTCGTCCAGGTAGTCGAGCGCTGCCCCGTCGTTGTCCTCGGCCATGGCCTTGTCGACCTGCTGCATCAGGAAATTGACAGTGGCGCTGCCGGAATCGCGCCATTCCACCCGTATGCTGTCGGAGATCACCTTCGCCTTGTCCGGATCCCGCTCGTGCTTCAGTTCGGCAAACAGGGCGTTCAGCCGTTCGGCGGGCGTTGTGAGCGCCGGTTCGTTCTGGGGGATGGCGGCCGCCTGACTATCCTGCGCGAAGGCGGTCCCGGGCAACGGGGCAAGCAGCGACAGGGCGGCATAAACAACGTAAAAGCGCATGCGGTTATGCTAAACCGCATGCGCTTGAAAGCAAACTGCTATCTTTCGACAGGCCGGGACGCCTGCGCTCAGCCCTGGCGGGCCTTGAAGCGCGGGTTCGACTTGTTGATGATGTAGACGCGACCCTTGCGACGAACCAGGCGGTTTTCGCGATGGCGGGTCTTGAGCGACTTGAGCGAATTCTTGATCTTCATGTTTCTGATCCGCGATGCTGGGGAGGAAACAAATCCGCCCGAAAACTTGTCAATTAAAAACGCGCCATGTCGGGCGCGCTCTCAGGTTGGCGTTCGTGTAACCGCTCATCCGATTGCTGTCAACCGTTTGGCGGGAGTTTTGGCGTTCGCGCACCGCGATTTCCACGGCGCGCGAAGCCGTTTTTCAGCGCAGTTCCGTGACGTGGCCCATCTTGCGACCCGGGCGCGACTCGCTCTTGCCGTAGAGGTGCACGAGGACGTCAGGTGTCTTCAGCCAGGCTGGCACAGTCTCGATGTCGTCGCCGATCAGGTTCTGCATCACGCAGTCGGAGTGGCGGCGCCCGTCGCCGAGCGGCAGGCCCGCGACGGCGCGGATGTGCTGCTCGAACTGTGAGATAACACAGGCTGCCTCCGTCCAGTGGCCGGAATTGTGCACGCGTGGGGCCATCTCGTTCGCCACGAGCTGGCCGTCTCCAAGCACGAAGAACTCGACGCCGACGACGCCGACATAATCTAGTCGATCGAGGATCGCGCGTGCGGCCCGCCGTGCCTGATCGGCCGTCGCCTCGTGGATGGCGGCCGGCACCGTGGACGTGTGCAGAATACCGTCGCGATGGACATTCTCGGCCGGGTCGTAGCAGACGATCGTCCCGTCCTGCGCGCGGGCGGCAATGATCGAGATCTCCCGCTCGAAGGCGATCAGGCCTTCAAGGATGAGCGGCACGGAACCGAGCGCTGCAAAGGCGCCCTGCCTGTCCTCGGCCGGCGAGCGGAACATCCTTTGTCCCTTGCCGTCATAGCCCAGACGCCGGGTCTTCAGCACGCCGATGCCGCCGAAGGAATCAAGCGCCGCGTCCAGATCCGCCTGGCTGTCGACAGCCGCGAACGGGGCGGTTGCGATCCCGCACTCATTGATGAAGCGCTTCTCCACCAGACGGTCCTGCGAGACTTCCAGCGCCTTCGGCGGTGGAAACACCGGGGCTGACCGAACCAGCCGCTCGGCGGCCGCAACCGGCACGTTTTCGAACTCGTAGGTGACAACGTCGCTGCGGCCCGCAAGCTCATCGAGCGCCGCAGGATCGTCATAGGCTGCGACGATCTGGGCATTGGCCACTTGGGCGGCCGGGCAGTCGATCTGTGGTTCGAGAATGATGGTGCGGAGGCTCAGCCGCGCGGCCGCCATGGCAAGCATGCGACCGAGTTGCCCGCCGCCGATGATTCCGATCGTGCCGACGCTCATAGTGGGCCATCCACCGGGTAGTCCGCCACCGAGGCGCTCTGGTTCTCCCGCCACTCGTCGAGTCGAAGTGCGAGCTCCGGATCCGACAAAGCGAGGACGGCGGATGCAAGCAGGGCCGCATTCACGGCGCCAGCCTTGCCGATTGCAAGCGTGCCGACCGGAATGCCGGCTGGCATCTGCACGATGGAAAGCAGGCTGTCCTGGCCGGACAGCGCCTTGGACTGGACGGGAACGCCGAAGACCGGTAGCGAGGTCATCGCGGCGATCATGCCGGGCAGGTGCGCGGCGCCGCCGGCACCGGCGATGATGACCTTGAAGCCCTCCGGGCGCGCATTCTTGGCAAATTGGTACAGCCGGTCCGGGGTGCGGTGGGCGGAGACGATACGTGCCTCGTAGTCCACTTCCAGCGCATCCAGCGTGTCGGCGGCGTTCTTCATCGTCTCCCAGTCGGATTGGCTACCCATGACAATGGCGACGGGGGGCGTTTGCGGTGTCTTCACTGCGCTTTCCGTTTCAGGCGATGATATCGGGAATAATCTGGTCCTCGATCTTGGAGATCCGGTCCTTGATCACGAGCTTCTTCTTCTTCATGCGCTGCACTCTCAAGGCGTCGCAGCCAACCTGGATCATGGCATTGATGGCGGCGTCGTAATCCTCGTGTTCCTGGCGCAGCCGGGCTATTGCCAATCGCAGTTCCGCCTGTTCCTGGTCTGCCATGCTCTCATTCCCCATCCCTTCACGATGACGACTTGTGCGCCATTCGCATTCAGCAAGATCGCTGCTCCTATCACGAAACGAGGGTCTACGGGAAGTTATACTCCGCGACCTTTTCACCTTCGACAAATGAAAATTGGCATGGCAAACTCCGCCTGTTGCAACCTGGACACCAGACGCGCAAGCGTCCGGGTGCGAACAAAAATGGAAGGAACTGTCACATGTCGATTGAGGCTCACCTTGCCACGCTTGAAAAGAAGCACTTCGCTCTTGAAGAAGAGCTTCACGAAGCGATGAACCGCCCGTCCTCCGAGGACGAGATTATCGCTGACATCAAGCGGCGGAAGCTGCGCATCAAGGACGAGATGGAGAGACTTCGCTCGTCAACGAATTGATTGGACAGAATTTTCCAAAAAGGAGTTGAACTGGGGGTGACCGCGCCCCGTCATCGCGAACCATGACAAAGGCGGATCAATAGGGCCTGATAGGCCGATTTCGATGTCCCGGTTGCCCAACGGCGGCCGGGATATTTTGTTTGTGGCCGACGACTTCAGATCAGGGAAGAAATTCCGTCATAGGCTAGCTTGAGGCCCGCCATCAGGGCCATCGTATACATGAAAGGATAGAACACCTCGGTCTTCATGCGCTTGACCAGGTAGCCGCCGGCGGCGGTCGCGGCCATGGCGAGGGGCGCAAGGGTTGCGGAGATTGTCAGGTTGGTCTTGTCGAGCTGTCCGAGCGCGAAGTAGGGGATGAGCTTCACGGCGTTCAGGATGGCGAAATAGCGCACGATCGCGCCCGTGTATTCGCGCGGCGGAAGCTTCAGCGGCAGGGCGTAGACCTGAAAAGGCGCGCCACCGGCATGCGCAACGAAGCTGCCATAACCGGCGAGCGTGCCGAAAAAGGCGGCCGGACCGACCCGCTGCGGCTTCGGCGGGATGATGATGCCGTGCCGCAGCCGCCATTGGCTGTGGAAGTAGCGCAGCGCAAAAAAGATGGTGATCGCGCCGATGATCAGACGCAGCGCATCGCGCGGAACATAGGCGGACGTCGCCCAGCCGAGTGCGACCCCGACGATGCCGCCCGGCAGCAGGAACTGGAGCGTGCGGCGGTCGTTGTGCTGGCGCCACATCCACAGCGAGACGATGTCGCTGATGACGAGGAGCGGCAGGAAGACCGCAGCCGCTTGCACCGGCGGAACCACCATGGCAAGGATGGGCACGCCCATCAGCGCCAGTGCCTCGCCCATCCCGCCTTTGGCAAGCCCGACGAGGATCACGGCGGGGACGGCGGCGAGATAGATGCTGGGGTCGATGGACATGCGGGCGATTGATCCAATGGTGCAACCGGTCTATCGGCTTTGGCTGGGCATTGCGAGAGGGGCTGTACTCTCCGAAGAGAATTCTGACGAAATGGATGTTCGATGACTGGAACCGAAAACCGCTGCCGCCTCATGCTGATCCTGCCTGAAGGAGAGGATATCGACGCGCGCCGGGTCATGCTGGAGGATGCACTGCGCGGGGGGGACGTCGCGTCGGTGGTGCTGCCCCAGTACGGATTGGAGGACGGCGTCTTCCAGATGCATGCCGAGGCGTTGGTGCCGGTGATCCAGCAAGCGGGTGCCGCAGCCCTGATCGCAGGGGACACGCGCGTCGCCGGACGCGCCAAGGCCGACGGTATTCATGTTGCCGGCGGGATCGAGGCATTGGCGGAGGCGATCGAGAAACATTCGCCGAAGCTGATCGTGGGTGGCGGCAATGCCAAGGACCGGCACATCGCGCTGGAAATTGGCGACCTCGCGCCGGACTATATCTTCTTCGGCAAGATCGGCGGCGACATCAAGCCGGAGCCGCATTCCAAGAACCTTGCGTTGGGCGAGTGGTGGGCCTCCATGGTCGAGGTTCCATGCATCGTCATGGGGGGAACCGATCCACAATCGGCGCTCGCGGTGGCGGAAACCGGAGCCGAGTTCGTCGCGCTTTGCCAGGCCGTGTTCGGCGAGCCCCGGAATGCTGCTCAGGTCGTTGCCTCGGTCAATGCGCTTCTCGACGAAAAAGCGCCACGGTTCGAGGATTAAAGGCGAGCGCATGAAGAGGGCTTCCGATCTTTGGTCATTGCGGTTGACGACGATTCTGTGCTGTGCGCTCGGCGCCGGCGCCCCGGTCACATATGCCGAAGAGTCGCCGAAGCCGACCGTGGCACAGGAGCCTGCCCCCGGAACATCGGGCGGAACGGGCGCTTCGGCGCCTGCGGCGGCCGGCGAAAGCGATCAGGCTGCTCCCGCCACGCCTCCCGGCGTCACCGATGGAAGCGGCACGGCAACTGCCGCACCTTCGAAAGCCCCGGAAGCCACTGACACCGAGACCGAGGCGCTGGACGGACCGGCGCCCGATCAGCGCACATCGCGACTTCTCGATCCTGCCGGCGGCGACCCCGCGGGGCGCATCTCGGCGAAGGGTGCGAATGATGCGGACAAGGAAAAGCAACTGCAGGGGCCCTCGGAGGGGTTGAGCGTCCTCGACCGCATGGGAGCACCGCTTCCGGACCTCCCAGCGGAAAAGACCTATACCGGCAAGCTGGACGAGGCCTATGGCGCCTATCAGCGCGGCTTTTACCTGACCGCGATGGATCTAGCCCTCCCACGCGCCCAGGGAGGCGACGCAGCCGCCCAGACGCTGGTGGCCGAGCTCTTCGATCAAGGCCTCGGCGTCAAGCGCGACCGCAAGGAGGCGGCCTTCTGGTACAAGCAGGCCGCCGAAGGCGACGACCCGGCCGGAATGTTCAAATATGCGCTGCTTCTGATCGAAGGCCGGATCGTTCCGCGCGAACGCAAGAAGGCGGACGAACTGATGAGGAAATCGGCCGAGGCGGGCAATCCTTCGGCACAATTCAACTATGCCCAGATGCTCGTTGCCGACAGCCCCGGCGAAAAGGGGCTCCGCGCGGCGATGCCCTACTACGAGAAGTCGGCCGAGCAGGGCATTGCCGATGCGCAATACGCCTTGGCGCAGATCTACACCAATCTCGCGAATCTGCCGCCGGAGAAGACCAAGCGTGCCCGTGAATGGCTGTTGCGCGCCGCACGCGCCGGATATGACACCGCCCAGCTCGACCTTGGCATCTGGCTCGTCAACGGGGTGGCGGGCGAGAAGGACTATGAGGCGGGCTTCAACTGGTTGAAGAAGGCGGCGGACGGCGGCAACGTCGTGGCGCAGAACCGGCTGGCCTATCTCTATATCAACGCGCTCGGAACGCGGCCGGATCCGATCGAGGCCGGCAAATGGTTCGTGCTGTCGCGCCGCGCCGGTCTGAACGACGATGGGCTGGAGGATTTCTATCTCGGCCTGACCGACGAACAGCAGAAGGCGGCGATCGCCGCGGCAAACAAGTTTCGGCCGCGCTGAAGGTCGGAGCATTGCGGCCGGCGAATGGCTGCGTTCCGCGCGCGAGGCTTGAACTTTTAAGGGATTTATGGTCTTGAGGCCGCATAGCCGGTTCGCGATCCCGTCAATTGCGCGGAGCCGGCGATTTTCTCTACGGAACTCTCATGAAAATCAACGGCAGCGAAATCAAGCCGGGCTATGTCATCGAGCACAATGGTGGTCTTTGGGCAGCGGTTAAAAGCACCACCGTCAAGCCTGGCAAGGGCGGGGCGTTCAACCAGGTCGAGTTGAAGAACCTGATCGATGGCACCAAGCTCAACGAGCGGTTCCGCTCGTCGGAGACGGTCGAGCGCGTCGAACTCGAGAAGAAGGACTTCCAGTTCCTGTTCGAGCAGGGCGACGGCCTCGTCTTCATGGATGTCGACACCTATGACCAGCTCGAACTGCAGAAGGAATTCGTCGGCGACCGCGCCGCCTTCCTGAAGGACGGGATGATGGTCACGGTCCAGCTCTACAACGACAAGCCGATCGGCATCTCGCTGCCCGACCAGGTCGTTCTGGCGGTGGCCGAGGCCGACCCGGTGGTGAAGGGGCAGACGGCGGCGTCGTCCTACAAGCCGGCGATCCTGGAAAATGGCGTACGTGTTCTTGTTCCGCCCTTTGTCGAGGCCGGGGAACGCATTCTCGTCGACACCAACGAGATCACCTATCTCCGCCGCGCCGATTGACACCGATATCCGCCGGCGGCGACAGTCAATGCCCGCCGGACTAATAACAAGGACAAGCCCCGATGGCTCGCTCAGCTCTTCTCAACGTCATGGTTCAGGCCGCATTCAAGGCCGGCAAGTCGCTCGCACGCGATTTCGGCGAGGTGCAGAACCTCCAGGTGTCGCTGAAGGGGCCGGGCGACTACGTTTCCCAGGCGGACCGCAAGGCCGAAAAGCTGATCCGCGATGAACTCCTCAAGGCCCGACCGACCTATGGCTTCCTGGGCGAGGAGAGCGAGGAGATCAAGGGAACGGACGGCGCGCACCGCTGGATCGTGGACCCGCTCGACGGCACGACCAACTTCCTGCACGGCATTCCCACCTTCGCATCCTCGATCGCGCTGGAACGCAACGGTGAGATCGTCGCAGCCGTCGTGCTCAACCCGGCAACGGACGAGCTCTACACCGCCGAAAAGGGCGGCGGCGCCTTCCTGAACGATCGCCGTCTGCGGGTCGCTGCGCGCAAGGAACTGTCGGACTGCGTCATCGGCTGCGGCGTGCCGCACCTTGGCCGCGGCAATCACGGCAAGTTCCTGATCGAGTTGCGCCATGCCATGGGCGAAGTGGCCGGTGTCCGCCGGATGGGGGCGGCCGCCCTCGATCTCGCCTTTGTCGCCGCCGGCCGTTTCGACGGCTTCTGGGAGCGCGACCTTTCGGCATGGGACGTCGCGGCCGGCATTTTGCTGATCCGCGAGGCTGGTGGTTTTGTCAGCGATCTGAACGGTGGCAATGCCATGCTCGAAACCGGCACGATCGTGGCCGGCAACGAACATATCCACAAGGCGCTTTCCGAGGTGCTGCATCGTCCGGTGCCGTCGCGATAGGAGGATTTCACGACCGGCGCCCGCACTCGCTCGCGGTTCCGCTCGTGCGGAAGCCGCGCCGCGCCGTCACGGCGCCCGGCAAACGCGCGCCGGGGGCGGGGTGCCGTCAAGGCTGTGCACTGTCCAACGTAAGGTTATGAGCAACCTCTTCAATTCGGCGCAATCTTCCTCTAGGCTTTCATCGTACTGAAGCAGGAGACGCGGGGATTATGGCAAAGCTGGCGCTGTCTGATTGGGAGGGGACGGCCGAGACCGGGGACGTCTATCCCCACAAACTGTCGAGTCCGATGCCGTTCTTCTGGACGATGGTGATCTTCCTGATCATCGTCGGCTTCGTCGCGGCGATCCTGTTTCGCCAGGCACATGCCGCCTTCGTCAGTAATCCCGGCCTCAATGGCCTGATTCTCGGCGTGCTTTTGATCGGCATCCTGCTCGTTTTCAGCCATGTGCTTTCGCTCCGGCCGGAAGTGCGCTGGTTCAATTCGTTCCGCGCCGCCGGCAGTGCCGAGAAGGTTGGCCGCGATCCCGTCCTGCTCGCGCCGATGCGGGCGCTGATCGGCAAGCATCATGCGATCGCGATCTCCACGACTGCGTTGCGCTCGATCCTCGATTCGATCGCCACCCGCCTGGACGAATCGCGCGACACGTCGCGCTATCTCATCGGCTTGCTGGTCTTTCTCGGCCTGCTCGGCACTTTCTGGGGGCTGCTCGGCACGATCGGCTCGATCAACACCGTCATCCAGTCGCTGGACGCCGGCGCCGGGACGGCAAACGACGTGCTGACAGTCTTGAAGGAGGGGTTGTCAGCGCCGCTTTCCGGCATGGGCACGGCGTTTTCGACCTCGCTGTTCGGCCTCTCCGGCTCGCTGATTCTCGGCTTTCTGGACCTGCAGGCGGGGCGCGCGCAAAATCGCTTCTACATGGAGCTGGAAAACTGGCTGTCGTCGGTCACCGACGTTTCCTCGGAGCTGTCGCCCAACCTGGCTGCCGATAGCGGCGATGCGGCGGATATCAAGGCGCTCGCCGAGCAGATCCTGAAGCTCTCCCAGGACGGCGGACACAGCCGCTCGACTGCGGCCATGGCAAGCCTTGCCGAGGGTATCCAGGGTCTCGTCAAGAACATGCGCAGCGAGCAGCAGATGCTGCGCGACTGGATCGAAGGGCAGCAGGACGAGGCCAAGGCCCTGCGCCGAACGCTCGACCGGTTGGCGGCGCGGACCAATGGCGAACGTTCCTCCGATCGGGGCCATGACAACGAGCGGCTGCGCGACCAGGCCGGAGGCGAATGACCCATGGCGCTCGCCCGCAACCGCCGCTCGCAACGGGCCGTCGACTACTGGCCGGGCTTCGTCGACGCCCTTTCGACGCTGCTGCTCGCCATCATGTTCCTGCTGTGCGTATTCGTGCTCGCCCAGTTCTTCCTGAGCCGCGAGATCACCGGCAAGGATGAGGTTCTCAACCGACTGACGAGCCAGGTCAACGAACTGACCCAACTGCTGGCGCTGGAAAAAAGCGGCAAGCAGGATCTCGAGGACACACTGGTCAATCTGCAGGCCTCGCTGGCGGAATCCGAAGGCGAGCGTTCGCGGCTGCAACAGATGCTGAACCAAGGCGCCGGCGCATCGGACGCCGCCAACGCCCGGGTCGCGGGCCTCAATGAATCGCTCGACGCCGAAAAGCAGGTGAGCGCACGCGCGATGAGCCAGATCGAACTGCTCAACCAGCAGATCGCGGCACTTCGGAGCCAGATCGCGGCGGTCGAGGGTGCGCTGCAGGCCTCGGAAGCCAAGGATCAGGCTTCGCAGGCGAAGATCGCCGATCTCGGCCGTCGTCTCAACGTCGCGCTTGCACAGCGGGTTCAGGAGCTCAATCGCTATCGGTCCGATTTCTTCGGGCGCCTGCGGGAAATTTTGTCCGACCGCGAGAACATCCGCATCGTCGGCGATCGCTTCGTGTTCCAGTCCGAGGTGCTGTTCCCGTCCGGCAGCAGCGAACTGAACCCCGACGGCCAGACGGAAATGGCCAAGCTCGCCACCGCACTGCTCGACCTGGCCAAGGAAATCCCGCCGGAAATCAACTGGGTGCTGCGCGTCGACGGCCATACCGACAACGTGCCGCTGTCCGGCTTCGGGAGATACGCAGACAACTGGGAGCTCTCCTCGGCGCGCGCGACTTCCGTCGTCAAGTTCCTGATTTCCAGGGGCGTCCCCGCCGATCGCCTTGTCGCCGCCGGCTTCGGCGAATTCCAGCCCTTGGCACCCGGCGAAAGCGAGCAGGCCCGCGCAACCAACCGGCGGATCGAACTGAAACTGACGGAAAAGTAACGTGGGGCGGACCTGCCTTCCGGTTGAGGAGGGGGGTACGCCTGCAGCGGTCCGGAACTACGTAGCAAATGCTACCAACGTCCGCTTCTGGCCCGAAGCGGCTGTTGCGGAACTGATCCGGGTATGTCCGAGATGGGGTGAAAAGCTGACTATCTCCTTCTGACGCAGCAGGTCGAAAAGCAGACACTCGGTGATCGGCCAATATGGTGCTATCAGGGGACAGGCCACCATTGGACTGAGGCCCTTGAGGCAGAGATTGTGAGGGTGACTAAACCGTAGACCAATTTGCCACGCGCCCATCTGAGATCGTTGTGTCGTACCGCTCGATGAACTTCAACATTTTCTCTTTGTCGGTATAAGTCTGTGCCCACTTTGCCGCACCGTCTGCAACGGCCAACATTAGTAGATAGAGGTTGAACGGCTTGGGCAGACGCAGGTCTAATTGTGCCATTGAGGGGGCCCTTCCGATGTAAGGCGCTATGGAAGACACCTTCCCAGCGAGGACCTGTCGCGATGCGAGGTTGGTCATGTGAAGAATCGAGTTTCGAAATTCCCAGACCTCAACCGCGCTTATACCGATTGGCGTGAGGTCTACATATGTGTCCAGCCAGTCAGTGAAATTGCCGCGGACGTCGCCATGTTCCACAAAAGCGAGCGTATCGACGCACGACATAAGCAACTTTGCCGATGATACATGGTGGCCCGCGTTGAAAAGCAACTTGATAGCTTTGAAATAGTCGTCGTTGAGCAGTTCGGCCAAGTAGAAATTATTTTCTCGCACGTATGTGACCAAATAGTCTGGGACTGATCCACGTCCTTCAATCTGTGTCACGACGTCGCCGCGAAGCGGGCTCGTGGAAACCTGTTGATTTACAGTTGGCACGCCGTCGACAACTGACGTCACGCAATAAATTACCGCGCGAGGTGCTCTAAAGTGACAGAACGCCTCCTCAAAATAGTGAGTCACTTCGCTAAAGCGTTGCGCCGCAATCCACTCATCGGGGGTGAAGGTCCGTTCGAAATCAAAACGCTTGGCGTTCGTGTGGTCGGTCTCAACGTTGGCTAGCAAGTGTTTTAGTTTGGCCTCGTCACTGCCCGCTAGACGGTGATGGCGGGCACCATATTGCCGAGCTACTCCCTGATCAAAATAAACAAAAATGTTGAAGGCGCGTTCCTCGAACATCGACGCTCATTTTTCTGGCTAATTATCAAGTTGTTGTACAATTTTGCGCTGTACTATTACTGATTGCAACGCGGATCGCCAAGGTTTGCCCCGATAAGTTTTTCCTTCCCCGCGGCACGAGAGCGAGCGGCTACATTCACTATTTAAATCATTTGGCACGGCCTGGCGGTGGATTTCAGGACACCGCGAGTACGATCAGATTGGTTGGAATGTGGCTTGCCGGTCTTGCCCTACGGCAGCTTTCAGGAATTCTTAATGTGGCTCAAACGACCGAAATGAGGTCGCAAAGCGGCCTTCATTAGCGCTTAGAGATGTGCCTACTGTTGGCGCAAAGCCGCCATCGCCGCTTTTCCCCTTGCACCCGCCTCGCTTCGCTTGGTGAGGCTTGCCGTTTGGCGGGCAGGTTCTACCGCGCCGCGGCCGCCAGTTCGCCGGCGCCGTCGTCGAATTGCAGGCGCGCCAGCTTGGCATAGAGCCCGCCATGGCGAACGAGGGACTGGTGGGTGCCTTCCTCGACGATACGGCCATGGTCCATGACGAGGATCCGGTCGGCCTTCAGCACGGTCGCAAGCCGGTGGGCGATGACGATGGTCGTGCGATGGCCCATCAATCCGTCCAGCGCCTTCTGCACGAGCTTCTCGCTCTCGGCGTCGAGCGCGGAGGTCGCTTCGTCGAGGAGAAGCAGCGGGGCGTCCTTCAGGATTGCTCGTGCAATCGCGATGCGCTGCCGCTGCCCGCCCGAGAGCGTGATGCCGCGCTCGCCGACCATCGTGTCGAAGCCGTGGTCAAGCCGGTTGATGAATTCTTCCGCCTGTGCGGCCTCGGCGGCGGCGCGGACCCGTTCCGGTGAGGCGCCCGGTAGGCCGAAGGCGATGTTGTCGGCAATCGTGGAGGCGAAGATCGTCACGTCCTGCGGCACGACGGCGATGCGGCTGCGGACCTCTTCGGGATCGGCCGAGCGCAGGTCGACGCCGTCGAGTGTCACCGTTCCGCTGGTGGGGTCGTAGAAGCGCAGGATCAGCGACAGGATCGTGCTCTTGCCGGCGCCAGAGGGGCCGACGACCGCCACCGTCTCACCCGGCCTGATCGAGAACGTCAGACCATTGAGGCTGCGATAGCCGGGGCGCGAGGGATAGGCGAAATGCACGTCGGAAAAGTCGAGCGCGCCGCGCGGGGGGACGGGAAGGGCGGTCGGATGCGCGGGGGCGGTGATCGCCGGCTTCTCGTCGAGAAGTTCGGTCAGGCGCTCCGCAGCGCCGGCGGCCTGGGACAGTTCGCCCCAAACCTCAGAGAGCGAGCCGAGACTGCCGGCGGCAAAAACCGAGTAGAGCAGGAACTGGCCGAGCGTGCCGGCGGAGATGTTGCCGGAGAGGACGTCCTGGGCGCCGAACCAGAGGACAGCCACGACGCTGCCGAACACCATGGCGATGGCAAAGCCGGTCAGGAGCGAGCGGGCGAGGATAGCCGAGCGGGCCGCACCGAAGGCGGTTTCAACAGCGTCACCGAAGCGGTTGCGCGCGGACTGCTCCGCGTTGAACGCCTGTACCGTGCGCGCCGCGCCGATCGCCTCGCCGGCGTAGGCCGAGGCGGAGGCAAGCGTGTCCTGCGCCTGGCGCGAGCGGCGGCGCACCGAGCGGCCGAAGGCGACCAGCGGGAAGACGATGATCGGGATTGCTGCCAGCACCAGGCTCGAGAGCTTGGGGCTCGTGTAGATCATCATGGCGATCGCGCCGAGGCAAAGGATCAGGTTGCGCAGCGCCACCGACGCTGTCGCCCCCACGGCGGACTTGATCTGGGTCGCGTCTGCGGTCAGGCGCGAGACGATCTCGCCGGACTGGTTCTGGTCGAAGAAGGCGGGCGACAGACGCGTCACATGATCGAACACGTCGCGGCGCAGGTCAGAGACGATGCGTTCGCCGAGCGTGATGACGAAATAGTAGCGAAAGGCGCTTGCGAGCGCCAAGAGGATCGCCAGCGCCGCCAGCATCATGAAGTAGGTGTCGATGAAACCGGCATCGGATCCGGAGAAGCCGTGGTCGATCATCCGCCGCACGGCCATCGGCAGCGCCAGCGTGGTGACGGCGGCGGCAACCAGGGCGACGAGGGCGCCGGAGACGAGGCCGCGGTAGCGGGTGAGATAGGGGCCAATCGCTGCGAGCGGTCGGAGCGATTTGCGTTCGGTCTTGCGCTCCGCGCCGGCCTCGGGTTCTTTGCTCACGTTTACCTCATTTCCGGTACGTTGCGGCAGGAATTATCTTTCGGCTCTTGTTATCCCGCCGGCCTTCATGTATAGGCTCGCCATCGAATTGGGAAGCCGCTGGCCTATCGGTCGCGGCTTCATTTACGTCTTTGGCCCGGCTGCCGCAACCGATTGCGACAAATGGTCTCCGGAACCTGCAGGAAGATTGTCATGAAGGCTGATATCCATCCCGACTACCACACCATCAAGGTCGTCATGACCGACGGTACCGAGTACGAAACCCGTTCGACCTGGGGCACCGAAGGCGCGGTCATGAACCTCGAAATCGACCCGAAGTCGCACCCGGCCTGGACCGGCGGCAACCAGCAGCTTATGGACCGCGCCGGCCGCGTTTCCAAGTTCAAGAAGCGCTTCGAAGGCCTCGGCCTCTAAGTCGATCCGCTTTAGCGATTTTCGAAGCCCGGGTTTGCCCGGGCTTTTTTGTTGCCCGCTTTCACCTGCGACCGCGTCCGGACAACAAAAAACCCGGCTGATGGCCGGGTTGCGGTTGCCTTCGGTGAGCCGAGAGCGGTCAGTTGTTGCCAAAAGCCGTGTGCAGCAGGTTGATCTGTGCCTGGACGCTGTTCTGGTTGTCCGGCACGAAGGTCTGGACGTCCTGGGGGCGATACATTTCGCGGTCGAGCAGGGCGACGCGATTCTGCAGACGCAGCGAGCGCTCTATCAGGTCGCGGAAGGATTCCGGCAGCTCGTTCCAGCCCGGCGCCGCGCGATCGACGTTGAAGCCGTCCAGACGCACCTTGCTTTTTTCCGAGAGCACCTGGTCGCGCGTCATCTCGCCATTGTTCACGGCGCGCTGCAGCAGCAGCCAGGAGGCCATCTGCATCAGCCGGGTCGTCAGCCGCATGGATTCGGCGGCGTAGAGAACGGATGCCATGCGCGGCAGAACCTTGGCAGCCTGGCGGCCCGGGCCGTCGAGGTAGCTAGCCGTTTCCTCCACCAGCCCCATGCCTTCGGCGTACAGGTTCTTGAACTGCGACGACGTCGCGACGTGACCGGCGAAGCTGACGGTATTCAGTCCTCTATCAGACATGGCCCCATTATCCTGTTTAACGCGATCACGATTAAGATGCCACGACGCTCGGAGAAGTGTTCCGCTGGGTCGTTTTCATGCGGGCAGAATGTTCTCATAGCCGATTTCCCGCAAGCACGATCTTAAGAAAGGGTTAATCTCCACAATTCTTTACAGCATTGCGAGACAGCGGGAAAGCACGCAAAAAAAGAGCCGCGGGAAGCGGCTCTCAAGGTAAAACAGGGAGAAAATCAGACCCATTCCCCAAGCGGCGAAAATGTCTGAATCCGGAAAAGTCCGGATACACGATTAATAGCGCATGATGCTTAATGGCCAGTTAACCGTATCGCCGGACTCGTGTTGATCGTTTCGGCCGGAGCAGAATTGTTAACGAAACAGTTTTTCAGCCGCCGAGCGGCTCGCCCCTTTCCGGATCTTCTCTTCCTCGAGGCGTGCGATCTCCTCTTTGAGCAGCGCGATGCGGTTTGCCAACTCGTCGACCGAAAGCAGCGACAGATCGCTGCCGATCTCGTGTGCCAGCTTTTTGACGGGCCTGTCGTCATCAGACATGCTCATTTTCCATCCTCCGTTGTCGGGTGCGAACCCGTGTCCTGACTTGCGCGCGGCGAGAGACGCAGGCTTTCCGGTGTCGTCAGCGTGCCGGGATTTGTAAAGGCCTCACGGGCGACCGCGGGAAGGGCGGCCCGGCGGCGGCTGCGGAAGATCGCGTAGGCCGAGATCAAGAGGTGTGCGGCGAAGGTGACGAGGAACAACGCATAAGGACCGACCGTCGACATCACCGGGCCGCCGAGGGTCGGGCCAATGATCGTGCCGATGCCGTAGAGCAGCAGCAGGCCGCCGGACACCTTTACGAAATCCTCCGGGCTGGCGAAGTCGTTCGCATGGCTGACGGCGATCGGGTAGAGCGCATTCGCCGCTGCGCCATAGAGCGCGATGACGATCAACAGAGGGGTGACGGAGGCGGGCTGCAGAACGAACATGAAAAGTCCCGACGCGGCAGCGACGGCCGAGAGTGCGGCCAGCACGTAGCGGCGGTCGACCCGGTCGGAAACGCGGCCGGCCGGCAGTTGCATGACGGCGCCCGCGAAGATCGTGACGCTCATCATCAGTGCGATCGAGCTCGCCGTCAGCCCGGCCTCGGCACCGAAGACGGCGCCGAGCGTGCCGAAGGCGCCGTTGGCGATACCGATCAGCACGATGCCGACGCAGGCCACTGGCGAGGTGCGGAACAACGCCGGTATGTCCAGCCGGACCTGCTTCAGCGGCTGGGGGGAGGCGGCAGTCGACAGCGTCGTCGGCAGCATCGCCAGGCAGTAGAGGATGCCCGCGACCATGAAGAGGATCGGCGTGCCGATATCGCCGAGCGGCACCATCATCTGGCCGCCGACCACGCCGAAGAGGGTGATGGCGACGTAAAGCGAAAAGATCGCGCCACGGCTTTCGTTCGTCGCCCGCTCGTTCAGCCAGCTCTCGATGATCATCGAGGTGCCGGCGATGGAAAAGCCCGTGACGGCACGCAGCGCCACCCACCAGATCGGATCCACGAGGATACCGGTCAAAAGCGCGATGATGGCGATCAGCGAGGCGAAGCCGGAAAAGGCCCGCACGTGGCCGATGCGCTTGACGATCTTGGGCGCCAGCAGGCAGCCGAGCACGAAGCCGCTCGCCCAGGACGTACCGAGCAGGCCGAGAAGGGTGGTCGCATAGCCCTCATGGGCGCCGCGCATCGGCAGCAGCAGGCCATGAAGGCCGTTGCCGAGGAAGAGGAACAGGGTGCCGAGCAAAAGCGCGAAGACGGAAAGGAGATTTTTTCGCATCGAGTATCCCTGAAGCCTGCGACCGGAACGACTATGCAGACAAGCACATGATTTCCAAAGCCGAATCTTGACGAGAATCAAGTCGGCCTGGTTGCGCCGTCGCGATGGCAACCCACGGCTTGGAAAAGTGTCCGCCTTGTGACAGGAAGCGATAAAAGGGAACATGTCATGTCGAAAGTTCTGCCGCTTCTTCTCCTCGTCGCCATGGCACTTCATCTGCTGCGCCCGCTTGGGCTGCCCGGCCTGCGGCGACGCCGAGACTTCTGGAAGATCGCCGTCGGCGCGATCGCGCTGATGATGCTGACGGTACTGGTCCGGCCTTAAAGGCGAGGTCATCCAAGCGCCCCGGCTGCGAGCCGTGCGCGGATGCTGGTGGTTCCGCTATTTTCGGGGAGCAACTTGCCGGGCTGATCTTGTTCGGTTGCTGATGCGCTGCTGGCCGGCCGCATCTGCCCCTGCCGCATCTGCGAATCAAAGAGGGCCGCCCTTCGGCGGCCCTCCATGAGGTTTGGCCCTGTGTGACAGGCCCGGACCGATGGGTCCGAGGAAGGTGGGACTCAGAACGAGGGCTGCCTCGCTGCTGCCACCACAATTCCCAGTGCCGTCACGAGGTCCGAAATCTCATTAGACATTGGATCACCTTCCTTTCTGTTCGTTGACGTTACCCGACATGTAGGTCGCAGGCGGGTAAACGCAAGGCCGCTTGCGCATTTTGCAGCCGTTCGCTGCAGTCAGGCTGCGCTTTCCATCTCCTTCTTCCATTCGCCCTTGGCGGCAAGACTGCACATTTTTGCCCGGTGGACGAAGGCGCGCTGGCCGGCGGCGACATTCTCCGGCTTGCCGCCCCAGGCGGCAAGCGCCTCGGCTTGCAAGGCACGGCCATAGGAAAATGTCAGTTTCCAGGGATGATGACCCAGGGCATTGATGGCCGATAGGTGGGCGGTCGCCTCTTCGGTAGACTGCCCGCCGGAAAGGAAGGCAATGCCGGGTACCGCTGCCGGCACGGTGCGTTTCAGCACGCGCATGGTGCGCTCGGCAACCTCCTCGATGGACGCCCCTCGCGCCTTCTTGCCGTCAATGACCATGGAGGGCTTGAGGATCATGCCCTCGAGGCGGACGCGCTGGCCGGCCAGTTCCTCGAAGGTGATGCGCAGCGTTTCCTCGGTCACGTCCTGTGAGCGCAGGATGGAATGGTCGCCCGGCTCGCCGTCCATCAAGACTTCGGGCTCGACGATCGGCACGATGCCTGCCTGCTGGCAGAGGGCGGCGTAGCGGGCGAGGGCATGGGCATTGGCCTTGATCGCGCCGTAGCTCGGAAGCACGTCGGAGACGGCGATGACGCCGCGCCACTTGGCGAAGCGCGCGCCGGCCTCGCGGTATTTCGCCAGCCGGTCGGCAAGGCCGTCGAGCCCCTCCGTGATCTTCTCGCCGGGGAAGTTTGCCATCGGCTTGGCGCCGGTGTCGACCTTGATGCCGGGGATTGCGCCGGCGGCGCGGATGATCTCGGTCAGCGGCCGGCCGTCGGAGGCCTTTTGGAACAGGGTCTCCTCGTAGAGGATGACGCCGGAAATGAAAGAGCGCATCGCCTCTTCGGCGGAAAACAACATCTGGCGGTAGTCGCGCCGGGAGGCCTCGGTGGATTCGACGCCGATGCTGTCGAGGCGTTTCTTGATGGTGGCGGTGGATTCGTCGGCGGCAAGCAGGCCTTTGCCGGTCGCGACTATGGCGGCAGCAATGTCTTCCAGTCTCTCGCTCATGCTTTTCTCCCTTGCCTCACGGCATTGATCTTGTTTCCTCTCCTGTCCTTCTGCATCGGCAGCCATTTGCGGCCGCACCTTTCGCCATCTTCGGCCAGCGCAGGTGGGGCGTCAACGAAAATGGCCCCCTCCCTTGGGTGGAGGGGGCCATGTCTATTGACCAGTGATGTAGCTGAGCGTTGGAGGCTGGTTGCGACTCTTGCTCCTTCGTCATGCCGGACCTGATCCGGCACCCAGCGCGCTCAAGTCCTTGGGCGCGGAAGGAGTCTCGCATGCCGCAGACGCGGGGTGGTTGGATCCCGGCTCAAGGCCGGGATGACGGAGCGGTTGGGAGCCGTCCGCGGTCTACTTCTGCTGCAGCACATCGACGCCCGGCAGCGGCTTGCCTTCCATCCATTCCAGGAAGGCGCCGCCGGCGGTGGAAACGTAGGTGAAGTCGTCGGCAACGCCAGCATGGTTGAGGGCTGCGACCGTGTCGCCGCCGCCGGCGACCGAGATCAGCGCTCCTTCCTTCGTGCGGGCGGCAGCGTGTTTGGCCGCTGCAACCGTGGCCGCGTCGAAGGGGGCAATCTCGAAGGCGCCGAGCGGGCCGTTCCAGACGAGCGTCTGCGCGCGCGAGATCCAGGCCTTGACCGTCTCGATCGACCTCGGACCGACGTCGAGCACCATGGCGTCGGCGGGGATCGCGTCGATCGCGACGGTCTCGTTGTCCGCGCCCGCCTTGAATTCGCGGGCGACGACACCGTCTTCCGGCAGGATGATGGCGCAGCCGGCGGTCGCAGCCTCGATCATGATCTGCTTGGCAGTGTCGGCGAGGTCATGCTCGCAAAGCGACTTGCCGACATTGGTGCCACGGGCGGCGAGGAAGGTGTTGGCCATGCCGCCGCCGATGACAAGCGCGTCGACCTTCTTCACGAGGTTCATCAAGAGGTCGATCTTGGTGGAGACCTTGGCGCCGCCGACGATTGCCACGACCGGGCGCTTCGGATTGCCGAGGCCCTTTTCCAGCGCCTCGAGCTCGGCCTGCATGGTGCGGCCGGCATGGGCGGGAAGCAGGCGGGCGAGGCCTTCGGTCGAGGCATGGGCGCGGTGGGCGGCGGAGAAGGCGTCGTTGACATAGATGTCGCCGTTGGCGGCAAGCGCCTTGGTGAACTCGGCGTCGTTCTTTTCCTCGCCCGCGTGGAAGCGGGTGTTCTCCAGAAGCAGGATGTCGCCGTCCTTCATTGCGTCAACGGCGGCCTTGGCGTGGTCGCCGATGCAGTCCTGGGCGACGGCGACCGGCTTGCCGAGCACGTCCTTCACGGCCGAAACGATCTGCGAGAGCGACTGGTCGGCGACCGGTTGACCCTTCGGGCGGCCGAAATGGGCGAGCAGGATAACCTTGGCGCCCTTCTTCGACAGTTCGAGAATCGTGGGGGCGACCCGCTCGATGCGCGTTGCGTCGGTGACCTTGCCGTCCTTGACGGGGACGTTGAGGTCGACGCGGACGAGCACGCGCTTTCCGGCGATGTCGTTGAGGTTGTCTAGGGTCTTGAAGGTCATGGCACCGCTCCTCGAATTCTGGGCCGAAAGCACCGCGCGCCGAACGCGCAAAATCGCTGCAATATACGTTTCGGAGTGTCCCACCTTCAATCCAGTCGGCGGGATGTATCTGGACAAGCTGATGGTGAACCAGCTTTGCCATGGGGCTCTTGGAGCAACGGTCGCATCTTCGCCGTCATGCCGGACTTGATCCGGCATCCAGCGCGCTCAAGTCTTGAGCGCAAGATAAACTTCCGCGCCGCAGACGCGACGCAACTGGACCCGGATCAGATCCGGGGTGACGGAGGGTAGATGGCGCCTCAACACCAAGCGCCGTGTCACGGACGACACCCGGACATCTGCCCGGGTGTCGTCCGACTTGCCTTAGATCAGCTTGCCGAGCGCAACCGCGGTGTCGGACATGCGGTTCGAGAAGCCCCACTCGTTGTCGTACCAGGAGAGGACGCGGACGAGGTTGCCCTCGAGAACCTTCGTCTGGTCGGCGGCGAAGCTCGACGAATGGCTGTCGTGGTTGAAGTCGATCGAAACGAGCGGGCCGGTGACGTAGTCGAGGATGCCCTTCAGTTCGCCTTCGGCGGCGGCCTTGATGGCGCCGTTGACTTCCTCGGCGGTGACGTTGCGCTTCGGCACGAACTTCAGGTCGACGACCGAGACGTTCGGGGTCGGAACGCGGATCGAGGAACCGTCGAGCTTGCCCTTCAGTTGCGGCAGCACGAGGCCGACGGCCTTGGCGGCACCGGTGGAGGTCGGGATCATCGACAGCGCCGCAGCGCGGGCGCGGTAGAGGTCCTTGTGCATGGTGTCGAGGGTCGGCTGGTCACCCGTATAGGCGTGAACCGTCGTCATGTAGCCCTTCTCGATGCCGAAGGCCTTGTCGAGAACGTAGGCGACCGGCGCCAGGCAGTTCGTCGTGCAGGAGGCGTTCGAGATGACGAGGTCGTCCTTGGTCAGCGTGTTGTGGTTGACGCCGTAGACGATGGTCTTGTCGGCGTTGTCGCACGGGGCCGAGACGATGACGCGCTTGGAACCGTTGGCGAGATGAGCGGCTGCCTTTTCCTTCGTCGTGAAAAGACCCGTGCATTCCAGCGCGATGTCGACGTCGCCCCAGGGCAGTTCCTTCGGGTCGCGGATGGCGGTGACACGGATCGGACCGCGGCCGACGTTGATCGTGTCGCCATCGACGGTGACGGTGTGCGGGAACCGGCCGTGAACCGAATCGTAACGCAGCAGGTGAGCGTTGGTCTCGACCGGGCCGAGGTCGTTCAGGGCGACGACTTCGATGTCGGTGCGGCCGGATTCGATGATGGCGCGGAGCACGTTGCGGCCGATGCGGCCAAAGCCGTTGATGGCAACTTTTACGGTCATTTCAGGACTCTCCCTGTCAAATGTTGATATGCAAAAAGGCCGGCGCGCAGGGGATGCGCGCCGGCCGACGATCAGGCCAGCTTGGCTTCCGCCGCGGCGACCACCGCTTCAGGCGTGATGCCGAAATGCTGGTAGAGTTCCTTGTAGGGGCCGGACGCGCCGAAGGTGCTCATGCCGATGAAGGTGCCATCGGAACCAATGATGTGATCCCAGCCCTGGCGGATGCCGGCCTCGACGGCGATCTTGACCGGCGAATTGCCGATGATCGCCTTCTGGTACTCTTCCGGCTGCTCGTAGAACAGCTCGAAGCAGGGGACGGAGACGACGCGGGTGGCCACGCCCTTGGCCGTCAGCGCCTCGCAGGCCTTAACTGCGATCTCGACCTCGGAGCCGGTGGCGAAGATCGTCACCTTGGCGTCGGCGGCGGAGATCAGGTCGTAGGCGCCCTTGGCGCAGAGGTTCTGCTCCTCGAACTCGGTGCGGACCGCCATCAGGTTCTGGCGGGTCAAAGCCAGGCCGGAGGGGCGGTGCTTGTTTTCCAGCGCCAGCTGCCAGCACTCGGCCGTCTCGGTGGCGTCGGCCGGGCGGAACATCAAGAGGTTCGGAATGGCGCGCAGGGCGGCCATGTGCTCGACCGGCTGGTGCGTCGGGCCGTCCTCGCCGAGACCAATCGAGTCGTGGGTCAGGACGTGGATGACGCGGATGCCCATCAGCGCGGCAAGACGGATCGACGGACGGCAGTAGTCCGAGAAGATCAGGAAGCCGCCGGAATAGGGGATCAGGCCGCCGTGCAGGGCCATGCCGTTCATGGCAGCCGCCATACCGTGCTCCCGCACGCCCCAGTGGATGTAGCGGCCGGAGAAGTCGTCCGGCGTGATCGACGCGGTCTGGCTGGTCTTGGTGTTGTTGGAGCCGGTCAGGTCGGCCGAGCCGCCGATCGTTTCCTTCAGCACGCCGTTGATGACTTCGAGGGCGTCCTCAGAGGCCTTGCGGGTCGCGGGCGAGGGCTTCGTCTCGGCGAGCTTCTTCTTGTACTCGACGATGGCCGAACCCAGGCCGCTTTCCAGTTCGCCGGCAAAGCGGCGGACAAACTGTACGCGCTTCTCGGCGTCGGCCTTTTCCAGGCGCTCCTGCCATTCCTTGTGCGCCTTGGTCGAGCGCAGGCCGGCGAGGCGCCAGGCGTCGAGCACGTCGGAGGGAACGACGAAAGCTTCGGATTCCCAGTTGAGCGCCTTGCGGGTGGCGGCGATCTCGTCGGCGCCAAGCGGGGAGCCGTGGACCTTGTGGGTGCCGGCCTTGTTCGGGGCACCGAAGCCGATCGTCGTCTTGCAGGCGATCATGGTCGGCTTGTCGGACTTCTGCGCCTGCTCGATGGCGGCGGCGATCGCCTCCGGGTCATGGCCGTCGACGGCGATCGTGTTCCAGCCGGAGGCGCGGAAGCGGGCGTGCTGGTCGGTGCTGTCGGCGATCGAGATCGGGCCGTCGATCGAAATGTTGTTGTCGTCCCAGAACACGATCAGCTTGTTGAGCTTCAGGTGGCCGGCGAGCGAGATCGCCTCCTGGCTGATGCCCTCCATCAGGCAGCCGTCGCCGGAAAGCACGTAGGTATAGTGCTCCATCAGCTCGGAACCGAACTCGTCGCGCAGCTTGCGCTCGGCGATTGCCATGCCGACGGCATTGGCGATGCCCTGGCCGAGCGGACCGGTGGTCGTCTCGATGCCGGCGGCGTGGCCATATTCCGGGTGGCCGGCGGTCTTGGCGCCGAGCTGGCGGAAATTCTTGATCTCGTCGATCGTGATGTCCTCATAGCCGGTGAGGTAGAGGAGCGAATAGAGCAGCATCGAGCCGTGGCCGGCCGACAGCACGAAACGGTCGCGGTTCGGCCAGGACGGCGCCTTCGGATCGAAGGTCATGAAGCGGGTGAAAAGCACCGTTGCGATGTCCGCAGCGCCCATCGGCAGGCCGGGGTGGCCGGAGTTTGCCTTCTCCACGGCGTCCATGGAAAGGAAGCGAATAGCATTCGCCATCCGGTCGTGTTTTTCGCGAGAGATCATGACTGTTCCAAATCAATCGGGGTGTCGGGGCCGATGCCTGCTGGGGCACCGGGCAGAGAGCGGCTGACACATAGCAGGTGCGCTGCGGGAGTCAACGAATTGAGCCGCTTTCGCCGCCTTTTGCGGCAATTTGCCGGCGGAAAAGGCAAAGCCGGAAAGGTCGCTCGGGACCATCTGTTGCACTGCAATAAACCCCTCATCCACAGTCGAACACATCGCCGCTTCGCCGCGCGGTTGACGCTGGCGCTCAGTGTTGAATAGTGTCAAGTCCTTGAAGCAGGCGACAGCCAGCTCGATTCGACAGCTACACTTGATGTGCCGGTGAAGGCGTTATGGCGGCAGGAGAGACAGTCCGGACGGCGATCGAACAGTTGCGCAAGGCTTTGGCAGGCCTCGACAACGCACTGGAGATGCGCTTCGACCGTGAGCGGAATCACGGCGAGATCGAGAGCGAGGTTCGGCGCGTCAACACGGATCGCTCCCGCCTCGCACAGGAGCTTGACGAGTCGGAATTTCGGGCGAACCGCCTCGAAGAGGTCAATCGCGAGGTTTCCCGTCGGCTGGTGACCGCGATGGAGACGATCAGGGCGGTGCTCGACCGCTGATGGGACGCATACGGCGATCCTCTAAAGCATGTCTCCCGAAAGTGGAAACCGGTTTCGGGACAAAGACATGCGAAAAAACAAGGATCTAAAGTGTGGCAAGCGGATCTGAAAGATCGCGACACGCTTTAGGAAGCAACACGGGAACATCCGATGGCGCAGGTAACGGTGTTGATCGACGGCAAGGCCTATCGCATGGCCTGCGAGGAAGGGCAGGAGCAGCATCTGACCGATCTTGCCTCCGGTTTCGATCGCTATGTCGGCCATCTGAAGGGGCAGTTCGGCGAGATTGGCGATCTGCGCCTCACCGTGATGGCCGGTATCATGGTGATGGATGAACTGAGCGAAGTCACGCGTCGGCTGCAAGCCCTGGAGGCGGAACTCGCCGGATTGCGGCGCGAGCGGGAAAATGCGCTGGCCGACATCTCGCATGAAGAGGAAACGATCGCCCAGGCGCTCGGCGAACTGACGAGCCAGATCCAGGGGATGACAGCGAAGCTGACGGGTCGGCCACCCGCCAACTAGACGCGTCCAGTGTTTGCGGCCTCGTCAAACTGTTATCCGCACCCGCTGAGTGACCGGACAATAGCCAGGCTATAGCTTCCCGCAACGACCAGTCCGACATCGAGCGAAACACACTGGCGGACAGGGCCGATTCATCCTATATCTACTAGGCGGTCTGCGCTTCCCGACAGGTAACCACAATCCCCGGGGCCATACACGATCTCAAGGGAGCTGTCCCTGACCGGGCCCGTGGGTCCGGATATACGGCGCCCACCTACTTTGTAGGCACCCGGGATCGTAAAAAATACCATCGGTCGTCGTGGATCGCGCTCTTCTCTTGCATTGTTTTGATCGCTTGTCGCGTCGTTGGGCCTCCAGCGTCGCTACCGGTAGCCGCTTGTGAGCCATGACTTCGTTGTTGCTCGATGCCCCGTTTTCGCAAGGGGCCCGAAGACAGCTTTCGTATCGTATTACCAATATATAGCATTGATTTTGCGGAATTTTTCCTCTCAAAATTTTCCGTTCCGCTGCAAATGTTAACCGTAAGGTAACCAGCATGGCGGATGTATGACACAATTTGTTTCTGCTCATGATGAGCGCTTTCCATCATTTATGGGTACCGCAATGACCAGCATTCATACGAATGCGGGGGCGATCGCTGCGCTTCAGACGTTGCGCGCCCTCGACAGCAACTCGCAGAAGGTACAAGGCCAGGTCAGCACCGGCATGCGGATTGCAGTCGCTTCCGACAACGCTGCCTATTGGTCGATCTCGACGACGATGCGCTCGGACAACATGGCGCTGTCGGCGGTTTCGGATGCGCTCGGACTGGGTGCGGCGAAGATCGACGCGGCCTATGCCGGGATGGAGGCGGTTGTCGACGTGCTGCAGATGTTCAAGGCGAAGTTGGTTGCGGCGAGTGAAGATGGCGTGGATAAGGCGAAGATCCAGCAGGAGCTTGAGCAGTTTAAGAACCAGATTCTTTCGATTGCGCAGTCCTCGTCCTTCAATGGAGTGAACTACCTGTCGACGGACATCGAGGACATCTACGATTCCCAGATGAACGCGGCGACCGTCGTCTCCGCGTATGTTCGCGACAGCGAAAACGCAGTGTCGGTCGAAAAGACCTCCTTCAAGCTCTTAGACATCTCGCTGTTTAACTCCACCGGCGGCGGTCTGCTGCAAAAAGACCCACGTGATGTGAAGAACATCGGCGGCATAAGGGTTTGGGAATACAGATCCAGTGAGGCCGTGAAGTGGGAAGGATGGAGCGATCAGTACAAGCAATCCGGCGCTAACGCCTCCATCAATATTCCCTACACGCTACCGCTTAGTTTCGACGCGCCGGGTGCCGAGATCAGGTTCAAGATCACCGTCGACGCGGATAATCCCGCGCAGGGGCTGCCAGGACCGCTGGAGCCCGGGCAGACAACGGAAATTATCATCGACCGTTCTATCGTTGACGCGGCGCTTCCGGCGGCGAACGGAGTGATTTCGACGCATGACGACTATGCGAAGGTGCTGGAAGAAGCGCTGACCTTCTTTGGGGCGGCGGCAAGCGCCAGGGCCAATACATACTACCCGCCCTTTCCTTTTCTGGTCCAGAAATCGATCGATATTTCCACGGACGATTCACTCGGCCTTCCTGGCACATATGTCGGTATCACCGATTTCACCAGTAATGTCGGCGCTCAGGATATAAACGGCTTGTCTAGCTGGGGGCGGGGCGGGTGGAGTTTGCCGCTATCGTTTAAGCCTTTCGTTGTCTATGAGGAATCCCTCATATCCTTCAATTTCAGCCTGAATGGGGCGGCGCCGACCAGCCACAGTTTTGATCGGGAATACGTCAACAGTCTGCTCGGAATCGATGATGGCAAGATTCGAACGCCTGAAGACATGGTCACTCTTCTGCAGTCACTGATTGGGCAACCGGGCCTCCAGATAGAGGTATCTGGTAGCGGGGTGCTGGTGCGAACCGATCCGGCGGTCCACCGAGCGGCCGGTTCCGGCACGTCGCTTGGCTTCAGCAACATTCACTACAATCTGGAGCCGCTGCCAGACATCAACCTGATGGACATCGACATCGTTAACGGCTCCCGACCGCTTGAGGAAGACATCGATTACATCGAGGCTGTTCTCGGACGGGTGACAAATGGGGCTTCAATTCTGGGGTCGATCAAGAGCCGCATCGAATTTCAGACCGAATTCTCCAAAAAGATGCATGACGTGATCGACGGGAGCATCGGTCGCCTTGTCGATGCCGACATGAACGAGGCCTCGACGCGCCTCAAGGCGGTGCAGGCGCAGCAGCAGCTTGCGGTGCAGTCGCTATCGATCGCCAATTCAAGTTCGGAAGGTATCATGCAGCTGTTCCGTTGATGCGGGTCAGATCATGTGTCTCGACCTCAAAGCAAAAACGGCCGCCTCAAGGGCGGCCGTTGTGGTTTTGCGGATCGTATTGAGATCAGGCCGCAGCCTTCATCTCCTTGTCGACCAGGGCGCGCAGCGCGCCGAGGTCCTTGGCGAAGGCGCGGATACCTTCGGCGAGCTTTTCCGTCGCCATGGCATCCTCGTTCAGCATCCAGCGGAAGGTCTTCTCGTCGATCTTGATCGGGGCGACGTGGCTGACGGTTTCTGGCGAGAGCCGGCGCTCGAGCTTGCCTTCGGCCTTGTCGAGTTCTTCCAGAAGCTGCGGGCTGATCGTCAGCCGGTCGCAGCCGGCCAGCGCCTCGATCTCGCCGGTGTTGCGGAACGAGGCGCCCATGACGATCGTCTTGATGCCGTTGGACTTGTAGTAGTCGTAGATCGCGCGCACCGAAAGCACGCCCGGATCGTCCTCGGCGGTGAACGTCTTGCCGGTGGCCTTGACGTGCCAGTCGAGGATGCGGCCGACGAAGGGCGAGATCAGGAAGGCGCCGGCATCGGCGCAGGCGATCGCCTGGGCCTTGTTGAAGAGCAGCGTCAGGTTGCAGTCGATGCCCTGCTTCTGCAGGACTTCGGCGGCGCGAATGCCTTCCCAGGTCGAGGCGAGCTTGATCAGGATGCGCTCGCGGCCAATGCCGCGCTCGTCATAGGCCTTGATGATGGCGCGCGCCTTGTCGATGGAAGCCTGCGTGTCGAAGGAGAGGTCGGCGTCGACTTCTGTGGAGACGCGTCCGGGCACGAGTTCGGAGAGCGCCGAACCGACGGAAATCGCCAGCCGGTCGGCGACGGCGGCGACGACGCCCTCGCGGCTGCCGCCCTGCGACTGACCCCAGCGCAGCGCCTCGGCGACGGCGTCGGCGAACATCGGCGTGTGCAGCGCCTTCAGGACGATGGTCGGGTTGGTCGTGCAGTCGACTGGCTTCAGGCGGGCGACGGCTTCGATGTCGCCGGTGTCCGCGACGACGGTCGTCATCGCACGCAATTGTTCAAGCTTGGAGGTCATGTTCGAGATCCCGTTCCGTGGTGTCCTGTGAAGCGCCGACCGTCGGCTCGAAACGATCGCCGTTGCCTTCGAGCACACGTGCGGCAGCTATACGGGATTTGACGCTTCCCGCGTCCGCGCACGCAAATGCACCCGGCGTCGGTGACGCTGCGGCACGAGCGACTATCGTCGTCGGCTCGCGCCGATGTCAAGCACTTTTGCTCACGCTGTTAAACATATGTCGCGGGGCTTGGGTTCCATGCTATGAGCGGTCGATTTGTCCACAGAACGGGTCGATACGGAGGCGCATTGGTGAAACTTAGGCGGGAGACGCACACAGCAATATCGGAGAGCGCGTCGCTGCGTCTTCGCGCGGCGTGGCTCTACTACAACCAGCGCATGACGCAGAAGGATGTCGCCGAAAAGCTCGGCGTCAGCCGGTCGACGGTGATCCGCATGCTCGACGAGGCGCTGAAGCGCGGGGAGGTGCAGATCTGGATCGACGAGGGCGTCGGCGACTGCGTGGAGCTGGCGACACGGTTGGAGCGGGCCTACGGCCTCGACGAGGCGGTGGTGGTGCCGGCGGCCGACAGCGCCGAGGGCACGGCCAAGAGCGTCGGGCTGGCGCTCGGCCAGTTTCTTACCGAGGCGATCCCAGACGACTGCACGATCGGCGTCGGCTGGGGCCGCACGCTGACCGCCTCGCTCGCAAGCTTCCGCCCGGCGCGGCGGGAGCGTGTCAAGGTCGTCTCGCTGCTCGGCGGCGTCGTCGAGGCGCATCACATCAACCCGATCGAATACAGTTGGCGGATTGCCAGCCAGCTCGGCGCCGAGTGCTATCTCTTTCTCGCCCCGCTGCTCGTCGACAGCCGCGAGACGAAGCGCAGCCTCATCGACAAATGCGGGCTGAAGCCGCTGTTCGAACTGGCGGAGACGATGGACATCGCCGTCGTTAGCTGCGGCGACATCGGGCCAGACTCCAGCTCGCTGTCGCGCGGCTTCCTGCCCCGCCAGGTGCTGGAGGAACTGGTGGCGGCCGGCTGCGTCTGCGATACGATGTGCAATTTTTTGGACGCCGAAGGACGCACCATCGATCATCCGATCCGCGACCGGGTCATGTCGATCGACCTCGACACGGTGAAGAAGGCAAACCACATCGTGCTCGTCTCCGGGGGCGCGCACCGCGCGCCGGCGATCCGTGCAACGATCCGGCGGATCGGCTGCAACACGCTGATCACCGACGAGGGGGCGGCGATGGCGATGCTGGAGCTGGCGGAAGCGCAGGCGGCGTAAGGGCGGTGTCGCCAACCTGCCCGATCGCGCAGGTTGGTGTCAGATCAGGTTGAGAAGTGCCGCGCGCGAAATCGCGCAGGTAATGTTCCGGGCGTCCAGCTTCACCACGGCCGTCGTCAGCGCCTCGACGACGCGCGAAAGGGGCAAGTCTGTCTCGATCACGATCTGCTCCGGTGGCTTGCCTTCGGCGCACAACGCCAGGCAACGCAGTTCGATGGCCGTAAGCTCCGGCTTGGCCTGGCGCGGCCGGGGTGATGAGTGCGAATCGACGGTGGACATGACGCGGTGATAGAGCGGGTTTCCGCGGTCGTTCCAGCCGAAGCTGACGGGATGCTTTATCAAACGTTATCCTGCTTTTGCGGCTTTCAGCAACTTTCGCGGAGTTTGCGGAAGGTTGAGCTGTAGGTCGCTTTCTCATCCAGGTTGTCGCGAAACGGCACGTGTCGACACCGTCCGGCACCCTTGCCTGTGTCCAAAGGTTTCGGGCTTGGCCATGTCGGTCGCGTCCGGCGGTTGCGGGTGGCGCTGTCCGGCGCTATGGGAAGCAAAACGATCAGCAACGGGAAGAGCCGCGTGACGCCGAAAGAACTGAAAGCCGCGCTTCGCAACGAGAAGCTGGCGCTTCGGGACAAAATGCCGGTGGAGGCCCGCATCGAGGGCAGTCTCGCCATGGCGGACCACGCCGGCGACGTGATCGCCATCGATCCCGGCGCAGTGATCTCGGGTTTCTGGCCGATTCGCTCCGAGGCCGACATTCGCCCGCTGATGGCGCGCTTGGCCGAGCGCGGCGCCCGGCTGTCGCTTCCCGTCGTGCTCGACCGGGAAACCATCGTCTTCCGCGAACTGGTGCGTGGCGCACCATTGATCCACACCGGTTTCGGCACGACGGGGCCGGGTCCCGAGGCCGCACTCCTCGATCCGGAAATCCTGCTGGTTCCGCTTTCGGCCTTTGATGTGAGCGGGCATCGGATCGGATACGGTGCGGGCCACTACGACCGGGCCATCGACCGGCTGCGCGCGAAAGGGCGCTCACCCCGCCTGATCGGCATCGCCTTCGACTGCCAGGAAGTGCCCTCGGTGCCGGCCGAAGCGCATGACGTGCCGCTCGATGCCGTCCTGACGGAGAGTGGTTTTCGGATATTCAACGGACAGGGTGGAGAGGGCTGATGCGCTTTCTGTTTTTGGGCGACATGGTGGGCAAGACGGGCAGGACCGCGGTGTGGAACCGGCTGCCAGGCCTGATCTCGGACCTCAAGCTCGATTTCGTCGTCGTCAACGGTGAGAACGCCGCCGGCGGCTTCGGCATCACCGAGGACATCTTCCAGGAGACGATCAACGCCGGCGCCGACGTGGTCACTACAGGCAACCATGTCTGGGACCAGAAGGAGGCGGTGACGTTTGCCAGCCGGCACGACCAGTTCCTGCGCCCGGCCAACTATCCGGCCGGGACGCCCGGCCGCGGCTCGAACCTGTTCTTCGCCAGGAACGGCGCCCGCGTGCTGGTCGCCAACGTCATGGGGCGGGTCTTCATGCACCCGGAACTGGACGACCCCTTCACGGCAGGCGAGGCGATCCTCGCATCCTGCCCGCTCGGCGAGCAGGCCGATGCGGTCATCTTCGACTTCCATGCCGAGGCGACCAGCGAGAAGCAGTGTTTTGGCCACTTCGTCGACGGACGCGCGAGCGTCGTCGTCGGCACCCATACCCATGTGCCGACCGCGGACTGCCAGATCCTCAACGGCGGCACCGGCTACATGTCGGATGCCGGCATGTGCGGCGACTACGACAGTTCGCTCGGGATGGACAAGGAGGAGCCGCTCAACCGCTTCATCTCGAAGATGCCGAAGGGCCGCTTCGAGGCGGCAAGCGGCCCGGCGACCATCTGCGGCGTCGGGGTGGAGATTTCCGACCGGACCGGGCTTGCCGAGAAGATCGCACCGCTACGGATCGGTCCACGGCTGTCGGAGACGATCCCGGATTTTTGGACCTGAGGGATTCGCCTTAAGATTGCGCTTGCGCGAATTTGAAACTAGGGCATGATTTTAGTATCGTGATTTAAAGTGATACAAAAATCGTGCAGATCCTTTATGATGAGAGCAAGCGCCGGGCGAACATCGCCAAGCATGGATATGATTTTGCCGAGCTGACGCTGGAGTTCTTTGCGGCGTCTACCATCGTTCCGGTAAAGCGAAATCGCCTGATGGCGATCGGTGTCTTGCGCAACGGCATTGTTGCGGTGGTGCTCGCCCGGCTCGGCTCGCAAGGCATCTCAATCATCTCGATGCGAAGGGCGAGCCGTAAGGAAAGGGCCGTTCATGAACGCTGGTAAGCACCCTATCCCACCGCTGAGCGACGAAGAGGAAGCGGAAATCCAGCGTGAGATCGCCGACGATCCGGACAGCGCCGAGGCCACCGATGAGGAACTGGCTCAGGCCCGTCCGTTCGCCGAGGCCCTTCCTGACCTGATGGAGGGCATCCGGCGCGCGCGCGGGCGGCCGTCCTTGGCGCGGTCGAAGCAGCAGATCTCGCTGCGGCTCGACCCCGAGGTGATCGAGAAGTTCAAGGCGACGGGCAAGGGCTGGCAGGCGCGCATCAACGAGGTGCTGAAGCGCGCCAAGGTCTGAGCGCGCACAAACCGCTTGCGAACCGCGGATCATTACCGCTGCTGTGTTGAGACTCTGCACCGTGACTTCGCACCCGCGTCACATCATCGGTCGAACGACTGAAGAACGCTCTACATCGGGCCTCACCTCGGCCACTGCCGCTGGTCCGCCGAAGTCTCGCCGAAGACAACGTGCGCGCGCACGCCAACGTCCGGCTCTTCGTCGGCGCTGAAATTTGCCTTGGCGATCTCCCAGCCGAATTTCAGGGTGCTGCCGGTGGAGGCCCAGATCGCGGCATCGTCCAGCCGCAGGGCCAGCATGGTAAGCCTCGGGTCGTCCATGCCGTGATCGTACCAGGCCTCAACAACCGAGTTCCAGAATTCATTGATTTTCGCCAGGTCCTTCTCGACGGTGATGCGGCCGGCGAGCGAGGCGTGATAGTCGTGATCCTTGCCGACGACGCAGAAGATGCCGCGTTCGCCGTTGCCCCCGCCGATCGCCTCGGCCAGGTCCGTGTCGGTCTTGGTGAAGAACCAGATCGTGTTCGTCTCCCGGTCGAGATGCGGGGCCATCGGCTGTGGGTGCATGCGGACCCGCTCAAGCCCGAGCATGCCGGCAGCGATCCGGTCGATCTCGTCGAAAAGCTGTTCGCGGGGGTTTTCGCGGGCGCGGGTCAGGCTCGTCATGAGATTGCTCCTTTGCAGTTCCAACTGCCGGCGCAACGTGCCGGAGAGGGCCATTGTTCCGGTGACGGGATTGTGAAGGCAGCCGCCGGGCCAGCAACTCGACCTGACAGGCCGCGGAAGGCATAGTGCCTTCGGTCGATGATCGGAGCCGCCGATGATGCAAGTCCGACTTCTTTCCCCGCTTGTCCTGCTTTGCGTCCTGGCCGTTGCCGGGGCGGCGCGTGCCCAGGAGCCGGCGAAGCCCCCCAGCCAGTGCCAGATGATCGCGCAGGCGCTGCCGGAGGCGGTCTTCGCGAGCGTCCGGTCCACCGGCGACGTCCAGAACGACGGCACCGTCGAGATCACCTACATCGGGCACTCCACTTTCTTCATCGAGACCGCGGGTGGCGTGAAGATCGCGACCGACTATAACGGCTGGTATCAGACACCATCGCTGCCGACCGTGGTGACGATGAACAGGGCGCACTCGAGCCACTACACGCTCATGCCCGATCCCGGTATCGCCCATGTGCTGCACGGCTGGCGCGACGACGGCGGGCCGGCCAACCACGACCTCGTTGTCGGCGACGTCTATATCCGCAACGTGCCGACCGACATCCGCGGATGGGGCGGAGCGATGCAGGAGAACGGCAACTCCATCTTCATCTTCGAGGTCGCGGGGCTTTGCATCGGCCATCTCGGCCATCTGCATCACGAACTGACCGGCAAGCAATATGCCGAGATCGGCCGGCTCGACGTGCTGATGGTGCCGGTCGACGGCGGCCTGACGATGGGGGCAGAGAGCATGAGCCGGGTGGTCGAGCGGTTGCGCTCGGCGCTGATCCTGCCGATGCACCGGCGCGGCCCGCCGATTGCGCAGTTCCTGTCGATGTTCGACGAGGATTTCGATGTTTCCATCGCCGACACGGCGAGTGTCGCGGTCTCCACCCGTTCCCTGCCGCGGCGACCGACGATCCTGGTCCTCAAGGGCGTCTGAGCGAAACAGCGGCCGCCGGCCGGCAGCGACGTTTTTGTCGGCCCTTCTGGACGGATGGCGTCAATGAAACTATAAGGCGCCATTTTCCAAAATCGGAGCCGCCGGGCCGGACTGGACGCGGATGGGTGCGCTCCCGAACCGAAACAGCGCCGGCCGTCGCTCCCGGAGCGGATCGTCGCCGTCGCGCCAGACAGATCAAGGGGTGTCATGGCAGGCCATTCACAGTTCAAGAACATCATGCATCGCAAGGGTCGCCAGGATTCCGTGCGCTCGAAAATGTTCTCCAAGCTCGCACGCGAAATCACCGTTGCCGCCAAGACGGGCATGCCCGATCCGGCCATGAACCCGCGGCTGCGGCTGGCGATCCAGAACGCCAAGGCGCAGTCGATGCCGAAGGACAACATCGAGCGCGCCATCAAGAAGGCCTCCGGCGGCGATGCGGAGAACTACGAGGAAGTCCGCTACGAGGGCTACGGACCAGGCGGAGTCGCCGTCATCGTCGAGGCACTGACCGACAACCGCAACCGCACCGCCTCCTCGGTCCGCTCGACCTTCACCAAGGCCGGCGGCGCGCTCGGCGAAACCGGTTCGGTTTCCTTCTCCTTCGACCACGTCGGCGAGATCACCTACAAGCTTTCGGCCGGCGACGCCGATAAGATGATGGAAGCGGCGATCGAGGCGGGCGCCGACGACGTCGAGACCGACGAGGAAGAACACACCATCTATTGCGCCTTCGAGAGCATCGGCGAGGTGTCCAAGGCGCTTGAAGGGACCCTCGGCGAGGCCGAGACGGTCAAGGCGATCTGGAAGGCGCAGAACACCGTGCCGGTCGACGAGGAAAAGGCGCAGTCGCTGATGAAGCTCATCGATACGCTCGAGGACGACGACGACGTACAGAACGTCTACTCGAACTTCGAGGTCTCCGACGAGGTGCTGGCCAAGCTTTCCGCCTGACGGGCAGACGTACCGATCAATATCCCGCCCGTGCCTTTCGAGGCGCGGGCTTTTTCATGACCTATCCTGCATGACTTACGACCTTGTCATCTTCGATTTCGACGGAACCCTTGCCGACTCCGGCGACTGGTTCATGACCGCAACCAACCAGGCGGCGGATCGCTTCGGCTTTCGCCGGATGTCGCGTCCGGAATTCGACGAACTGCGCTCCAAGGGCAACCACGAGATCATCGCCCACATGGGCGTGCCGTTCTGGAAGCTGCCGGCGATCGCGGCATTTATGCGCCGGCAGGCCGAGGCGCATGCTTCCGAGATCCGCCTGTTTGCCGGCGTCGAGCCGATGCTGGCTTCGCTGAAGGCGGCGGGCGCGCGCATCGCCATCGTCAGCTCCAATCGTGAGACGGTCGTTCGCACAGCACTCGGCGACAACGCCAGGCACATCGATCACTTCGGTTGCGGCGCTTCGCTGTTCGGAAAGGCGCTGCATTTTCGCCGGCTGTTGAAGGCGACGTCGGTGGCACCTGGGCGGGCGCTGTCAATCGGCGACGAAGCTCGCGACATCGAGGCGGCCCGCGATTGCGGCATCGCGGCCGGCTCGGTCGGCTGGGGTTACGCCGATCCGGGCTTCCTCAGGAGCCTCGGACCGGACCTGTTCTTCGCCAAGGTCGAGGATATTTCGGCCACGCTCGCCCGGACCGGCGGCTGAGATCAGGCGGCGAGCGCTGCCCGCGCCTTGGCAAACAGGCGCACGGATTTCAGCCGCGCTTCCATGTCGAAGACCGGCATGGAAATGATCAGTTCATCGGCCTTGGTCAGATCGAGGAAGCGGGCGATCTGGTCGCGAGCGGTTTTAGGTCCGCCGACCACAGCATATTGCAGCGTGTGTTCGACCATGATCTTTTCCTGCTCGCTCCAAAGCCCCTCCATGCTTTCGACCGGCGCCGGGAAGGCGGTCGGCGCGCCGCGGCGCAGCGCGACAAAGGACTGCTGCATGGAGGTGAAGTGAAACTTTGCTTCTTCGTCCGTGTCGGCCGCGACGCCCATGACGCCCACCATGACCTGGGGCTTGTCGAGATATTGCGACGGCTGGAAGCGCTCTCGGTAGATCTCCAGCGCCGACAGCAGCATGTCGGGCGCGAAATGCGAGGCGAAGGCGAAGGGCAGGCCGAGCATGCCGGCGAGATGGGCGGAATAGTGGCTAGAGCCCAGCAGCCAGACCGGGACGTTGCTGTCCGCACCGGGCACGGCGACGATCTTCTGGTTCGGCTGGACGGGGCCGAGCAGCGCCATCAGGTCGACCACGTCCTGCGGAAAATTCTCGGCCGAGGCTTCCATGTTTCGTCGCAAGGCGCGGGCGGTCAGCATGTCGGTGCCGGGGGCGCGGCCGAGCCCGAGATCGATGCGCCCGGGAAACAGCGCTTCCAGCGTGCCGAACTGCTCGGCGATGACGAGCGGCGAATGGTTCGGCAGCATGATGCCGCCGGCACCGACGCGGATGCTGTTCGTTCCGGCGGCGACATGCTGGATCACCTGCGACGTGGCGGCGCTGGCAATGCCGCGCATGCCGTGATGCTCGGCGAGCCAGACGCGCTTGTAGCCCTGTGCCTCCGCCTCTTGCGCCAGCCGCCGCGAGTTGGCGAGCGATTGGGCGACAGTGCCGCCTTCGACGACCGGGGAGAGATCGAGGATTGAGAACGGGATCATGGGGCGGGCCTCATCATGAAGAGTTTTGAATGAACTCCCATGTAGGTTCAATTCAGTGAAATCCAAACTGTCCGACGCCGTTTCCGACCGGCCTTGTGGATGTTTTTGTTTTGTTCACATTTCGCTGGCAGGGTCCGCCCGACAGGAATAGGATTCGACCATGCAGGGCACGATTCGCATCATCGGCATCGATCCGGGGCTTCGCCGCACCGGCTGGGGCATCATCGAGGCGCTCGGCAACTCGTTGCGTTTCGTCGCCTCCGGCACGGTGACCTCCGACGGCGACATGGATTTGGCCTCGCGGCTCTGCCAGTTGCATGACGGGCTGGCGGAGATCATCCATGCCCACCAGCCGGACGAGGCGGCGGTCGAGCAGACCTTCGTCAACAAGGACGCGACGGCGACGCTCAAGCTCGGGCAGGCGCGCGGCATCGCCATGCTGGTGCCGGCGCGCGCCGGCCTGCGGGTCGCCGAATATGCGCCGAACGCGGTGAAGAAGGCGGTGATCGGCGTCGGCCACGGCGACAAGCAGCAGATCCAGATGATGCTGAAGGTGCTGATGCCGAAGGCGGAGTTCAAGGGCAACGACGCCGCCGACGCGCTCGCCATCGCCATCTGCCACGCCCACAACCGCGGCAGCCTTGCCGGTCGGCTGGCCAAGCTCGCCGGTTGATTTGTTCTTGACTTGTTCTGGTAGTCGGAATATTTCTTACAAAGTAAGGAGTGCGGCCATGCGGGTGACATCCAAAGGACAAGTGACGATTCCGCGCGATCTGCGCGAGCTCGCCGGCATCGAGCCGAACAGCGAGGTCGTGTTTGCGATCGAAGGCGGCAAGCTGACAATCGTTCCCAAGGACGGAAAGCGCGAGGCGGAAGAGCGGGAGCGGCTGGATCGCTTTCTCGGCGCGCTGCGGCGAATGGCGGGAACGGGCGACCAGGCGCTGGACGCCGAGGCACTTGCGCGCATCACCCGGGATCGCGACTGATGGCGACCCTGGTGGATACGAACGTGCTGGTCGACCTCGCCGTGCGCGACCCTGTCTGGCACGACTGGTCGCTGGCGCAGCTTCTGGCGGCCAGCCGACGCGGCAGCGTGGTGATCAACCAGATCATCTATTCAGAGTTTTCCTATAGGTACGAACGGCCCGAAGAGGTGGAAGCCCTGCTGCCGGAGCCAGAATTCGTTCGGGAAGGGCTTCCGTGGTCGGCCGCTTTCGCCGCTGCGCAGGCGTTCCGACTCTACCGCGCCGGCGGCGGGCGCAAGGAGCGCGTGTTGCCGGATTTCTTCATCGGCGCCCATGCGGTTGTCCGCGGCTATCCCATCCTCACCCGCGATCCTACCGGATACCGGACCTATTTCCCGACCGTTGATTTGATAACGCCGGAGACCCACCCGTGACGAGCCAATCCATGACAATGCCATCCATGACGAGGAATGCGCAATGATCGGCAAACTCAAAGGCACTATCGACGAGATCGGCGACGACCATGTGGTCCTCGACGTCCATGGGGTTGGCTACGTCGCCTTCTGCTCGGCGCGGACGCTTGGCAAGCTCGGTTCGGCCGGCGAGGCGGCGGTGCTGTTCATCGAGACCTATGTGCGCGAGGACCAGTTAAAACTGTTCGGCTTTCTGTCGGCGCTGGAGCGGGAGTGGTTCCGGCTCCTGCAGAGCGTGCAGGGGGTCGGCTCGAAGGTGGCGCTGGCGGTGCTGTCGACGCTGACGCCGGGTGAGCTTGCCAACGCGATCGCGCTGCAGGACAAGGTGCAGGTGTCGCGGGCGCCGGGCGTCGGGCCGAAGGTGGCCGTGCGCATCATCACCGAATTGAAGAACAAGGCGCCGGCCTTCGCCGGTGACGCCGGGCAGGCCATCGGCCTGAAGCAGGAGATCGGCGAGGGCGTGGCGCCGGCCCCGGTCGCCGACGCCGTCTCGGCGCTCACCAATCTTGGCTATTCGCGCGACCAGGCGGCGAACGCCGTCGCCGCGGCGCTGAAGAACGGCGGCGAGGGCGCCGACAGCGCCAAGCTGATCCGGTTGGGGTTGAAGGAGTTGGCGCGGTAGTAGGAAAAATCGGAACCTTGCGGAGAAAAGTGATATGTTCCTACGAAATACAGCTTTTCGGAGGTTCAGGTGAAAAGTTGGACCGTCACGGTGTCGTCAAAGGGGCAGGTCACGATGCCTAAGGAAATGCGGGAAGAACTTCATCTGCGGCCGGGTGACCAACTGATCTACAGCATCATCGACGGACAGGTGGTCGTTACGCCCAAGAATGTGGATTTCAACGATCTTGCGGGGCTGCTCGGAAGCCCGCCAAATGGCCGCTTCACACTGCAAGAGATCGACGAGGCTGTGCTGCAGGCTGCGGGCACCAATGCGCTTGACGTCAGTGATGACGAGAGTCCGGATGCTGCTGCATGAAGATGTTTGGCCTTGATACGAACGTCGTTATCAGGCTCCTGACGAATGACGATCCTTCACAGCGGCAGGCGGCTCTTAAGTTCGGCGCTGGTCTTGGAAGGGACTATCGGGCCTTTCTGTCGCTGGTCAGCATCCTTGAACTCGATTGGGCGCTGCGGTCGAAACTCGGCTTCACGAAGAACGACGTGGTCGCCGCCATCAATAAACTGCTACAAACCCGCGGGCTTGTCGTCGAACACCACAATTTGGTCCTGAAGGCGCTCGATCTCGTGGAAACGAACAACGCGGACCTCGCAGACGCGCTCATCGCTTGCCGGTCGATCGAGGAAGGTTGCGTTTCCGTGAAGACCTTCGAACTGAAAGCTGCACGAAAAGTGCCCGGAATGGAACTTCTGACATGACCGAAGCCGCACGGCTCATCTCCTCCGAACGGCGCGGCGAGGATGTCGATGCCGCGCTGCGCCCGCAGACGCTCGACGACTTCACCGGCCAGGCGGAGGCCCGCGCCAACCTGAAGATCTTCATCGAGGCGGCGAAGAACCGCGGCGAGGCACTCGACCACGTGCTGTTCGTCGGCCCGCCCGGGCTCGGCAAGACGACGCTGGCGCAGATCATGGCGAAGGAACTGGGCGTCAATTTCCGCTCGACCTCGGGGCCGGTGATCGCCAAGGCGGGTGACCTCGCCGCGCTTTTGACCAACCTGGAAGAGCGCGACGTGCTCTTCATCGACGAGATCCACCGGCTCAATCCGGCGGTCGAAGAAATCCTCTACCCGGCGATGGAGGATTTCCAGCTCGACCTGATCATCGGCGAGGGGCCGGCGGCGCGCTCGGTGAAGATCGACCTGTCGAAGTTCACGCTGGTGGCGGCGACGACGCGGCTCGGCCTTTTGACGACGCCGCTGCGCGATCGCTTCGGCATTCCGGTGCGGCTCAACTTCTACACGGTCGAGGAGCTGGAATCGATCGTGCGGCGCGGGGCGCGGCTGATGGGTCTCGGCATGACCGACGAGGGGGCGCGCGAGATCGCCCGCCGGGCGCGCGGTACGCCGCGCATCGCCGGCCGGCTGCTGCGGCGGGTGCGCGACTTTGCGGAAGTGGCGAAGGCCGAGGCGGTGACGAAGACGATCGCCGACGAGGCACTGACACGGCTGCTGGTCGACAACATGGGCCTCGACCAACTCGACCGGCGCTACCTGTCGATGATCGCGCACAATTTCGGCGGCGGGCCGGTCGGCATCGAGACGATCGCCGCGGGCCTGTCGGAGCCGCGCGACGCGATCGAGGACATCATCGAGCCCTACATGATCCAGCAGGGCTTCATCCAGCGGACGCCACGCGGCCGCGTGCTGACGGCGAACGCCTGGAAGCACCTGGGGCTGCAGCCGCCGAAGGACCTGGAGACGTCGCAGTTCCGGCTGTTTTCCGGGGAGGATTGATGTGATTACCCGGCGCGGTCTGCTGAAGGCTTTGGGCGGCCTCGCCTTCACCGGCTTCGCAACCAGCAGCTACGCCTTCGGCATCGAGCCGATGCTCAGGCTTCGCACCGCCGAATACCGGCTGCGCCCGTATCGTCGCGCTCGCCGATATTCACGCCTGCGAGCCGTGGATGAGTGCAAAGCGCATCGGCCGGATCTGCGAGGCGGCCAACGCGCTCGACGGCGATCTGATCGTGCTTCTCGGCGACTACGCCGCCGGCATGCACCTGGTGACCGGCTATGTCCACTCCAAGGACTGGTCGAAGGCAATGTCCATCCTGCGCGCACCGCTCGGCGTCCATGCCATCATGGGAAACCACAACTGGTGGGAGGACCTGACTGCGCAGGGCGCCGGAGGCATGTCGGCGTCGATGTATATGCAAACACGGCGCGGCGGTTGGAAAAGGACGGCAACGCCTTCTGGTTGGCCGGGATCGAGGACCAGCTCGCCCCGCGGCCCGGCAAGCGATGGAGCCGCAAATCCTTCGTCGGGCTCGACGACCTCGACGGCACGCTGGCGCTGGTGACGGACGATGCCCCGGTGATGCTGCTCGCGCACGAGCCGGACGTCTTTCCGCGCGTGCCGTCGCGCGTGTGCCTGACGCTGTCCGGCCATACTCACGGAGGCCAGGTCCGGCTTCTCGGCTATGCACCCGTCGTGCCTTCGGCCTATGGCAGCCGCTATGCCTACGGGCAGGTGGTTGAGCAGGGGCACGACATGATCGTTTCCGGAGGGCTCGGCTGCTCGATTGCGCCGATCCGCTTCGGCTCGCCACCGGAAATCACGGTCATCGAACTCGCCGGAGCCGTTGGAATGCGCCATAGCCACCGCGTGGCGAAGCCGCGTTCTGCCGGCTGGCCCCGTCGTCCGTCCGGGACAAGGCTGATGCTCGTCGCCTGCGTCGCGGCGGGCATTGGTACACAGGTCGGTCAAAAAAGCGTATTTTTAGGCCTCCGGACAGAATCGAGGTCCACAATGGCCGCCTATCTGATCGCCGACGTCGACGTGTTCGACGCGACCGTTTTCGAGGAATACAAGCGGGAGGTTCCGGCAACCGAAGTGCGCTTCGGCGGACGATACCTCGGCCGCGGCGGCACAACCCAGGTATTGGAGGGGGACTGGGAGCCGCATCGCCTTGTCGTGCTGGAGTTCCCGGACATGTCTTCCTTACTGGGGTGGTACAACTCACCGGAATATGCGCGGCTCAAGGCCATTCGCGAACGGTGTGCGAACACCCGGATAATCGCGCTCGAAGGTGTCTAGGGCAGACGGCGTGAAAAGGAGTCACGCCATCTACGTTTCTGTTCGTTTGCATGCCCTTGCTCCGAAACCGCTGCAGGTTTTCGGGCGACTTGCCGCAGGAAACGCCGGTCGCCATACTTCCGCAGCGCGGACGGCCGGACGACCGGCCTTGCTGCGGGAGAGACGTCGCGGTCTCTCCCGCCACGGACGCACATCCGCCATCAGTGGCTGATGGTGGTGCCCGAACCTGAGCCGGAGCCTGAGCCGACCTTGATGTGGCGGGTCTGTTCGTGCGCTGGGTTCTTCGGCAGCGTGATGGTGAGAACACCGTTCGTCATGTCGGCATGGACGTCATCGGGATTGATCGCGTGCGGTACGCGGATCGCGCGCTGGAACTGGCCGAAGGAGCGCTCGGTGAAGTGATAGTTCTCCTTCTCCTCCTTCGTTTCCGTGCGCTTTTCGCCGCGGATCGTCAGGAGATCGTCATCGAGGGTAACCTCGACGTCCTCGTCGGCCACGCCCGGCAATTCCGCGGTGATGCGGATCTGGTTTTCGGTTTCGGAAACATTGATCCGAGGCGTCAGCAAGCCCTCCTCACGTTCCGCCATCGGCAGTCTCGTGCCGTGGAACACCTCGTCGAACAGCCGGTTCATGCCCTGTTGCAGGGAGAAAAAGGGGTCGTTGCTCATGGAGGTGCCGGAAAATGGCATCAGCGAACGACGTGCCATGATAGTCACTCCTTCATCGACTGAAGGCCGGTCACTGTAGGGATGCCGTCATATCCGGTCACCGGCCAACAAGGCCTGATAGGCGCACTTGCGCATCCCGGTATTGAAGAAATTTTATCGCAATGGATGGGCAATTGGAACCTTGGGATACCGTCCGCGACGGCAAGTCGCAGCTTCCAAGACCGGACAAGAACACGCATCTGCGGCCCTTCCTCTATCGTGACGCGACAAGGTCGGTGACAACCGCACGGAGTCGCGACTCACCGCCCGGCATCCAGCCGATCGTCCTGATTTTTTCGGTCGTCATGGGATTGAAGGCTGTGAGGTCGGCAGCTTCCGGCAGCGGGTGCGGGCAGCCAGTCGCGCCTTGCACGATTGCGAGGATGGCACGGGTATCGACCAGCACGTCGGAGACGTTGAAGATCTTGCTGCTGACGCCGGCGGGATCGGCCTCGAGCATCAGCCGGACGGCGGCGGCGACGTCGTCGCCGTGGACTTCGGTGCCGGCGCGGACGGGAACCGGGCGGCCGGCGCGGTAGTCGTCGAACAGCGATTGCCATTTGTGCGACCGGCCGGGGCCGGCGGGGCCGTAGACGCCGGTGACGCGCAGGCTGGTGGCGATGTAGGCATCGTCGTCGAGCGCCAGCAGGTGGCGCTCGACCTCTAGCTTGACCTGCCCGTACAGCGTATCCGGCTGCGGCTGCATCTCTTCCGAAAGCACCACACCGGGGGGCTGCGGGCCGTAGACGGCGCGGCTGGAGAGGAAGATGCAGTGGCGTATGCCGGCCCGTCTGGCCGTTTCAAACAGGCGCACGGAGCCATCGAGATTGGCGCGGCGGAAGCCGGCCGGGTCGTCGCCTTCGCCGCTGCGATATTTTCCGGGCAGGTGCGAGAAGGCCGCATGGACGAAATGGTCGATGTCCTTGAAGGCGTCGACCTGGTTGAGGTTGGGGTCGAGGACGAGCGGAACGACGCGCACGTCCTCGGAGAAGAAGCCGGCTGGGGGCGGCGATCGACCGCCGACGGTGACTTCGTGGCCGTGCGCCAACAGGTGCTCGACGACGAAGCGGCCGACATAGCCGCTGCCGCCGGAGACGAGGACGCGGCTCATGGGCCGGTGCGGCCGGCCTGCGCGGCGGCGGCCGTCGGGGCAGGATTGGGCAGGCTGTCGATGTCGGGGATCGGTGCCCCGTCGTGGAAGGCCTGCCAGAGCGCGATCAGCGGCGCCAGCTTCTCCGCCTTCGGGTGGTTCTCCTCCCAGGGCTTCTCATACTGGTAGTGCAGGACGTGAATGCTTCTCCAGTCCCAGAGTTGCGGCAGGTTGAACCAGACGTATTGTAGCATGTTCATGAAGACCGGGAGGCCGTGCCACTCCGGGAAGAAGGCCTGCAGGAAGGTCTGGTCGGTGCGCGGCCAGAAGGCGTCCGGTGCGTCGAGCCGTTCCAGCATGGCCGAGAAGGTGGCGGTCGAGGGGCGGGCGACGAAGACGCCGGAGTTCAGCCGGTGGAAGTCGGCGAGGCTCTCGTAGACGTTGGGGGCGGCGGAAAACTCGGGGTAGGAGAAGAGCCGATCGATGTTCTTCAGCACGATCGCGTCGGCGTCGACGAAGATGCAGGCTTCGTACTCGACCAATTGCCAGAGCCGGAGCTTGACGAAATTGTCGAGCGGGGTGTGGAACGCCGGCTTGCGCCCCTTGGTGAACGGGGCGGCACCATGCAGGGCGGTGCGGGCGTGGCGGGCGTTGAAGGCGTCGGAGAGCGGCAGCAGATCGGCCTCGACGAGACGGCAGCCGAGGGCGGCGAGGGAGCTGCGCTGTTCTTCCGCCAGTGCCGCCGTGTGCAGCATGACGATATCGGCCTGCGTGCCGGTCTTGAGAAGCGAGCGGACGAGCGCGGTGGCGCCCTTCGCATAGTCCGCATTGGTGATGAGCGTCACATAGGCGTATCGCGCCGCGGGCGGTCTGCTGCGTCTGAGGCCGGCTTCTGACGCGTCTGCCGTCATGATACCGATTTGAGCCTCCGGCCTTCGGGATCGGCGTTGAGGGTGGCGGCGATGTCGCGCGTCCAGGCGGAAATGGCCGGAACGCGCGAGCGGTCGACGCGGTAGGCGAATTTTTTCGCCACGTCGACGATCTCGGACAGCAGGCCGTTTTCCAGCGTGGTGGGATCGAGGCCAAGCGCACGGAACTTGTCATTTTCGACGACGAGGTCGTTTTCGGCAGCCTCCTTGCGCGGGTTCGGCAGCCAGGCGATCTCGCTGCCGGTGAGGCCGGCGACGAGTTGGGCGAGGTCGCGGATGCGGTGGGTCTCGGTCATCTGGTTGAAGATCTCGACCCGGTCGCCGCGGGCGGGCGGGTTGGCCAGCGCCAGCTCGATGCAGCGCACCGAATCCTGGATGTGGATGAAGGCGCGGGTCTGGCCGCCGGTACCGTGCACCGTCAGCGGATAGCCGATCGCCGCCTGGATCAGGAAGCGGTTGAGCACGGTGCCGTAGTCGCCGTCATAGTCGAAGCGGTTGACGAGTTGCGGGTGCCGGCGCGTCTCGCTGGTGTGGGTGCCCCAGACGATGCCCTGATGCAGGTCGGTGATGCGCAGGCCGTCGTTCTTCGCATAGAACTGGAAGAGCAGCTGATCCAGGCACTTGGTCATGTGGTAGATCGAGCCGGGATTGGCGGGGTAGAGGATCTCCTGGCGGGCGGTGCGGCCATCCGTCGTCTCGATGCCGACCGGCAGGTAGCCTTCGGGGATCGCGGCGCCGACCGTCGAATAGCCATAGACGCCCATGGTGCCGAGATGGACGAGGTGGGCATCGAGGCCGGTCTCGACCAGCGCATTGAGGAGATTGTGGGTCGCCGTGACGTTGTTGTTGACCGTGTAATTCTTGTGGCGGTCGCTCTTCATCGAATAAGGGGCGGCGCGCTGCTCGGCGAAGTGGATCACCGCATCGGGCCGCTCTTCGCCCAGCCAGTTCTTCAGGCGCTCGTAGTCGCGAGCGAGGTCGATCAGGTGGAAATGGATGCGGCGGCCGGTTTCGGCATGCCAGACGCGGGTGCGCTCCTGGATCGAGTCCATCGGGGTCAGCGACTGCACGCCGAGCTCGGTGTCGATCCAGCGGCGGGAGAGATTGTCGAGGATATGGATCTCGTGACCGGCGTTGGAGAGGTGCAGCGAGGTGGGCCAGCCCACGAAACCGTCACCGCCGAGAACCGCAATCTTCATCGCCGATACCATGGAATACCCCCATGCGTTGAGACCGCTCCGGTCATAGTGACCGAATATGACAGGAGTGCAATCCTTGCTTTTGCCCCGCCCTTCCTCCACAGAGGCGCGAAGATCGCCTCATTTCGGATGCTGAACATGACGAATTTCGATCACGCCCTTGCGGGGGTACTGACGGCGGACGGCCACCGACTGGTGCAGCGCGTCTACTACGAGGACACCGACTTTTCGGGTTTCGTCTATCACGCGCGCTACCTGCATTTCATGGAGCGCGGCCGGACCGACTACCTGCGCTGCCTCGGCGTCGAGCAGGGGGCGCTGTCGATCGAGGGCGACACGGAAGGGCTGATGTTCGTCGTCCACCGCATGGAGATCGACTTCAAGGCGCCGGCCAAGATGGACGACATCCTCACCGTGCTGACGCACACCGAGAAGGCGGGCGGGGCGAAGATGGTGCTGCAGCAGCAGGTGCGCCGCGGCGAGCAGCTACTGATCGCCGCCAAGGTGGTGATCGCCGTGATCAACGCCAAGGGCCGGCCGCGGCGGCTGCCGGAGGGGCTTGCGGCGCAGTTTCTCTCAGCCACGGCTGGCCAGGCGGGATGATGTCAGTGGTCCATTGCGGCGCTGACGATGCGATCGGTCAGCGATTGTTTCCATTTGCGCGTTTCCGCCCACGGATCGGTCTCTTCCAGGCGCTGCAGGACGACGGAAATTGTGAAGGCATCGGCTGCCTCTAGAGCGGCCAGCTCCGTCCAGGAGACCGGGGTCGCAACCGGTCCGCCTTTCCGGGCGCGGGTCGAATAGGGGGCGACAGCGGTGGCGCCGCGCTCGTTGCGCAGCCAATCGATGAAGATTTTGCCCTTGCGCTTGGCCTTCGACATGGTGGTGACATAGCGGTCGGGCCTGGCATCGGCGAGCCGCTGCGACAACGCCTTGGCAAAGGTTTTCACGTCGTCCCAGCCCGCCTTCGGGACGAGCGGCACGATCACATGCACTCCCTTGCCGCCCGTCACCATGGGAACCGTTTGCAGGCCGACTGCAGCGAGCACGTCGCGCAACTCAACGGAGGCCTGCTTGACCTCCTCGAAGCCGATGCTTTCATCCGGATCGAGGTCGAAGATGATCCGGTCAGGCTGCTCGAGCTTGTCGGCGGTCGCGCCCCAAATGTGGAATTCCAGCGTGCCCATCTGCACGGCGGCGACGAGGCTCTTTTCATCCGTGATCGCCATGTAGTTTTCGGTTTCGCCGGACGATTCCCGGATCGGTACCTGCTTGATCTCCTCGGGAAAGCCGTCGCCCGCATGCTTCTGGAAGAAGCAGTGGGCGATATCGCCGCTCGGGCAACGCACGAGCGAAACCGGATGCCGGGCAGCGTGTTGAAGCATGCGCGGGGCGGCTGCCTCGTAGTATCGCGCCAGATCCAGTTTCGTGATGTTGCCCTCCTTGAAGAGAACGCGTTCGGGATGGCTGATGGAGACGCCCACAACGACATTGCCCTTGGGCGAAGGCTTCGACGGGGCCGCGGCATTCGCCCCCGCTCGACCGGAGGCGGGCGATGACTTGCCTCGCGGAGCAGCTTTGGCGGCGTCTTTCTTTGGCTGTTCCAACACCACGGTCCGGGCCTCCTTGTCCTTGCGCAATCCTTGGAATGATCCGTGCCGGACGTGTCCGTCGTCGGTGAACTCGGCGAAATCGACTTCGGCGACGAGATCGGGTTCAAGCCAGAAGGTGCCGCGGGCATACTCCTTCGGGACCGATGCAAACGGTGATGCCTCGCGGACGCGCTTGGCGAACAACGCGGCAAGCTCCGCCAATGTTTCATCGTTGAAGCCGGTGCCGACCCGACCCCGGTAGATGAGGCGGTCTTTCTCGAAGGTGCCAAGCAGGATCGAGGCGAAGGGGCGGCTGCGCTTGTCGGACGGCGTATAGCCGCCGATGACGAACTCCTGCCGCCGCGTGCACTTGACCTTGAGCCAGCTGCCGACGCGGCCTGACCGGTAGGCATCGTCGGCGCGCTTGGCGACGATGCCTTCCTGCCCCGCTCGGCACATGCTGCGGTAGACCTCGTCCGCATGACCACGCACGTGCTCGCTGAATTTCAGGATCCGGCCATCGGAACCCGCCAGCAGCGATTTCAGCAACGCTTTACGCTCCCACAGCGGCGTTCTCAGGATGTCCTTGCCGTCAAGATGCAGGAGGTCAAAGGCATAAAGCACGGTCTGTCCACCATGCTTCAATGCCCTTTGCAGCGCCGAGAACTGCGAGCCCTCGCCACCGACGGCAACGGCCTCCCCATCGATAAGCGCGCTTTCGCAGTCGAGTTCCGACAGGGCCGTGGCGATGTCGGGAAACTTTTCCGTCCAGTCGAGACCATTGCGGGTATAGCAGGTGACCCGTCCATCGCCGATCGCGGCCATCAGCCGGTAACCATCGAACTTCACTTCGTTCAACCAGTCGTCGCCTTCCGGTGCGGAGGTGCTGAGGGTGGCGAGTTGCGGGGCGCGGAAAGCGGGCTGGCCGGCCGCTTTGGTGTTGGCTTTTTTTTTACCCGGCCGGGCAGGGGCGCGAGGGCCCCTTTGCGAAGGTTCTCCGAGACGGGTTCGTCCGAATGCCAGACATGGGGCTTGGTCTCGCCCTTGCCTGTGGCGATTTCCGCCATTGTGCGCCCGGTGACGACGCTTGTGTCGTTTTCCCTCAAGACGCTCTCGCCGTCATCGGACGCCTCCGCATCGCGCTCCTTGATGAGCAGCCAGTTCTCGTGCTTCTCGCCCGGGCGGGGCTTCATGCGCACGAGCGCCCAGCTGCCGGTGAGGCGGCGGCCATAGAGGCGGAATTTCAGCTTGCCCTCCTTCAAGCCTTCGTCGGGATCCTCGAGCGGCTCCCAATGGCCGACATCCCAGAGCATCACCGTGCCGCCGCCATACTCACCCTTCGGGATCGTTCCCTCGAAATCGCCATAGGCCATCGGATGATCCTCGGTGTGCACGGCGAGGCGCTTGTCGTCCGGATCGAGGCTCGGCCCGCGCGTCACGGCCCAGCTTTTCAGCACACCGTCCCATTCGAGGCGGAAGTCGTAGTGCAGGCGGGTGGCGGCGTGCTTCTGGATCAGATAGGTGAGGCCGCTCTTCGACCTGCGTGCAACCTCGCCCTTCGGTTCGCTCGTCTTCGAAAAATCGCGCTTGCGGTTGTATTCCTTGAGGTTCTGCTGAGGCGTCGCCATTGCGACCTCACGCCGATTTCGGCCGGCGGGTGGCGGCCGGCTTGGATTTTTTTGCCGGGCCACCGCTGCCCTCGAGACTCTTCTTCAGCGCGGCCATCAGGTCCACGACGTTGCCGCCGGTGGCGGCACGACGTTCTCCGGCCTCGTCCAGGGTGATCGCCTTGCCCTTCATCTTTTGCTGCACGAGTTCCTTGAGCGCGTCCTCGTAGTGATCCTTGAAGGCGGTGGGATCGAAGGGGGCGGTCTTGCGATCGATCAGCTGGGTGGCGACCTCCAGCAGGTCCTTCTCGGCATTCTTCTTCGGGATGCCCGCGAAAATCGGCTCCGCCTTCTGCAATTCGTTCGCGTAGTGGAGGGTCTCCAGCAGCAGGCCGTCGCCGCAGGGGCGGACGGCGACGAGATATTCGCGACCGCGCATGGTCAGCTGGCCGAGACCGGTCTTGCCGGATACGCGCAAGGCGTCGCGCACGACCTGATAGGCGTCGTCGGCAAGATCGTCCGCGGGGACCAGGTAATAGGGCTTGTCGAAATAGACCGGGGAGATTTCGTCGGCGCCGACGAACTGGACCAGTTCAAGAGTCTTCTTGGTCTCGAGCTTGACCGCGTCGATCTCCTTCGGTTGCAGCAGCACATACTTGCCATCGTCAAGTTCGTAGCCCTTGACGATGTCGTCCTCCTTCACCGCGCCGACGCCCTCGACGATCTTCTCGTAGTGGATCGGCTTGCCGGTCGGTTTGTGGATCTGCCGGAAGGAGGTGCGACCACCAGATTTCGTTGCGCTGAAGAGCTCGACGGGGATCGAGACGAGCGACAATCGAAGTTGTCCTTTCCACATTGCCCGAGACACCATTGTCATCGTCTCCCAATGGGGAGGTCGCTCAAATTGGGCGCAACCTCCTGCTGCTTGCAGCCAGGCATTCCAGACAAAGTATAGGACCGTTATGCATTTCCTCAAGCGGTGGGCAGAGGGATGGACTGCTGGCAGCGCTTGGCAAATGTGCGACCGGCGAATTGGTTCCGTCGGGCGGAAATCGCCGCGAGATGATATTCGACCTCACCCGGTAATACTCCCTTAACCATAATGATGTCTTACTCGAACCACTGGATTATGTGCGCTGCACGTCATCCTTTAACCAAAATTGACGGCAAGAAGGCAGTTGAAAGCGTTAGATCGGCGTGGCAGCCGGCGACATCAACCGGACATTCTTGACGGAAACGCGGAGCGGTTGCGGACACATTCGAACCGCCAGCTCCAGAGGTTTGCGAAAAGCCGGCTCGGCAAATCCGAAACTCCCATCGGATGTCGGTCCGGCAAGGATGAAGACCCGGTGCGATGGCCATGGTCCGTGCCGGGTGTTTGGATTCGGGGACAGAAGTCTATGGAACAGGTAGGTTTGGCAGCAACGACCGATGTGAGCCTCTGGTCGCTCTTCATGCAGGCCGGCTTGGTCGTCAAGCTGGTCATGCTCGGGCTGATCGCGGCGTCGGTTTGGACCTGGGCGATCGTCGTCGACAAGACGCTCGCCTACGGCAAGGCGCGTCGCGCCCTCGACAGCTTCGAGCAGGTGTTCTGGTCCGGGCAGTCGCTGGAGGAGCTCTACCGCACGCTGTCGGACCGGCAGACGTCCGGCATGAGCGCGATGTTCGTCTCCGCCATGCGCGAATGGAAGAAGAGCTTTGAGCGTGGCGCGCGCTCGCCGATCGGCCTGCAGATGCGCATCGACCGCGCAATGGACGTGACGCTCGCGCGTGAATCCGAAACCCTCGAAGCTCGCCTCGGTTCGCTGGCGACGATCGGTTCGGCTGCTCCGTTCATCGGCCTGTTCGGTACCGTCGTCGGCATCATGACGTCGTTCCAGGCAATCGCCGGCTCGAAGTCGACCAACCTCGCCGTCGTGGCGCCCGGTATCGCCGAGGCGCTGCTTGCCACCGCCATCGGCCTGCTGGCCGCTATCCCGGCCGTTATCGCCTACAACAAGTTCACCGCCGACGCCGGCAAGCTGACGGCGCGCATGGAAGGTTTCGCCGACGAGTTCTCCGCCATCCTTTCGCGCCAGATCGACGAGAAGCTGCAGCCGCGCCAGGCGGCGCAGTGACCGGCCGACGTTAAGCAGGAGACGAAGCCATGGGCATGTCAGTCGGGGGAGCCAAGGGCGGCGGCGGTCGCCGCAGGCGCGGCGGTCGAAAGGCCGTCATGAGCGAAATCAACGTGACGCCGTTCGTCGACGTCATGCTGGTGCTGCTGATCATCTTCATGGTGGCCGCTCCGATGATGACCGTCGGCGTGCCGCTGGATCTGCCGAAGACCTCTGCGAAGGCGCTCAACGCCGAGACCCAGCCGATCACCGTCTCGGTGAAGGCCGACGGTGCCGTGTTCCTGCAGGAAACGGCGATCCCGGTCGAGGAGATCGCGGCCAAGCTCGAGGCCGTAGCCACCACCGGCTACACCGAGCGGATCTTCGTGCGCGGTGACGGCGCAGCCCCCTACGGCGTGATCGCCGACGTCATGTCGCGCATCCAGCAGGCGGGCTTCACCAATATCGGCCTCGTCACCGAGCAGAAACCGGACAATTGATCAGACCGCGATGAAGGGCAGCCTCGCCACATCCGCCGCATTGCATATCCTGGTGCTCATCATGGCACTGGTGTCGATCGGCAGTCCGGAAAGCTTCGATGTCGCCGATGTCGAGGCGATGCCGGTCGACATCGTGCCGATCGAGGAGCTGACGCAGATCCAGCAGGGCGACAAGAAGGCGCCGATGGCGGAAAAATCCGCGCCTGTGCCGACCAAGCGTCAGGACGTCGTCGAGAATGCCGAGAATGCCGGCGACAACGACATCGACATGAAGACGCCGCCGACACCGGACAAGAAGCCGCAGAGCACTGAGACGGCTGCCGCACCCCCGAAATCCGAGAAAGCCATCCCCACGCCCGAGCCGGCAAAGGAGCCGGTCGAGCAGGTGCAGAAGACCGAGCCTGCGACGACGCCGGCCACCGAGGTGGCGAAGGAAACCGAGCCGAAGCAGGACGTCAAACCCGACGCCAAGCCGGAAGAGAAGCCGATCGAAGAAGCTCCGGCCGAGGTCGCCGAAGCCGAAGCGCTGCCGGAAACAGGACCCGTTCCCGAGGTGAAGCCGAAGCCGGCGCAGGCGCAGACCGCCAAGACCGAGGACCGCAAGAACGAGGACAAGAAGAAGGAGCAGAAGAAGTCGGCTTCCGCCAAGGAAAGCGACTTCAACGCCGACGAGGTGGCGGCGCTCCTGAACAAGACCGAGAGCAAGGGTGGCGGCGCCAAGCGCTCGACAGAGACGGCCTCGCTCGGCGGCAAGAAGACGACCGGCGGCTCCAAGCTGTCGATGAGCGAGATGGATGCGCTGCGCGGCCTGATCCAGAACAACTGGTCGATCATCCCCGGCATGGCGGATGCGAGCGACGTGCGCATCAAGGTGTCGATGCAGCTCGATCCGGACGGCAACATTGTCGGCGAACCGGAAGTCGTGGCGACCGGTGGCTCGGAAGCGGCGCGCAGGGCGCTTGCCGGCGGTGCACGCCGAGCGATCCTGAAATCGGCGCCCTTCGATAAGCTGCCGAAAGACAAATACGATGCCTGGAGCGAAGTCGTGGTGAACTTCGATCCGAGCGAAATGATGTGATGCCAAGTGGCATGAACCCTAGGAAGGCCTAGAACGCATGTTGAGACGCACTTTTCTCCATTCTGCCGCCGGGTTGACCGGCCTTGCGGCGACCGTGTCGCCGGCCATGGCGCTGGTCGAGATCAACATCAACAAGGGCAATGTCGAGCCACTGCCGATCGCGGTGACGGATTTCATCGCCGGCGGCGACCTCGGCCAGAAGATCACCGATGTGATCGCGGCCGACCTGAAGCGCTCCGGACTGTTCGCCCCGGTCAACAAGCAGGCCTTCATCGAGAAGATCTCCAATCCGGACCAGCCGCCGCGCTTCGAAGACTGGAAGGTCATCAACGCGCAGGCGCTGGTGACGGGCCGGGTGGTGCAGGACGGCGGCCGCCTTCGCGCCGAGTTTCGCCTGTGGGACACCTTTGCCGGCCAGCAGATGACCGGCCAACAGTTCTACACCCAGCCGGAGAACTGGCGCCGCGTCGCCCACATCATCGCCGATGCCATCTACGAGCGCATCACCGGCGAGAAGGGCTACTTCGACACTCGCGTCGTCTATGTCGCCGAGAGCGGCCCTAAGACCGCCCGCAAGCGCCAGCTTGCCATTATGGACCAGGACGGCGCCAATGCGCGCGCGCTGACGAACTCCAACGAGCTGGTGCTAACGCCGCGCTTCTCGCCGAGCCGGCAGGAAATCACCTACATGTCCTTCGAGGGCCAGCAGCCGCGGGTCTACCTGCTGCAGCTCGAGACCGGGCAGCGCGAGGTGGTCGGCAACTTCCCCGGCATGACCTTCGCGCCGCGCTTCTCGCCGGACGGTCAGCGGGTGATCATGAGCCTGCAGCAGGAAGGCAACGCCAACATCTACACGATGGACCTGCGCTCGCGCACGACGACGCGCCTGACCTCGACAGCGGCCATTGACACCGGTCCCTCCTACTCTCCGGACGGCACGCAAATCGTCTTCGAAAGCGACCGTGGTGGGCGCCAGCAACTCTATGTGATGAGCGCAGACGGCTCTGCACAGAACCGGATCTCGTTCGGTGACGGCTCGTATTCGACGCCGGTCTGGTCGCCGCGCGGCGACCTGATCGCGTTTACGAAGCAGTCGGGTGGCAAGTTTTCGATCGGCGTGATGAAAGCCGACGGTTCGGGCGAGCGGATCCTGACGTCGGGTTTCCACAATGAGGGCCCGACCTGGGCACCGAACGGCCGCGTGCTGATGTTCTTCCGTCAGAACGCCGGTGCGGGCGGTCCGCAGCTCTTTTCGATCGACCTGACCGGCTACAACGAGCAGCAGATCCCAACGAATGGCTTTGCTTCCGATCCCGCCTGGTCGCCGCTTCTGGAGTAGTTGTCCCGCAAATTGTGACGGCGCCGCCGCTTTCTCGCCTCAAAGTCCTGTAAACCAGGCATCGAACGGCGAGGGATTCGGCGGCGTCTGTCGTTTATGCCGGGGAATGGGGATCATTGCGAAAGCGTTTGTTAACCATAGTCGTTGAAAGCCGGTTAACCGCGTGCGGTTACAGTCTGGCAACCCTGATTGAAACCCAAGCCCCATCGAACTGATGCAAGGAGACCGGCTGATGAGCCGCTTTGAAATCCCGGCCGTTGGCCGCATGCAGAATCTCGCTCGCAACCCCGCCATGATCGCCCTGTTCATGGGCCTCGCACTTGCCGGCTGCGCCAACAAGAAGAACATGCCCAACAGCGCCGGCGAACTCGGCCTGAACAACGCCACCCCGGGCTCGACGCAGGACTTCACCGTCAACGTCGGCGACCGCATCTTCTTCGACACCGACTCGACCTCGATCCGCGCCGATGCGGCTGCGACCCTCGACAAGCAGGCGCAGTGGCTGCAGAAGTATTCGAATTACGCGATCACGGTCGAAGGCCATGCCGACGAGCGCGGCACGCGTGAATACAACCTCGCGCTCGGCGCCCGCCGTGCGACGTCCACCAAGCAATACCTCGTCAGCCGCGGCGTTCCAGCCAACCGCATTCGGACGATCTCCTACGGCAAGGAAAAGCCGGTCGCCGTCTGCGACGACATCTCCTGCTGGTCGCAGAACCGCCGCGCCGTTACCGTTCTCGGCGGCGCCGGAATGTAAGCAGCGCCGGTCGGCTGAAGACAGCTACCGACGAGGCCTGCCAGCGATGGCGGGCCTTTTGCATTGAAGGGGTACGGCCAAAACGAAGGTTGCTCCGACGCGCGCAGTTTTTTATCACACTTTGGCCGAACTCCGTTGCTTTTTGGGAGCATTTGGAAAAACCTGCGGCGCGCGCGACAATGCGCAAATCGGACGAACGGGACAAAGATATGAAGAAAATCGTCGCGGCAAGCCTGATCGGCTTGGCAGCTCTCGCCGGGCCAGTGGACGCGCTGCACGCGTCTCCGCTCTCGGCGCTGGCGAACCGCTTGATGCCGGCTACCGGCAAGGCGGACAACGGGGTCGTGCTGGCCCAGGCCAACGATGCGATGCGCATCGGCCAGCTCGAAGAGCAGATCCGCTCGCTCAACGGCCGGATCGAGGAGATGAGCTTCCAGCTGCTGCAGATGCAGGAGCAATTGCGAAAGACGCAGGAAGACAACGAATACCGCTTCCAGGACCTGGAGAGCGGCAAGGGCGGTGGCAAGAGCGGCGCGCTGGACAAGCCGCTCGGCCAGAGTTCTGACACCAGCCAGACGGCAGCAACGGAGCTCCCGGCGGATCCTTCCGCCGCGGGCACGACCGACACGGCCTCCGCCGGCGGTCTGGCGCCGCAGGAGCAGAACCTCGGCACGATCCGCTTCGACGAGCAGGGTAACCAGATCGGTGCCGAAAAGAACGAGAGCGCTTCGGTCGGCAGCGGGTCGCTTCCGGACATCGATAGCGGTCTGCCGACGGCCGGCGGACAGGCAAGCGGTTCGCTCGACAATCCGGATGAGATTTACAAGGCGGGTTATGGCCACGTGCTCTCGGGCGACTACGCGCTGGCCGAGAAGGAGTTCCGCGACTATCTCGACATCTTTCCCGAGGGCGACAAGGCCGCGGATGCCAGCTTCTGGCTGGGCGAAGCACAGTATTCGCAGGGCAATTTCAACGAGTCCGCCAAGACGTTCCTGAACGCGCACCAGACCTACAACAAGTCCAAGAAGGCGCCCGAGATGCTCCTGAAGCTCGGCATGTCGCTTGCCGCGCTCGACAACCGCGAAACCGCCTGTGCGACGCTGCGCGAAGTCGGCAAGCGCTATCCGAATGCCTCCAAGGCCGTGAAGACCAAGGTCGCCAGCGAGCAGAGCCGGCTCGCCTGCTGATACGACGGAGCGACGTCGTGAACGGTCGCAAGAGCCCGGGCATCGACGAAACGATCGCCCAATTTCTCAAAAGTTTCCACAAACCCGCAAGGTTGCTTGTTGCCGTTTCCGGTGGCGGCGATTCCATCGGCTTGCTGCTCGCGCTCGATGATGCGCTGAAAGCAGGACGCTTTGGCGGATTTTCCCTTCTTGCCTGCACCATCGACCATGCGCTGCGCGCCAATTCCGCCGACGAAGCTCGTTGGGTGGCAGCGCTCTGTGCGCGCCGGGGTATTTCGCAAGTGTCGCGCCGCTGGGACGGGCCCAAACCTGCAGCCGGCATCCAGGCCGCGGCACGGGACGCGCGCCACGCGTTGCTGTCGGAAGTCGCGCGCGACAATAACGCCGACGCGATCCTGACAGCGCACAGTCGCGATGACCAGCTCGAGACGATCGCCATGCGCAAGGCGCGCCGGAGCGAGGGCGCCGGCCTTGCCGGCATTGCATCGGCGACGCTTGTGTTCGGCAGTACATGGGTGCTGCGACCGCTCCTTGACGTGCCGCGGGCCGATATTCGCGCCTACCTGCAAGCGATCGGCCAGGACTGGATCGAGGATCCGAGCAACCTCAATCGCACCTTCGAACGCGTTCGTGTCCGGTTGGACGGGATGGACGGTGGTGCTGGAGCGGCCATGTCCACCGATGCGGCGGAGGCAGGCGACCCGGCGCGCGCGTCGGAACTGCGCATGCAGACTTCACACCAGGGTGCCGCGTTCCTGTCCGGTCAGGTCCGGGTGTTCGATGCCGCATTCGCACGGCTGCCGGCTTCGGCGGTGCCGGCGCTCCTGGGTGGGAAGCCGGAATGGCGCGCGCTGCTGGCGCTGGTCGCAGTCCTCGGCGGCCGCGAGCACCAACTGGAAACGGATGCATCGGAACGTCTCAGGGTGTTTCTCGAAAGCGCAAGGTTGTCGCGGATGACCGCGGGCAGGGTGGTGTTCGACCGCCGCCGCGAGGGTCTGTTTCTCTACCGCGAGCATCGAGATATTGCGCCTGTCACCGTTGCGCCGCACGATCGATCGATCTGGGACAGTCGTTGGCGGGTACACAACCGGTCGAGCGGGGAGTTGATTGTCCGGGCCGCGGCGGATGCGCACGAACACAGCATTGCCGCAGACGACGTACCATCGGGCGTGGTCAGGCGGGTGGCGCGCAGCCGTCCACTCGTACTGGCGGGCGATGAACGGGCAGGGCCCGACCGCTTCTCTCTCGAGCCGGTGCTTTCACCCTACGACCGCTATCTCCCGGTCTTCGATCTGCCGCTGGCGCAAGCGATTGCTGCACTGTTTGCGGTTCCGCCATATCCCGCCCCGCCAATTCGGTTGGGGTGCGACGACTCGCGTTGTGGTGAAAATCGCCCGGGTGGTGCATAAGGGGGGTGTTGTCGTCGCGAAATGTCGCCGAAACCGCAAATCCGCCATAGCCGTCAACGATAATTCCGGAAATGGCCGAGGGCCGTTCGGTTTGCCTTGGCAAGGCGGTACTGCGACCCTATGTTAGGTGCAAATGAGACGGCACAACACCTGTAGCCGAGAAAACGCCCGGAAAGCCCGATGAATCCAAATTTCCGCAATGTCGCCCTCTGGGCCATCATAGCGCTCCTGCTGATCGCTCTCTTCAGCATGTTCCAGACGAGCCCGGCGCAGACCGGTTCGCGGGATGTTCCCTACTCGCAGTTCCTCAAGGAGATCGATGCGAGCCGGGTCAAGGAGGTCGTGATTACGGGCAACAAGGTCGTCGGCAGCTATGTGGAGACCGGCACCACCTTCCAGACCTATGCGCCGGCCATCGATGACGCGCTGCTGGAGCGGCTGGAAGCGAAGAACGTGGTGGTCAATGCCCGTCCTGAGAGCGACGGCTCCAACAGTTTCCTGAGCTATATCGGCACGCTGCTGCCGATGCTTTTGATCCTCGGCGTCTGGCTCTTCTTCATGCGCCAGATGCAGGGCGGCTCGCGCGGCGCGATGGGTTTCGGCAAATCCAAGGCGAAGCTTCTGACCGAAGCGCATGGCCGCGTCACCTTTGCCGATGTCGCCGGCGTCGACGAGGCCAAGCAGGACCTGGAGGAAATCGTCGAGTTCCTGCGCGACCCGCAAAAGTTCCAGCGCCTCGGCGGTCGCATCCCGCGCGGCGTTCTGCTGGTCGGACCTCCGGGCACCGGTAAGACGCTGCTGGCCCGCTCGGTCGCCGGCGAGGCGAACGTGCCGTTCTTCACCATTTCCGGCTCCGACTTCGTCGAGATGTTCGTCGGCGTCGGCGCAAGCCGCGTTCGCGACATGTTCGAGCAAGCGAAGAAGAACGCGCCCTGCATCATCTTCATCGACGAAATCGACGCTGTCGGTCGTCACCGTGGCGCGGGCCTGGGCGGCGGCAACGACGAGCGCGAGCAGACGCTGAACCAGTTGCTGGTCGAGATGGACGGCTTCGAGGCGAACGAGGGCATCATCCTGATCGCCGCCACCAACCGCCCGGACGTGCTCGACCCGGCGCTCCTGCGTCCCGGCCGCTTCGATCGCCAGGTCGTCGTGCCGAACCCGGACATCGTCGGCCGCGAGCGTATCCTCAAGGTTCACGTGCGCAACGTGCCTCTGGCCCCCAACGTCGACCTCAAGGTGCTGGCGCGGGGCACGCCCGGCTTCTCCGGCGCGGATCTGATGAACCTCGTCAATGAGTCGGCGCTGATGGCGGCGCGGCGCAACAAGCGCCTCGTCACCATGCAGGAATTCGAGGACGCCAAGGACAAGATCATGATGGGTGCGGAGCGCCGCTCGTCCGCCATGACCGAGGCCGAGAAGAAGCTGACCGCCTACCACGAGGCGGGACATGCGATCCTGGCGCTGAATGTGCCGATGGCCGATCCGCTGCACAAGGCGACGATCATCCCGCGCGGACGCGCGCTCGGCATGGTGATGCAGCTCCCCGAGGGCGATCGCTATTCGATGAGCTACAAGTGGATGGTGTCGCGCCTTGCGATCATGATGGGCGGCCGCGTCGCCGAGGAGATTACCTTCGGCAAGGAGAACATCACCTCTGGTGCTTCCTCCGACATCGAGCAGGCGACGAAGCTGGCGCGCGCCATGGTGACGCAGTGGGGCTTCTCCGACCAGCTCGGCCAGGTCGCCTATGGCGAGAACCAGCAGGAGGTCTTCCTCGGCCATTCGGTGGCACAGTCGAAGAACGTGTCCGAATCCACCGCCCAGAAGATCGACAACGAGATCCGCCGCCTGATCGACGAGGCCTATGCCGAAGCCAAGCGCATCATCACCGAGAAGCACCACGAGTTCGTGGCGCTGGCCGAGGGCCTGCTCGAATACGAGACGCTGACCGGCGATGAGATCAAGGCGCTGATCCGCGGCGAGAAGCCGGCCCGCGACCTCGGAGACGACAGCCCGCCGCATCGCGGCTCGGCTGTGCCGAAGGCCGGCCAGAAGAAGGGCGGCGAGGCGGAAGGCGGGCTGGAGCCGCAGCCGCAGTGACACCGTTTCGGCGGGTCAACGACAAGTACTGACGTTTCAGGGGCGTCGCGTGAAAGATCACGCGGCGCCTTTCAGCATCGGCAGGCTGCGTTCCAGAAGTGCGAGCGCGACCACGATCCAGACGAGCACGATCACCGCCATGCCGATGCGGGAAGCGGGCAGGGCGATCCGCTCGGCGGCCCGTGCCCGGAGTTCAGCGCGGATCTCCGGCGGGATCAGCTTCAGGGCGGCAAGCGTCCCGAGCGGGACGATGATCAGGTCGTCGAGGTAGCCAAGCACGGGAATGAAGTCGGGGATCAGGTCGACCGGCGAGAGCGCGTAGGCGGCAACCATTGCCGCAACGGCCTTGGCGGGCCAGGCAACGCGCCGGTCGCGGGCGGCGAGCCAGAGGACGACCACGTCGCGCTTGATCGCACGGGCCCAGGTCTTGGCTGTTTCGATCCAGGTCATCGGCATGTCCGTCGGCCGCTGTCCGGTTGCAGCCGTTGGCGCCGCATTCTAGGCAGGCCCCCTGCTGCGTCGCAATGGACTGTTGCTCGACCGTATCGGCTGGTAACGGCCTGTAACGGAATTTCAGGTGCTCTCGGTTTCGATCTGTGGCAAAGAGGCGAAAAGAGCCGCGATCGACAGCGCCCAGCGGGCAGCCGTGGACGGCTCGGCACGACATTCAGGAGCATAGATGAAGCGTCGCTATTTTGGAACGGACGGCATCAGGGGCCAGTCCAACGTTTTCCCAATGACGCCAGACCTCGCAATGCGGGTTGGCATCGCCGTCGGTACGATTTTTCGCCGTGGCACCCATCGCAACCGCGTCGTCATCGGCAAGGACACGCGCCTGTCCGGCTATATGCTCGAGAACGCGATGGTGGCGGGCTTTACGGCGGCCGGCGTCGACGCCTTCGTCCTCGGACCGATCCCGACGCCGGCCGTTGCGATGCTGACGCGGTCGCTCCGCGCCGATATCGGCGTGATGATCTCCGCCTCGCACAATCCCTTCCAGGACAACGGCATCAAGCTTTTCGGCCCCGACGGCTACAAGCTTTCCGACGAGCTGGAAATGCAGATCGAGGCGCTGCTGGAAAACGATGCCGTGCCACAACTCGTCAATGCCGGCGAGATCGGCCGGGCGAAGCGCATCGACGGCGTTCAGGACCGTTACATCGAATATGCCAAGCGCACCCTGCCGCGCGACGTGACGTTGCATGGACTGAGGGTCGTGATCGACTGCGCGAACGGAGCGGCCTATCGCGTGGCGCCGGCAGCCCTCTGGGAACTGGGCGCCGACGTGGTCACGATCGGCGCCGATCCGAACGGCACGAACATCAATCTCGATTGTGGCTCGACGCACCCCGAGGCGCTACGGCGCAAGGTGGACGAGGTCCGCGCCGACATCGGCATTGCGCTGGACGGCGATGCGGACCGTGTGCAGATCGTCGACGAGAACGGCAGGCTGATCGACGGCGACCAGCTGATGGCGGTGATCGCCGAAACCTGGGCGGCCGACGGCTTGTTGAAGGGCGGCGGCCTGGTGGCGACCGTCATGTCCAATCTTGGGCTCGAGCGCTACCTCAAGAGCAAAAAGATCGGACTGCACCGCACACAGGTTGGCGACCGCTACGTCGTCGAGCACATGCGTCAGCACGATTTCAATGTGGGCGGTGAGCAATCGGGCCACATCGTCCTTTCCGACTTCGGCACGACCGGAGACGGGCTTGTGGCGGCGCTGCAGGTGCTGGCCTGCGTCAAGCGCAGCGGCAAGCCGGTCAGCGAGGTCTGCAACCGCTTCGAGCCGGTGCCGCAGGTCCTGAAAAACGTGCGCATCGCCGGCGGCAAGCCGCTCGAGGACGCGGGCGTGCTGGCGGCGATCGCGGAGGCCGAAAATGCGCTTGCCAAGAGCGGTCGCCTGCTGATCCGCCCGTCCGGAACCGAGCCGCTGATCCGCGTGATGGCCGAAGGCGACGACCGGTCGAAGGTCGAGCGCATCGTCGACGAACTCGTCGGCGTCATCGGTTCGGTGCGCAGCGCCGCCTGAGGCTGGTCCGCCGGGCAGGAAGAATTATTCAAAGGCCGAGGTCTTCACCTCGGCCTTTTTGTTTTGCCGGAAGCAGTCGTCGCGGTTCGTCGACGACCACTGCCGGCCTCGCAATTCTTACCCGAGGGTTAACACCTAGGGTAAATGCCTGTAGTTAATTGCAACTTAACTTTTCCCCGCCATTATCCATGACGATCGATGAATTGGGTCCTGCGTCCGTCCGCAGTGCCCGACAATCTTGTTACGGAGTTGGGCCATGAGAATGTTAATGAGTACCGCCCTTGCAGCCCTGATTGTGAGCTCTTCGGCGTTTGCGGCTGACCTCTACCAGGCGACGCCAGCCCCGATCGCACCAATCGAGCCGGTCGTAGCAACCAGCGGCTGGTATCTGCGCGGCGATGTCGGTTACGCCTGGAATCACCTGCGCGGCGCCAGTTATTGGCAGGGCGGCCCCGGCGGCTACAATGCAGACTTCGATGACGTCGATATCGATGACAGCTGGGTGATCGGCGGCGGCGTCGGCTATCAGTGGAACGATTACTTCCGCACCGACGTGACGCTCGACTACATGTTCGACACCGATTTCGAGGGCTCGACGAGCGGTAGCTGCGGCGTCGCTGGCAACTGCGTGTCCACCGATCGCGCCTCGATGTCCGCGCTAAGCCTGCTCGTCAATGCCTATGTCGACCTCGGCACCTATGGCGGCGTTGCCGGTGGTTTCGGCGGTGTGACCCCTTACGTCGGTGCCGGTATCGGCGCGACGCGGGTCAACTGGGGCAGCCTGCGCAACACGTCCTGCGACGTGAACGATCCCAGCAACTGCGACGGCTCGGTCAAGCACAACGGCGAAGACAGCTGGCGCTTCACCTATGCGCTGATGGCGGGCGCGTCCGTCGACCTGACCTGCAACTGGGCCGCCGACGCCGGTTACCGCTTCCGCCAGGTCGCCGGCGGCGACATGTTCGGCTATGCCATGAACGGCGGCCCGGGCGATGACGACGGCTTCTACATCCACGAGGCTCGCCTCGGCCTGCGCTATACTTTCAACAGCTGCGAGGTGCCTTACGTCCCGCCGGCGGAGCCTATCGTCTACAAATAACGATCGCGCAACGCATGCCAGCAAAAGCCGCTCGCACCGTCGGGCGGCTTTCGTCGTTTCCGGAAAGCGGCGGGACGAAGGCGCGGCGGTTTTACCTCATCCGGCCGATCCCTGACGACGTGATCGCACGCCCAACGCCTGACGCGGCACTGCCCAATAGGCAAATGGACAATGCTGCAAGGCCATGATCTTCTCGGCTGATATCGAACCGCTGTTGCGGAGGGGGATGCAGGTTGGAGCACCGGGCCCTTGGAGATACGGACCTTCGACCATCGCTCCTTGGGCTGGGGACGTCGCGGCTGACCTCTGTTTCGTCCGGGCTTTCCCGCCGGACCGCGCTTGACCTTGTTTCGGCGGCTGCGGATCTCGGGATCAACTTTATCGATACAGCGGATATCTATGGCCAGGGCGACAGCGAAGTCGTGATCGGTGAGGCCATTCGCGGCCGTCGGGACCGCTTCATCGTGGCGACGAAGGCCGGCTACCGGTTCGGTAGGACCGGCGGCATGCTCAAGATGGCAAAGCCGCTCTTGAAGCGCGTGTTGCGCCCGTTCAGACACGCACGGACCTGGGTGGCCACCGTTCGGACGAACGCTGAGACAACCAACGCCATTGCACAGGATTTCTCGCCAGGCTACCTGGTCACCGCCATTGACGCCAGCCTGCGCCGACTGCGCACCGACTATCTGGATATTCTCTACCTGCACGAGCCACCCGCGCTGTTCGACCTGTCGGATGAATTGCGAGCGGCAATGGAACAGATCCGGCGCGCCGGCAAGGTGCGGTACTTCGGTATCGCGGCTGCCCACGACGAATCCGTGGAGCGGGTGCGGCGCGATCCGCTTCTCCGGGTTGCCCAGACCGAGGTGCATCCATGGTGCCCGGCGGCCTCGCAGTCTGCACTGCCGGCGGCGGGCAAGGGGGTTGTGGTGCATCGGGTCTTTGCGCATGGCGAGGAACAACGCCTTGACGAGTTCGCCCGACGTTATGCCATCACCCCCCGACAGGCCATCCTGGGATATGTCGCCCAACAGCCTTTCGTCAGCTCCATTCTCACCGGGACGACGAACGTCGGCCATTTGAGGGAGAATATTGCGAGCGTGGTATCGACGCGGAACATTCCTTTCAAAGAGTTGGCCGAGAGATGCCCCGGCTGAATACTGTGCCCGCAGGCACCATCCTGGAGTGCGACGTACTGATCGTAGGCAGTGGGCCGGCCGGAATCACCATCGCCATGGAACTGGCGGGATCGTCGCTGCGCACGATCTTGCTCGAGAGCGGCGGCGAGCGCGAAACGGCGCAATCGCGCGACTTGCTGCGTGGGTCCGTTCATCCTGCGGGCAGCCATGAGCCACTGGAGACCAATCGTCGCCGCGTTTTCGGAGGCACCTCGACTGCCTGGGGCGGCCGCTGCATCCCGTTCGATCCGATCGATTTCGAGCGTCGGCCCTGGATCCCGTACAGTGGATGGCCGCTAGAGTGGCGTGACGTGCAGCCGTATTTCGCCCGCGCCGCCTTTCTTTGCGAGGTGGGCGAGCCGATGTTCGACGCAAGCGCGGCCTTCGCCGACCGTCAGGCCGAGATGATCGCCGGCTTCGACGGTGGCGGTGTGGTTTCCTCGCCGCTCGAACGCTGGGGACCGCCTACGAACTTCGCAAAGCGGTATGGACCACTGCTCGACAAGTACGCCAATCTGACGACCGTCCTCAACGCCACCGTCGTCGGCTTGAAGTTCGATCCGGAAGCTGGCTGCGTTGAGTATGCTGAGGTGGCGTCAGGCCCCGAGCATCGCTTCATTGTCCGGGCGCGCAGGATCGTGCTGGCTTGCGGCGCCATCGAAAATGCTCGCCTGCTGCTTGCCTCGAATGATGTTGCTTCGGCGGGTCTTGGAAATGCTTTCGACAGGGTGGGCAGGTTCTATATGTCCCATCCGAGCGGTATGCATGCCTGGAGCCGCCTGACGGATCCCGGGGACAGTTTCATCTTCGGCTTCGAGCGGCACGGGGACACATACGTTCGCCGCAGGTTCTGGATAACACCGACGGCGCAACGTCGATGGCGCATTGGCAATGCCGTTGCCAGTTTTCTGACGCCCTATGGCGAGGACGCGATGCCGGAGGGCGCCCTTTCATCGGCGGTGTTCGTCGCCAAGTTCTCGATCGCGCTCGCTCGAAAGCGCGACTTTTCCGGGATCATGCGAGACAGGAAGGTGCTGTTGAGGCACATCGGCAGGATGGCGAAGGATGCCCCCGCACTTGTGCCGCAACTCGTCGAGGCGGCGAGGCAGCGATTTTTCGCCAAGCGCCGGCTGCCCATCCTCCTGCCGCGAAAGGAGGATCTGAACAACCGCTTCGGTCTGGTCTATCAGACCGAGCATCTGCCGAATCCCGACAGCCGCATTGTTCTGCACTCGGAGCGAGACGCATTCGGTGTCCCCCGTGCGGAGGCAAGGATCGCCTTCACCGATCTCGACGTGCGGACCATCATCGCCACCCATGCGCTGGTCAGGGAACAGTTCAGGCGCAGTGGTGCCGGAGAACTCGTCTATGGCGAAAAGGCACTGGAACAGCAGGTGCGTGCGCGCCTTCGCATGTTTGACACCATGGCCCATCATGTCGGCACCACGAGAATGTCGAAGGAACCAGCGGCCGGTGTCGTCGACGAGAATTGCAGGGTGCACGGCATAGGAAACCTGTTCGTGGCGGGATCCTCGGTGTTTACAACGAGCAGTCATGCCAACCCGACCTTCATGATCGTCGCTCTCGCGCTGCGACTGGCCGAGCACCTGCGGCGCGGTCAAGGCGTTCTGTCTTTCGGCGAAGCCGGCCAATCGCAGGGGCACTCCGTTGCGCTGTGGCAGGGTGCGACGGCGGTCGTGGTTAACAAACATACTTAACCGACCCTTAACCCTTCCCTGAAATACTCGCTTCACTTAACCGGCCCGACCTATGGCCGTCGCGTGGGGGCGAAACATGATCGTTCGAAAGACAATTCTCGGTGCCGCTTTGATCGCAGGCCTCTCGGCAACCGGCGCCCAAGCTGGCGGCGAGCTCTATCCGGTTGTCCAGGCGCCGGAAGTCGACATGGGAACGATCGCCGTCGCACAGGGCTGGTACATCCGCGGCGACCTCGGCTACTCCGCATCGATAAGCGGCGGCAATCCATCCTATACCTATGTCGATCCGTTTTCCGGCAGCACAAGCGGGGAAAGCTTCGACGACAGCCGATTCTCGAAGCCGTTCTCCTATGGTTTCGGCATGGGCTACCAGTTTAACAATTTCATGCGCGCCGACCTGACGACGGACTTCTTCAACTCCAGCTTCGATGCTGAGTCGGGGATCAATCAACCGTGCCCGGGCGAGAATGCGGGCACGGGCTGCGACTTCAGCCACGATTCGGGGTTCGACGCGATCAGCGTCATGGCGAACGGCTATGTCGATCTCGGGACCTATGCCGGCTTCACGCCCTATCTCGGTGCCGGTATCGGTGCCACCAACATCCAGTGGGACGACCTCACGACCCGAGCGACCTGCGTCGATGGCGCCGGCACTTGCAGCAGCACCGCTCAGGGCAAGATGACCAACCCCGGCGAGGAAAGCTGGCGCTTCACCTATGCGCTCATGGCGGGCGCCTCCTATGATCTGACGAACCGCGTCAAACTCGACGTCGGCTACCGCTATTCGGACATCGATGGCGGCAAGATGTTCGGCTACAACAGCCTTGAAAAGTCATTGGGCGCGTCCGGCACGAAGGCCAGCGATGACGGGTTCCAGCGGCACGAGATTCGCGCCGGTATCCGCGTCACGACCTGGTAAAGTGTTCTAAACCGATGATTGCGCGGCGCGGGCTGGTTCCCGCGCCGCTTCCATTTGCGGCAGGAATTTTTCTCCTCGCGACATAATCGGCTTGACTCAGAGAGACCGCTCCCATATTTGCGGCGGCGGGACACCCTTCCCCAACGAAGGGCTTTCTATCTGGAAGGATAGCCATCATGACGAAGACCGTCACCCCGCCGGACGTGCGTCCGAACAATACCCATTTCTCTTCTGGCCCCTGCTCGAAGCGCCCGAACTGGTCGCTCGAAGCCCTCGCTGATGCTCCGCTCGGTCGCTCGCACCGCGCCAAGATCGGCAAGACCAAGCTCAAGCAGGCCATCGACCTTACCCGCGAAATTCTCGAAGTGCCGGCCGACTACCGAATCGGCATCGTGCCCGCTTCCGACACCGGCGCCGTCGAAATGGCGCTGTGGTCGCTGCTCGGCGCCCGCGGCGTCGACATGCTCGCCTGGGAAAGCTTTGGTGCCGGCTGGGTCACCGACGTGGTCAAGCAGCTCAAGCTCGCCGACGTCCGCAAATTCGAAGCCGCCTATGGCGAACTTCCCGACCTTTCCGCCGTCGATTTCGACCGCGACGTGGTCTTCACCTGGAACGGCACCACCTCCGGCGTGCGCGTTGCCGACGCCTCCTTCATTCCGGCCGCCCGCCAGGGCCTGACGATCTGCGACGCGACCTCGGCCGCGTTTGCGCAGAACCTAGACTTTGCCAAGCTCGACGTCGTCACCTTCTCCTGGCAGAAGGTGCTGGGCGGCGAGGGCGCTCATGGCATCATCATCCTGTCGCCGCGCGCCGTCGAACGGCTGGAAAGCTACACGCCGGCCTGGCCGCTGCCGAAGATCTTCCGCATGACCAAGGGCGGCAAGCTGATCGAGGGCATCTTCCAGGGCGAGACGATCAACACGCCGTCGATGCTCTGCGTCGAGGACTATATCGACGCGCTGCTCTGGGCCAAAGAGATCGGCGGGCTCAAGGCACTGAGGGCGCGGGCCGACGCCAACGCTCAGGCGATCTTCGACTTCGTCGAGAACAACGACTGGATCGCCAACCTCGCCAAGATTCCCGAGACGCGCTCGAACACCTCCGTCTGCCTGACCATTGCCGACAAGGACGTGCTGGCGCTCGACGCCGACGCGCGAGGAGCCTTCGCCAAGGGCATCGTCGCCCTCCTCGAGAAGGAAGGCATTGCCTATGACATCGGCGCCTATCGCGACGCGCCGTCCGGCCTTCGCATCTGGGCCGGTGCGACGATCGACACCGCCGACATCCAGGCGCTGCTGCCCTGGCTGACCTGGGCCTACGAGACCCAGAAGGCATCGCTTTCCAAGGCTGCGGCCTGATTGCGCGACCGGCCCCGCCTTCGGGCGAGGCCACCCCGATCTCAAATTCCTATCGCACGAATGAAGGAGGCCTTCATGGCACCTCGCGTACTCGTATCCGACGAACTGTCGGAAACCGCCGTCCAGATCTTTCGCGACCGCGGCGTCGAAGTCGATTTCCAGCCGCAGCTTGGCAAGGACAAGGACAAGCTCGCCGAGATCATCGGCAATTATGACGGTCTCGCCATCCGCTCCGCCACCAAGGCGACGGAAAAGCTGATCGCGGCGGCGGCCAACCTCAAGGTCATCGGCCGCGCCGGCATCGGTGTCGACAACGTCGATATTCCGGCCGCCTCGCGCCGCGGCATCATCGTCATGAACACGCCGTTCGGTAACTCGATCACCACCGCCGAGCACGCGATTGCGCTGATGTTCGCCGTCGCCCGCCAGCTGCCGGCCGCCGACCTGTCGACCCAGGCGGGAAAATGGGAAAAGTCGAAGTTCATGGGCGTCGAGATCACCGGCAAGACGCTCGGCGTCATCGGTGCCGGCAATATCGGCGGCATCGTCTGCAAGAAGGCGATCGGCATCGGCATGCACGTGCTGGCCTATGACCCCTTCCTGTCGGCCGAGCGCGCCCAGGAAATGGGCGTCACCAAGGTCGAACTCGACGAGCTGCTCGCCAAGGCGGACTTTATCACGCTGCACGTGCCGATGACCGACAAGACCCGCGGCATCCTCGGTAAGGAAAACCTGGCGAAGACCAAGAAGGGCGTGCGCATCATCAACTGCGCCCGCGGCGGCCTTGTCGACGAGGCAGCACTCGCCGAAGCCATCAAGTCCGGTCATGTCGCCGGCGCCGGCTTCGACGTGTTCGCCGTCGAGCCTGCCACCGAGAGCCCGCTGTTCGGCTTGCCGAACGTCGTCTGCACGCCGCACCTCGGCGCCTCGACGACGGAAGCGCAGGAGAACGTCGCTCTGCAGGTGGCCGAACAGATGTCGGATTACCTGGTCAAGGGGGCCGTCTCGAACGCGATCAACATGCCCTCGATCACCGCCGAGGAAGCACCGCTGCTGAAGCCGTTCATCCGGCTTGCCGACGTGCTCGGCGCCTTCGTCGGCCAGGTGACGGAGAGCGCGATCAAGGAGATCGAGATCCTCTATGACGGCGCGACGGCGGGGATGAACACCAAGGCGCTGACCAGCGCGCTGCTTGCCGGCCTGATCCGTCCGCAGGTCGCCGACGTCAACATGGTCTCGGCGCCTGTCATGATCAAGGAGAAGGGGATCATCCTCTCCGAGGTCAAGCGCGACAAGTCGGGCGTCTTCGACGGCTACATCAAGCTGACCGTGAAGACGGCCAACCAGACGCGCTCGATCGCCGGTACCGTCTTCTCCGACGGCAAGCCGCGCTTCATCCAGATAAAGGGCATCAACCTCGACGCCGATGTCGGCGCCAACATGATCTACATCTCAAACACCGACGTGCCGGGCATGATCGGCTTCATCGGCACGACGCTGGGCGAGGGTGGCGTGAACATCGCCAACTTCCAGCTCGGTCGCGACAAGCAGGGCGGCGATGCGATCGCGCTGCTCTATGTCGATGGGCCGGTGAAGCAGGACGTGCTCGACAAGCTGACGGCCCACCCGGCGATCCGCCAGGCCAAGCCGCTTGTCTTCAACGTCGACTGAATTCGTCTCCTCCCAAGCATGACGAGAAGAGAGGCCCGCCCGGGAAACCGGGTGGGCCTTTTGACTCTCGGGTCTTGTGGTGCCGATCGCCAGCCACCGATTGCCTGACCGACAGGGCTTTTCTACCCGTCGTCCGCCAGCCGCTCCTTGATGATACCCGCAATCCTGTCGGTTTCGCGAGGCGGTAGGTAGTCGTACGGTGCCAACTCGCCGTTGAAGGACCGCGTCAACCCGAGGGTTTCCTGCAGGTCGCGATGATACCACTCGAACTTCTCCAGCCGTTCCCCGGGAACCTGGGTGAGCTCAAGCACGTAGACCGGACGTCCCGTGGACAGCGCCTCACATGGCATCGTGATGGAGTCCTTGGCGATCAGGAATGCATCCGCAGCGGCGACGAACTCGATGTAGGGATTTTGACTTGACCGGTCCCACACGACCACCTGTTTCGAACGAAGCTTGAGGAGCGCCTGCAAGGTCTGGTCGGTGGACCGACGCGATACCGATATCAGGACCTTCCAGTTCTGACCGACCAGTCCGTTGACCGCTGATGCGATGGCTTCATGCGCCGGCGCGTCATAGTCATAGGCGTCGTTCGGACCGCCGACAAAGACTGCAGCCACTTTCTCGTCCTCGGGCGCGTATATCTCCCGCGCAGCCGCACGCCGCTCCTGCCAGAACTGGGCGGAGAAACGATGCGGCACGCCGAGCATCTGGAAATAGCCGGGCCGGCCTTCGAATTCGGGCCGCCATCCATGGCGCGACACGAAAACCATGTCGTAGCCGTCGATCTTTGGCGGCTGAAGATGAACCGTCAACGGCGTTCCCCCATAGGCGGCCTTGATCCTCAGTGCCCGCTTCTCGGCGCGAAAGCCACACGAGATGATGAGTTCCGGTGCGCGTTCCGAGCGCCGAAACAGCGGCGGATCAAATATCCTGCGAAAACCGCGCCCGGCGACGAAAGATTTCTCCGTCGGGCTGGGATCAAAGTGGCGGGCAACGGCGACACATTGCGACAAGGTTCCGATTTTCGGTTCGCTAACGGTCCAGGCTATCAATTGGCGCGGGCCCCAGTTTCCATCCTTCACTCGTCTTCAAAGAAGTTCGCACAACTGGCGTAACGAGACAATGGCATGGACCGGCGGATGCCCGGAATGGAAGAGCCCGCCACCGTGTGCGGGGGCGGGCTCTTTGTCGGCAGTATATTTCGGTGCTGCTTACGCCGCGCGGCGAACCGCGTAGCTCTGCTGCTGCTGTCCGGGTTGCAGCTGGAACTGCGCAATGCGGCTTGCAAGCTGGGCGCTCTCGCCGGCAAGCGTCTGGCTGGCGGCCGAGGTTTCCTCAACCATTGCCGCGTTCTGTTGCGTCATCTGGTCCATCTGGTTGATCGCAGTGTTGATCTCACGCAGGCCGACGGATTGCTCCTGGGCTGCGGTCGCGATCGCGACGATGCGGTCGTTGATCTCGTTGACACGTCGCTCGATGTCGGACAGCGAAGTTCCGGTGGCTTCGACGAGGTCGACGCCGGCGGAGACTTCGGTGGTGGAGCTGTTGATCAGCGCTTTGATCTCCTTGGCGGCATTCGCCGAGCGCTGGGCAAGTTCGCGCACTTCCTGGGCAACAACGGCGAACCCCTTGCCGGCCTCGCCGGCGCGCGCCGCCTCTACGCCTGCATTGAGCGCCAGCAGGTTCGTCTGGAAAGCGATGTCGTCGATCACACCGATGATCTCGCCGATCTTGGAGGATGAACTCTCGATCCGTCCCATCGCATCGATCGCATTGCGGACGACCTCGCTCGAGGCGGAGGCGCCATTGCGGGCTTCGGCAACCATTCGCTTGGCTTCTTCCGCGCGGACCGTCGAGTTCTGAACGGCCGAGGTGATTTCGTCGAGAGCCGCCGCGGTTTCCTCAAGCGAAGCGGCCTGTTGCTCGGTGCGCTGTGAAAGATCGTTGCTGGCCTTGCTGATTTCGGCGGCGCTGCTGTTGACGACACTGGTGGAGTCGGCGATCGCGGTGATGGTGGACCGCAAGGCGGCAACCGCACCGTTGAAGTCGCGACGGAGCTTCTCGTAGTCGGCCCCAAGGTCGCCGACCTGGAAGGTCAGATCACCGCTGGCGAGCTTTTCGAGCGCCGCGCCAATCTGGTCGACGACATGGGCCTGGCTCCGGGATACGGCCGCCTGATGCTCGGCAGAGGCATTGCGTTCGTCGTCGATCACCTGCTGTTGCTGGCGTTGGCTGATCTCGAGCTGGTTGCGTTCGATGACCGAGCCGCGCAGCAGCACCAGCGCATCGGCCATGTGGCCGATCTCGTCCTTGCGTCCGGTGTCCGGGACTTCGGACCGGGTGTCGTTTTTGGAGACCTCAAGCATCACGTCCTTGAGCCGCTCGATCGGCAGGCTGATTGAGCGGCCGATGGAAAGCGCAGCCGCGAGCGTTGCCAGTCCGGCAAGCCCGGTGATGATGACGGTGACGATCAGAGTTGTCTGTGCCTGGGCGGCCAGATCGTCGGCGTAGACGCCGGTACCGATGCCCCAGCCCCAAGGCTTGAAGCCGGCGACATAGGCATACTTCTCGACGGTTCCAGCCTGGCCAGGCTTGTTCCAGTGGTAGTCGACGTAGCCGCTGCCCGGGTTCTGGGCAAGGCGGATGAGCTCGGCCTGGAACAGCTTGCCGTTGATGTCCTTCTGTCCCGTCACGTCCTTTCCGACCAGCTCCTTGTTCACCGGGTGACCAATCATCTTGCCGTCGAAGCTATTGACGAAGAAGTAGCCCTCTGCGCCGAAGCGCATCGCCATGACGTTTTCGAGTGCGTATTTCTGGGCCTCCTCTCGGGAGAGTTCGCCCTTTCTTTCCTGTTCTTCGTAGCCGGCGATGACGGAGATCGCCGTCGCGGTGACGTTCTGGAGCATAGCGCGGCGCTCGGCCGCGATTTCCTCGTTAGCGTCGATCGTCTTGTAGGTCATTGCCGCCGCCATGAAGAGAAGCGCCAAGGCGGTCAGAAGGTATATGCGTGTCGATATTTTGAGATTTTTCAAGTGTCAGCCCTCCGGGGGGATGCAGGCATGCATTCCCGCAGGCCGACTGGCTTTCGAGAGGAGGCATTCCGCGCAGTTTCAGGATTTTTAGAGCTGCCTTCGCACGTCTACATCGACGCATAGCACTCCAAGGAACGGTCTGAACTGACCAGCAAAAGCCTAACCAATGTTAAATGCCGCCTCCCTAATTTGAGGATCGGCAAGTGCGTTCAGGCGCCGCCATGCCCATCGGGAGACGGTTCTCTGGGCACAGGCGCTGAAGCCGCGACCTTGATCAGTCCTGCTTTGGGCGGCCCCATTCGGCAACGGCAATGCCGCCCAGCACGAGGCCCATCGCGAACATATGAAAGACCTGCAGGCTCTCGCCGATGAGCAGGACGGACAGGAGCATGCCGAAAACCGGAATGGCATTGATGAAAAGGCCGGCACGGTTCGGACCGATCATTTCCACTCCGCGTACCCAGAGAACCTGGGACATCAGCGAGGGAAAGATCGCGGCGTAGAGAACGACGATCCAGCCGGTCGTGTCCGGCACGATCATTCCGCCGTGTGCCGCCTCCCACCAAAGAAGCGGCAGCGAGCTGACCAGTGCACCAAACACGGGGACGGCGATGAAGCTTTGCCAGTGCATCGCCGGTTTCCAGCGCAGCGAGACCGTATAGGCTGCGTAGACAATGCAGGCGAACAGCATCAGCATGTCGCCGAAGTTGAATCGCAAGTCCATCAGCGAGCTTAAGTCGCCATGGGCCGCGGTCGTCAGTACGCCGATCAAGGTCACGGAGAAGCCGACGATCTGGGCGGGAGAGGCGGGAGTGCGAAAAAGGAGGAAATTGAAGGCGAAGATGAGCATGGGAATGCCCGCCTGCTCGATGACCGCATTGATGGCGCTCGTATGCTTCAGCGCGGAATAGAGAAGCGCGTTGAACAGCATGAAGCCGAACGCGCCATAGAGGAAAAGCTGTAGGAAATGTGCCTTGATTTTCTGCCAGTCGCGCTTGATCTGCGGCCGCATGAACGCAAGAATGACGCAAAGAGCGATTAACCAGCGCAGTGTCGTCAGCATCATCGGGCTGACATGGCCGACCGCCAGTTTGCCGGCAACGGAGTTGCCGCCCCAGAAGAGCGTGGTCACGCAGAGATAGAGATAGGCTTTGCTGTTCAAGGCAATATTCCGATCGGCGGGGCGTTTGCGAACGAGGGAGCGGGCACAGCGTTAGGTCGTATTTGCCGAATCCGCCACGCAAAAAGCGGGTTGCATCCCTATAACAGGGTCGCTTTCGGAAAAACTACACAGTATAGATGCGCGGGTTTGTAAAGAGTGCGCGAGCAAGCGCGCAAGAAGCAGGAAAGACGAAATGACCAATGTCGTGGTGATCGGGTCCCAATGGGGCGATGAAGGCAAGGGCAAGATTGTCGACTGGCTCTCGGAGCGCGCCGATATCGTCGTGCGCTTTCAGGGCGGCCACAATGCCGGCCACACGCTGGTCATCGACGGCACGAGCTACAAGCTTTCGCTGCTGCCCTCGGGCGTCGTCCGCCCCGGCAAGATGGCGGTGATCGGCAACGGTGTCGTCATCGACCCGCACGCACTCTGCGCGGAGATCGAGAAGCTTGCGGGCCAGGGCGTCACGATCACCCCCGACAATCTGCGCATCGCCGACAACGCGACGTTGATCCTTTCGCTGCACCGTGAACTCGACGGCATCCGCGAGGATGCGGCGGCCAACAGCAACGGCGGTGTCAAGATCGGCACCACGCGCCGCGGCATCGGACCGGCCTATGAAGACAAGGTCGGCCGCCGCGCCATCCGCGTCATGGATCTCGCCGACCTCGAGACGCTGTCGGCCAAGGTCGAACGGCTGCTGACACACCACAACGCCCTTCGCCGCGGCCTCGGCGAACAGGAGATCAGCCATGACGCGATCATGCAGGAACTGACCTCCGTCGCCGACCGCGTGCTGCCTTTCCGCGACACCGTCTGGCTGATGCTGGACAAGGAGCGCCGGGCCGGCTCGCGCATCCTGTTCGAAGGCGCGCAGGGGTCGCTGCTCGACATCGACCACGGCACCTATCCCTTCGTCACCTCCTCCAACACCGTTGCCGGGCAGGCCGCCGCCGGTTCCGGCATGGGCCCGGGCGCGCTCGGCTACATCCTCGGCATCACCAAGGCCTACACGACCCGCGTCGGCGAGGGGCCGTTCCCGACCGAATTGACCGACGAAATCGGCCAGTTCCTCGGCGAGCGCGGCCGTGAGTTCGGCACCGTCACCGGCCGCAAGCGCCGCTGCGGCTGGTTCGACGCCGCGCTCGTGCGCCAATCGGTTGCCACCAACGGCATCACCGGCATCGCGCTGACCAAGCTCGACGTTCTCGATGGCCTGGACGAATTGAAGATTTGCGTCGGTTATACGCTGGACGGGGAGGAGATCGACCACCTGCCGGCGAGCCAGGGCCAACAGGCCCGCGTCGTGCCGAAGTACATCACGCTGGAAGGCTGGAAAGAGTCGACCGTCGGCGCGCGCAAGTGGGCCGATCTGCCGGCGCAGGCGATCAAGTATGTCCGCCAGGTCGAGGAACTGATCGGCGCGCCGGTGGCGCTGCTTTCGACCAGCCCCGAGCGAGACGACACCATACTTGTGACCGATCCCTTCGAGGACTAGGATTTGATTTGACACCCGTTCCGGACTGGATTCGCAGTAACGAAAGGCCGGAGATCACGAGAAAGTTCTTATGGCGGATTTTGTAGCAGTCATTCGTAGGGCCGTTGATGGCCTCACGGACAATTCTCCGGACATGCGGGGCAAGGTCTACGACAAGGCTCGGGGTGCGGTGCGCCGGCAACTCGAGGCGATGAACCCGCGCCCATCGGACGAACTCGTCCAGCGTCAGCTCGACAAGCTCGAAACGGCGATCACGGAGGTCGAGAGCGAGCACGCCGAGGCCCTTCCGGCCGAAGCGGTGCCCATCGAAGAGAGCGCTCCGGCTGTGATCGAGACGGCCGAGGTGCCGGAGCCGCCCGAGACTGCCGAGCCGCCACCGGAGCCGATCACCGAGGCTGTTCCACAAGAGCAGCCCGCGATGGCAGAGCCGCCGAGCGTCCCGCAAGAGCCGGTCGAGGAGCCGGAACCGCCGGTCATCGAGCCGGCTCCCGCGTTCCGGCCGACCGAGCCCGAACCGGCAGCCCAGCACTGGGCTGAGGAGACCGCGAGCCTGCCGCAGGAAGACGTTCCCGCGCGGGACGAAACGGCGCATCCCGACGCGGCTGTCGAGGCCGAGGACCAGGGGCCCTCGTTCATTGGCCTGCAGCCCGTCGAAGATCCGGCCAATGATCATACCGCCTTTGCTGAACAGGCCGCTGCGTCCCACCCCGACGTGTCTGTCCACGACGCGCCTGCCACCTTTGTCCACGACGAGCCTGCCGCTCCCGAAGCTGTTGGTTCGGCTGCGCCCGAGGCGTCTGGCGGTACAGCGGCGCCAATGCCGTGGGAATGGAACGACGAACCGGCGGATGCCGAGCCGGACGAAGTGACCGCCCATGAGGTGATCGCCCGTGAGGAGCACGCGCAGGATTTTGCATCCACGGAAGTCCCAGCCGAGCCGCCGACGGAATGGAGTTGGCCGGACGAGGCGACGACCGGCGATTTGAAGCCCGAGCAGACGAATGCCAAGGACAACGCCTGGGGCGATCTTGAGGATCTGATCGGCTATCAGCCGGGCAAGAATGCGGGCGCCAGCGCCGCGACCGAGCCTGATGCGCCGGGGCCTGCGGGCATCACCGAGGCGGTGCGCAACGGACAGCGGCCATTTCGGGCCGAACCGCGCAAGCGCAAGATCAATTTCGCCGTGATGGGTGCCGCGGTGGCGGCGATTGCGGTGATCGGCGGCGCAGGAGCGGCCTATTGGCTCAACCGTGACACCGTCGACCAGATGATCGGCGATCTGGTCGCGCCGGCCGCGACTCCGTCGGGTGAAACGGGCGTTGCCGATGGCGGATCCGGTGCAACGGCCACGGGCGACCAGAGCCAGAGCGAGACGGCGGGCACGCAGGTCGCCTCCGTTGAGACCGGCAAGTCGAAGTTCACGCAGCGCCTGCTTGCGGACGGCACGGAGATCGACGAGGGACCGGCCGTCGTCGCGGGCGAGATCACCACGGAAGAAGGCAAGTCGGTAGCTGAGCAATCCACCGAGGTTGCATCTGCTGGAGCGGCCGCTTCGGCCGGCGGCACCAACGGAGCAGCCACGGCGACCGACGGTGCGCCGGATGCCGGCACGTCCGCCGGTGCCGCGCCGGCGACCGACACGGCCGGGCAGGGCGCAGCCAGTACCCCGCCAGCGACGGCACCTGCAACGGCGCAGAACGCAACGACTGCGGGCGCTACGGCCCAACAGCCGCCGGTCGGGGTTTCGCAGAAGATGTTCCTCTATGAGGAACGTCTCGGCCAATCTGCGCCGACGGCGATCGACGGCACCGTGGTCTGGTCCAAGGGCGAGGAGTCGCCGGGTGGCGATGCCAAGCCGGAGCCGGTAATCCATGCGCAGGTCAATGTCCCATCGAACGGCCTGACGGCACAACTGACGCTTCGGCGCAACGCCGACAAGTCGCTTCCGGCGAGCCACCTCGTCGAGATCGTCTTCGCGCTGCCGGCGGAGTTCGACGGCGGCAGCATCGACAGCGTGCAGCGCGTGGCGATGAAGCAGACGGAGCAGGATCGTGGCGACCCGCTGATCGCGGTCCCCGCCAAGATCACCGAGGACTTCCATATGATCGCGCTCAACGACTTCCCGGACGCGATCACGCGCAACACCGAGCTGCTCAAGAGCCGCGACTGGATCGATATCCCGATCACCTATCGCAACGGCCGGCGCGCCCTGATCACGCTGGAAAAGGGCACGACCGGGGCGGAAGTATTCACTTCGGTCATGAATGCCTGGTCGGCACTGGGGCCGACGGCAAACAGCCAATAACTAACGACATATGCCAAATACAGAAGAGCCCGGCGGTGACGCCGGGCTCTTCGTTTGTTGCTGTTGCCGGGTTGTCGCCGCCTACGCGTCCTCAATGACGCGGACGGACTTGGCCTGTTCGGTGGCAAGCTTCTGGACGGCTTCCTGCACCTTCTCGAAGGCGCGAACCTCGATCTGGCGAACGCGCTCGCGGCTGATGTCGAACTCGGACGAGAGCTGTTCCAGCGTCACCGGATCCTCGGAAAGGCGCCTTGCTTCGAAGATCCGGCGTTCGCGCTCGTTCAACACGGTCATGGCACGTGCCAGCATGGCGCGGCGGGTTTCAAGCTCGTCCTGCTCGATCAGCGTCTCTTCCTGGCTGTCGCGGTCGTCGACGAGCCAGTCCTGCCACTGGCCGGAATCGCCTTCGCTGGCCTTGATCGGCGCGTTCAGCGATGCGTCGCCGGACAGGCGCCGATTCATCGACACGACTTCCTCTTCGGAAACCTGCAGCTTCTTGGCGATCTCCGCCACCTGGTCGGGCCTCAGATCACCGTCGTCGATCGCCTGGATCTTGCTCTTCATCCGGCGCAGGTTGAAGAACAGCCGCTTCTGGTTGGCGGTGGTGCCCATCTTCACCAGCGACCAGGAGCGCAGGATGTATTCCTGGATCGACGCCTTGATCCACCACATTGCATAGGTGGCCAGGCGGAAGCCGCGCTCGGGATCGAACTTCTTCACGGCCTGCATCAGGCCGACATTGCCCTCGGAAATGACCTCGCCGATCGGCAGGCCGTAGCCGCGATAGCCCATTGCAATCTTCGCCACTAGGCGCAGATGGCTTGTCACCAGCTGATGGGCGGCGTTGCGGTCGTCATGTTCCTGGTAGCGCTTGGCGAGCATGTATTCCTGCTGCGGCTCAAGCATGGGAAACTTGCGGATTTCGTCGAGATAGCGGTTGAGACCGCCTTCACCGGCCGTAATGGATGGCAATGTATTGCGGGCCATAAAGCACCCCCCTTCCTTGGTACGGCTTCCTCTGTAGGCAAGCCTTCAGCGGAGCTTGATCCGGATCGGTTTCCCGTTTGTGATCATGCTCCGGGACGGGACTTGGCGACCCCGACAGACTGTAAGATAGGTGTGGCGAAACAATGGTTCAAGCGCCGGTCGTTTCACGATGCGGTGAAAACCGGAATGATTGTGCGACTTGTGCGGTCAACACAATATTTCGTGCTGCTGGGCCCGATTTTCAAGGGCAGCGCCCGTCCGACGCGGATCAGTTCATCGCCCGCAGCGCCACCAGCAACGTCTCCAGATCGTCCGGGGCGTGCGCCTCGAAGCGCATCACCTCGCCTGTTGTCGGATGCTCGAATTGCAGCATGAAGGCATGCAGCGCCTGGCGGTGGAAGCTGTTTACGACGGCCCGCGCCCGTTCTGGAAGAAGGTTCGCCTTCGTCTTGAAGGCGGCGCCATATTCGGGATCGCCGATCAGCGGGTGGCCGATATGGGCCATGTGCACGCGGATCTGGTGCGTGCGGCCGGTTTCCAGTTCGCACTCGACCAATGAGGCGAGGCAGGTCGCATCCGGCTTCTCGCCGTAGCGCTCGACCACCTCGTAATGGGTGATCGCCTCGCGCGCGTCTTCGCTTTCCTCGCGCTTTACGGCGCGCTTGGTGCGATCGCCGGCGCGGCCGAGGGCGGCGTCGATCGTGCCGCGCAACTGCTTCGGGCGCCCCCAGACGACGGCCTGGTAGGCGCGCTCCAGCGGGCCGCTGCGGCCGTGGTCGGCGAACTGCGCGGAGAGATGCCGGTGGGCCGCGTCGTTCTTTGCGGCGACCATGACACCGCTCGTTTCCTTGTCCAGCCGGTGAACGATGCCGGGGCGACGGACACCGCCAATGCCCGAGAGACTCGTGCCGCAATGGTGTATCAGGGCGTTGACGAGCGTCCCGGTCCAGTTGCCGGCCGCCGGATGGACGACGAGTCCGGCGGGCTTGACGACGACGATCAGATCATTGTCTTCGTAGAGGACCTCCAGCGGAATATCCTCACCTTTGGGCTCGGGGTCTTCGGGTTCGGGAAGCGTGATCTCGATCGCGTCGCCGGGATGCACCTTGCGCTTCGGTTCGGTGACGGCCGTGCCGTTGACGAGGACGGCGCTTTGCTCAATCAGCGCCTTGAGGCGGCTGCGGGAATATTCGCCGCCGAGCGCGTCCGCCAGCCACGCATCGAGGCGGCCTGCGGCATCCTCACCAGCGGTCAGGACTTTCCTTGTGTCGTCGGCTTGTTTAAAGGGGTCGCTCATTCAAAGATTGTCCTGCCTGTCGGAGACGCTACCGCTCATGTCGAATATCGAGATCGATGAACAAGAAGAAAAGCCGCTCGATCCGGCCATGGAGAATGTCCGTCGCAAGATGGTGCGGCTGCAACTCGTCTCGGGCGGTATCATGCTCGTCATGTTCATGGCGGTGCTCGCGGCCATTGTCTATAAGGTGACGCGGACGGATGGCAAGCCCGAAAGCCGTATCTCTGCCGGGCTTTCGGTGCCGAGCGACGGGCCGCTCACGGGCGCTGTGGCGCTGCCGGACGGCTTCACCGTCTCGTCGGTCTCCCAGTCGAATGGCCAGATTCTGTTCTTCGGGACGCTTTCCGACGGGGCGCGCAAGGCGATCCTGTTCGACATCGCTGCCGGCCGGATCGTCGCCGACATCGATGTGACCGGCCGGTAGGACGCTGCCGATGGCGGCGGAGCCGATCTGGATCAGCGACAGCGACGATCCGCGGATCACGGTCTTCCGCTCGATCCGCGAACGCGATCTGGTCGGACGTGAGGGGCGGTTCATTGCCGAGGGGACGGTGGTGCTGCGCATGCTGGCGGCCGCCCATACGGGTGCCTCCGGCTTTCGTGCCGAGGCGATTCTGATCCTCGAGAACCGGCTCGGCGGGCTTGCGGAGATACTGGCGTGCTTCCCGGCCGGGGTGCCGGTCTACGTGGCCAACCGGGCGGTCTTCAATGCGATCGCCGGCTTCGACATGCATCGCGGCGTGCTGGCGATCGGCCGGCGCGAAGAGGCTGCCGACTCGGCCACGCTGATTGAATCGCTTCCGGCCGACAGTCTCGTGCTCGCCGCCTGCGGCATCTCGAACCATGACAACATGGGGGCGCTCTTCCGCAATGCGGCCGCCTTCGGCGCGGATGCGGTTCTGCTGGATGACACCTGCTGCGATCCCTTGTATCGCAAGGCGATCCGCGTGTCCGTTGGGGCGGTCCTGAGCGTTCCCTTCGCCAAGGGCGGGGATGCGACCACCCTCCTTGGCCGTCTTGCGGATGCTGGCTTCGCCATCTGGGCCCTGTCGCCACGGGGTGAGACATCCATCGCTCATATCGAAGCTTCGCCCCGGCTGGCGCTGGTTGCCGGCACGGAAGGCAAGGGGCTTCCGCCAGGCATCCTGTCCCGCTTCCATACCGCGCGCATTCCACAAAGGCCCGGCCTCGATAGCCTGAATGTTGCCACCGCAAGCGGCATCGCACTCTACCAGATGGCGCTCCTCGCCGGTCGCGTCCAATAGGCGCAGGATCGAAGCGGATTTGCTATTCGCGCGGCGGCAGCATGTCCTTGGCGCGGTCCGCCAGGCTGGTGCGGCCGAGATCAGCGGCCGGGCCGGGCTGGTTCAGCAGGCTGCGGATCGGCGAGGCGGTGCCTTCGCGCGCATCCGTCAGAACGATCATCCGTGCCGCGACATCGGCGATCTCCTCGCGCAGTGCCGCATCCCCTTCGGGTGAGGACGGCTGGGCCAGGTGCTGCGTGATGGCGGCGCTGCGATCGCGGACATCTGCCTCGAGCGAAGGAATGTCGATGCCATTTGCGCCGTTGGCTGCCGTAGTTCCGTTGGTGAATTCGCTGGGTGGCGATACGGGGGGGAGCAAAGCCTTCGTCTCCTGTGTGCGTGCGGGTCTCGTCGACGTTTTGGGGAAGACCGCCACGTTCTTCAACTTCTCGCGCAGGCGTCCGATCTCTCCGTTGTCGCGCGTCAGCTTTGCCTCGAGCTGGCGCGACCGTCCTTCTTCTCGCGACAGTTTCACGCCAGCATCCTTCAGCTGGGCCTGGGCGGCGCGGAGACCCTCAAGCAGTTTCTCGCGTTCGTGTCGCAAAGTCGTTATCCGACTGTTGAGGTTTTCCAACTCGGTCTCACGCGCGGCACCGACGATCATGCTGTCGTTCAGGTCGGTCTGGACGAGGTCACGGTTGGCGTTCAGGATTTCGATATCGCGCTTTTTGTGCAGGATTTCGCGCTCTGCCGATTCCAGTTGGGCCTTCAACTGTCCGTATCTCTGGTCCTCGTGGCGCAGGGCCGAGCGCAGGTCACCGGCTTCGACGTTCATTTCCTCGATCTGCGCTTTCAGGTCTGCATTGTCGGCCGCGAGCCGGCTGATGTCGCGCTTCACCGTCTCCATTCGGATCGAGAGCTGCGTGCTCTTTTCACGCTCGCGTACGATTTGTTGGGAAACGCGTGCGTTCTCGGCGGCAAAGGCGGCACGCGCCATGTCCGTCTGGGCTCTAACCTCCTGGGGGCTGAGCGGCATGGTCGCCTTCATGCGGTTCTCGGTATAGGCGACGATGCGACGCTGGATGGCCGGTGCGACCAGCAGACCCGTCAGCGTTGCCGCCAGGAACCCCAAGGCAAATAGCAGGGCGTATTCGATCACGACGACGTCTGTCCTGTTTCCCTGTCGACCTGTCGCACTATAGCGAACGGAGTCCTGTTGCACAGGGGTTCGCGAACAATTTCAGTTACGCCGGTAACCTTGCGCGTGCACCAGGACGGCGACCTAGAATGGATTCCAGGTGGGGTTCCGCGTCAGCTTCAGATAGCCGGCATTGATGCCGAGGCGGGCACCGATGCCGGTGCGGATCGGGACGATGACCATGTTCTGCTCGGTCAGAACCGTCATGCTGACGCCGGCAACGACATAGGCCGAGCCGGAGACGCCGGCAAAGCGGGTGTAAAGCGCGTTTACGTCCGGGAGGTTGTATACGAGCATCATCGTGCGGCTGCCCTGTCCGCCCCAGTCGAGGCCAAGGGACGGGCCCTGCCAGAAAACGGGGTGGCTGCCGACGTTCTTCGTGTTCATCTCGCCTTCGCCGTAGGTGAGACCGGCAACGAAGGCGCCCGATCCTTCCTGGCCGAGGATGTAGCCGTTCGGCAGGCCGTAGGATTGGAAAGCCCGTTCGACCACTTTGGCGAGACCGCCGGTGGTGGAGCCGAAGAAGCCGTGCCCTGCGTCAACGATCTCCTGGACGGTGTATTGGGATCCGCCGGTGCTCTGTGCGTGCGCTGCTGCCGGCGCGGCCATCGCCCCGATTGCGGCGAGGAGGACGGATCTCCTGGTCAAATGTGACGCACACATGTCACTACCCCCGTGCTGGTTCAGGCGTTGTCGTGCATGGCAATTTGACCGGATCGTGTTAACAATCGGTTTACCAAATGTGGTGTCTTTATGGCTGACCTCTAATTGAGCCTGCTCGGCACAATTTACGCGTGCTAGGTGTCAATTGATGAAATCTACCCGCCCGACGGTTGCAGATCGCCACTGTCGGTCAGGGCCTGCTGGAGAATATGATGGCGAAGAACCCGAACCTCACCCTGAGCGGTCCCGACCTCGCGGCGCTGCTGTGCAGCCGTGTGTGCCACGACGTCATTTCCCCGGTCGGTGCCATCAACAACGGGCTCGAACTGCTCGACGAGGGCGGAGCGGACGAAGACGCGATGGACCTTATCCGCACCAGTGCGATGAACGCCTCGGTGCGCCTGAAGTTCGCCCGGCTCGCCTTCGGTGCCTCGGGATCCGTCGGCGCTTCGATCGACACGGGCGAGGCGGAAAAGGCCGCCCGCGACTTTGCCACGGCGGAAAAGAAGACCGAAATCACCTGGAGCGGACCGCGGGCAATCGTCGCCAAGAACCGCGTCAAGCTGCTGCTGAACCTGTTTCTTGTCGCCTATGGCGCGATCCCGCGCGGTGGCTCGATCGACATCACCCTGGAGCGTCCCGAACTGGACGCGGAGTTTCGCCTGACCGCGAAAGGGCGCATGCTGCGGGTGCCGCCGAAGTTTGTCGAGATGCTGTCCGGCCAACTCGAAGAGGCGGTGGATGCCCATACGATCCAGCCCTACTACACGGTTCTCCTCGCCGAGGAAGCGGGCATGGAGCTGGAGATCGTTCCGTCAGCCGAAGAAATCACTTTCGTCGCCAAGGTGCCTGCGGCAGCCTGACGTCGAGGCGGCGGAGCGCGCCGCCGGTAACCATTTGTTTGCCAGCGATGGCTACACTTGCTTCATAATTGGCTGCTCGTGTGAGCGGGAAATTGGAGTAGGCTATGCGGCGCATCATGATTGCCGACGGTTCCGATGTCGTTCGCAAGGTTGGAAAACGTATTCTATCGGGCCTCGACTACCTCGTACTCGAAGCGTCCAACTCGCTGGAGGCGCTCGTCCGCTGTGAGGCGGATTTGCCGAACGTCATTATCGTCGACTCGACGATGGATGGCGCGCTCGAACTGATCGCCAACCTCCGTATGCTGCCGAAGGGCGATACGGTGCGCATCTTTTACTGCGTGGTCGAGGCCGACCTGAAGAAGATGATGATGGGCAAGCGCGCCGGGGCGGACGACTTCCTGCTGAAGCCGTTCGATCGAAAGATCCTCACGACGGTCTTTGCCAATCTCTCTATCGCCGCTTGACGGCAAGCCAGGACTTTGAAGACGCGGTCGCCTCGCTAGGGGCGGCCGCGTTGCTGTTTCCGGTCTGGTCAAGGGCTGGATTTGGAGCTCCGGCTGACAACAAAAAACCCGGCATACGGCGGGTTTTTAAGAAGGTCTTGCCCGATCCGGATCAGGCCGTCTCGAGATAGTCCCCATCCGGCTCGCGCAGCACGTAGCCGCGGCCCCAGACCGTCTCGATGTAATTCGCGCCGCCGGCGGCATTGGCGAGCTTCTTGCGCAGCTTGCAGATAAAGACGTCGATGATCTTCAGTTCCGGCTCGTCCATGCCACCATAGAGGTGATTGAGGAACATTTCCTTCGTCAGCGTCGTGCCCTTGCGCAGCGAGAGCAGTTCGAGCATCTGGTATTCCTTGCCGGTCAGATGGACCCGCTGGCCGCCGACTTCGACGGTCTTGGCGTCGAGGTTAACGATCAACTCACCGGTCGAGATCACGGACTGTGCATGGCCCTTGGAGCGGCGAACAATGGCGTGGATGCGGGCAACCAGTTCGTCCTTGTGGAAGGGTTTGGTCATGTAGTCGTCGGCGCCGAAGCCGAGGCCGCGCACCTTGTCCTCGATGCCGGCCATGCCTGAGAGTATCAGGATCGGCGTCTTGACCTTGGCCAGGCGCAGCGTGCGCAGCACTTCGTAGCCCGACATGTCCGGCAGGTTCAGGTCCAGCAGGATGATGTCGTAGTCGTAGAGCTTGCCGAGATCGACACCCTCTTCGCCCAGATCCGTCGTGTAGACATTGAAACTTTCGGATTTGAGCATCAACTCGATGCTCTGCGCTGTCGCGCTGTCGTCTTCAATAAGTAGTACCCGCATTTCCGTCCCCTTTTCCGCCGCTCAAGGTGTCCTGGCCCCTCTACGCGATACGGATCCAGTTGTTGCCTGATTTGGAGGCTGCCACCGAATGGTTAACAAATTCTGATTCACTCTGGCAAGATGGTATGAAGTTGTTAAATAATTTCGGCAGCCCCCTGAATTTACGTCAAAATTTGGCGTCGCGCTTCTCACCTGTTTTGTGAGGAAAATACGCTATCCGACTCTTTCGACTCATGATTATCGGGTGCCCGGCATTTTGACTGTTGCATTTACCGACCCTTAAATCATGCCACCTATGATTAACGATGCCCGTAAACGAAAGGTTACCAGCGGTAGGGTTTCGTTAATGTCGCGGAAATTTTTTGTGAACGTCGGCTTGTTCAGCCGACGCACGGGCAAAAATGTCGGCCTGCTTCGATCTGTGCAACAGGCGGGGCAGGCCTTAAGCGTGTAAGGTTGGCGGCGTTTGCCGCCCACCAGGTGCCGGGGTCTCGCTATCCACGGGAGTATTGCGTATGAAGCCACGTGAGAGCCTAGTTCGCCTGAAGGAGTTTCAGGTGAAAGAAAAAAGGCGGCAGTTGAGCCAGTTGCAAATGATGATGTCCGAGTTCGAACGGATGTCTAAGGAACTGGAGAGCCAGATTGCCATCGAGGAGAAGAAATCCGGTATTTCTGATCCGAGCCACTTTGCCTACCCCACCTTCGCAAAGGCTGCCCGCCAGCGCGCGGACAACCTGCTCGTCTCCATTCGTGAGTTGAAAGTGCAGCAGGATGCCGCCGAACTCGCGTTGGAGGAGGTGGAAGCCGAATATGCCAAGGCAACGGCGCTGGAAGAGCGCGACAACGCGGTGCGCCTGCGCGCCTGACAACGTCGCACTCCGTCGCTGCGGCTGTGCAGCGCTCAGTAAAGGGAACCCTCATGAGCGGTGAAACCGCGCTCATGAGGGTCCTTTCCGTTTTCCGGATTTGAAACCCAGGACGGCGCCCGCGAGCCGCCTTGCGCGGGCGCTGCCGGCCTGTCAGCGATTGACGACGTCGCTCCATTCAGGGTGGCGCATCGCTTGCGCCCGGAAGAACGGGCAGAGCGGCATGATCTTCCATCCCCCGGCGCGTGCCTGCTCGACGGCATGGAGGGCGAGCGCCTGGCCGACGCCGCGGCCGCGAAGCGCGTCGGGAACGCCGGTGTGGTCGATGATGATCAGTTTCGCCGACGTCCGCGAATAGGTCATTTCCGCCTCATGTCCGTCGACGGTGACCGAATAACGGCCGTGCGAGCTGCTTTCTGTGCTGTGAATATCCATTCCAAATTCTCCTTCGGGCCGATAGCCGGTTCTAGCAGTTCAGGCGCCGATGTCATCCAGTGGCAGGGCGGAACGGCGTTCCTTGGGCGAAAGTGCTATGGATGCGGCACTGATTCATCATGAGGCGCGCAATGGCCCTGATCGTTCCTGCCCTGCTTGTTCTTTCGGCACTGTCGCTCGCCTTCGGCATGGTGCTTCCGCTGGTCCTGTTCGAGAGGCTCTACTTTTTCACCGAGACGCCGTCGCTGCTCGGTATCGTTGCCTCGTTGTGGGCACAGGAGAACCAACTGCTCGCCGTGGTCGTCGGTCTGCTTTCGATCGTCTTCCCGGTGATCAAGCTCATCGGCGTTGCCTTTGAGGCGATCAGTCGGGGCGATGGAAGCCACGATCGGCTGCTTGCCGGCCTGCTTCCGCTTCTTGCCCGTTGGTCGATGATGGACGTGATGCTTGTGGCGCTGGTGATCGTGGCAGCCAAGACCACCGGTATCGCAAGTGCCTTCACGCAGCCGGGCCTGTGGTTCTACGCGGCGTCGGCGGTGCTGACCAGCCTGCTGCAGATGCAGCTGCGGCCGCGCTGAGGCGGCCGCGGGTCTTTCTGACGAAACGCCCAGTCGGCGTGTCAGTGCCTGTATTGCTGGATGCGAGTGGTGCGCAGGCCGGCCAGGCCGTGATCGTTGATGGAGGACTGCCACGACAGGAATTCCTCGACCGTCAGCGTATAGCGTTCGCAGGCTTCCTCCAGGCTCAGCAGGCCGCCGCGGACCGCGGCAACGACTTCAGCCTTCCGGCGGATCACCCAGCGCCGCGTGTTGGCTGGCGGCAGATCGGCGATCGTCAAGGGGCTGCCATCGGGGCCGATGACATACTTTACGCGGGGTCGTATCAATTCGGTCATAGGACTCTCTACTACACACAAGACCATGTGGGCCTCACTGTAGTTTGCCACATTTAAAATTTGGCTAAGCCGACCGTAACAATTCGCTAACAAATTGAGCAGTTTCCGCAGATTAGATCTTTGCGTCCAACGGCGGGCATCGCGATCGTGCAGTTCCTCTTCACGGTCGGTTAAGATTGCCCGGAAGCCATGAGATCTAACTATTTTCACGGGCGGCTCGCTTCTGTTAGGACGGCGCCAGATCAAAGGCGGTGCATCGGATAGGCCGCAATCCTCTCAAATGTTCCCTCCGGACGGTTGGCTGAGGCGTTGTGGAACGGCTGGTTTCGCTTTTGACCTTGTTTGGAGGCGCTAGTCGCAGCGTGGAATGGTTGCGGCCCGACCGACCCATTGGATACGCAAGATGAGAGATCTGGATAAGGCGAAGGCGCGACATGGCCAGTTGCCGGAATTTCTGACTGGCGCGACGCTGGAGAATGTTCAGACGGAGTACGAAGTGCTGCAGCTGATGCGGCGCTGCGCCCGTCATTTCGACTTTGACCATTTCCTCGTGGCGCGCTTTCCGGAGGCCGAAAGGCAGCGTTTCGCCGAACGACTGCTGGTGAGCAACTGGTCGTCCGAGCTCGTGCGGAGCTATGATGAGTTGGGCATATTTCACATCAGCCGGCTCGTTGCGGAGGTGGCGGCGACGAAGCGGCCGGTCCGCGGCGATCAACGGCTGCTCGCGCCGAAGGACACGGCGCGGGCAGGGGAAGATGGAGCAGCGGAGCTTGCTGCACGTCATGGCCTCGTAAGATCGACCGCGTTCCTGTTGCATTCGACCTCGGGCGAGCCTTTTATTGTGCTGTTTTCTGGCCAGTGCGAGCCGCTCGAAATCAACGAGACGGCAGGACTATACTTCGCGGCGGTCCAGTTGTTCGAGTGCCTGGAACCGACCTTTGCGCCCGGCCCCGGCTCGCGCGAGACCTTGTCGAGCCGCGAGCTCGAGTGTCTGCGTTGGGCCGCGGCCGGCAAGAGCAGCGACGAGATCGCCATCATCCTCGGCATTTCGGCCTATACCGTCAGCAGCTACTTCAAGACCGCGACGAAGAAACTGGGGGCCGTGAACCGGATGCAGGCCATTGCCTCGGCGATGCGGTTGAAACTGATCTAGGCGGCGGATGCGCCGCTCGCTGTGCAATGGCGCCCCGAATGACTGAGAACGCCTGTTCTCTTGCTCCGGCTGGCACAAGTTTCTATATGTCGGGCCAGCAGCGCCTCGTCGTACTGGATACGGGCGAATTACCGTCGTCCGGAGCATGTGCCCAGCGGAGTGCACAGCTTTGCCGGCGACGAGATGCAACAGGCAAATACATGATGCGCGTCGCGCTGCCCGTGACGCGGCGGGGCCTGATCGGGCCTTGGAAAACCAACGGATGGATGCCGTGAACAGTCTTGATTTCGACAGGAAGCCGGAAGATACGCGCGTTGTCGTCGCCATGTCCGGCGGCGTGGATTCATCAGTCGTCGCGGGGCTCCTGAAACGCGAAGGCTATGACGTCCTCGGCATCACGTTGCAGCTTTACGACCATGGCGCCGCCGTCCATCGGGCCGGTTCCTGCTGCGCCGGACAGGACATCGACGACGCGCGCCGCGTCTGCGAGACGCTCGGCATTCCGCACTACGTGCTCGACTACGAGAAGCGGTTCCGCGAAACCGTGATCAATCCGTTCGCCGAGAGCTACATCGCCGGCGAAACGCCGATCCCGTGCGTTGCCTGCAACCAGACCGTCAAGTTTGCCGACCTGCTGGCAACCGCAAAGGACTTGGGTGCCGACGCGCTTGCGACAGGCCACTACATCCGCTCGCGGCCGAACCCGACGCCGGCGGATCCCGGCCGGCGGGCGCTGTATCGCCCGGTCGACGCCGAGCGCGACCAGAGTTACTTCCTGTTTGCCACCACCCAGGAGCAGATCGACTACCTGCGCTTTCCGCTCGGCCACCTGTCGAAGGCCGAGACCCGGGCATTGGCCGAGGAGATGGGGCTTGTCGTTGCCAAGAAGGCCGACAGCCAGGACATCTGCTTCGTGCCGCAGGGCAAGTATTCCGACATCGTGGCCAAGCTGAAGCCGAACGCGGCGCTGGGCGGAGACATCGTCCATATCGACGGCCGCGTGCTCGGCCAGCACGAGGGCATCCTGCACTACACGATCGGCCAGCGGCGCGGCATCGGCGTTGCCACCGGCGAGCCGCTCTATGTCGTCTATCTCGACGCGCGCTCGCGCCGGGTCATTGTCGGGCCGAAGGAGGCGCTGGAGACACGCCGGCTCTACCTGCGCGACGTCAACTGGCTCGGCGACGGCGACATCCACGAGGCGGCCGCCAAGGGCTTTTCCTGCTTTGCCAAGGTGCGTTCGACACGGCCGCCGCGCCCGGCGATGCTGCACGCCGACGAGAACGGCCTCTACGTCGAGCTTTCCGAAGGCGAGGCGGGTGTGGCGCCCGGTCAGGCCTGCGCCCTCTACTCGGGCGAGGGTGAGGACGCACGCGTCTATGGCGGCGGCTTCATCGCCCGCTCCGAGCGCGAGGCAGCCGCGGAGGCGGCGCTGAAGCGCATTCTCGCCGTACCGGCCGCGGCCTGACGCGACGAATTCACAAGCCTTTGCGCGAACGCGCATTTTTGCCGGAAACGACGCTTGACACCCTGGGGAAGGGCACCTTATAAGCCGCCCGTCCCGAACGGAAAACGAAGCGATCGTTGACCGTTTCGCCCGGCGGCGGAGTAGCTCAGTAGGTTAGAGCAGAGGAATCATAATCCTTGTGTCGGGGGTTCGAATCCCTCCTCCGCTACCATGCGTCCCCCCAAAATCTTGGCGCTCAATCCCAGCAACGCGGCATTGCCGCTAAGAGGTTTCCAGTAGCCCTCCGGGCCTCCGATCGATGCGGCGCTGGGCGGCGCAGCGCCTTCTCCTGGCGCGCCGCGTTCCGTCTACATGAGAACAAACTCAATCGGCTGGAGAGCCGGCGGAACGTTCTTCTCATCCATCGCTTCGAGGAGCCCAATTTCGATGGTTCTTGCCAGGGCGCTCAGGGGGACTGCATGCTGGGTGCTTCCGAAGGGGCTCTCAAGCTCTTCACCCAAGGCATCCAGGCCGAAGAAGGTATAGGCGACGAGTACGGAGCAAAATGGCGTAAGCCAACCAAGCGTGTCTGCGAAGCCAAGTGGGAAGAGAAAGCAGAAAAGGTGGGCTGTTCGGTGCAGGAGCAGGGAGTATGCGAACGGGAGCGGTGTGCCTCGGATACGCTCGCATGCGGCCTGGATGCCGCCGAGTTGCGAGACTGAACGATCGAGCGTCTGGAACATGATATCGCTCACCGCTCCCTCGCGATTAAGCGAGGCTAGTCTTGTCGATATGTGCCTCAAGATCGCGTCTGGTCGGTTGACTGCATCGGAAAGGTCTCCACGCAGGCAAGGATCTAATTCGGGTCGGGACGGAGCCGAAGGGCGATCTGGCCGCAAATGGATGGCAAGCGCGTAAACGAACTGGATAACCGAAACCAAAAGTTCGTGTCGGACCACCTTTGTCTCTTTCCCACCTCCGTCCAAGACGAGCGTCTGGCGGCCGAAGTTTCGGCACACCGCAATCATCTCGCCCCACTGTTTCCGGGCTTCCCACCATCGGTCGTAGCAAGCGTTGTTTCTGAACCCTAGGAAGACGGAGAGCGCGATACCGAGAAGAGCAAACGGTACACCCGCGATTGAAGGTACGAATGCTGGGTAGCGCCCATGCAGGAGCACGACAACCGTGGCAAACGCGGCTGTTATGCCGAGTTGCGGGAAAATCTTCGGAACCACCGAGCCCCGCATGATGTAGAAAAGTTGCAGAAAGGTCGGAGAAGGGCGGACGATCATTGCTGGTTCTCTTTGCTATGGATCTCCCCCGCGCCTGCTGCTCTATATTACACAGACCGAATGCAGTGAAGAAGTTGGGATTGGCTGTCGGCAAGGAAGCGTACGCGGTTGTAAAGGCCTCCGACGTTATGGTGGCTGTGGACGACTGAGCGACTGTCGCGGTATCCGTGCAGGCTCGCGGACAGACATGATAGCGCCGGCCCACCCTGGCGCTCTGCCGATTCGCGACAAAGAAAAGCATGATCCGGATATGCAAGTCGGCAGAAGCAGAAGAGTCCCGGTCAGCTACTTTCAGGAACCGATGTCCGCTGCGCTACGCCACTCGATTTGGCGACAAGCGCAGCGGATCCACGCCACCCTGTAGGCGTGAGCCTAATGCGGCCAACGTCGCCAGCATCAAGCGGAAATTCCAGATCCGCTGCCGGTCAGGCCGTCAGGCCTCGGTGCAGAACTGCACGATCTGATGCAGATCAGTGACGAATTGGTGGCGTACCATCTCGGCATCCGGCCGCTTCTGGGTTCTCAGCAGGTAGGATGGATGAACGGTCACCAGCACCGGTGGACCAGTTGGGACTTGAAGGATCTGTCCGCGCGCTTTCGTAACACTGACGCTGCGACCAAAGAGCGTGTAGAGGGCCGTGCCTCCCAACGCAACCACGAGCCGGGGATGGATCAGGTCCAACTCGGCCGCCAGCCACCAGGCGCAGCGCTGGATCTCGTCCGCATTCGGTTTGGCGTGCAATCTGCGCTTGCCGCGTTGCTGAAACTTGAAATGCTTGACCGCATTGGTGACATAGCAACGAGATCGGTCGACGCCTGCCTCGTGAAGGCACTCGTTCAGCAGCAATCCAGCGGGGCCGACAAACGGCCTGCCGGCGATATCTTCACGATCTCCCGGCTGTTCACCAACGAGGACAACCGACGCGCCTTGCGCGCCTTCCCCGAACACCAGTTGCGTTGCCGCTTTGTAAAGGTCGCAACGATGGCAGCCGGAGGCCTGTTCGCGGAGGTCCGGCAATGTCGCCGCCCGCGCCCCCTCCTGTTCCAACGCCGGACCGAACTTTCCATGGCCGATTGTCATGGGGCGAGCCCCAAATCCATGAGTGCTGCGATGGGAACGCACACCGAGCGAAATCGTTCTCTTTGCGTGAACACGGAGGGTGCCATGTCCGAACCGCGCTCAACCTTGGAAGCCAGACTAAATGCGCATCGCCGCCTGCTGGTCATGATGCTCGCCATGTTATCCGGTGACAAAAAGCACCATAGCGCCTTGAAAGCGATGCTCGAGGAAAACAAGTTCCTGGCAAATTACGAAGAGGATCCCGGCATCGACCCCGGTGAGGCGTTCGCAATGCAAAGCTGCACAAATGGCGAGGTATCGGGCATCATAGAGGATGCTGCAAACCGGGCTAAGGCCCGCTTGTAGGCACTCGTCAATGGCCGTTCGGCTGGGGTGGACCGAAAAGCGCCTTGGCGATTTTCTCCAAGGCCAGCGGTTTGTCGCAAAGCACAAATCCGGGAAAACGATCGGGAACGATCGAGGGATCATATCCGGTTGCGAAGACAAAGGCGATGCCGCGCTCAATCAACTGGTCGGCGACGGGGAACACCAACTCGCCGCCGAGATGCACGTCCAGTATTGCCGCATCGATGGCCTGGTCGGCAATCAATCTCAGCGCCTGTTGTACGCTCCCGGTCGGGCCGATGACGGTGGCACCGTATTTCTCGAGTTTCTTCCGGCACTCGTCGGCAAGTAGATATTCGTCTTCAACCACCAAAATTCGGCGACCTGCAAAGAGGCTGCAGTCGGTTGAAGGTGTTGTCATTTCATCCTCCGAAGGCGGCTGATGGCATCCTCATGACCGCGGATGTGCCATTCCTTGTTGGCCGGAGCAGCCGTGGCCAAGTCACAGCAATCCGCACTAAAACCAGGCGACTCTCGCTTCGCCAGCCGCGCGCGGGAACAGAATGAGTTTCGCATGATTGTGAAGAACCACGCCCTCAGGTTTGTTCCCAGGTGGAATTTTTCGATGTGGGGAAGCGCTTTTAGCAGCGTTTCCTGGACGAGGTCGTCCGAGTCGATGGCGCGGTGGTTAAAAGTGCGGGCAAATCGCCGTAGCGCAGGAATACACAGGATGATTTCACCGGCAATCGGGTCGTGTTCGGTCATTCGCATGGTGGTTCCGCAAGCTGCCGCCATGTTGATGGGCGAATGATGAATGCGAGCCAGTGACTTTGGTTCCAGTATGCCTGCGTTGCACTGCGGCGGGCATTGTCGAGTAAGCCGCAAATACTTCCTCCCCAGCGGAATGTGAGCAGCGCCAGGTTGTTGCGGCGCAGCCAGTGGCGAAAACAGTGTCCCATAAGGGCGGTGGGGCAGCGAGGGAAGTTTTGCGAGACGTGCGCAACTCAATCAAGTACGATGATCCCAGTCGTCGCCTGGAAGCAGGAGTGACTGCCTCTGACGGCGTGCACGCCGACAATATCATGCCGCGACCCGGCCGATGAAACCCGACACGTAGTTGAGAATCGGGTGGCGTCGGATGTGCTGTCGCAGCGGAGGTGGGCATGACGGAATATCTCCGTGACTCTCGGCTGAGGAGCAGGAAGGCCGACGAACTGGGCGCCCTTTTTCAGTTCACCGACGCCCTCTACAGGGCAAATTCATTGGCGGACGTGTATAACGCGACGTTCGACGCCATCGGCGCGGCCTTGCGCTGCGAGCGCGCCTCGATTCTGCTCTTCGATCAGACGGGTGTGATGCGCTTTGTAGCCTGGCGCGGCCTTTCAGAAGCGTATCGCGAGGCTGTCGACGGACATTCGCCCTGGAAGCCAGGCGACTGTGAAGCCGTCCCGATTTTCATTGGCGAGATTGAAGCCTCGCATGAATCGGAAGCTCTCAAGCAAACGATAAAGGCCGAAGGTATTCACGCACTGGCCTTCATTCCGCTGACCGCCAATGGCCGCGTCATTGGAAAATTCATGACCTATCGCGAACGGCCGCATGTTTTCACCCAGGACGAGGCTGTCCTTTCGCTTACGATCGCTCGCCAGCTCGGATTCAGCATTGAAAGCAGACGTGCTCAGGAAGCCCATCAATGCGCCGAAGAACTCCTTCGCCGGAGCAAGGAGCGGCTGCAGGTTATCCTCGATAGCGCCAACGAATATGCGATCATCACGCTCGACGACGCCGGACGA
>NZ_JAVDTM010000013.1:0-150891 GCF_031455855.1 Mycoplana sp. BE70
GAATGCCTTATGGAGCTTTGGCCCACGTTGGATGGTGTCGCGTTCCACCGTGCCCTGGTTGTTTGTGCAACTGCCCTGGAGGGCGGCGCTGACGAAGCCTTCAGGGCAGCGGCAGAAGAAGCCGATATCCTCGTTCCGATCCATTGATCCTGCTGAGGAGCAAGGCGAATGGACCCGAGGTACTGGACCAAAAGTGTAGGGTTGGAGTTGGGAGGCCTGGCCCAGGTTGAAATTGTGCGGAGCACTCATCAGGCGGCCACCGTCCTCTCGCATTGGCCGCCTGGCAAACAAGGCGAGGCCTACATAGAAGCCAAGCGAGTCTGCCGGGCTGTTCTCAAAGATGATGCGCCTTCACAAATCGCCCGCGATGTCTTCATTCGCGCTGCTGAGGTAGCGGGAATCCTCATACGGAAGAAGTGAGGGTGCGAGGATGAGTTTTGACGTGTCTCCTGCCATACATATGGAGCCGATGCGGCGCAGTGCGCCTCCTGTGGCAGGGTGTCTATTGAATTTGACGTGTCGTTTGACGCGACGATTGGAACGTTTTCCACGCCAGCTGATTTCTCCGTCGCGTTTCATTGCCAAGGAGGAACACCATGAAATCGCTGGCTGAGATTTTCGAGCACACCCTGCAGGATGTCTACTACGCTGAAAATGCGATCACCACGGCGCTACCCAAGGTCGCCAAGGCTGCAAAGAGCGCCGACCTAAAGAAGGCCGCCGAAGAGCACCTCGCGGAAACGAAGGATCAGATCAAGAAGCTGGAACGGGTCTTCAAGTCAATCGGCAAGAAGGCCTCCGGCGAAAAGTGCGATGCCATCGAAGGGCTGATCAAGGAAGCCGACGGGCTGATGCAGGAGGCCGAGGGTACCGCGCTTGATGCCGGCCTGCTCGCTGCGTGCCAAGCTGTCGAGCACTACGAGATCGCACGGTACGGTTCGCTGCGCGAATGGGCGAAAGATCTCGGCCACGTCGAGGCGCATACGCTCCTGAGTGAAATCCTCGACCAGGAGAAGGCGACGAACAACAAGCTCACGAACCTCGCGGTGACGTCCATCAATAAGACGTCGTCCGCTACGAAGGCCGCTTAGCCGCTGCGCCCCGACCCTAGGTATCGCTGGATACGGAACCAGCGCCAGCAGCCAAGCTGGGAGGGAAGCCCGCTCAAACCAGTGCGTGAGTCGCCCAACAAAAACGGGCCACTAATTTGGGGGCGCAACTGCTCCAATATCGAGGGTCCATGGCAATCCTGCAGGCCCCTCATCAGGAGCACGGCCGCTTAGGGCCGAACGCAGTCGAGCCTTGTCCGCTTTGCGCCCCCATTCCCGCCATTCCGAGACCCTTGGCGACCACCCGAGATCAGACGTCGCCAGCGACAGGACTGGACGACTTCATTGCGCCAAAAGCGGACTAACCACCCATAGGATCATGAGTGGGCAGCCTGGCAGCTGCGTCCGCCTTTGCGGTCTTTATGTTTTCCTTATGTCCGCCGCCAATCATCACAATCGATATTTGATCTCACGAGCGTGCATCATCCGGACGTCAGAAAAGTCCGGAGGATGCACATGTCCGACATCGTTTTTCTTGCCGCCGGCATCGGCGGTTTTGTCGTGCTTGCGCTCTACGCGCGCACGCTCAGCCGGCTCTAGGAGGGATCGATGATCGAACCTCTTATCGGCCTGTTCGTCGCCATTTCGCTTGCCGCCTATCTCGTCGTGACCCTTGTCCGGCCTGAACGGTTTTGACCCGTCCTCTGCGGAGATTTTCCCATGACCGTCATCGGCTGGCTGCAGATCAGCCTCCTCTTTCTCGCCGTCCTGATCGTCATCAAGCCGCTGGGGCTTTACATGGCGAGCGTCCTTTCTGGCGAGCGCAGCGTCTTTTCGCCAATTCTCGCCCCTGTCGAGCGCGGCCTCTATGCGGCCGCCGGTGTCGACCCGGCGAGAGAACAGGGCTGGCTCGGATACACGCTGTCCATGCTCACCTTCAGCCTGGTCGGCTTCATCTCGCTTTACGCGATCCTGAGATGCCAGGCATGGCTGCCATTGAACCCGCAGGGCTTCGGCAACGTCCCTCCCGACCTTGCATTCAACACGGCCGTCAGCTTCGTCACCAATACCAACTGGCAGAACTACGCCGGTGAGACGACGATGAGTCACTTCAGCCAGATGGCAGGGCTGACAGTGCACAACTTTGTTTCGGCCGCGACCGGCCTCGCCATGGCGCTTGCCGTGACGAAGGCCTTTGCGCGCTCGGCCACCTCGACGGTCGGCAATTTCTGGGTCGATCTCGTCCGCGGAACCCTCTATATCCTCTTGCCGATTGCCACCGTCGTGGCGCTCGCCTTCGTGGCGATGGGCCTTCCGCAGACGCTCGACGCGTCGGCGGATGCGACGACGCTCGAGGGCGCAAGGCAGGCGATCGCGTTCGGGCCGATTGCCAGCCAGGAGGCGATCAAACAGCTCGGCACGAACGGCGGCGGCTTCCTGAATGTCAACGCCGCGCATCCGTTCGAAAATCCGACAGCGCTTTCGAACTATCTCAACATTTTCGCGATGCTGTCGATCTCGGCGGCGCTCCTCTACACCTTCGGCCAGCTCGTCGGCAATCGCCGCCAGGGCTGGACCTTCGTCGCCGTGACGTTTTCGTTCCTGATTGTCGGTGCCGGCGTCATCTATTGGGCGGAGGCGGCGGGCAATCCCATCCTGACGGCCCTTGGTCTCGATCCGGCGCTCGGCAACATGGAAGGCAAGGAGGTCCGCTTCGGCGAGGCGATGACGGCGCTTTACGCGGCGGTCACGACTGGCCTATCCGATGGCGGCGTCAACGGCATGCATGGGTCGTTCACCGGCCTTGGCGGTCTCGTACCGATGTTCCTCATGCAGCTCGGTGAAGTTCTGCCCGGCGGTGTCGGCTCCGGCCTCTACGGCCTGGTTGTCTTTGCGATCCTTGCCGTGTTCGTTGCCGGCCTGCTGGTCGGCCGCACCCCGGAACTGCTGGGCAAGAAGATCGAGGCGCGCGAGATGAAGTATGCGATGTTCGCCGTGCTCATCCTGCCCGTCGCGATCCTCGGCTTTACGGCCATCTCCGCGATGCTGCCGTCGGCCGTTGCCAGCGTCGGCACCGCCGGGCCGCACGGGCTCTCGGAGATCCTCTATGCCTTTACATCCGCCACCGGCAACAACGGTTCGGCCTTTGGTGGGCTCTCCGGCAACACACCTTGGTACAACACCACACTCGGTATTGCGATGTTGCTGGGCCGCTTCGCCTATGCCGTTCCAGTGCTTGCCATTGCCGGATCGATCGCCGCCAAGACGCGCGTGCCGGCGTCGAAGGGGACGTTTCCGACCGACACGCCGCTCTTCGTCGGCCTGATGATCGGCATCATCCTCATCCTCGGCGGGCTTCAGTTCTTCCCAGCGCTCGCCCTCGGCCCGATCATCGAGCATTTCGCCATGCTTTCTGGCCAGACCTTCTGAAGGAAACCAGGCATATGTCCAGGAAACCCCTCGCACCCCGCCTCTTCGATCCAGCGATCTTTCTGCCGGCAGCCAAGGCCGCCGTCTTCAAGATCGACCCGCGCCAACTCCTCCGCAATCCGGTGATCTTTGTGACCGAGGTCGTGGCGGCGGTGGTCACCCTGTTCTTCGTGCGCGACCTCATCGCCAACGGAGGCAGCCCGTTCTTCTCGGGCCAGATCGCCGCGTGGCTTTGGTTCACGGTGCTGTTCGCAACCTTCGCCGAAGCCGTTGCCGAAGGGCGCGGCAAGGCGCAGGCCGACTTCCTGCGCCGCTCCAAGTCGGAGCTGACGGCGCGCAAGCTCCTGTCTTCCGAGAGGCGCGAGACGCAGGACGTCCCGGCCACCACGCTGAAAATCGGCGATCTCGTTCTCGTCGAAGCCGGTGAGTTGATCCCCGGCGACGGCGAGATTGTCGACGGTGTCGCATCGGTCAACGAGAGCGCGATCACGGGCGAATCGGCTCCGGTGATCCGCGAAGCCGGCGGCGACCGGTCCGCCGTCACCGGCGGCACCCAGGTCCTTTCCGACTGGATCAAGGTCCGAATCACGACCGCTCCGGGCTCGACCTTCGTCGATCGCATGATCGCCCTGATCGAGGGAGCACAGCGCCAGAAGACGCCGAACGAGATCGCGCTCTCGATCCTGCTCTCCGGCCTGACGCTGATCTTCCTGATCGCCGTTGTCACCCTCTGGGGCCTCGCCGGCTATTCGGCGACCGTTCTCTCGGTCACGGTGCTCTCCGCATTGCTGGTCACGCTGATCCCGACCACGATCGGCGGGCTCCTCTCGGCGATCGGCATTGCGGGCATGGATCGGCTCGTGCGCTTCAACGTCATCGCCACCTCGGGCCGCGCCGTCGAGGCGGCCGGCGACGTCGACACACTGCTGCTCGACAAGACCGGCACGGTCACCTACGGCAACCGCATGGCGAGCGATTTCCTGCCCGTTCCGGGTGTCACGGAACAGGAACTCGCCGATGCGGCGCTGCTGGCGAGCCTGGCGGACGAGACGCCGGAAGGCCGCTCGATCGTGGCGCTTGCCACCGGCGAATTCGGCCGGCGCGCGCCGGCGGAAAAGATGGATGCGATCATCCCGTTTGCCGCCGAAACCCGGCTTTCCGGTGTCGACCATGCAAGCCGTCGGCTGCGCAAGGGCGCGGTCGACTCGGTCCTGAAGTTCGCCGGCCTTTCCGAGGCGGCGGTCCCCGCCGTGTTCCGGCAGGCCGTCGACAAGATCGCCCGCACCGGCGGCACGCCGCTAGCTGTGGCGGACGGCAACCGACTGCTCGGCGTCATCCACCTGAAGGACATCGTCAAGCCGGGCATCAAGGAGCGCTTCGCCGCGCTGCGGGCGATGGGCATCCGAACCGTGATGGTGACGGGCGACAATCCGATCACGGCCGCCGCAATCGCATCCGAGGCCGGCGTCGACGATTTCCTTGCCGAGGCCACGCCCGAGGACAAGCTCGCCTTCATCCGCAAGGAACAGAGGGGCGGCCGGCTCATCGCCATGTGCGGCGACGGCACCAACGACGCCCCGGCGCTCGCCCAGGCCGATGTCGGCGTCGCCATGCAGACGGGAACGCAAGCCGCCCGCGAGGCGGCCAACATGGTCGACCTCGATTCGAGCCCCACCAAGCTCATCGAGATCGTCGAGATCGGCAAGCAACTGCTGATGACGCGCGGCTCGCTCACCACCTTCTCGATCGCCAACGACGTGGCGAAATATTTCGCCATAATCCCAGCACTGTTCGTCACAACCTATCCCGCGCTCGCGGCGCTCAACGTCATGGGACTCGGATCGCCGCAGTCCGCCATCCTTTCCGCCGTCATCTTCAATGCGCTGATCATCGTTGCGCTCATTCCGCTCGCACTGAAAGGCGTCAAATATCGCCCCGTCGGCGCGGCCGCGCTGTTGCGCCGCAACCTGCTGGTCTACGGCCTCGGCGGCCTCCTGCTGCCCTTCGTCGGGATCAAGGCCATCGACGTCGTCGTCTCCACCCTCAATCTGGTGTGACCATGCTCAGTCAACTCCGTCCCGCCCTTGTTCTTACCCTGGCCCTGACCGTGATCACGGGCCTGGTCTATCCGCTGGTGATCACCGGTATCGCGCAGGCGCTGATGCCACGGCAGGCGAATGGCAGCCTGGTCCTCAAGGATGGAGCCGTCATCGGTTCCGAACTGATCGGCCAGAACTTTGCCTCCGCACAATACTTCTGGCCGCGTCCCTCGGCGACCGCACCGGAACCTTATAATGCCAGTGCTTCCACCGGCTCCAATCTCGGCACCACATCCGCCAAGCTCAAGGAGCGCGTGGGCGCGGACATCGCACGACTGCGTGCCGCAGGTGTCATGGGCGACGTTCCGGCCGACGCCGGCACGGCATCGGGATCGGGCCTCGACCCGCATATCTCGCCTGAATTCGCGAGGGCCCAGGTTGCACGCGTCGCCAGGGTGCGCGGCCTTCCGGAACGGGAGGTCACCGCTCTCGTCGAGAAGTCAATCGACGGTCGCCTGTTCGGTTTCATAGGCGAGCCCCGTGTGAATGTGCTAGAACTGAACCTCGCCTTGGCTGCTTCAAAGAACCGATAAAGCTCGAGACATTGCATGCCTGAGAATGACCGCGAGCGAACAAGCCGCCCTGATCCCGATGCCCTGCTTGCGCTGGTCGACCGTGACACGAGAGGAAAGCTCACGGTCTTCCTTGGCGCTGCACCTGGTGTCGGGAAAACCTATGCCATGCTTACGCGGGCGCGACGCCTCAAGGCAGAGGGCGTGGATATTGTCATCGGGCTCGTCGAGACGCACGGACGCAACGAGACGGCAGCGCTCCTCGAAGGACTGGAGGTCCTGCCGCGCCGCGAGGTGATCCACAGCGGCCGGACGCTGTCGGAATTCGACCTCGACTCCGCCTTGGGCCGTCATCCGCGGATCATCGTCGTCGACGAACTCGCCCACACCAATCTCGGCGACAGCCGCCACCCGAAACGCTACCAGGACATCGAGGAACTGATCGCGGCCGGCATCGATGTCTGGACCGCGGTCAACATCCAGCATCTCGAAAGCCTTTCGGATGTCGTCTCGCAGATCGCCGGAGTGCAGGTACGCGAGCGCATTCCCGATACGGTGCTGAACCGTGCCGACGACGTGCTCCTGGTCGACCTGCCGCCGACAGAACTGATTGAGCGGCTGAAGGAGGGCAAGGTCTATCTGCCCGACAGCGCCAAGCGCGCTATTGATCGCTTCTTCCGGCTGGGCAACCTGACGGCCTTGCGGGAGCTCGCGCTCAGGCGCACGGCCGACCGGGTCGACGACCAGATGGTCGACTACCTCAAGCAACACGCCATCGAAGGGCCGTGGGCGGCCGGCGAAAGGCTGCTCGTCTGCATCGGCCCCGATTCCCTGTCGGAAAAGGTGGTCAGGACGGCAAGCCGTCTTGCTTCGGGCCTCAACGCCGAGTGGATCGTCGTCTCCATCGACCGTGCCGACGGCGAGGACGGTGACCGCGAGGCAATGCGGCAGCTCGATGATACGTTCCGCCTAGCCGAGCGACTGGGGGCGCAGACGCGCCGCGTCATCGGCAACGATTTCGTCGAGGAAATCCTCAGATTCGCGCGACGCGAGCACGCGACGCAGATCATCATCGGCGCACGGCAAATTCGGTTTCCCTTTCGGCTCTTTCGTCGTTCGCTGCCCGATGCCCTGGCAGCCCGGGCAGCGGGCATCGGCGTTCATCTGATTACCGACAGGGAGAGCCCCTCTACAAAGCCGAAGCATCCGCGCCCCCGTGTATCGGCGAAAGAGCTTGCTCGCTGGCTCGGTATTGCCGCTACCGCCGTTGGGTCGGCGACGGTGGCCGGCCTCGTGATCGAACGCTTCGTCATCCTGCAGAACATATCGCTTCTCTACCTGCTCGCGGTGCTGGTCTCGGCCACCTATGCCGGCTACATCGCCGCGATCGCCGCGGCGCTATTTTCCGGCCTCGCCTATAATTTCTTCTTCATCGAGCCGGTCGGCACGTTCACCATCGCCGAACCGCACGAGGTCTTCGCGTTCTTCGTGTTCCTCGTGGTCGCCACCCTTGTCGGCAGCCTGGCATCCCGCATTCGGCAACAGGCGAAGGCCGCCCAGCGGCGGGCGACGGCCGTGCAGGCGCTTTACGACTATTCCCGTACGCTGTCCGGTACCGTCGACGTCGAAGACGTGCTCTGGGCTGCCGTCACCCAGACGCAGAAGATGCTGAGGCGCAACGCGGTGCTGCTGCTGCCGGAGGACGGCGATATTGCCTTGAGCGTCGCCTGGCCGCCGGACACCGAACTCGGCGTCACCGACATGACGGCCGCCCGCTGGGCCTTCGAACGGAAGGAGGCAGCCGGCAACGGAACCGGCACGCTGCCAAAAAGCCTGTTCCAGTTCAGGCCGCTGATGACCCCGAACGGTGTCGTCGGCGTTTGCGGTTACGTGCAACGGGACAAGCCACTGGAGATCAACGAGGAGCGGGCACTGGCAGCGATTCTCGACCAGACGGCGATCGCCGTCGACCGCGCTCGGTTATCGCGCGAAACTCTCGATCAGGCGGCACGCCTCGAAGGCGAGAAGTTCCGCGCCGCGTTGCTTTCGTCCATTTCCCACGATCTGAGGACGCCGTTGGCGACGATCATGGGCGGAGTGACGAGCCTTCGCCAGCTCGGCGATCGGATGCCGGTGGATAGCCGCAACGACCTCCTGCAATCGATCGAGGAGGAAGGCGGCAGGCTGACGCGCTTTGTCGCCAACCTGCTCGACATGACCCGCATCGAGGCGGGAACATTGAATGCCAAGCGCGACTGGGTCGACGTCGCCGACGTTGTGCGCGTGGCCATCGAGCGGGCGCGAAAATACTTCCCCAACCGCGCCTTCGAGACGAGCATCGCGTCCGATCTACCGTTGATGCGCGGCGACAGCGTGCTGCTCGGCCAGGTGCTGTTCAACCTTCTCGACAACGCCGACAGGTTCGGCGGCGACGATCCTGTCAGCATCTATGCCCGGCGGGAGGGAAACGAGATCGTGCTTTCGGTGACCGACCTCGGTACGGGGATCGCACCTGCCGATCTCAAGCATGTGTTCGATAAATTCTTCCGGAAAGGAAAGCCGGATGGACGCGCGCGCGGCACCGGCCTCGGCCTTGCGATCAGCAAGGGCTTTGTCGAGGCGATGGGCGGGCAGATCAAGGCCGAGAGCCCGGCAATCAAGCGCCGCGGCACGCGCATTTCCATGCGCTTTCCGGTCGCGGTCGCCGAATTGCCCAGGAAGGATTGGGAATGACGGCTGAACGTATCCTCGTGGTCGACGACGAGCCGCAAATCCAGCGGTTTCTTCGTCCAGCGCTCGGGGCGGCGGGCTATGAAGTTGTCGAGGCTATGACCGGCGGTGAAGCCATCAAGGCAGCAGCCACGAGCGCGCCCGACGTCATCATCCTCGATCTCGGCCTGCCCGACATGGACGGCAAGGATGTTGTCGCCAACATCCGCGCCTGGTCGCAGTTGCCAATCATCATCCTCTCAGCGCGCGACCGGGAAAGCGAAAAGATCGCCGCGCTGGATCTCGGCGCTGACGATTACATCGAAAAACCCTTTGCCATCGGCGAGCTGACCGCGCGCATTCGCGCCGCGCTTCGCCATCGCGTCCAGATGCACGGGAGCCAGGCGCAGCTCTCTACCGACGGCCTTTCGATCGACATGATCAAGCGGACGGTAATCCGTGACGGCGAGCCACTGCGGCTTACGCCGAAGGAATACGATCTGCTCGTCATGCTCGCCCGCCACGCGGACCGCGTCGTGACCCACAAGACGCTGCTCACCTCCGTCTGGGGTGTCGCCCATGGCGAGGACCTGCATTATCTGAGGGTGTTCATCGGTCAATTGCGCGGCAAGATCGAGCGCGATCCCGCAGACCCGAAGATCATCCGCACAGAACCGGGCGTCGGCTACCGCTTTGTCAGACACGACGACTGATGGGTGATGCAAGCCGACGGTCTGCTTGGGAGTGATCGCGTCCGGTCGCCTTTGCGAATTCCTGAAAGTTGGCGATCCGCTTTGGGCCATAAGCGGACGTCGCGCGGTCGTCCGCCGTGCGCCAATAGCAGGATTCCCGTTTCTGACGTTTGACACGTCGGACGTAATGCACGTCTGGATACGCCCACTGGGCTCTGCTAAATTTGGACATTGTCTCTAACGCGAAAGAGATAGCATGGCGCAGGTTTCGCAAGCCAGTGAGAGATGCTTCCAACTCATTCTGATCAAACCCTCACACTAGAATCCAGATCGGGGTAAGCATTTGCGCCGCATTGCAGGTATCTCCTTGGCATTGCTTCTCGCGCTTGTCATCGCGCTTGCCACCGCTTGGACCGCGCCAGCGCTCTGGTATCGGTTTCCGGGACCCGAGGTGGGGAGAGCTCTGGCAGCAGGTTTGTTTGTCTTGTTGGGATTGGCATCTGCTATCGGGATGTTTGGCCGTTTGCGCTTCCCGGCAATCATGCTCTTTGTGGTAGCTTTCGGCGCAGTTCTGATCTGGTGGAGTTCAATAACGCCTCCAGCCGATGCCAACTGGTCTGCGGACGTTGCCCGGCAAGTGACAGGATCACTCGACGGAAACATACTGACACTGACGAACGTTCGCGACTTCGAATGGCGCAGCGACAGCGACTTTACGGAGCGCTGGACAACACGCACATATGATCTCGATGAACTTAAAAGCCTCGACCTGTTCATGTCCTATTGGGCGGGACCAGAAATAGCCCATGTCATCCTGAGCTTCGGCTTCGAGGATGGGGACTATCTTGCCTGGTCCATTGAAGTGCGCCGCCGCAAAGGCGGGGAGTTCTCGCCTGTTGCCGATCTTTTCAAGAGCGATCCCTTGGTCATCATCGCGGCGGATGAACGCGATGTGGTCGGTGTCAGATCGAATGTTCGTGGTGAGGACGTACAACTCTATCGGCTCCGCACCGGACCTGACGCAGCGCGAAAACTACTCCTTGAGTATGTTGTCGACGCGAATGCGCTTTCAAAAAAGCCGGAATTCTACAATTCGCTAACAACCAACTGCACAACGACCATTGTGAAGATGATGCGGGCGGTCGGCGACAAAATCCCGCTCGACTGGCGTCTCATCGTCAACGGCTATCTTCCCGAATACGCCTATAACCGTGGCGCACTCGACACGCGGTTGCCTTTTGACGAACTGAAGGCGCGCGCACACATCGACCAGCGCGCACAAAAGGCAGGCTTGTTGCCTGACTTCTCACGCCTCATTCGCGTCGATGTTCCTTCGCCCCTTGATGGGAAAACGTCTTAGGATCATAGCCGGACTGGTTCCCGCCCGGCAGTTGTCAGGACTGCTGCCTTCGACCGCTCGGGCGCCCGTCTAAAGCTGCTTTGAATGCACTGCATTTTTTCAATAGAGGCATAGAATCTGGATTGCACGAAGATTGCCAGTCGCTTTGTAGATCATCGCTGCCTTCGTGCGTCGAAGCGAGTGTGTGCCGTAGTCTTCGCGGCGTAGCCCAATCGCAGTGACCCACTCATCGACCAGTCTGGCACAACGGCGAGTGCTGAGATGATCAGCATGATCAACCCGAATGGGAAAGGCGAAGTCATCGATGGTGCCACCTCTTCGTTCAAGCCATGCAAGCAAACTTGCCCTGACGTCACCCGTGATCTCAAACTGGACAGGGCGTCCGGTTTTTTGCTGGATGACCATGGCACGGGTTCGGATATCCTGGCCTGTGACGAGGGTTCCAATCTTAATCTTAGCCAGATCGCAGCCTCGGAGCTTACTGTCGATTGCGAGATCAAACAGCGCTCGGTCTCGCATGCGCCCCTCCCGATCTAGGAGGAAGCGGATCGCAAAAATCTGGCGCTGCTTCAGGGGCTTCTTGACGCCGACTTTCCGGCCGGCGTTGCGAGAGGGGCTAAGTTCATGCCCTACATCGAGAAATATGCCATTTTCGACAATCTGGACGAGACCCTTTTGCTCAATATTGAAGACCTGAACCGGTATTCCGACAGCGCGCAGACAGTGGCATTGTCGTGGGGAAGCCCAGATTTGCCTAGAAACGGGCCAACGTCCTCATGACCGCCCCCCTAAGTCTCGACGTAGGAACGTGGCACAGAAGCTCGCAGATTGAGGCGATCCTTCGCGAATGGTGCCAAGAGCAAGAAGTCGAATTCACCGGCTGGGGCGACCTGGATAGTCGAAAGTTTTACGGCATTGGTGTTCTACGGGGGACTTGAGCGTACAGCGTGATGGGCCCTTATACCCTGTCCGGCTTCAGCTGTTGTGAGGACAAATGCCCCGTCAATTTCAAAACATCGGAACCGTTGTTCTCATCTGGCCATGTTGCATTTATGTCGCATGGAATCGCCGCGAGCATTTGAAAATGCCCGCAAATGCTGGGTACGAGGAAGAAATAGGCACACGAAACGAAACCTGCGCTCAAACGACGGCTCCTCCCTAAGCCTTTGTTTGCTTTAGGGAAAAGAGTGGAGGCCTCGCCCGGAATCGAACCGGGGTGCAAGGATTTGCAGTCCTCTGCGTAACCACTCCGCCACGAGGCCGTCCGTTTGCTTAAAAGCGAGTGGTGGGCGGCGTTTAGAACGAATTCGATGAGGAAGCAAGGGGGCTCATTCTGAAATTGTGCCTTGCCGATGAGAAACGCTGTTTCCCACAGCCTGTCGATCGGTTCCCCAACGCCAGGGCGGCGGGGTCACCCCTCCCCTCCCCCCCTAAGTTGCTGGCAAACCACGGCGAATTACGCATCACTGCCGCGCAGGCAGCGTCGGCTGCGCCAGGGCAGACCGGGCGCTCCGCTCCTCGAAGGCTTTGCGTGGCTCCGGCATTCATTCGCGCGGCAGCACCGTCCGCACCCTTATGATGAAGGCATGGAATTCGGCCATGTAGTTGCGCAGGAAATCCGTGGTCGAATCCACCGTGACTTCACCGTCGTCGGTTATCAGTCCCGGCGTGAACTGGATGTAGGCTTCTGGCGCATTCATCTGCGGCGCATTGCAGAAACTCAAGACGCTGCGAAGGCTTTGCTGAGCGACCGCCGTGCCGATCGAGCCAGGCGACGTGCCGATGACCGCCGAGGCCTTTCGGGCAAAGGCGTTGGTGCCATATGGCCGGCTTGCCCAGTCGATCGCGTTCTTCAAGGCGCCGGGGATCGACCGGTTGTACTCTGGCGTGACGAAAAGAATCGCATCCTTGCTGGTTATCGCGTCCTTGTATGCACGGGCAACCGGCGGATAGTTCGCATCGTAATCCGGGCTATACAGCGGCAGATCGCGGAACGAAATTTCCTCGAACTCCAACTCCTTCGGTGCAAGCCGCACCAACGCCTTTGCGAGCTTGCGGTTGAGCGACGTGCTGGAAAGACTCCCGACGAAATATCCGACATGGTAGGTGGTCATCGACTTCCTCCTTGGGCAGCCCCGACCAATCTACATATAGCCGAAGTGCGCTGAATCGAGGGCGCCGACACCTGAATTGCGACCGCCCTCGCCGGCCTGCCGGCAGACCGGCGATCGCCTGCGACCTCTTGCAAACGGCCAATGGTTCAAGTCCAGGGAAAACCTGCCGGCCTACTCGCGGCGGCGCATCTTACGCGTCGCCCACCAGACGGCGAGCTTGCGCCGCTGCCGGCGGATGAGGGGGGAATCGTGCGACAGAACGAGAAGACCCAGCGGAATCATCCAGAAACCGAGCACCGGCAGGAAGCCGAGCAGACCGAAGAAGATCAGCACGATCCCGACCAGCGTGCGCAGCATGCGCGACTGCGGCAGCCGCTGGCGGAACGGTCCGATGACGATCTCATGGGTTCGGTGATCGATGCCGAAGCGGGTTTTGGTCGTCTCTTTCGATTTCATCCGTGCAGGTCACAATTCCGTAATGCTGGATTTCCAGGGGGTTCAGCCTGTCATCTGGGCCTTTCTCCACAATCAATCAAGGAACTTGCGCTTTTTTCTCAAAAAGCGCTTGGCAAATCGGTCCAGCATTTGTATTACCCGCTCACTCCGCAGCGAGCGGATGATCCCTGGTAGCTCAGCGGTAGAGCATTCGACTGTTAATCGACAGGTCGCCGGTTCGAATCCGGCCCGGGGAGCCAGTTTCAGAGGGGCTGCGCGACAATCGCGCGGCCCCTTTTTCGTTTCAGGCCGGTTTCCCAAGGTTTCGCCCGGCCCGAGCCGACCGGTTCGCGCGTGCGACCATTGCCGCCATTGCGGCTACGGTCAAAATACCGATAATCCAGGCTTCGTTTCTTCCGCAACGCCAATGTCGCGAGGCCGTTATGATCACCCCTGCCCAATGTCGTGCCGGCCGAGCCCTGATCGACTGGACGAAGGATAAGCTTGCGGAAGCGGCGAACGTTTCGGCACGCACCATCTCGGATTTCGAGCGCGGCAAGAGGATCGCAAGCGAAGCCTCCCGCGAAGCGATCGAGAGGGCGTTCTTTGAGGGCGGCGTTTTGCTGGTCGGCGAAGACGAGGCCGGCGTCGGTGTGCGTCTGAAGTTCACGCGCCGGGAGGTCAAGGCCATCGACGTCCTTGAGAACGAGGGCGGACCGACCGGGGAAGACGATCAGCTGCCGCGATGATGTCGATTCCGCACCGTGCGCCTGTCATCGTCTGGTTCCGACGGGATCTGCGACTGGCCGACAATCACGCTCTCGCTGCGGCAGTCTCGAGCGGCCACCCGGTGATTCCGCTGTTCATCCTTGAACAAGGGAACGACGGCGCCCTGCCCTACGGAGCGGCGCAGGGCTGGTGGTTGCATCACTCGCTTTCAGCGCTCGGCGGCAGCCTCGCGGCGGCGGGCAGCCGGCTGATGTTGCGGCGCGGTGTGGCGCTGGAGGTTCTGCAAGCGATCATGGCGGAGACCGGCGCATCTGGACTGTACTGGAACCGCCGGCACGATCCCGACGGCGTGAGGGTCGACAGTGCTGTCAAGGCATGGGCCCGCGCGAGCGGCGCGCAGGCCAGCAGCTTCGCCGGTCAGTTACTGCACGCCCCCTCGCGGCTGAAAACCGCCAACGGCGGGCCATACAAGGTCTTCACGCCGTTTTGGCGGGCGTTGTCCGGCGGTGGCGAGCCGGACACGCCGATCGACGCGCCATCACATATCCCCGCCCCGGAGCAATTCCCGCAGAGCGAAAGGCTGGACGACTGGGGACTGCGGCCGCAGAAGCCGGACTGGGCCAGCCGCTTCGGCGAGACCTGGACGCCGGGAGAGGCGGTCGCACGGGAACAGCTCGCAGGATTCGCCCGGGAACGACTTAGTCAATACGGTCAAGCGCGTGATTTTCCGGCGATCGACGGCACATCAAGGCTGTCGCCGCACCTCGCTTTCGGCGAAATCTCGCCGGCACAAGCCTGGCATGCGGCGCGGATCGCTTCGGACGGATCGGATGCAGAGGGCGTCGCCTCCTTCCGCAAGGAGCTGGCCTGGCGCGATTTTTCCTATCACCTGCTGTTTCACAATACGCAGCTTGCGAGCGACAATCTCGACCGTCGCTTCGACGCCTTCGATTGGCGCGACGACGCGCCGATGCTCGACGCCTGGACCCGCGGCATGACCGGCTACCCGATCGTCGACGCCGGCATGCGCCAGCTCTGGGCGCACGGCTACATGCACAACCGGGTCCGGATGATCGTGGCCTCCTTCCTGGTCAAGGATCTCATGATCGACTGGCGCAGCGGAATGTCCTGGTTCCGGGACACGCTCTTGGACGCCGATCCCGCCTCGAACGCGGCCAGCTGGCAATGGGTGGCCGGATGCGGGGCGGACGCCGCCCCGTTCTTTCGCATCTTCAACCCCACGCTCCAAGGCGAGAAGTTCGATCCCGAAGGCCTGTACATAAAGAGACACGTTCCCGAACTTTCCCGCGTGCCGCCGAAATACATACACTGCCCTTCCAAGGCACCCGCTTCGGAGCTCCAGACGGCCGGCGTGCGGCTCGGCACCGACTATCCTTATCCAATCGTCGATCATCGCCTGGCCCGAATCCGGGCCCTGGATGCCTTCAGCCGCATCAAGGCTTGATCGGCTCGACGCGGCGCGAAAATATGCCTCCGCACGACCGGGACAAGGAACGGTATTTCTTGCAAAGCATTGCTTGCGGTCCGAAAAGTCGCTGCCTAATCTAGATGCAAAGTGCGAGGTTCGCAGGCCATGGCTATTCTCCCTTCGGTGTTGGACGCAATCGGCAATACGCCGCTGATCCGGCTGAAAGGCGCATCCGAAGCAACCGGCTGCACGATCCTCGGCAAGGCCGAGTTCCTGAACCCGGGCCAGTCGGTCAAGGACCGCGCGGCGCTGTGGATCATCCGCGCGGCGGAGAAGGCCGGCCAGCTGCGGCCGGGCGGAGTGATCGTCGAGGGCACCGCCGGAAACACCGGCATCGGTCTTGCGATGGTCGCACAGGCGCTCGGTTACCGCACCGTGATCGTCATCCCGGAAACGCAGAGCCAGGAAAAGAAGGACGCGCTGAAACTGCTTGGCGCCGAACTCATCGAAGTGCCCGCCGTCCCCTACAAGAATCCGAACAACTACGTGAAGCTTTCCGGCCGCCTAGCGGAGGAGCTTGCCAAGACGGAACCCAATGGGGCGATCTGGGCCAACCAGTTCGACAACGTCGCCAATCGCGACGCACACATCGAAACGACCGCTCCGGAGATCTGGCGCGACACCGACGGCAAGGTCGACGGTTTCATCTGCGCCGTCGGCTCGGGCGGCACGCTTGCCGGTGTGGCGGCCGGCCTGCGCGCGAACAACCCGAACATCAAGATCGGACTTGCCGATCCCGAGGGTGCAGCTCTCTATAACTACTATGCGCACGGCGAACTGAAGGCATCCGGCAGTTCCATCACCGAGGGGATCGGACAGGGCCGGATCACCGCCAACCTGGAGGGATTCACTCCGGATTACTCCTACCAGATCCCCGATTCCGAAGCGGTTCCACTCGTCTTCGACCTGATCGAGCACGAGGGCCTGTGCGTGGGCGGCTCGTCGGGCATCAACATCGCCGGTGCAATCCGACTGGCGAAGGACCTCGGACCCGGGCACACGATCGTGACGATCCTCTGCGACTATGGTAACCGGTACCAGTCCAAACTGTTCAATCCGGACTTCCTCGATTCGAAGGGCCTGCCCGCACCGGTCTGGCTCAAGACGACATCGGGAATCAAAGTCCCCTATCAGGCCGTTGAATGATCCATGACCCAGCCCGTTGCCCCGCTCTTTCGTGACGATTTCTACCTTTCGACGACTGAGGCGGTGGTGACGGCGGTTCACGAGGACGGCGGCATCGAGCTCGACCAGACCTGCTTCTACGCAACGTCCGGCGGCCAGCCGGGGGATACCGGGTTCTTCGAGCGCGCCGACGGCAGCCGCATCGCGCTCGGCCCGACCGTCCACGGGGCGACGAAAGACATTATCATCCATCGGCCGCTGGAGGGCGCGCCGCTGCCGATCGTCGGCGAAAAGCTGGTGCTCCATATCGACTGGCCACGCCGCTACCGGCTGATGCGCATGCACACCGCCTGCCACCTGCTTTCCGTCGTCTGCCCGTTCCCGATCACGGGTGCTGCGGTCGGTGAGGAGGAAAGCCGCGTCGATTTCGACATGACCGAAACGATAGACAGGGATGACGTCACGGCGAAGCTCATGGAACTGGTCGCGGCCAACCATCCGGTCTACGTGCAGTGGATCACCGACGCGGAACTTGCCGCCAATCCGGGCATCGTGAAATCGAAGAACGTCCGCCCGCCGATGGGCATGGGGCGCGTTAGCCTCGTGTGCATCGGCGAAAACTCGGCGGTCGACAGCCAGCCCTGCGGCGGAACGCACGTCTCCGAAACGCAGGAAGTCGGCGCCATCCACATTTCGAAGATCGAGAAGAAGGGCAAGGAAAACCGGCGATTCCGAATCCAGTTCGGTTCGCCCACGTCCGCGGCCTGAGGAGGACCATCCGTGACCGCCGCCAGAAGCAAATACGTCGTCACCGCCGATTGGGTGCAAAAGCAGCTCGGCGCGCCGGAATTCAGGATCATCGACGCATCCTGGTATCTTCCGGCTCAGAACCGCAACGGTGCCGCCGAATATGCGGGCGGGCACATTCCAGGCGCCGTCTTCTACGATCAGGACGCCATCGCCGATCTCTCGACCGGGCTGCCGCACAGCATCCCCTCGCCCGAGGAATTCGCGATCGCCGTGGAGAAGCTCGGAATTTCCGATACCGACACCATCGTCGTCTACGACGGTCCCGGCATCTTCACCGCACCGCGCGTATGGTGGCTGTTGCGGACCATGGGCGCGAAGAACGTCTACGTCATGGACGGCGGCCTCGACGGCTGGAAGAAGGAAGGTCGGCCGCTCGAGACCGATCTTCCGGAGCCGGCGCCAGGGCATTTTCGCCCCCACTTCAACCCCGCGGCAGTGACGTCTTTCGACGAGATGCACGACATCGTGTCGTCAGGCTCGCGCCAGATCGCCGACGCCCGCGGTGCCGGACGCTTCACCGGGGAAGAAGCCGAACCGCGCGCCGGAATGCGCTCCGGGCACATGCCGGGCGCACGCAGCATGCCATCGGGCATTTTCTCGGTCGACGGCAGGCTGAAGGACCTGGATGCGCTCAAGACCACGTTCTACAGCGCCGGAATCGACCTGGATGCACCGGTCGTGACCACCTGCGGCTCGGGGATCACCGCAGCCATCATCACGCTTGCACTTCATTCTCTCGGTCATGAGAACAATACGCTCTATGACGGCTCGTGGTCGGAATGGGGCGCTAGGGCCGATACGCCGGTGGTGACCGGACGAGACTGACGCCATGGCATCCCGCAACCAGCCGGCACCGATCCCGGTCCACATCACCGAACTGCGCATGAGCGCACCGCCGAAGCAAAGCCTGCCGGTGCCGGTCAATATCCAGACCGCCATCATGCGCGTGCCCGGAGTCCCGACGGCGTTCTATCGCTTCCTCTACACCCAGGTCGGCCGCCGCTGGCACTGGGTGGAGCGGTTGAGGATGGACGACGAAGTCCTTGCTGAAATTCTCAACGACCGCCGCACCAATGTGACGGTGCTCTATGTCGAGGGCGCGCCAGCCGGTTTCTTCGAGCTGTTCCAGCGCAACGCCGAGAGGACGGAGCTCGTGCATTTCGGTCTGTTCGAGCACGCACTCGGGCTCGGGCTCGGCAAGTGGTTCCTGCTCCAGACACTCTATGCGGCCTGGTCGACCGATCCGACGTCGCTCAGCGTTACCACGAACAACCTCGATCATCCCCGCGCGCTGCAGCTCTACCAGATGTTCGGCTTTTCCCCCGTCAGCACGCGCGAGGCGACAATCCTGCCGCTGTCCGATGCCGAACTGCTGGAGCTTGCCCGCCGCAGCTAATCACACGCGGTCGCGAGTCTCCCCGCGAAGTCCCAGGTCGATCAAACGCCCGCACCTTGCTTCATACTGCCGCGCCGCGAACGAAAGGCGGGATGCGGCCTTGCCGCGACTGGAAACGGCCGCGCGTTTAGGTCATATACGAACCCGACCACAGGCTCCGGGTCAAGGCACCCCCGCACTGGAGCGCACGACATCAGGACGCATCGCTTCGCATGATCAACCGCCATCCCAGCATAAGCGAATTGCTCGCCGGGCAAGCCGACGTCCTGCATTCGAAATGGCGTTTCAACATGCAGAAGCGCATTGTCGAGCTGAACCAGCAGCAATACGTCCTCTACCGGTTCCGCACGAAGCGGACGATGGAGCATTTCGAACAGACGATCCAAAGACTCGATAGCGCCGGAATCGCCGTTCAATCCATCTGCGCGCGGACATCGTCTTTCGGAGAATATCTGCGCCACGGCCATTGGATCGCTCTGTCCTATCTGCCGGGACGCCACCTGTCCGGCAAGGCGAATCGCGACGGCCTCGTCTCTCTGGGGCAAACGATGGCGAAGCTGAATTCGCTCGAGGGACCGCCCCGGCGCGCGCTCTTTGAGCGAAAGCGACCGAAGCTGCCGCATGAGGCCTATATCGCCGGCGAAACGCAACTGACCGACAAGCAAAGAACCTGGATCAGGGAGAGCATGGACCGGTTGCGCGGACTGCCTGCCACGCAACTGACCCACGGCGACCTCTTCGGCAAGAACATCATCCAGAACGACGACCAATCCGTTGGCCTGATCGACTACGAACTGCTTGCCTATGACCTGTCGGGTATCGAGCTCGCCGCGACCTTGCTGCGCCCCTTCTGCCGGCGCGTGCAGAAGCGGCGCATTCTTATGCGAGCCTACCTGCGCTCCTGTTCGCCGCAACTCCGCCAAACCTGGAACCAGTACGGACGTGACCTCGTATTTGCCGCCGCAGCGCGCCTCGCCCTTGCCCGGCAGGATCGGGTGCGCCACGTCACGCGCAAAAACCGCCTGTTGAGGATCGGGCAATGGCTACCGAACCGCTCCGTGCGGGACGCGGCAACGCGGCAACTGGAGGCGAATATCGCCATCATTCGCGCGGCAAGGCGGAACGAAGCCTACTATCTTAACATAACCCGGACGATCATCGACCTCGCCCTTGCCGATCCCGACACCGGTCCGATCAACCTGCTCCGGCAATGCGACCTGCTTTTCGTCAAACCGCTCTGATGCCGCGGCGCGTAGCGGAAGCGGCAAGAAACGGGTGTCGCCGGCCATGAACTAGGACCATGGTGATCCGATCGACAGCCGGAGAACACTTATGGCCATCCGTTTTCATCCCATCCCGACCGACACCGCCGCCGCGCTGTGGAATGGCGGCACCGACTCCTACGGCATGCGCCCGGAGCGCCGGATCTCAGACGGGGACGGTGTGCCATGCCGCCATTGCCTCGAAGGGGTGCGCGCCGGAGAGCCCTATCTCGTTCTTGCCCACAGGCCCTTCCCGGAGTTGCAGCCCTATGCGGAAACCGGGCCGATCTTCCTCCATGCCGAACCTTGCTCGGCGTTTTCGGGCGTCGGGGTACCATCGATGCTTGACAGCCGGGACTACATCGTGCGCGGCTACGATGGGCACGACCGGATCGTCTACGGCACCGGCGCAGTGACGCCGACGGAGGAAATTCCGGCCTACGCGGAGACGCTGCTGGCCCGGTCGGACATCGCCTATGTTCATATCCGCTCGGCCCGCAACAACTGCTACCAATGCAGGATCGAGCCAGCGTAGGGGCGGCGCCGTTCGGGCCTGGATTGCTCCAGGCCCTCGTGGATCCACAACCGCAAGGCTATGCCACGTTCAGGACCGCCTCCGGGGAGACCATCTCGTAGCCGAGCGCTTCGGCCACCGCAGTGTTGGCAATGCGGCCGCGGTGAACATTGAGGCCGGCGCGCAAATGCCGGTCCTCGGCGAGCGCCTTCAACCCTTTGTCGGCCAGTTGCAGACCATATTGGAGGGTCGCGTTGTTGAGCGCCTGGGCCGAGGTGATCGGCACCGCGCCGGGCATGTTGGCCACGCAATAGTGGATGACACCGTCGACCTCGAAGGTCGGATCGGAGTGGGTCGTGGGATGAGAGGTCTCGAAGCAGCCGCCCTGGTCGATGGCTACGTCGACAATCACCGAGCCCTTCTTCATCGCCGACAGCATTTCGCGGGTGACGAGCTTGGGCGCCGCCGCACCGGGTATCAGCACCGCACCGATCACGAGATCGGCGGCGAAAACCTCTTCCTCGAGCGCGTCGATCGTCGAATAGCGCGTATGGACGCGGCCGTTGAAGATATCGTCGAGCTGGCGCAGACGCGGGATCGACCGGTCGAGAATGGTGACATCCGCCCCAAGACCCGCCGCCATCCTGGCCGCATGCAAGCCGACGACGCCGCCACCGATCACCGCAACCCGTGCCGGTTCGACACCGGGCACACCGCCAAGGAGAATTCCCCGCCCGCCATTTGCCTTCTGCAGGGCTGTTGCGCCGGCCTGGATCGATAGCCGTCCCGCCACCTCGGACATCGGTGCCAGCAGCGGCAGACCGCCGCGATCGTCCGTCACGGTCTCATAGGCGACCGCCGTGACACCGGACTTGAGCAACCCCGCGGCCTGTTCCGGATCGGGCGCGAGATGGAGATAGGTATAGAGGATCTGGCCTTCGCGGAGTTGGGCCCATTCGCCGGGCTGCGGCTCCTTCACCTTGACGACCATGTCGGCCTTTTCGAAGATCTCCTTCGCTGTCGTCACGATCCGGGCGCCGGCGGCACGGTAGGCGTCGTCATCGGCACCAATCCCGGCACCGGCTTTGGTTTCGACCAACACCTCGTGTCCGTGTGCCACGTATTCGCGCACCGCACCCGGCGTCAGGCCGACACGATATTCATGGTTCTTGATTTCCTTCGGGCATCCGACACGCATTCTTGCGTTCCTCTCTCCATTCGTGTGCCAATCTTGATAAGCCGCCACTCCCTGCGGATCTGAAGATTGGAGCAGAACTCCCGCGCAATGTCCTTGCGAAGAAACTTGGAATGGATCGGCTTTTTCGAATATGCTTGTGCCCGCTCAGTCTTCTCTCGAAGGAAATGGCGTTGAGTGCACTCGACACAATAGATACTGCGATGTTGCGGATTCTCCAGCACTACGGGCGCATCTCGAATGCCGAGCTTGCCGACCGTGTCGGGCTCTCGCCGTCCGCCTGCTCGCGCCGTCTCGACATTCTGGAGAAATCCGGCGTCATCAGCGGCTATCATGCCCACCTGTCGCAGAAGGCGCTCGACTACACGATGATCGCCATCGTGCATATTTCGCTCTCGGGACAATTCGCCAAGACACTTGCCGAGTTCGAGGCGGCCGTAAAACTCTGCCCGAACGTCCTCGTCTGCTATCTCATGTCCGGGGAATACGACTATATCCTGCGCGTCGCGGCCAAAGACCTGGCCGACTACGAGCGCATTCATCGCGACTGGCTTTCCGCCTTGCCGCACGTGGTCAAGATCAATTCGAGCTTCGCGCTCCGCGAGATTATTGACCGCCCGAATGTCGGCGTCTGAACACCGCTCGCTGTGCCAGAAGCGCGGCCGTCCGGATGGCGATCTGCTTCAGGCTAGAATCGGTCGGCTTGTAGAATTGTCATCGCAACCTGCCGGAGACGGCGACAGCCTCAGACCGCGCGTGACTGCGCCCCGTCGGCGAAAAGCGACGTGCCGTTCTGGTCGGCGATCTGGCGGGCCTTGCGGAAGGCTGCAGCCACCGTGTCGTCGCGGCTTGTAAACATGTCGGCGCGAATAAAGGTCCGAACGAGGAGGACGTCGCCATCCTGCTTCTCAATCCGGCCCGCTAGCCGGAACTGCGAGCCCTCCGCCATCGGCGTCGCGACGAGGACAAGATCCTTGTAGATCTCTTTTTCCTCCGGCGTTACCGTGGGTGCCTCGGTGTTGCCGGACCGGCCGAAGAGCTTTGAAAGAAATGATGCCATGGCGGAGTGGTAGCACAGCGTGCCCCGCTGTCAACGACCATAGGGCGATCAGATGATCAGGTTCGCCAGAATCTCGTTCTCGGTAATATCCTGATATCGCAGGCCCGCGCGATCGAACGCCTGCTTGAGAACTGCAAAATTGTCGGGCGACTTCGTCTCGATGCCGATCAGGATCGAGCCGAAATTCCGCGCCGACTTCTTCAGATATTCGAAGCGGGAGATGTCGTCCTCGGGACCGAGCAGATTGAGAAAATCGCGCAACGCCCCGGGACGCTGCGCCATGCGCAGGATGAAGTACTTCTTCAGGCCGCGATGCCGCATCGCCCGTTCCTTGACGTCCGGCAGCCGCTCGAAATCGAAATTGCCGCCGGAGACGACGGCGACAACCGTCTTGCCTTGAAGTCTCTCCCGGCCAAGCGCTTCCAGGGCAGTGATCGAGAGCGCGCCGGCCGGCTCCAGCACCACGCCTTCCACGTTGAGCATGTCGATGATCGTCACACAGATCGCGTTCTCCGACAGCAACATCGCCTGTTCCGGCTTGAATTTTTTGAGCGCAGCGAAATTCAGATCGCCGATTCGCCCGACCGCGGCGCCGTCGACGAAGTTGTCGACCTGATCGAGCGTGACCACCCCGCCCGCTTCCAGGCTTCGGCGCAGGCTCGGCGCTCCTTCCGGCTCACAGAAGAGGAAGCCCTCCGGGGCGACATGATCGCCCATGTACCCGGTGACGCCCGCCGCCAGCCCGCCACCACCGACGGGCAGGACCACGAGATCCGGCCGGTCATCGCCCAGTTGCGCCAAAATCTCGGCGGCGACGGTCGCCTGCCCCTCGATGATGTCTGGATGATCGAAGGGCGGCACCATCACCGCGCCGCTATCGCGCGCATGCTCCTGCGCGGCCTGATAGCACTGATCGAAGATGTCGCCGACGAGGCGAATCTGCACGAAGTCGCCACCGAATATCCGCGTCTTGTCGATCTTCTGCTGCGGCGTAGTCACCGGCATGAAGACGACACCCTGCACGCCGAAATGTCGGCATACGAAGGCAAAACCCTGGGCATGGTTGCCCGCCGAAGCGCAGACGAACGACGCCGCCTTCTTTCCGTCTGCAAGGATCTTGCGGAAGAAATTGAAGGCGCCGCGGATCTTGTAGGACCTGACCGGCGTAAGATCCTCGCGCTTCAGAAAGATGCGCGCGTCGTAACGCACACTCAAATGCTCGTTCAACTGAAGCGGCGTTTCGGGAAAAAGTGTGCGCACGGCTAGGGTTGCGCGATCCACATCCTGTTTCATGGCCTTGCTGCTGTTCTTGAGTTTGCCTATTGCTCCCGCTATTGCATATCGCAGCCGCGGAGGCCACCCGCCGTTTGACAGCGGATCGTGCCAGCAAAAACGAGACGCCCCCTTGAACGCCACGATCTACCGCTCCGCCATCAACATCGCTGCCACCTGCGGGCTCTACCTGTCGCTTGCGATGCTCGTGCCCCTGGTGGTCGACCTCTATTACGGGCACCCCGACTGGAAGGTCTTTGCGATCTGCGGCTTCGCGATGGGCGGGCTCTGCCTCATCACGGTTGCCGCCACGCGAGCCGGCCCTCCACCGTTCAGCAAGAAGATGAGCTTTCTCGTCGTCAACCTGCTTTGGCTCGTCAGCTGCCTGATCGGCGCAATGCCGTTTTGGATGTCGTCGCTCAAGATGGACTTTGCCGCGTCGTTCTACGAATCGGTCTCCGCTGTGACGACCACGGGCTCGACCGTGATCGTCGGTCTCGACAACGCTCCACCGGGCATATTGATGTGGCGGTCGCTGCTGCACTGGCTCGGCGGCATCGGGATCCTTGCGCTCGGGCTCTTCATCATGCCCTACCTGCGGGTCGGCGGCCTGTCCTTCTTCAAGCTGGAATCAACGGACACCGGCGACAAGCCGTTTGCCCGCATGGCAAGCTACATCCGTGCCTTCCTGGTGATCTACGTCTTTCTGACGTTTGTCTGCGCGATCACCTACAACGTGCTGGGCATGAACCGTTTCGACGCGATCAACCATGCGATGTCGACGGTGGCAACCGGCGGTCTTTCCACCCGCGACGCTTCCTTCGCCTACTACAACAGCCTGCCGATTCTCTGGGCCGCGTCGTTCTACATGACGCTCTGCAGCCTTCCCTTCTCCATCCTGATCCTGTTCATCGTGCGTGGACGACTGCACAGCCTGAAGGATCCGCAGATCGTCGTCTTTCTCGGCTACGTGCTGTTCTTTGCCCTCGCTGCCAGCCTTTACCAGCGACTGCAGAACGGCGTGCCGTTCCACGAGGCCATGGCGCATTCCTTCTTCACCGTAACCTCCATTCTCTCGACCACCGGCTTTGTCAGCGACGACTATACGGCCTGGGGCAGCTTCATCGTCGTGCTGGCCTTCGTGGCGACGTTCATGGGCGGCTGTTCCGGCTCGACCGCGGGCGGCATCAAGGCCTACCGCATCATCATCCTCTTCAACTTCGTTCGCTCCGGCCTCAACCGGCTGATCTACCCGAACGGCATTCACGCCGTGCGTTACGGTTCAATGACGGTGGACGCAGACGTCCAGCGCAACGTGTTCCTCTACTTCATCAGCTACATCATGCTGTGTGCGGCCGGCAGCATCGTCATGGGACTGCTCGGCTACGACGCGCTGACCGCGATCTCCGCGGCCGCCACCGCCCTTTCCAACGTCGGCCCCGGGGTCACCCCTGCGATCGGGCCGGTGGGCAACTTCGCCAATATGAACGATCCCGCCCTCTACACGCTCTCGTTCCTGATGCTGCTCGGCCGCCTCGAAGTGCTGACCGTGCTCGTCATCCTGACGCCGTTGTTCTGGAAGAGCTAAAGCACCTTCTTGACTGCCCGCCGGCACCTGCGCATCCTTCGCGGACAACGATCCGGGGGAGCCGCATGCCAGCCAAACCTTGTGTGTTGATATCGCTTGCCGTCGCGGCCGGATTGTGGGGGTCGGCGGCCCAGGCCGGCCCTCTGGTCGACGCGGCGACAAAGGCGGAGCAACTGGCAACCTCTGGCGATCCGGTCGGGGCCCACGGCACGATGCGCGACGCGTTCGGTATCTTTGCCGCCACGCTTCCCTTCACGATCGGCAAGGCCGCCTTCGTGGCCGAGCCGCCCGAGGGTTACGGCATGTATGCGCCGCGGCCGACGTCCACCTACAAACCCGGAGAGCCGCTGATCTCCTATGTCGAGCCGGTCGGTCTCAGTTGGCGGCCGATCGAGGGTGGCCGGATGGAGGCGCAGTTCACGGTCGACCTCGAGCTCTTGAACAACAAGGGCGACACGCTCGCCGAACAGAAGGCCTTCGGCTCCTTCACCTTCCGCGGGTTCGTGCGCAACCAAGAGGTCTTCGCCAAGCTGACGCTGAACGTCGAGGGCCCTCCGGCCGGCGACTACGTGCTGCGCTACCGCTTTCGCGACGCGCTCAGCGGCGCCGTTGCCCTGTCAGACCAGAAGTTCTCGATCGCCCCTTGAGGCAAGTCGCGCCGGGCAACATCACAGCTGTTTCTACAGTTTGATCTTGGTGCGGACGACGGGGGTCGAACCCGTACGGATCACTCCGAGGGATTTTAAGTCCCTTGCGTCTACCAGTTTCGCCACGTCCGCCTGGATGCGTCGGTAGCCGAGGTCTCCGGCCGGATCAAGAGGCTCGTCGGCTTATTCGGCACACAAGCCTGGCAGATGCCGCCATCACACCACCTCCACGTCGATGACACCGGGTGCGGAGCGCAGGGCGGCAGCGATTTCCGGCGAGATACGATAGCGCTCGCTCAGTTCCACCTCGATCTCCCGCTGGCCGTCGTCCTTGATGACGATGAAGGACACCAGGCCGTCACCCTTGGCGTTGAGATGGGCGGCGATCGAGCGCAACGGCCCCGAATCGCGGACATAGACCCGTAGCGCCTTCTGTTGCTGCAGCGCCTCCTCCTCGAGCGAGCGCAGCGTCTGGATCCGCAGGCCGATGCCCTCGGGACGCTCCTCCGCCTGCACCGTCATCACCAGCGACTTGCCCGGCTCGAGCAGGTCGCGATACTGGTGCAGCATTTCGGAAAACAGCACCGCCTCGAACTGGCCGGACGCGTCCGAGAACGCGACGATGCCCATCTTGTTGCCGGTGCGGGTCTTGCGCTCCTGCTTCGAAGTCACGGTGCCCGCCAGCCGGCCCGCGGTCGCGCCCTGTTTCACCGCGACCGCGAAATCGCCGAAGTTCTGCACCCGCATCTTCGACAGCATCGCATTGTAGGTGTCGAGCGGGTGGGCGGACAGGTAGAAGCCGAGCACCTGGAACTCGCGATGCAGCTTCTCCGAGGCCAGCCACGGCGCGTAGGAGGGAAACGAGATCACCTCCGGCCCGGTCGCGGCACCCGCCCCGAACATGTCGCTCTGGCCGCTCGTCTTGTTCTCCTGGGCGCGCTGGGCATAGCCGAGCAGCCGGTCGAGGCCGGCGATCATTGCGGCGCGGTCGTGGCCGAAGCAGTCAAAGGCGCCGGCGCAGATCAGGCTCTCAAAAACCCGGCGATTGACCTGCTTCGGGTCGATCCGCAGGCAGAAATCCTCGAGACTCTCGAACGGCCGATCGCCGCGCACCTCGACAATGTGCTGCACCGCCCCCTCGCCGACGCCCTTGATGGCGGCGAGCGCATAGTAGATGCGATTCTCGCCGGTCTCGAAATGGGCGTAGGAGGTCTGGATCGACGGCGGCACGACCGTGATGCCGAGGCGGCCGGCATCCTGGCGGAAATCGTTCAGCTTGTCCGAGTTCGCCATGTCGTAGGTCATCGACGCGGCGAGGAACTCGACCGGATAGTGAGCCTTCAGATAGGCGGTCTGGTAGGACACGATCGCGTAGGCGGCGGCGTGCGACTTGTTGAAGCCGTAGTTGGCGAACTTGGCGAGGAGGTCGAAGATGAGGTCGGACTGCGGCTTCGAGACGCCGTTCTTCACCGCGCCGTCAACGAAACGGGCGCGCTGCTTGTCCATCTCCTCCTTGATCTTCTTGCCCATGGCGCGGCGCAGAAGGTCGGCCTCGCCGAGCGAGTAGCCGGACAGGACCTGGGCGATCTGCATCACCTGTTCCTGGTAGACGATGACGCCCTGGGTCTCCTTCAGGAGATGGTCGATCATCGGATGGATCGACTCGATCTCCTCTTCGCCGTGCTTGCGGGCGTTGTAGACCGGAATGTTCTCCATCGGCCCCGGCCGGTAGAGCGCGACGAGCGCGATGATATCCTCGATGCAGTCGGGCCGCATGCCGATCAGCGCCTTGCGCATGCCGGCACTTTCCACCTGGAACACGCCGACCGTTTCACCGCGCGAGAGCATCTCGTAGGTCAGCTCGTCGTCCAGCGGCAGGCTTTCGAGCTCGATCTCGATAGCGCGCTTGCGGGCGAAGTCGACGGCCGTCTTCAGCACCGTCAGCGTCTTCAATCCGAGAAAGTCGAACTTCACCAGCCCCGCCTGCTCGACCCACTTCATGTTGAACTGGGTGACGGGCATGTCGGAACGCGGATCGCGATACATCGGCACAAGCCGTGACAGCGGCCGGTCGCCGATCACGATGCCGGCGGCATGCGTCGAGGCGTGCCGGTAGAGCCCTTCGATCTTCTGGGCGATGTCGAGCAGGCGGGCGACAACTGGCTCGTTCTCCGCCTCCTCCTGCAGCTTCGGCTCCTCCTCGATCGCCTTCGACAGCGGCGTCGGGTTGGCCGGATTGTTCGGCACGAGCTTGCAGATCTTGTCGACCTGGCCATAGGGCATCTCGAGCACGCGGCCGACGTCGCGCAATGCGGCGCGCGCCTGCAGCGACCCGAAGGTGATGATCTGCGCCACCTGCTCGCGGCCGTACTTGCGCTGGACGTAGCGGATCACCTCTTCGCGCCGGTCCTGGCAGAAGTCGATGTCGAAGTCCGGCATCGAGACGCGTTCCGGATTGAGGAAGCGCTCGAACAGCAGCGAGAAGCGCAACGGATCGACGTCGGTGATCGTCAGCGCATAGGCCACCAGCGAGCCGGCGCCGGAACCGCGTCCCGGACCAACAGGAATGTTCTGGTCCTTCGCCCACTTGATGAAGTCGGCAACGATCAGGAAGTAGCCGGGGAACTTCATGCGTTCGATGACGCCGAGTTCGAAATCCAGCCGCTCGCGGTAATCCTGCTCGCTGAAACCTGACGAAAGGCCGAGCGAGGCCATGCGCCGCTCCAACCCCTCCACCGCCTGGCGGCGCAGTTCCGCAGCCTCGGCCCGCTCGGCTTCCTCCGGATCGGCCGTGGCGCCGGTGAAGCGCGGCAGGATGGGCGCGCGCGTGTTGAGCACAAAGTTGCAGCGCTGGGCGATCTCGACCGTATTCTGGAGCGCCTCCGGCAGATCGGCGAACAACTCCGCCATCGCAGCCCGGCTCTTCAGATAATGGTCCGGCGACAGCCGGAAGCGATTGTCGTCCGACACCATGGCGTTGTGTGCCACCGCCATCAGCGCGTCATGCGCCTCATAGTCGTCCGGCGACGGGAAGAAGGGCTCGTTCGTCGCAACGAGAGGCAGATCATGGGCATAGGCCAATTCGATCATCCGCCGCTCGTGCCGCCGGTCATAGCCGGCGTGGCGCTGCAGTTCCACGTAGAGCCGGTTGCCGAACCGATGCTTGAGTTCCCTTAGCCGGTCCTCTGCCATCGCGGGCTGCCCGGCAGCAAATGCCATGTCGACCGGTCCGGTGGACGCCCCGGTCAGGGCAATCAGTCCCTCCGTGCCCTCGTCGAGCCACGACCGCCGAATATGGATCGCCTGGCCGCCCTCGCCCTCCAGATAAGCGCGGCTGACAAGATCCATCAAACGCGCGTAGCCGGCATCGGTGGCGACCAGAATGACGAGGGACGGCAGCTTGGCAAGCGTCTGCGCCGGGCTGCGCCGCTCCCCCTCGCCCTCGTCTTCCATGTCGATTGCAAGCTGGCATCCGATCAGCGGCTGGATGCCGTCCGCCACCGCCTTCTGCGAAAACTCGAGGGCGGCGAACAGGTTGTTCGTGTCGGTGATTGCGATCGCCGGCTGGCCGTCGCTGACGGCCTTGCCGAGGATCTTCTTGATCGGCAGCGCGCCTTCGAGCAGCGAGTAGGCCGAATGCACGCGCAGATGCACGAACTGCACGTCTCCGCGCCCTGCTTCCGTCGCCGCTATATCCGCCATGCTCGCCACCTCGATTCAACAAGCCGGAAGGATAAGCGGATTCCTGCAGCGAATGTCCAGCGGGACGCCGATCGGGCGACATTTATCCCCTGCTCGCACCGGGGCTGGACCTGGAAGAGGACACCGACGCCGGATGCCCTTACAACCCGAGGGCCAGCACCGTGAGGCTCGCTACAAACATTGTAATGGAGGCAAAAGCTGCGACATCACGCATGAATTCGGTCATCGTATGGCTCCTTTTCTCAACATGAATCTATTTTGTTCTTGTTTTGTTCCCGCGTCAAGTCCTCGTTTGTTCGGCGAAGGCGTTTCTGCATCCTGGGGTCGCAGCTGGACCGCATCGGCACAATTTTCTATGCTGATTGCCCGATCGACGCGGGGTGACCTGATGAAGTTCTTGCTACCACTCATGATTGCCATGCTGGCCCCATGCGCTGCCGCGGCCGAGGGCTTTCCCGCGGACCGGATCGTCGCGGCGGCAACCGGTGACTGGAACAGGGACGGCAATACCGACCTGGCGCTGATCGCCCGCCCGGCCGATGGAAGCGACGAGGACAACGGCGTCTTTATCTACCTCGCTAACCCTAGCGAATCGCGGCTTGAACTGAAGGTTTCGGCCCCGAACAAAATCTGGGGCAACCTGACGATGTTCGGCCAGGAGCCGGCCGTCGCAGCACTGGCGAACGGTTCGATCAAACTCACTTCACAGAACAGTTCGGTCGGGCGGGATCGCTGGAGCCAGAGCCTGACACTCGCCTATCGCAGCGGCCGGTTCGTCGTCGCCGGCTACACCTATTCGTCCTACGACACCCTCGATAACGATAACACGAGGGAATGCGACCTCAACGTCCTGACGGGCAAGGGCACCGCGAACGGAAAGCCGATCACCACGGCGGGTGCGCAGATCACGTTGGAGGATTGGAACGACGAGACCGGCCAGAGGGCTTGCGGCTTCGCATCACAATAGACGGATCCGATCTCCGAAAACGGGCCAGCTATTGCGGGGCCTGCCCCGATCTTTACCGAGACCCGGATCCCGTCAGGTCAACTCGCGGACCTTGCCATCCTCGATCGTCACGCGGCGATCCATCAGGGATGCGAGTTCGTGGTTGTGGGTGGCAATCAGCGCGGCAAGGCCCGATTGACGAACAAGGGCTTCTAGCGCCTCGAAGACATAGCCAGCGGTTTCCGGGTCAAGGTTGCCGGTCGGCTCGTCGGCCAGCAGCACCAGCGGGGCATTGGCCACAGCGCGAGCGATCGCCACGCGCTGCTGTTCGCCGCCCGACAGTTCCGACGGCCGATGCTCGGCGCGATGGCCGATCCGCATGTAGTCGAGCAACTGGCTCGCCCGCTCCCGCGCCTCAGCCTTGGGAAGCCCCGCGATCAGTTGCGGCATCATGATGTTCTCCAGCGCGGAGAATTCCGGCAGGAGGTGATGGAACTGGTAGACGAAGCCGATATCGTTGCGGCGGATGGCGGTGCGCTGGTCGTCGTTCAAACCCGCGCAGGGGCGGCCATTGATGACGACATCCCCGGCATCCGGTTTTTCCAGCAGGCCCGCCACGTGCAGCAGCGTCGACTTGCCCGTTCCCGACGGCGCCACCATGGCGACGGTCTCGCCGCTGCGCAGCTCGAAATCCGCTCCCTTGAGGATGCTCAGGAGCGTGTCGCCCTGGCCGTAATGGCGCTCCACGCCGGAAAGCTGCAATGTGACGCGCGCGTTCATCGTGGTTTCCTATTCGTACCGCAGGGCCTGGACCGGATCGAGCTTCGAGGCGCGCCAGGCGGGAAAGATGGTCGCCAGGAACGACAGCGCCAGCGCCATCACGACGATCGAGACCGTCTCGCCCAGGTTCATGTCGGCCGGCAGCTGACTGAGGAAGTAAAGCTCGGGGTCGAACAGGGTCTGACCGGACAGCCATGAAAAGAACTGCCGGATCGATTCGACGTTGAGACAAACCACCACGCCGAGAATGACGCCGGCGATCGTGCCGACGGTCCCGATCGTCGCCCCCGTCATGAAGAAGATACGCATGATGGCGCCCGAGGTTGCCCCCATCGTCCGCAGAATGGCGATGTCGCTCCCCTTGTCCTTCACCAGCATGATCAGCCCGGAAATGATGTTGAGCGCAGCGACCAGGACGATCAGCGTCAGGATCATGAACATGACATTGCGTTCGACTTCGAGCGCGGAAAAGAACGTCCGGTTGCGCTGCCGCCAGTCGGTCACATAGATCTGGCGCTCGGCGGCGGCCTCGATCGGCTGGCGCAGCGCGTCGACGTCGTCAGGATTGTCGACGAACAGCTCGATCGACTGCACCAGACCGTCGGCGTTGAAATAGAGCTGCGCCTCCTCGAGCGGCATGTAGATGATCGAGGCATCATATTCCGACATGCCGATCTCGAAGATCGCCGAGACCGGATAGGTCTTCACACGGGGATTGACACCCAGCGGGGTCACGTCGCCTTCGGGTGCGACCAGCGTGATCGTATCGCCGGCGACGATGCCGAGTTGTTCGGCCATGCGGGCACCGATCGCAAGACCGGTACCGGCGGCGAAGCCGACGAGGTCGCCCGACTTGATATGGTCGGAAACGGCCTTCATCTTCGCCAGGTCGTCGGCGCGGACGCCACGCACGAGCGCTCCGGTTCCTGCCCCCCCCTTGCCGGAGGCCAGCGTCTGTCCCTCGACCAGTGGAATTGCCAGCTTGATGCCGGGCACCTTGGAAAACCGTGCAGCCAGATCCGCGTAATTGTCGAAGGGCCCGTCGATCGGCTGGACGATCATGTGGCCGTTGATGCCAAGGATGCGGGAAATGAGTTCAGTGCGGAAACCGTTCATCACCGCCATGACGATGATCAGCGTCGCGACGCCGAGCATGATGCCGATGAAGGAGAACCCGGCGATGACCGAGATGAACGCCTCCTTGCGCCGCGAGCGCAGATAGCGCCAGGCAACCATGCGCTCGAAACCGGAAAACGGCCGGATCGCGGGCGTTTTTTCCGCCGGTCCCACGGTGCCCTCGCCCGTCGCTTCCGCCATGATGCCTCCGGATCAGTCTCTATTTGCGCTGCGCGTCCGGCCGGACGCGCAAGGAATCTGTATCAGCTGCAATCGGAGCGCTCCTTGCGGAATGTTCGGCTCCGATTTTCAGATCAAACGCCAGTCGTCAGTCGGGCGATTGCCGCATCGATGGTGAGCGTTTCGCGCGCTCCGGTCTTGCGGTCCTTCAGTTCGACCTCGCCAGCGGCGACCGAACGCGGACCAACGATGACCTGGAACGGCGCGCCGATCAGGTCGGCGGTGGCGAACTTCGTGCCGGCCCGCTCGTCCTTGTCGTCCAGGAGCACGTCGACGCCGGCCTTCAACAGCGCGCCATACAGCGTTTCGCAGGCCGCATCGCAGGCGGCATCACCGGCCTTCATGTTGATGATGACGACCTCGAAGGGCGCCACGGACTTCGGCCAGATGATGCCGTTTTCGTCATGCGAAGCCTCGATGATCGCCGGCACCAGGCGCGTCGGCCCGATGCCGTAGGAGCCCATATGCACGATATGTTCCTTGCCGTCCGGCCCCTGCACCTTGGCGCCCATGGCTTCGGAGTACTTCGTGCCGAAGTAGAAGATGTGTCCGACCTCGATACCCCTAGCGGAAACGCGCTCGCCTTCCGGAATCGCATCGAACTCGGCCGCGTCGTGCATCTCCGAAGTCGCTGCGTAGCGGGAGGTCCACTTGTCGAAGATCGCCTTGAGACCGGCGACGTCGTCGAAGTTCGTGTCCACGCCCGGAATGTCGAAGCCGAGGAAGTCCTTGTGGCAGAACACTTCGGATTCGCCGGTGTCGGCCAGGATGATGAACTCATGGCTGAGATTACCGCCGATCGGGCCGGTATCGGCGCGCATCGGAATGGCGCGCAGTCCCAGGCGCGTGAAGGTGCGCAGATAGGCCGCGAACATGCGGTTATAGGCGTGCTCGGCGCCTTCGCGGGTCAAGTCGAAGGAATAGGCGTCCTTCATCAGGAACTCGCGCGAACGCATGGTGCCGAAGCGCGGACGGATCTCGTCGCGGAACTTCAGCTGGATATGATAGAGGTTCAGCGGCAGGTCCTTGTAGGACTTGACGTAGGAGCGGAACACGTCCGTGATCATCTCCTCGTTGGTCGGGCCGTAGAGCATCGGCCGGTCCTGCCGGTCCTTGATGCGCAGCATCTCCTTGCCATAGGCGTCGTAGCGCCCGCTTTCCTGCCAGAGTTCGGCCGACTGCAGGGTCGGCATCAGCAGTTCAATGGCGCCGGAACGGTTCTGCTCCTCGCGGATGATCGCATTGACCTTGTCGAGAACGCGCTTTCCCAACGGCAGCCAGGTGTAGATGCCTGCGGATTGCTGCTTGATCATCCCCGCGCGCAGCATCAGCCGGTGCGAGACGATTTCCGCCTCCTTGGGGTTTTCCTTGAGGATGGGCATGAAGAAGCGGGAAAGGCGCATGACGGGTTCCAAAAAGACAGGTTTCGCCTAGCTGGGGAATCGGGCGAAAAGACGTTGGTTTGATGCGTACATAAACGCTTCGCTGGCGGAAGGAAACCCGCACGGCTGCGACGAAAGCATCGCCAAACCCGACACGCCCTTTCCTCAGGCGTGTTCGTGCTCGCGCTCCCGCCGCAGTTGCCGGACTTCCTGGCGGAGGGCCCGGATTTCGTCGAGCAGAAGGCTCGCCTCGGAATGCATCGAAGCGCGATCCGCCTCCGCCACCGTTTCATGCTGATCCTGCATCGCCGAAACGATCACGCCGATGAACAGATTGAGTACCGTGAAGGCCGTGCAGGCGATGAACGGCACGAAAAAGGTCCACGAGTTGGGGTAGACCTCCATCATCGGGCGCACGATATCCATCGACCAGCTTTCCAGCGTCATGATCTGGAACAGCGTGTAGTACGAAGCGCCGATGGTCCCGAACCACTCAGGGAAGGCCGCACCATAAAGATTGGTGGCCATGACCGCAAAAATATAAAAGACGAGCATCAGCAAGACGAAGATCGAGGCCAGTCCCGGCAGAGAGACGATCAATCCGCCAACGACTTTGCGCAGCGAAGGAATGACGGAGATGAGCCGGAGCACCCGCAGGATGCGCAAGGACCGGAGAACCGAGAATGCACCGGACGTCGGGAAAATCGCGATTGCCACAATGGCAAAATCGAAGAGACTCCACGCATCCCGGAAGAAGGACGATCGGAACGCGAAGAGCCGGAGGCCGATCTCCAGGACAAAAAAGCCGAGGATCACATGGTCGACGAGATGGAGAAGCCTCCCATAGTCGGCCATAATGACTGCGGACGTCTCCAGTCCCAGCGTGATCGCGTTTGCGAGAATGACTGCAATGACAAATTGCTCCCAGCGATGGGAGACGAGAAGCTCTGAAAGTCTGTCGCGCATTGCACGAGTGTCCGTTTGATTTCGATGGGCGAGGAAAATCGAAACAAAATCAACAAGTCAAGAATTTCAAGACAGCGGAGGCCCCACCAACCGCTCGAGCCGGACGCTCCGCAGGGTTGCAACCACCAACAACGAAAATCCGCCTGCCCGGTTCGACGCCTCACACCAAAAAAGGCCCGGAAAGGAACCGGAACCATCACAATCCCGTCAACGGAAAAAATTTTTGTCGCGGTGTGTCAAATATGCAAAAAACCAGATGACAACGCCCAACCTTTGGGCTAGCTTCAGCCCACAAAAGAGGCAGGGAGTGCAAATCCTTGCCATTTCGCGGTCAAGTCTTGGGAGGATCAGATCTTTGGCGCGCGCAGACGCTGCCACCGGCAACGGATAAAGATCACGCGACACTTTAAGAACAAGGCTTTTAGCCTTGTTTTTTTTTGCTCTCTTACGGCGCTATGCGCCGCTCCAGACACGTTCCGGTCTTAGACCCGTTTGCCGCGTTGGGCTTTCGCATGTCTTTGTCTCTCCAATCGGAGACACGCTTTAGATGGCTTCCATGACGCTGGGATGACTGTCTCTGGGGGCTTCGGCCATGGGGCGACTTTTCGGCTGAGGACTGTGCCCCTACTTTTCCCGCACGTCGGCGGCCAGTTTCGGCCTACAGTCGCCGTTCCCTAAAGAGCGTCGCGATCTTTCAGATTCGCTTGTCGCTCTTTTGGTCCTGGTTCTTTCGCATGTCTGCCGAAACCGGCTCCACTTTCGGCAGACGGCTATAGCGATCAATCGAACCGCGGGTAGAACTGCGGAATTGCGTCGATTCCATATCCCAGTTCGACCGACAGCACCCACCAGACCGCATAAATCACCGCAGCCACAACCGTGGTAGTGAACACGACCTTGCCACCGCGGAACTTCGACGGTGCGCTTTCCGTCGTCCCCAGCACCACGTCGTTCTCTTCCGCCTGCGTGCGCATCCCGAAGGGTAGGACAAGGAACAACGTCAGCCACCATATGATGAAATAGACGGCCAGGATCGAAAACAACTGCATGGCTATACCCGTTGCGCCGCGCCCTCGGGCAAACGGCAGTGGCGTTCAATGGTCGCTGTGCGGCGCGCCGCCAGGTTGGCGGAGCACGTGATGCTGCGAAGACGAACAGCTCCGCTCTGACCGGCGACCCTCATTCGCGAAGATGCCGCGGCGCCGGACAACTCGTCCCTTCTACCCCCACGGTTGACGTAATTCAAATTCCGTGTCGAGCGGCGCACTGTCACACTTCTTCCAGCTCGATCAACGTGCCGAAGAAGTCCTTTGGGTGCAGGAACAGGACCGGCTTGCCGTGCGCACCGATTTTCGGGCTGCGGTCGCCGAGAACTCGCGCACCGCCGGCAATGAGCCTGTCGCGGGCGGCGATGATGTCGCTTACCTCGTAACAAATGTGATGCATGCCGCCGGCGGGCGATTTCTGGAGGAAAGCGGCAATCGGCGATGCCTCGCCGAGCGGTTCCAGCAGTTCCACCTTGGTATTGGGCAGCTCGACGAACACCACGGTGACCCCGTGCTCAGGCAACGCCTGTGGCGCGGTCACGCGTGCACCCAGCACATCGCGGTAGGAAGCGACTGCGGACGCCAGATTGGGGACTGCAATGGCTATGTGATTAACACGTCCAAGCACCTGACACTCCTTCCTCTGCCGCACCGCGTCTGATGGACGGCTCGGAGCCAGCGAACTCCATTCCGCACCTTCGGGCTGCGGGGGCATCGTTCACCCCAACTAAACCCTTGTCACGAAGACGGTCACCACGGGCTTCTTGCCCCAGACCTCGTTGGCCGTGGCACGCACGGCGCGGCGAACGGCCTCGCGGACCGTTTCCAAATCCTTGCGCCGTGTCCGCGGGATGCTTTCGACCGCGCCGAGAACGGCGTCATAGAGGGTGTCGCCCATGTCCTCGCCCTCGTCGTCGAACTGTGGCAGCCCGTAAGGCTCGACCTCGGGATCGCCGAGAAAATCGTGACGCGAATCGAGCACGATGTTGACGGCGACATGGCCGACGAAGGACAGCTTGCGGCGGTTGCCGATCCCCATTTCATCATAGTCGCCGACGAGGTTGCCGTCCTTGAAGATGCGGCCGTATTGCACGTCGTCGATCACCTCCGGCAGCCCCGGCGCAAGCCGCAGCATGCGCCCGTCGCGCACACGGGGAACGTTGGCGATGCCGGATTGCTCTGCGAGTTCGGCGTGGGCGACGAGGTGAGCCGCCTCCCCGTGGACCGGTACCAGGATCTGCGGCCGCGTCCAGGCATACATCTGCTGCAACTCGGTGCGGCGGGGATGGCCGGAAACATGCACCAGCGCCTCGCTGTCGGTCACGACATGAATGCCCTGGTCGATCAGCCCGTTCTTGATGTCGTTGATCGCCTTCTCGTTGCCGGGAATGGCGCGCGAGGAAAAGATGATCGTGTCGCCGGCGACAAACGCGACATTGCGCATCTCGTCGCGCGCGATCTTCGCCAGCGCGGCACGCGGCTCACCCTGGCTGCCGGTGAGGATGACGACCATCTTGTCACGCGGGACGTAGCTGAATTCGTCTTCGTCGATGAACGGCTTGATACCCTCCATCAAGCCGATGTCGCGTGCGACATTCATCACCCGCTTCATCGAACTGCCCAGCAGCAGCACCTCCCGCCCTGCAGCTTCGGCGGCCTTTGCCACCGACCGAATGCGGCCGACATTGGAGGAAAAGGTCGTGATCCCGACACGCCCCTCCGCGCTTTCGATAATCTTCGTCAGGCTCTCGGAAACCTCCAGTTCGGACGGCGATACACCGTCGCGCAGCGCGTTGGTGCTGTCGCAGATGAGCGCCAGGACGCCCTCGTCGCCGAGTTGGCGGAGACGGTGCTCGTCCGTCAAGGGGCCGAGCGAGGGTTCCAGATCGATCTTCCAGTCGCCGGTGTGGATCACCGTTCCGAGCGGCGTCTTGATCGCCAGCGACATCGGCTCGGGGATCGAGTGGTTCATGCCGATCGCCTCGATCTCGAACGGTCCGACATTGATCCGGTCGCCCTGCTTGAAGATCGTCACCGGGATCTCGGTGCGGCTACGCTCGTAGTCGCGCTTTGCCTCCAGCATGCCGGCGGTGAAGGGCGAGGCATAGACCGGCACGTTCAGCCCCGGCCAGAGATCGTTCAGCGCGCCGTAGTGATCCTCGTGCGCATGGGTGATGATGATGCCTTTGAGGTTCTTGCGTTCCTCGGCGAGGAAGCGGATGTCCGGGAGCACCAGGTCGACGCCCGGCAGGTCGGGACCGGGAAAGGTCACGCCGCAGTCCACCATGATCCATTTTCGATTGCCCGGTGTGCCATAGCCATAGAGCGCGAGATTCATGCCGATCTCGCCAACGCCGCCGAGCGGCAGGAACACCAGGTCTTCTTGATTTGCCATTGTGCGTAAAGGTCCGATTACTCAAAAAAAACATCGCCGGCCGCGATCAGCCGCGTGCCGCCATCATCGGTCTGCAGTTTCAGCAGACCCGTATCGTCAATTCCGACGAATCGCCCGGAAATCGACTGGTTCGGTAGATTGACCGTTATGATTTCCCCAATGCCACCGGCAACCGCGCGCCATCTGGCGACGATCTCTCCGATACCGTTGGCGCTGTCCCACAAGCGGAGAATATCGGCCATCTCCCGAAAGAGATGAGCGAAGAGATCAGCCGGCGAGACCGTACAACCATAATCCGAAAGCCTGGCTATCGGATAGAGGCCCGCGTCCGGCGCTACCGCGACATTGACGCCGCAGCCGATCACGATCGCCTGCCGTCCATCGGCAAGCGTCTCGCTCTCCACTAGAATGCCCGAGACCTTCTTGCGCTCGACCAGGATGTCGTTCGGCCATTTGATGCGCACCGGCGGCGAGCCGGGCGGCATGATAGAAGCAATGGCCGCCTGCACGGCGACGGCAACCGCAAGCGGAAGCGAACCGAGCCGATCGATTGGCGCCGGGTCGATCAGCAGCAGCGACGCATAGAGATTGCCGGCATCCGACGTCCATGGGCGACCGCGCCGTCCCCTGCCCCCGGTCTGGCGCGCCGCCGTGACCCAGAGACCGGAAAGCGCGCCCTTGCGGGCGCGCTCGAAACATTCCGTATTCGTGGAACTGGCTTCGACCAAGGCTTCGTGCCGGAAATCATCCAGCGTCAGCCGGCCGGTTCCCGCCCCGCGCGTCAAAAGAAGGTCCGCGCGGCGGCTTCGGCTGCGTCGCCGATCGGACCGCCGATCAGCACGTAGCCCAGGACGAACAGCCCGGCGAGGCCGAAGACCAGCTTCAACTCGCCCGGGGTGCGGGCGAACTCGTCGGTCGCAGCGTCGAACCACATCACCTTGACGATGCGAAGGTAATAGTAGGCGCCGACCACCGAGGAAAGCACGCCGATGATGGCAAGTGCGTAGAGGTGTGCCTCGATCGCCGCCATGAAGACGAAATACTTGGCAAAGAAGCCTGCCATCGGCGGAATGCCGGCCAACGAGAACATCATGACCGTCAGCACCGATGCCATGAACGGGTTCGTCGTCGACAGGCCGGCGAGATCTTCAATGCCCTCGACATTGCCGCCCTGGCGACGCTGCATCGCGAGAATGCAGGCAAACGTGCCGAGCGTCATGACCATGTAGATCAGCATGTAAAGCGCCACGCCGCGCACACCGGCCATCGAGCCGGCAGCAAGGCCGACCAGCGCATAGCCCATGTGGCCGATCGACGAATAGGCCATCAGGCGCTTGATGTTGCGCTGACCGATCGCGGCGAAGGAGCCGAGCAGCATCGACGCAATCGAAATGAACACGATGATCTGCTGCCAGTCGGCGACGATCGGCTCGAACGCCTCGATGACGATGCGCACGATCATGGCCATGGCCGCCACCTTCGGCGCTGCGGCGAAGAAGGCCGTCACCGGCGTCGGCGCACCTTCGTAGACGTCCGGCGTCCACATGTGGAACGGCACCGCCGAGATCTTGAACGCCAGACCAGCGAGAATGAACACCAGGCCGAAGACGAGGCCAAGCGAACGCCCCTCGGCGGAAAGCGCTGCCGCGATCTGCTCGAAACCGATGTGGCCGGTGAAGCCATAAACGAGCGACATGCCGTAGAGCAGCATGCCCGAAGACAGCGCGCCGAGCACGAAGTACTTCAGGCCGGCCTCGGTCGAACGGACGCTGTCGCGGTTGATTGCCGCAACGACGTAGAGCGCCAGCGACTGCAACTCCAGCGCCAGGTAGAGCGACAAAAGGCTGTTGGCCGATATCATCAGCATCATGCCGAGCGTCGCAAGCACGATCAGAACCGGGAACTCGAAACGATCCATCTGTTCCGAGCGCGCGTGGCCGACGGTCATGACCATCGCCGTGATCGAACCGATCAGCGTCAACACCTTCATGAAGCGTGCGAACGGATCGGATACGAAGGCGCCGCCATAGGCCAGGCCGTCCCCGCCGCGCATCACCAGCCACAAGCCGGCGAAAATCAGAAGCGCAACCGCAAGCCCGGTCACGGTCGTCGCCGACCGTTCTCCGGAGAAGACGCCGATCATCAGCAGCGCCAGCGCGCCGGCGGCTAATATGACCTCGGGCGTCGAGAGCTGAAGGCTGGCAAGAATAAGTTCAGCAGTCATTTCGAAAGATCCCGTCGTCAGTTCGCCGAGAGCGCAACGGATTGCGCTGCTTCGAGGGCCGCAGTGTAGTTGTTCAGCAGCGCATCAACAGAGGCTGCAGTCACGTCGAATACCGGTATCGGATAGACGCCGAAGAAAATCGTCAGCGCGACCAGCGGGTAGAGGATCGCCTTCTCGCGCGCCGACAGGTCGAGCAGCGCCTTCAGGCTTTCCTTCTCCAGCGCTCCGAAGATCACCCGGCGGTAGAGCCACAGGGCGTAGCACGCCGAAAGGATGACACCGGTCGCCGCGAACAGGGCAACCCAGGTGTTGACCCGGAAGACACCGATCACTGTCATCACTTCGCCGATAAAGCCGGAGGTGCCGGGCAGGCCGACATTGGCCATGGTGAAGATCATGAAGGCGACCGCATATTTCGGCATGTTGCTGACCAGGCCGCCATAGGCGGCGATATCACGGGTGTGCAGCCGGTCATAGACCACGCCGACGCAGAGGAAGAGCGCGCCGGAGACGATACCGTGCGAAAGCATCTGGAACAGCGCACCCTGAACGCCCTGCACGTTCGCCGCGAAGATGCCCATGGTGACGTAGCCCATGTGGGCGACCGACGAATAGGCGATCAGCTTCTTGATGTCCTCCTGCACCAGCGCGACCAGCGAGGTGTAGATGATCGCGACGACCGACAGCGTGAAGACGAACGGTGCGAAGAAATCAGACGCAAGCGGGAACATCGGCAGCGAGAAGCGCAGGAATCCGTAGCCGCCGAGCTTCAGCAGGATGGCGGCCAGGATGACCGAGCCCGCCGTCGGCGCCTGGACGTGCGCGTCCGGCAACCACGTGTGAACCGGCCACATCGGCATCTTCACCGCAAACGAGGCGAAGAAGGCCAACCACAGCCAGGTCTGCATCTGGCGCGGGAAGTCATAGGCCAGCAGTTCCGGAATGCTGGTCGTACCGGCCTGCCAGTACATCGCCATGATGGCAAGCAGCATCAGCACCGAGCCGAGCAGCGTGTAGAGGAAGAACTTGTAGCTGGCATAGACGCGATCCTTGCCACCCCAGACGCCGATGATGAGGAACATCGGAATCAGGCCGGCCTCGAAGAACACGTAGAAGAGGACGATGTCGAGCGAGACGAACACGCCCACCATGAACACTTCCAGGATCAGGAAGGCGATCATGTATTCCTTCAGACGCTTCTCGATCGATGTCCAGCTAGCCAGGATGCAGAAGGGCATCAGGAAAGTCGTCAGGATGACGAAGAGCATGGAGATGCCGTCTACGCCCAGATGATAGGCAATGCCGGTGCCAAGCCACTCATGCTTCTCGACCATCTGGAAGCCGGGGTTCGAATAGTCGAAGCCGACCCAGATGAAAAGCGACAGAACGAAGGTGAACACCGTCGTCAGCAGCGAGACGTTGAGAATGTTCCGCCGCCCATAGGGGCTATCCTCACGCGTCAGCAGCAGCAGCGCCACGCCGACCAGCGGAAGGAAGGTGACCGCGGAAAGAATAGGCCAATCGGTCATCAGAGGGAACTCCCGAGCATCATCCAGGTAACGAGTGCCGCAATCCCAAGCAGCATCGCAAAGGCATAGTGATAAAGGTAACCGGTCTGCAGGCGAACCACGCGGTTCGTCACGTCGAGAACGCGGGCCGCGACACCGTTCGGCCCCAGGCCGTCGATGACCGCTCCGTCGCCGCCCTTCCACAGCAGCCGGCCGAGCCAGAGCGCGGGACGGACAAACAGGAAGTCGTAGAGTTCATCGAAGTACCACTTGTTCAAAAGGAACTGGTAGAGGCCGCGATGCTGGTCTGCCAGGTACTTCGGCAGGTCCGGACGCCGGATGTACATGTACCAGGCGGTGAACAGGCCGAGCGCCATCGCGACGAACGGGCTCCACTTCACCCACAGCGGCACATGGTGGAATTCCTCCAGCAGCTTGTTCTCCGGACCGGTGAACAGCGCGCCCTGCCAGAACTCGGCATAGTGGTGACCGTAGAAGTAATCGACGGCAATGAAGCCCGAGAAGATCGCACCGACCGCCAGCAGATAGAGCGGCACCAACATCACCGCCGGCGATTCATGCACGTGGTGCATGACGTCGGAGGAGGCGCGCGGCTTGCCGAAGAAGGTCATGAAGGCCAGGCGCCAGGAATAGAAGCTGGTGAACAGCGCTGCAACGACAAGCAGGGTGAAGGCGAAGCCAGCAACCGAGCTGTGCGAGGCAAACGTCGATTCGATGATCGCGTCCTTCGAGAAGAAACCGGCGAAACCGATCATGGTGCCCGGGATGCCGACGCCGGTCAGCGCCAGCGTACCGATCGTCATCATCCAGAAGGTGATTGGGATATGCGTGCGAAGGCCGCCCATGTAGCGCATGTCCTGTTCGCCATCGACGGCGTGGATCACCGAGCCGGCGCCAAGGAACAGCAGTGCCTTAAAGAAGGCGTGGGTGAACAGGTGGAAGATCGCCGCGCCGTAGGCGCCGATGCCGAGTGCGACGAACATGTAGCCGAGCTGCGAGCAGGTCGAATAGGCGATGACGCGCTTGATGTCGTTCTGCACGAGGCCGACGGTGGCGGCGAAGAAGGCCGTGATCGCACCAACAATGGTGATGACGGTCAGCGCGTCGGGCGACAGTTCGAACAGCGGCGACATGCGGGCGACGAGAAAGACGCCGGCGGTGACCATGGTTGCGGCATGGATGAGGGCCGAGACGGGTGTCGGGCCTTCCATGGCGTCCGGAAGCCAGGTGTGCAGCAGGAACTGCGCCGACTTGCCCATTGCACCCATGAAGAGCAGCAGGCAGGCGCCCGTCAGTGCATCGGCCTTGTCGAGTTGCATGCCGAACAGTGTGATGACGGGATTCGTGGCGTCAGCGGCGCCCTCGGCCGGAAGATAGGTGGCCGCCGTGGCAAAGATCGTCTCGAGGTTGACCGAGCCGAACAGCACGAAGACGGCGGCGAGGCCGAGCAGGAAACCGAAGTCGCCGACGCGGTTGACGATGAACGCCTTCATCGCAGCCGCGTTAGCCGAAGCCTTCTTGTACCAGAAGCCGATCAGCAGGTACGAGGCGAGGCCCACGCCTTCCCAGCCGAAGAAGATCTGCAGGAGGTTGTCCCCCGTGACCAGCATCAGCATCGCGAAGGTGAACAGCGACAGATAGGCGAAGAAGCGCGGGCGATGCGGGTCGTGGTGCATGTAGCCGACCGAATAGACATGCACGAGCATCGACACGGTGTTGACGACGACGAACATCACCGCCGTCAGCGTGTCGACGCGGAACGCCCATTCGACGTCGAAGCTGCCGGACTGGATCCAGCGCAGCACCGAGACCTTGATCAGTTCCTCTTCGCCGAGCCCCACCTGAAAGAAAACCAGCCAGGACAGCGCACAGGCGATGACCATGAAGGCGCAGGTGACGAACTCGGACGCTTTCGCGCCGATCGTGTTGCCGCCGAGACCCGCGATCAAAAAGCCGATCAGCGGAAGGAAGACGATTGCCTTGATGATGGTATCCATACCCGATCAACCCTTCATCACGTTGACGTCTTCCACGGCGATGGAGCCGCGGTTGCGATAGAAGACGACGAGAATTGCAAGACCGATCGCCGCTTCTGCAGCCGCGACCGTCAGGATGAACAGCGCGAAGACCTGGCCGACGATGTCGTTCAGGAAGGCCGAGAAGGCGACCATGTTGATGTTGACGGAAAGCAGGATCAGTTCGATCGACATCAGGATGACGATGACGTTCTTCCGGTTGAGGAAGATGCCGAAGACGCCGAGCGTGAACAGGATGGCGCTGACCGTGAGATAGTGGGAAATACCGATTTCCATGATGCGAATTCCTTAAGTCCGGCGCCTCAGATACCCTGGCCCGGCTTGACCTTGACCACCTCGACGGCGGTTTCCGGCGAGCGGGCGACCTGCCTGGAAACATCCTGGCGCTTGACGTTGTCGCGATGACGCAGCGTCAGCACGATCGCGCCGATCATCGCGACCAGAAGCACGAGGCCGGCGATCTGGAAGAAATAGACGTAGTGCGTGTAGAGTACGTCGCCGAGCGCCGCCGTGTTGGTGCGTTCCGTCACCGGCGGGATCGGCATCGCCGAATTGCTCGCGATCTCCGGCGAAAGCGTCGATCCACCGACGACGACGATCAGTTCAACCGCCAGCACCAAACCGACCAGCGCGCCCACCGGGGCGTGCTCGATCACGCCCGAGCGCAGTGCGGCGAAATCGACATCCAGCATCATGACGACGAAGAGGAAAAGGACCGCGACCGCGCCGACGTAGACCACAAGCAGGATCATCGCCAGGAACTCGGCGCCGGTCAGCAGGAAAAGCCCGGCGGCGTTGAAGAACGTCAGGATCAGAAAGAGCACGGAGTAAACCGGGTTCCTCGCCGCGATCACCATGAACGCGGACGCCACCGCCACGAAGGCGAAGAGATAGAAAAAGAGAGCCTGCAGACCCATGTTGGTGCCTTTTCGTCTTCCCCGGAAGGGTCGGCCTCGTTGCCGCCTTTCCTTCGAAGCTTGGCGGCCCTGCGCCACCAAGCACGTAACTCAACTCGATCGTCCGTCGCCCCAAGAGCGATCGAACCTGCCCCGCGACTTAACGGTAGGGCGAATCCATTGCAATGTTGCGGGCGATTTCCCGCTCCCAGCGGTCACCGTTATCGAGCAACTTCTCCTTGTTGTAGTAGAGCTCTTCACGGGTCTCGGTGGCGAACTCGAAGTTCGGCCCCTCGACGATGGCATCGACCGGGCAGGCTTCCTGACAGAAACCGCAGTAGATGCATTTGACCATGTCGATGTCGTAGCGCACCGTGCGGCGGGTGCCGTCGTTGCGGCGCGGACCGGCCTCGATGGTGATAGCCTGCGCCGGACAGATCGCTTCGCACAGCTTGCAGGCAATGCAGCGTTCCTCGCCGTTCGGGTAGCGGCGCAGCGCATGCTCTCCGCGGAAGCGCGGCGATACCGGCCCCTTCTCGAAGGGATAGTTCAGCGTCGCCTTGGGCCGGAAGAAATAGCGCATCGACAGCATGAACGCGCCGACGAACTCCTTCAGGAACAGCGAATTAACCGCTTGCGAGAGACTAGCCATTAGCGAACTCCAATGCAGCTGAAACCTGGGGCGCCCGTCATGCGGTCCACCCGGTGAGCTTCAGCACGAATGCAACGATGACAACCATGGCGATCGACAGCGGAAGGAAGACCTTCCAGCCGAGACGCATCAGCTGGTCGTAGCGGTAGCGTGGCACGAAGGCCTTTACCATCGCGAACATGAAGAAGACGAGCGAGGCCTTGAGCACGAACCAGACGATGCCCGGCACCCAGTTGAAGAGCCAGAAGTCGACCGGAGGCAGCCAGCCGCCGAGGAACAGGATCGTCGTCAGCGCGCACATCAGGCAGATGGCGGCGTACTCGCCGAGCATGAACATCATGTAAGGCGTCGAGCCGTACTCGACCATGAAGCCGGCAACGAGTTCGGATTCAGCTTCCGGCAGGTCGAAGGGCGGGCGGTTCGTCTCGGCGAGCGCCGAGATGAAGAACACGATGAACATCGGGAACAGCGCCAGCCAGTGCCAGTCCAGGAAAGACGCCGGCAGACCGAGCATCGTGCCGACGCCGGTGCTCTGCGAGTTGACGATATCGGTCAGGTTCAGCGAGCCGACGCACAAAAGCACGGTGACGATGACGAAGCCGATCGAGACCTCATAGGAGATCATCTGCGCAGCCGAGCGCAGCGCGCCGAGGAAGGCATATTTCGAGTTGGAGGCCCAACCGCCCATGACGATGCCATAAACCTCGAGCGAGGAGATGGCGAAGACGTAGAGGATGCCGACGTTGATGTTGGCGATCACCCAGTTCTCGTTGAGCGGAATCACGGCCCAGGTGGCCAGCGCCAGCACCACCGAGACGAGCGGCGCCAGCAGGAAGATCGCCTTGTTGGCGGAGGCCGGAATCACCGGCTCCTTGAAGACGAACTTCAGAAGGTCGGCGAACGACTGGAACAGCCCCCACGGGCCCACCACGTTCGGACCGCGGCGCATCTGCACGGCGGCCCAGATCTTGCGGTCGGCCAACAGGATGTAGGCGATGAAGAGAAGCAGTGCGACCAGCAACAGCAGCGACTGGGCGATCATGATGACCGCGGGCCACACATAGCTCGAAATGAAAGCGTCCATAGTGCCTATTCCCTGCGCTTATTCCGCCGCGGCTTTGAAGTTGTTGCGGGCGAGTGCCGAGCATTCGGCCATGACCGCAGAGGCGCGCGCTATCGGGTTCGTCAAATAGAAGTCTTTGACCGGAGAAGCAAATCCGGATTTGGTCATCTTCCCGCCTTTTTTCGCAAGTGCCGCAAGATCTGCGCCGTTGCCCGCAGCGATCTCGTTGATCTCGGCGAAATGCGGATGGGCCGCATAGAGCTTGGCGCGCAGCTGCGCCAGCGAATCGAACGGCAGTTTCTTGCCGAGTACGTCGGAAAGCGCACGCAGGATCGCCCAGTCCTCGCGAGCCTCGCCCGGGGCGAAGCCGGCGCGATTGCCCATCTGGGACCGGCCCTCCGTATTCACCCAGGTGCCCGATTTTTCCGTATAGGTCGCACCCGGCAGGATGACGTCGGCGGCATGCGCAGCGTTGTCGCCGTGCGAGCCGATATAGACGGTGAAGGCGGTCTTCTTCGAGAAGTCCATTTCATCCGCACCGAGCAGGAACAGAACGTCGGTCTCGGTCAGCATCTCGGAAGCCGTCTTGCCCCCCTCGCCCGGCACCAGACCGAGGTCGAGGCCACCGACGCGGGACGCTGCCGTGTGGAGAACCGCCAGCCCGTTCCATTCGCCGGAAATCGCACCGACACTTTCCGCGAGCTTCACGACATTGCCCAGCACCGCCAGCCCGTCGGCGCGCGAAAGGGCGCCCTGGCCGACGATGATCATGGGGCGCTTCGCGTTCTTCAGCGTCTCGCCGAACTTGTTTGTCCCGTCCAGCAGCCCGGAAAGCGTCTCCGGTCCGGAGCCCAGATATTCGTAGCCATAACGCAGCTCAGCCTGCTCGCCGATCACGCCGATCGGGAAGCCATCCATGCGCCAGCGCTTGCGGATACGGGCGTTCAGCACTGCCGCCTCAACGCGCGGATTGGCGCCGACGATCAGCAGCGCATCGGCCTGCTCGATGCCGGCGATGGTCGGGTTGAAAATGTAGCTGGCGCGGCCGAAGGCCGGGTGCAGCGCGGTGCCGTCCTGGCGGCAATCGATATTGGCCGAGCCGAGCGAAGCCACCAGTTCGCGCAGCGCATACATTTCCTCGACCGAAGCGAGATCGCCGGCGATCGCACCGATCCGCTCACCCGGCTTGCCTGCTACGGCTGCCTTGATGGCGCCAAAGGCTTCCGCCCATGTCGCCGGCTGCAGGCGACCGTCCTTGCGGACATAGGGGCGGTCGAGACGCTGGGTTCTGAGGCCGTCCCAGATATAGCGGGTCTTGTCGGAGATCCACTCCTCGTTGACGTCCTCGTTGATCCGCGGCAGCACGCGCATGACCTCGCGGCCGCGAGTATCGACGCGGATTGCCGAGCCGACGGCGTCCATCACGTCAATCGACTCGGTCTTGTTCAACTCCCAGGGACGCGCGGTAAAGGCGAACGGCTTGGAGGTCAGCGCACCGACCGGGCAGAGGTCGACGATGTTGCCCTGCAACTCCGAGGTCATCGCCTGTTCGAGATAGGTGGTGATTTCCGCGTCTTCGCCACGGCCGATCAGGCCGAGCTCGCTGATGCCGGCGACTTCCGTGCTGAAACGGACGCAGCGCGTGCAGTGGATGCAGCGGTTCATGATCGTCTTGACGAGCGGCCCGATGTACTTGTCCTCGACGGCGCGCTTGTTTTCCTGATAGCGCGAACTGTCGATCCCGAAGGCCATCGCCTGGTCCTGCAGGTCGCATTCGCCACCCTGGTCGCAGATCGGGCAATCGAGCGGATGGTTGATCAGCAGGAACTCCATCACCCCTTCGCGGGCCTTCTTGACCATCGGCGTCGTGGTGAAGACTTCCGGTGCCTCGCCGTTCGGGCCGGGGCGCAGGTCGCGCACGCTCATCGCGCATGAAGCGGCCGGCTTCGGCGGACCACCCTTCACCTCGACCAGACACATGCGGCAGTTGCCGGCCACCGACAGCCGCTCGTGGAAACAGAAGCGCGGAACTTCGGCACCGGCCTCCTCGCACGCCTGCAACAGCGTGAAATGATCCGGAACCTCGATCTCTTTTCCGTCGACTTTCAGTATTGCCATATCCGTCTTCCCGCTTTCCACGCGAGGCTTGCAAACTTGCAAGCGCCATATCCTTTGCGGCCGTTACAGGTTCTCACCCGCCCCGACCGCGCCAGTTCGTTCCGTTGCCGTCTCAGGCGAGCTTCAGCTCCATGCCTTCGCCAGCTTGCCTGCTCCACCCGGCGTCGCGGGCAACAGCGCCCGTCGATGCCGAGTTCGGCTGGATCCTTCAGGTCTTCGGCCACACCGGCGTCAGATCCGCCAGCCGGACCTGGATCGCTGCTGCTTCCAGTCCGCCGGCTTCGTCACCGCCCTACTCCGCCGCCTCGAGCACAGCCCCGTGCGCCATCGCCCTGTGGGTGTACTGATCGATCCGCTTTTCGATTTCCGGGCGGAAGTTGCGGATCAGACCCTGAACCGGCCAGGCCGCAGCGTCGCCGAGCGCGCAGATCGTGTGACCCTCGATCTGCTTGGAAACGTCGAACAGCATGTCGATCTCGCGCTTCTGCGCATGGCCCTTGGCCATCCGCTCGAGCACGCGCCACATCCAGCCGGTGCCTTCGCGGCACGGCGTGCACTGGCCGCAGCTCTCGTGCTTGAAGAAGGCCGAGATGCGGGCAATCGCCTTGATGATGTCGGTGGACTTATCCATCACGATCGCTGCCGCGGTACCGAAGGACGACTTCACCTCACGCAGGCCGTCGAAATCCAACGGGCAGTCGATGATGTCCTCGGCCTTGACGACCGGACAGGACGCACCGCCGGGGATCACGGCGAGCAGGTTGTCCCAGCCGCCGCGGATGCCGCCGGCATGCTTGTCGACCAGTTCGCGGAAGGTGATGCCCATCGCCTCTTCGACCGTGCAGGGACGGTTGACGTGGCCGGAGAGCATGAACAGCTTCGTGCCGACGTTGTTCGGGCGGCCGATCGACGAGAACCAGCTCGCCCCGCGCCGCAGGATAGTCGGGGCGACGGCGATCGATTCGACGTTGTTGACCGTCGTCGGGCAGCCGTAGAGGCCCATATTGGCGGGGAACGGCGGCTTCAGGCGCGGCTGGCCCTTCTTGCCCTCGAGGCTTTCCAGCAGCGCGGTTTCCTCGCCGCAGATGTAGGCGCCGGCGCCGTGATGGAGGAAGACGTCGATGTCCCAGCCGTTTTTGTTGTTCTTGCCGAGCAGGCCGGCGTCATAGCACTCGTCGATGGCTGCCTGCAGCGCCTCGCGCTCGCGCATGTATTCGCCGCGGATGTAGATGTAGGCGGTATGGGCGCCCATGGCGAAGCTGGCGATCACGCAGCCTTCGATCAGCGTATGCGGATCGTTGCGCATGATGTCGCGGTCCTTGCAGGTGCCGGGCTCGGACTCGTCGGCGTTGACGACGAGATAGTGCGGCCGGCCGTCGCTCTCCTTCGGCATGAAGGACCACTTCAGGCCGGTCGGGAAGCCGGCGCCGCCGCGACCGCGAAGCCCGGAGGCCTTCATCTCGTTGATGATCCAGTCCCGGCCCTTTTCGAGAATCTGCTTGGTGCCGTCCCAATGGCCGCGCGCCATTGCTCCCTTCAAGGACTTGTCCTTCAGGCCATAGAGATTGGTGAAGATGCGATCTTGATCCTTAAGCATGATTCACCTTTCAGCGCGGCTTCTTGGGCGTCTTGAGCGCCGGGTTCGTCTCGGCCGCGTCCGTCTTGACGCGCGCAGCCTTCGACGGAGGAACGCTCACGGCCTCCTCGGCGCTCTTTTTAGAGCGCGGTGCGGACTTTGCGGCCGAGGGCTCGTCTCCGTTCAACGTGGTCGGGCCGCCCTCAGGCGCCGAAAGAACGCGATCGACCTGCGGACCCGGCTTGACCTCTGCACCGCGACCGGCCTCGAACTGATTGATGATCTCTTCAAGCCGCGCAGGCGTCAGGTCCTCGTAGGCGTCCTTGAAGATCATGACCATCGGCGCATTCACGCAGGCACCCTGGCACTCGACCTCTTCCCACGACAGCGTGCCGCCGGCATTGGTCTCAAACGGCTCCGGATGGATCTTGTGCTTGCAGACATTGATCAGGTCCTCGGCGCCGCGCAGCATGCACGGCGTCGTGCCGCAGACCTGAACGTGCGCACGTGTCCCGACCGGCTTCAGCTGGAACTGGGTGTAGAAAGTCGCCACTTCCAGGACGCGGATATAGGGCATCCCGAGCATGTCGGCGATCGCCTCGATCGCCACCTTGGTGACCCAGCCGTCCTGCTCCTGCGCCCGCATCAGAAGCGGAATCACGGCCGACTGTTCGCGGCCCTTCGGATATTTCTTGATCGTTTCCTTCGCCCAGGCCGCATTCTCCTCGGAGAAGGCGAAGCTTGCGGGCTGGACGGCCTCATCGGCCAATCGACGAACAGACATTCTTTCGCGCCTTATTCAGTTGATCAGCCCGCAGCGCGTCGTCGTCACGGTGACGAACTGACAGGCATAGGCCGACTTCTCTTTCTGCATGAACACAATGTAACGGCTGCTGGCTTGAGCAGTGCCCTTGATCTCGTAACCATCGGCGAGGAGCTGCGCCATCGTGGTATTCTGCGCCTGCGAGCCGCCCTGCCCGGTCACGGCATCGAGACCGGTTCCGGCGTCCTGGGCGCTAGCCGCGTATGACGAGGCGATCAATGCTGCGAGGGCAAAGCTCAAGCGACGCATCAGCGGTCCACCTCACCGAAAACGATATCGAGAGACCCGAGGATGGCGGAGACGTCCGCCAGCATGTGCCCCCGGCAGATGAAATCCATAGCCTGCAGATGCGCATAACCCGGAGCGCGGATCTTGCAGCGGTACGGCTTGTTGGAACCGTCAGCGACGAGATAGACGCCGAACTCGCCCTTTGGCGCCTCGACCGCGGCATAGACCTCGCCCTCAGGCACGTGATAACCCTCGGTGTAGAGCTTGAAGTGGTGGATCAGCGCTTCCATCGACCGCTTCATCTGTCCGCGCTTCGGCGGCACGATCTTGCCGTCGAGCGAAGAGACCGGGCCGACCCTGGCATCGCCCAGCAGGCGATCGACGCACTGGCGCATGATCTTCGCCGACTGGCGCATCTCGATCATGCGGATGACATACCGATCATAACAGTCGCCGTTCTTGCCGATCGGAATATCGAAATCGAGCTCCGAATAGCACTCGTAGGGCTGCGAGCGACGCAGGTCCCAGGCAGCTCCGGAACCACGGACCATCACGCCGGAGAAGCCCCAGGCCCAGCAGTCTTCCAGACTTACGACGCCAATATCGACGTTGCGCTGCTTGAAGATGCGGTTGCCGGTCAACAGTTCATCGATGTCATCGACCGTCTTCAGGAACGGATCGATCCAATTGCCGATGTCCTCGACGAGCTGGTCCGGAATATCCTGATGGATGCCGCCGGGACGGAAATAGGCCGAGTGCATCCGCGCGCCACTGGCGCGCTCGTAAAACACCATCAGCTTTTCGCGCTCCTCAAAGCCCCAGAGCGGCGGCGTCAGCGCGCCGACGTCCATGGCCTGTGTGGTGACGTTGAGAAGATGCGACAGGATGCGGCCGATCTCCGAGTAGAGCACGCGGATCAACTGGCCACGGATCGGCACCTCGACGCCAAGCAGCCGCTCGACTGCGAGCGCGAAGGCATGCTCCTGATTCATCGGCGCCACGTAGTCGAGGCGGTCGAAATAGGGAACGGCCTGCAGGTAGGTCTTCGTCTCGATCAGCTTCTCGGTGCCGCGATGGAGAAGGCCAATATGCGGATCGACGCGCTCGACAACCTCGCCGTCCAGCTCAAGCACGAGGCGAAGAACGCCATGCGCCGCAGGATGTTGTGGGCCGAAGTTAATGTTAAAGTTGCGGACGTTGTGTTCCGTCATACCGCTGCTCCAATGGGCGCCGCATCAACCGATGCGCGCCACAGAAATCAATTCGTCTTCGCCTTCTCATCGCCTGGCAGCACGTAGTCCGTGCCTTCCCAGGGCGACAGGAAGTCGAAGTTGCGGAATTCCTGCCGAAGGTGCACCGGTTCATAGACAACTCGCTTGACCGCGTCGTCATAGCGAACCTCGACGAATCCCGTGGTCGGGAAATCCTTGCGAAGCGGATAGCCCTCGAAACCGTAATCCGTCAGGATCCTGCGGAGGTCGGGATGGCCGGTGAACAGGATGCCGTACATGTCGTAGGCTTCACGCTCGAACCAGTCGGCACCCGGATAGACACCGCATGCGGAGGGAACCGGCTCGTCCTCGCCGGTCGCGACCTTTACCCGCACACGAATGTTCTGCCGCGGGGAAAGCAGGTGATAGACGACGTCGAATCGCTCTTCGCGCGCCGGCCAATCGACGCCGCAGACATCGATGAGGTTGACGAAGCCGCACTGCACGTCGTCGCGCAGGAACGTCAGAAGCGCGATGACATTGTCCCGGGTCGTCGTCAGGGTCAGTTCGCCATAGGCAAGCTTGGTGGCAGAAATCAGCTTTCCGCGCACCTCACCGAGATAGGAAGCAAGTTCCTGAAGAGCTTCGCTCATTGTGTCTGTCCCCTGCCCTTAGCGCTCGATCGTGCCGGTGCGGCGGATCTTCTTCTGCAACAGGAGCACGCCGTAGAGCAGCGCTTCCGCCGTCGGAGGACAGCCCGGCACATAGATGTCGACCGGCACGACGCGGTCACAGCCGCGCACCACCGAATAGGAGTAGTGGTAATAGCCGCCGCCGTTCGCGCACGAGCCCATCGAGATCACGTAGCGCGGCTCGGGCATCTGGTCATAGACCTTGCGCAGCGCCGGGGCCATCTTGTTGGTCAGCGTGCCGGCAACGATCATGACGTCCGACTGGCGCGGCGAGGCGCGCGGCGCAAAACCGAAGCGCTCGACGTCATAGCGCGGCATTGACATCTGCATCATCTCGACCGCACAGCACGCAAGGCCGAAGGTCATCCACATCAGCGAGCCGGTCCGCGCCCAGTTGATCAGTTCGTCCGTGGACGTGACCAAAAAGCCCTTGTCAGCCAGTTCGTTGTTGATCTCGCCGAAGAACGCGTCGTCGCTGCCAACCGGCTTGCCGGTCGCGGGATCGATGATCCCCTTGGCCCGCGGGGCCACGAGCGTGGTGCCGGAGGTCAATTCCATTCCAGCGCTCCCTTCTTCCATTCGTAGATGAAGCCGATGGTGAGCACCAGGAGGAAGACCATCATCGACCAGAAGCCGAACCAGCCCAGATCATGGAACGAGACCGCCCAGGGAAAGAGAAACGCGACCTCGAGATCGAAGATGATGAAGAGAATCGACACCAGATAAAAGCGGACGTCGAATTTCATGCGCGCATCGTCGAAGGCGTTGAAGCCGCACTCATAGGCCGAAAGCTTTTCCGAATCGGGGGCCTTGTATGCGACGGCAAAGGGCGCAATGAGCAGCGCGATGCCGATCACGAGGGCGATACCGATAAAGATGGCGATCGGGATGTAGGATCCGAGAAGTTCAGTCATTGTCGTCCGTCCTGCTTGCGTCGGGCGCGGGATGAGCGCCCCCGGGCCTGATGACCGCAAGCCGAGAAAGTATGTTGCAACGGCACGTCGTTAGCGCAGTGAGCGCCCCCGCGCAAGGCTTTGGTCCGGCATTACCCCGATCATTGCGCACAATTCGCCGGCCCCGCGCCTCGGCGAGAAATGGAACCTGACAAACATCATGGGCAAGCGCCGAAAGCACCGAGCATCGCCTGTCGCCGCGGCGGGCCACAAAGATGTGCGCCGCCTCCCTAGAACGCGCACCACGTTCCGCTCGACTCAGCCAGGAGCCCGAAGCTGCGGACGCCAAAAGAAACAGCGCCCGTCGCGCTGCCTTACCACTTCCGACAGAGATCAGATCGACTATGGGAAATACGATGGCGCGAGTGACGGGGCTCGAACCCGCGACCTCCGGCGTGACAGGCCGGCACTCTAACCGACTGAGCTACACCCGCGCATGTTGGCCGTTGCGGCCATGATACCCCTTCAGGCGATCAGGACAAGTGAAATGGCGCGAGTGACGGGGCTCGAACCCGCGACCTCCGGCGTGACAGGCCGGCACTCTAACCGACTGAGCTACACCCGCATTTCTTTCAAACGTCCGATGCCGAGGCACCTCCCGAAGCGGCCGAAGCCGTTCGATGAGCGGCTAACTAAGGGGTTCGCTTTGGGGTGTCAAGCGGGTTTGAAAACAAAACGATGACACGGCGCGAATTGTTGAAAACCTCGCACGGATATCCCTAGCGCACCCGTGCGTGAGGCGCCGACAATTGCCAGCGAGAATACGAAGCCGCTGAACGTCGCGGCCGCCGGATGGGCAAGCGGACACTTATCCACATCTCGCCTCGGACCCCGACGCCCTGCCCCCGGCTCCCTGCCCCAGGGCGGCGAAGTCCGCTCGATCAACCGGATGCCGGCGATTTTGAGCGGGGATCGACCTACAGAGTTGCCAACGCCATTATCCCGTCCGCTCAGCCGGCCGCAAAAAAATCCTCAAAAAACATCATCAGGGCTCTTGCGGTTTCATTCGGTTCCGCATAGATCACGGCCACCAACGCGGCGGGCGATTAGCTCAGTTGGTAGAGCGCCTCGTTTACACCGAGGATGTCGGGAGTTCGAGTCTCTCATCGCCCACCACTTCTTCTTCCTATAAGCTGACTGTGTGCAGACCCTGCCAAACCCCGGCGGGGAACAGGTTTTGCGCGCGCTGTGAAGATGCGCGCGGCTGCAGCGGCGGCACGCCCTGCACATCGTCCAGGAGATTCCAATGACAACCGAAACGACCTTTCGTAACGCCAGGCAGACTGATGGACACCTGGTGGACATTCGTGTCTCCAACGGCACGATTCGGGCGATCGAAAGCACGGGAGTGCCGGCCGTCGGGGAAACATCGGTGGACCTGCTCGGGCGCCTCGTGATTCCCGGCCTCGTCGAGGGGCACATCCATCTGGACACCAGCTTCTATGGCGACGAATGGAAGCCGCACCGTCCCTGCACCAACGGATTCGACGTCCGCGAGCGGGTCGCGTTCCAGGCGGACAACATGGCGAAGGCGGCGCCGATGGGGGTGAGAGCCCGCAACCAGCTCGAACTGTGCATTGCCAACGGCGCCACGCACATGCGCAGCCATGTGATGGTCGACGGCTCGGTCGGCCTGAAGTCGCTGGAGACGATTCTCGCCGTGCGTGACGAATATCGCGACCGTATCGACATTCAGCTCGTCGCCTTTCCGCAAAGCGGCATCCTCTCCAGTCCGGGCACGCCGGAATTACTGGACGAAGCGATTGGAATGGGAGCCGACCTCGTCGGCGGGCTCGATCCGGCGAGCTTCGACCGGGACGTCGAGCGGCACCTCGACGTCGTGTTCGGTGTTGCCGAGAGGCGCGGCGTCGGTGTCGACATCCACCTGCACGACATGGGAACGCTCGGCATCTTCGAGATCGAACAGATTTGCGCACGGACACAGGCGCTCGGCATGAACGGCAAGGTGGCGATCAGCCACGCCTATGGCCTTGGCGACGTAGTTGAAGATCTTGCGAAACGCACCGGCGCCCTGCTCGCCCGATCCGGCGTCGCGATCATGACCAACGCGCCGGGCGACCACGCCTTTCCACCGGTGGCACTTCTTCGACGCGAGGGCGTGACCGTTTTCTCCGGCAGCGACAACATCCGCGATTCGTGGTGGCCGTTCGGCGACGGCGACATGCTCAGCCGGGCCTCGATCATCGCCTATCGCTCCGGCTTCTATACCGATGACCTGCTGTCCGCCGCGTTTGACGTCGTGACCGCGGCCGGGGCAAAGGCGCTCGGCATCGAGAACTACGGCATCCGTCCGGGCGCACGAGCCGATTTCGTCGTTCTCGACGCACCGCACATCCCGCAGGCCGTGGTCGAGGTACCGAAGGCGCGGGACGTCTACAAGGGCGGGCGGCTCGTGGCATCCAACGGGAAGATCGTCTCGGGCTGACGTCGCGATCGCCCACCTGTGCGGTTGCCCATCTGCTTACCATACGAAGAAGGGCGCGCTCGGCCGAGCGCGCCCTTTTTCGGTTTCAATATATAGCGTGAGCTCAGCCGGCGAGCTTCGCAGCGAGCTTTGCGACGTGGGCGCCCTGGAAACGGGCGGCGTCGAGTTCGACAGCCGAAGGCTGGCGCGAGCCGTCGCCGTCGGTGATCGTCGAAGCACCGTAGGGCGAGCCGCCCTTGACTTCATCGACGCCCATCTGGCCCTGGAAGGCGTAAGGCAAGCCGGCAACGACCATGCCGTGATGCAGGAACGTGGGGATGAAGCTCAGAAGGGTCGATTCCTGGCCACCGTGCTGGGTCGCGGACGAGGTGAACGCAGACCCGACCTTGCCCACGAGCTTGCCGTTGAACCACAGGCCGCCGGTCTGATCCCAGAAATTGCGCATCTGCGAAGCCACGGTGCCGAAGCGCGTGCCGGCGCCGACGATGATGGCGTCGTATTCTTCCAGTTCATCGATCGTGGCGATGGGAGCGGCCTGATCGAGCTTGAAATGCGAAGCCTTGGCGACCTCGTCCGGAACCAGCTCCGGTACACGCCGGATCGCGACGTCGGCGCCTGCGGATTTCGCGCCCTCAGCCACGGCATTCGCCATGGTTTCGATGTGCCCGTAGGCGGAGTAGTAAAGAACCAGTACTTTTGCCATTCTTCTTCTCTCATTGCGTAGAGGTAGCGGTCATTCCGCTGATTGCTGCAGCTGCGAACATGGAGCACATGCCGGGACAAAGCCAGCGCCCGCCACCGAAACAGACTGTTCGCGCAGAATTGACAATCACTTCGCCGCGTTGAACGAATCAACGACAATAAGGAATATTCCCAATGACTTCCGCCAAGCTCATCACCGCCGCGATGCTCGCCATCGGCGACGAACTGCTGTCCGGGCGCACCAAGGACCGCAACATCGGCCATCTGGCCGACATGCTCTTTCTCGCTGGAATCGACCTCAAGGAAGTGCGCATCGTCGGCGACGACGAGGAGATGATCGTCGACGCGCTGAACGCCCTGCGCCGCCGCTACGACTATGTCTTCACCTCCGGCGGCATCGGCCCTACCCATGATGACATTACCGCCGACGCGGTCGCCGCGGCGTTCGGCGTACTCTGCACGCACGATCCGGCCGCAATGGAACTGATGGCGGCGATGTATGCCCGTCGCGGCATGGAATTCAACGAGGCGCGCCAACGGATGGCGCGGATGCCGGTCGGCGCGAAACACATCCCAAACAGCGTCTCGACCGCCCCCGGCTTCAGCATCGGCAATGTGCATGTGATGGCCGGGGTACCGCAGGTCTTCGTCGCGATGCTGGAATCCCTCCTGCCGACGCTTAAGACCGGGACGCCGGTGCTTTCCCGCAGCATCGCCTCCCCGTTTGGCGAGGGCGACATCGGCACCCAGCTGACCGCCATCCAGAGGGCCCATCCCGAAACCTCGATCGGCTCCTATCCGCGGTTCGACGGAACACGCTTTTCGACCGAAATCGTCATCCGCAGCCGCGAAGAAGCCACGGCGTCTGCAGCCGAGAGGGACATCCTGGCGATGATCGCTGAGATCGCGGCGGCCAAGGCCGCCACTTGACCGACATCAAGGCCGGATTGCAACCGGCGGCGCAGATTGCATTGGCCTGACCGCGTCAGCATCGCAGATTGCGACGCCGACAGGAGACCAAATTCCGCATGCCTCTTGAATCGAAGGCGATTTGGGAGAAGGATCATGCAGAAATTCAACGCGTTACCGACCCGCTGCCGGAGGGTTGTTCCGTTCGGCGCGGCGCACCCCGACCGCAATGGAGACCGCAATGACATACAAGACCATCACCGCCGTGCTCAGTGTTGCGGAAGACGCTGAAAAGGTGACCCAGCACGCGCTCGCGCTTGCCGAGCGGCACGGCGCGCATCTGATCGGCGTGCACGCAGAGACACCGATCGTCGTCACGATCGCTGCACCGATGGAGTTCCCCGATCCGAACGCGATCATGGAACAGCAGGCGCAGGCGCAGGCGGTTTCGCGGACGATCCAGAAAACCTTCCGGACCCTGGCCCAACGCGCTGGCGTCCCCCACGAGTGGCGGCTTTTCACCGGTAGCGCCGGCTATAGTGCCAGCGGCGTCATCGACAGTGCGCGGGCGAGTGATCTGGTGGTGGCAGCGCAGTTGGACGCCAACGGCGACGGCCCTTCCCGCGCCGACATCGAGGACCTGCTCTACGAAAGCGGTCGGCCGCTCTGCCTCGTCTCCGATGCCGTCGCCGGTCCCGAGACGCCCGAACGCGTGCTGGTCGCCTGGAACGGCACGCGCGAATCGGCCCGCGCCGTCTTCGACGCACTGCCGCTGCTCAAGGAGGCGAGGGAGATCGAGATCTTCACGGTCGACGCCCACGACAGCGCTTCGGAGCATGCCGCCTTCTCCGGTGCCGAGATCGCCTCCACCCTCACGCGCCATGGCCTGACGGTGTCCATCAATTCCGTAAGTTCCGGCGGGGACACGGTCGCCCACGTCATCAACCGCCGCGTCAGCCAGACCGGCGCCAATCTGCTCGTCATGGGTGCCTTCAGCCATTCCTGGCTGCGGCACCGCCTGTTCGGGGGCGTCACCAGCGCAATGATGAAGGACCTGCGCGTGCCGGCGATCATGTCGCGCTAAGCTGATTTAGAGCACGGCGCGGCCCGCTGCACCTCCGAACCGGCTGCGATTCCGTCTCTTCGCTGTGGATCACCGGGCGACGGCGCAACTGCGCCGTTTCCCTTCGCGATGCAACTGCTCTAGAAAAGGCCGATCATCCGCATTTCCGCCGGACGCCCGGCGATAGGAGCCCGCCATGTCGCTTCCCGACAAAGCCTTTCCCGTATCCTGGGACCAGTTTCACCGCGACGCCCGGGCGCTTGCCTGGCGGCTGTCCGACAACGACCGCGAGTGGAGGGCGATCGTCTGCATCACGCGCGGCGGCCTCGTGCCTGCCGCGATCATCTCGCGCGAGCTCAACATCCGCCTGATCGAGACCGTCTGCGTCGCCTCCTATCACGACTACGTGTCGCAGGGCGAAATGCACGTGCTGAAGGGCGTCGCGCCGGAACTGCTGCAGAACGAAGGCGAAGGCATTCTGATCATCGACGACCTGACGGATACCGGCAAGACCGCCGCGCAGGTGCGCGCGATGCTGCCGAAGGCGCATTTTGCCGCCGTCTATGCCAAGCCGAAGGGCCGGCCGATGGTCGACACCTTCGTCACCGAGGTCAGCCAGGACACCTGGATCTATTTCCCCTGGGACATGGGTTTCAGCTACCAGGAACCGATTGCCAAGGGCACCCGCGGCTGACCGCCTGCCAACACCCTGCCCTTCTACGCTTCAGCCCTGCAATGCCGCCGTGGCAACGGCGGCATTGCCGTCTATTGGCTGCTGTACACATCGAAGCGAACACTGTCTGGCGGCGCTCTTCTTGCGACGGACGCGAACTGCCACCAGGCTGGCGGGCACGCGGCCATGGAAAAGAGGAAACCGCCGGTTCGCTCGTCCATTTTGTCACGCGGCTGGCCCTGCGCAGCCATCGGCCTAGTGAAACAGCGCGGGGAATGCACATCGCCGATCCGTTGCCAATTCCCCCCATGTGCGTTGCGCGGTTTTACCCTTAGTTTTGCCCCATTATTTCTTGGGCTATCCACACTTGTCTCGCACCCGCCGTGATCATCCGCTCGGAAACGCCTGATTTTGCAGCATTTGAACGATCTCCCCATTTTCCACAGGCAACGCACACAACATGTAGCGTCCACAAATCCGTCACAAACCACCCCTTGACGGAATCGGGTGCCATGGCGTTAATGGTTCTTAAGTTGCAACGGCGGCTGGGCCGGAGAGTTTAAAGTCCGGTTCATAAAATCAGGAAATCGCGATTGGTGACCATGCGTCAAGGTGGATGATCCGCCGCCGCAGGGGATGTTTTGCGCACGTTTTCTTGATCGCCGAAGCGGCCCATGAGGCTGGAATAAAGAAGTTGTTTACACTACATTTAGTGTTTGCAGCTAAACTCAGCACAAGATACAGGGTCTCGATAGATCGGGTTTCCCGCACACATTGAAGAGAGTTGGGGCAGGCTGCGAGACATTGCGGCCGCGCGGAACAATTGCGCCTGCGCACACGTACGCAGGAACGCTGACAGAAGGACAACGGACCATGCGCATAGAACGTCGCTTCACCAAGCAGGGCCAATCGGCCTATGCCGAGATCGAATTCCGCAAGGCCACCAGCGAGATCAAGAACCCGGACGGCTCGATCGTCTTCCGGCTCGCCGACATCGACGTTCCCGCCCAGTTCAGCCAGGTCGCAGCCGACATCCTGGCCCAGAAGTATTTCCGCAAGGCCGGCGTGCCGGCGCGCCTGAAGAAGGTCGAGGAGAACGACGTCCCCTCCTTCCTGTGGCGCTCCGTCCCCGACACCGACGCGCTGAAGGACCTGCCGAAGGAAGCCCAGTACGGCTCGGAGACCGACGCCCGCCAGGTGTTCGACCGTCTCGCCGGCACCTGGACCTACTGGGGCTGGAAGGGCGGCTACTTCGACAGCGAAGAAGACGCCTCCGCCTTCAAGGACGAGCTTGCCTACATGCTCGCCACCCAGCGCGTCGCCCCGAACTCGCCGCAGTGGTTCAACACCGGCCTGCACTGGGCCTATGGCATCGACGGCCCCGGCCAAGGCCATTTCTATGTCGACCCTTTCACCGGCAAGCTGACGAAGTCCAAGTCGGCCTACGAGCATCCGCAGCCGCACGCCTGCTTCATCCAGTCGGTCGAGGACGACCTCGTCAACGAGAACGGTATCATGGACCTGTGGGTGCGCGAGGCGCGCCTCTTCAAGTACGGCTCCGGCACCGGCTCCAACTTCTCGCACCTGCGCGGCGAAGGCGAAAAGCTGTCCGGCGGCGGCCGCTCCTCCGGCCTGATGAGCTTCCTGAAGATCGGCGACCGCGCCGCTGGCGCGATCAAGTCGGGCGGCACGACGCGCCGCGCCGCCAAGATGGTCGTGGTCGACATCGACCATCCGGACATCGAGGAATACATCAACTGGAAGGTCAAGGAAGAGCAGAAGGTCGCGGCGCTCGTCACCGGCTCGAAGATCGTCGCCGGCCACCTCAAGGCGATCATGAAGGCCTGCATCAACTGCTCGGCTGACAACGACGCCTGCTTCGACCCGAACGAGAACCCGGCGCTGAAGCGCGAGATCCGCGCCGCCAAGAAGAACCAGGTTCCGGAAAACTACATCAAGCGCGTCATCCAGTTCGCCAAGCAGGGCTACAAGGACATCGAGTTCAAGACCTACGACACGGACTGGGATTCGGAGGCCTACCTCACCGTTTCGGGCCAGAACTCGAACAACTCCGTCTCCATCAAGGACGACTTCCTGCGCGCCGTCGAGACTGACGGCGACTGGAACCTGACCGCCCGCAAGGACGGCCGCGTCATGAAGACGCTGAAGGCGCGCGACCTCTGGGAATCGATTTCCTACGCCGCCTGGGCGTCGGCCGACCCGGGCCTGCACTTCAACACGACGATGAACGACTGGCACACCTGCCCGGCTGCCGGCCCGATCCGCGCATCCAACCCGTGCTCGGAATACATGTTCCTCGACGACACGGCCTGCAACCTCGCCTCGCTGAACTTGCTGCAGTTCAAGGACGCAGCCACGAAGAACATCAACATCGCCGACTACGAGCATGCCGTCCGCCTGTGGACGATCGTTCTCGAAATCTCGGTGATGATGGCGCAGTTCCCGTCCCGCCAGATCGCCGAACTCTCCTACGAGTACCGCACGCTCGGCCTCGGCTATGCCAATATCGGCGGCCTGCTGATGTCGTCCGGCATCCCTTACGACTCGGCCGAGGGCCGTGCCATCTGCGGCGCGCTGACCGCGATCATGACTGGCGTTTGCTACGCGACGTCCGCCGAGATGGCCGGCGAGCTCGGCACCTTCCCGGGCTTTGCACCGAACCGCGACAACATGCTGCGCGTCATGCGCAACCATCGCCGCGCCGCCTATGGCGAGACGACCGGCTACGAAAATCTCTCGGTCGACCCGGTCGCCCTCCTCCATGACGACTGCCCAGACCAGGACCTGATCGTCCACGCAATGAGCGCCTGGGACAAGGCGGTCGAGCTCGGCGAAAAGCACGGCTATCGCAACGCGCAGGTCTCGGTGATCGCCCCGACCGGTACGATCGGCCTCGTGATGGACTGCGACACCACCGGCATCGAGCCCGACTTCGCGCTGGTCAAGTTCAAGAAGCTCGCCGGCGGCGGCTACTTCAAGATCATCAACCGCGCCGTTCCCGACGCGCTGCGCACGCTCGGCTACTCGGAAGCCCAGATTGCCGAGATCGAGGCCTATGCGGTCGGCCACGGCAACCTCAACCAGGCGCCCGGCGTCAACCCCGGCTCGCTGAAGGCCAAGGGTTTTTCGGACGAGAAGATCGCCGCCGTCAACGGCGCGTTGAAGAGTGCCTTCGACATCAAGTTCGTCTTCAACCAGTGGACGCTCGGCGCCGACTTCCTGAAGGACACCCTGAAGGTGTCCGACGAGCAGCTCGCCGACATGAGCTTCAACCTGCTCGAGCACATCGGCTTTGCGAAGAAGGACATCGAGGCAGCGAACATCCACGTCTGCGGCGCGATGACGCTCGAAGGCGCACCGTTCCTCAAGACCGAGCACCTGCCGGTGTTCGACTGCGCCAACCCCTGCGGCAAGATCGGCAAGCGCTACCTTTCGGTGGAAAGCCACATCCGCATGATGGCGGCCGCCCAGCCGTTCATCTCGGGCGCGATCTCCAAGACGATCAACATGCCGAACGAGGCGACCGTCGAGGATTGCGGCTCTGCCTACATGCTCTCGTGGAAGCTGGCGTTGAAGGCCAACGCCCTCTACCGCGATGGTTCGAAACTATCCCAGCCGCTCAACGCCTCGCTGATCGAGGACGAGGCGGACGAGGATGCGGTCGAGGAACTGCTGCAGGCCCCGGCTGCCGCCCAGGCGGTTGCCGTCACCGAGAAAATCATCGAGCGCGTGATCGAGAAGGTCACCCGCGAGCGCGAGAAGCTGCCGAACCGTCGCCAGGGCTACACCCAGAAGGCCGTCATCGGCGGGCACAAGGTCTACCTGCGCACCGGCGAATTCGGTGACGGCCGCCTTGGCGAGATCTTCATCGACATGCACAAGGAAGGTGCGGCCTTCCGCGCGATGATGAACAATTTCGCGATCGCCATCTCGCTCGGCCTGCAGTACGGCGTGCCGCTCGAGGAATATGTCGAGGCCTTCACCTTCACCAAGTTCGAGCCGGCCGGCATCGTCATCGGCAACGACGCGATCAAGAACGCCACCTCGATCCTCGACTATGTGTTCCGCGAGCTCGCCGTGTCCTATCTTGGCCGCAACGACCTCGCCCATGTCGACACGTCGGACTTCTCCAACACCGCACTCGGCAAGGGCATCCAAGAAGGCAAGACCAACCTGCTGGCGACCGGCTGGACGCGCGGCTACAAGCCGACCCTCGTCCTCGGCGGCGGCGGCGATCGCCCGCTTGGCGAGCCCAAGGGGGCCGCGACCGCCGCGCCCACCAAGGCCACATCTGCCGGCAACGTCACGTCTTTTGCTGGAAGCGCTGCGCGCAAGCTCGAGCCGACCGTTGCGATCTCCACCTCCGAAATCGTTGCTTTCAAGCGCGACTACGAGGAAAAGGCAGCGGAACTGGCCGAACAGGTCGCCGAAGAGGCTGCAAGCGAAGCCGAACCAAGCGTGACCGCCCTCTTCTCCGACAAGGCCCAGGCCGACGCGGCCGCGGCCAAGGCGGATGCGAAGAAGCTGGAGAACGAACGCCGGATGCGCTCGATCGCCCAGGGCTACACCGGCAGCATGTGCTCGGAGTGCCAGAATTTCACGATGGTGCGCAACGGCACGTGTGAGAAGTGCGACACGTGCGGTGCGACGAGCGGGTGCAGCTGAGCCAACCAAGGTATAAAGATGCCATCGCCGTCCGAAGACGGAGGAAGCACCGGTAACACCACAAAATGTTGCCTCAAAACACAAGAAGCCCGCCAATTGGCGGGCTTCTTGCATTTCAAAAAGGGGCGCTGGTCTGCGCCATCCCAATAAGATTCTAATGTCATTCCGTCACCGCTCGATTTCCGCATTTCTCTATGTCGCCCAAGGCCGCAAGCCGTGCCAAAGTTGGTGAGATACCGCGACTGTTATATTCTCGCGCTTGAGACCTGCTTTGAAAGCACCTTGCCGCCCCAGCGGGCATTGAGTTCTCCTCATCAACGCCTCCAAAGAGAGGGAGCGGAACGCAACCGGGAGCATGTCATGTGCCGAAACATAAAGCCGCTGTTCAATTTCGATCCTCCGGCGACGAAGGAGGAAATCCACGATGCCGCATTGCAGTTCGTACGCAAGCTGGCCGGAACGACCAGACCCTCAAAGCGGAATGAAGCGGCATTCGATCGCGCGGTGCGGGCAATCGCGGCCTGCGCCAGCGAACTGCTCGATTCCATGGAGACCTCGCAACGGCCACGCAACCGTGAGGAAGAGGCCGCGAAGATGCGGGCGAGAAGCGCAGCCCGGTTCGCTTGATCGGCGGCAGCCTACGGAAGGTCGATCTCGCCGTCCACCACGTGGGTGAGGCCGGTGCCCTCCGCCGTCAGCGTCATGCGAAGCTTCAGCTTCTTGCCGGCGACCTGCCCTCCGCGCACCATCTCCTCGATCTTGCGCTGCGAGGTGACGCCGACTTCCTTCAAGAACTTGCGGATCGACATGTTGAAAGCGTCTTCGCTCATCGGGGAACTCCTCAGTGCCGATAAGGAATTGTAGGCGAACGGCGAGGTCAAGGAAACAGGAGCGCGGCAGCACAGGAGCCACGCTAAAGCGCGTCGCGATCTTTCAGATTCGCTTGCCGCGCTTTAGGCCCTTGTTGTTTCGCATGTCATCGTCCCGAAACCGGTTGCCACTTTTTCGGGTGGAGACATGCTTAAATCGATGCACCGCCTGACCGACGACTCCGGGCGCGCAAAGCCGGGAGGGACTACTGGTCCGCCTCCCACAATGGCAGCGTGACTTCGGCGCAAAGCCCCTTGCCTTCCGGACGGTCGCCGAGCGTAAACGTGCCGCCGTGGCTTTCGACGATCGCGGCCACGATCGACAGTCCCAGACCGCTCCCTTCGGCACCGCTGCCGGCCACCCGGAAAAAGCGGTCGAGCGCACGTGCGCGCAACTCCGGCACGATGCCGGGCCCCGTATCCTCGATGCGCAGGACCAAAACATTGTCGCGGCGGGCCAGGTGGACGGTAACCCGGCCGCCTTCGGGGATATATCGCAGCGCGTTGTCGACGAGGTTGCGCACCATCGCGCCGAGAAGGTCGGCATTGCCGCGGACGGTCGCCTCGACCCCCGGCTCGACCTCCAGCCCCAGATCGATGTCGCGCGCGGCGGCCTGTGGCGCCAGCGGGACGAGCGTGTCACGAACCAGCGCCGCCAGATCGACCGGCTGCGACGCTGCGCCAGCGGAGTCATGCTCCACCCTCGCCAGCGCCAGAAGCTGTTCGACCACGCGCGTGCCCCGGTCGACGCCGACGAGCACGTCGGCGATTGCCTGCTGCCGTTGGTCGGGGGCCGTGGCCAGCCGTGCCACCTGCGCATGCGCGCGAATCGCGGCCAGGGGTGTGCGAAGTTCATGCGCGGCGTCGGCTGCAAAGTGCCGGTCGCGCTCGCGGGCGGCGGCGATCCGCGAAAACAGCGCATTGAGCGCACCGACGAGCGGCAGCACCTCGGCCGGCGCGGTCTCCGGCCGCAGCGGCGACAGGTCCGCCGCCGAACGTCGCCTGACGCCCTCCGTCACCCGATCCAGCGGCTGCACCCCCCAGCGGACGAGGCCCCAGATCAGGACCGCCAGCAAGGGCACCGCAATCCACACCGGGTGGAGGATATGGGCTGCAACGCTGGCAGCGAAACTGTTACGCACCTCCTGGCGTACCGCGACCTCAACGAAGGTATCGGCGCCGGCGGCCGCCCTGTAGACGCGCCAGCTGTCGCCATTGTCGACGGCGTCGCTGTAGCCGGTCTGTCCATTTCCCGCATCCGCCGGCGCGTCGGCACCGCGAGGATGGGTGCGGATGTGGAAGGACAGCGGCTGTGCGCGATCCGATTCGATCAGCAGCCCCTCGGAGGGGAAAGACGCCGTTGCGGACAAACGATCCAAAAAGTCCACCATCATGTCCGCGGACTGCTTGAGGTGGACGTCGACTACCTCGTCGATCAGGCTCCGGGTGTCGTAATAGGTGAAGTAGGCTGTCGCCATCCATCCGGCGACCATGCTTCCGCACAAGGACAACACCAGCCGGCGGCGCAGCGATCCACTCATGGACGAGTTGGAATGTGATAGCCGACGCCGCGCATCGTGCGGATGACGTCGGGGAAAAGCTTGCGGCGCAGATTGTGAATGTGAACCTCGACGGCGTTGCTGTCTATTTCCTCGTCCCAGCCATAAAGTTGTTCTTCCAGCTGTCTGCGGGTCAAGACCCGCCCCGCATTCATCAGCAGGCTCTGCAGCACTGCAAACTCCCGGTTCGAGACGGCAACCGGCGTTCCGTCCAGCGTCACGCTGCGGGCCGCCGGATCGAGCGCGATCCGACCGTTCTTCAGGACCGGCGCCGCCTCACCGACCGCGCGGCGCAGCAGCGCCCGCACCCGAGCCAGCAACTCCTCCAGATCGAAGGGCTTCACCAGATAGTCGTCGCCACCCGCATCAAGGCCCAGGACGCGATCGGCGATGGTATCGCGCGCGGTCAGGACCAGCACCGGGATCTTGTCCCCTGCGGCGCGCCACCGCCGAAGCAGGGTCAACCCGTCCATGACCGGAAGGCCGAGATCCAGAACCACCGCATCATACTTCGTCACCGCCCACGCCGCCTCGGCATCATCCCCGTCGCGCACCCAGTCCACCGCGAAGCCCGCCTGGCCGAAACCGGCAACCAGACCACGACCCAGCAACACATCGTCTTCGACCAACAACAATCTCATCGCGCGTGCTTGTTTGCCAACGTTTGGAAGGAAGCTGCCTGCCCGCCGGCAAGGCCGGCGGGCGCAATGTGACATCCTTGGTGGCAGCCGGCAATCTACAGCCACTTGTTACAACGACTGCCAGTTCGGGTGCTCGAAATGGGTGCCGTACGCCTCCAGCGCCTGCACGATCAACAGCACGCCCTCGTGCGGATCGGCCTCGCCTTGCAGCCCGGAAATGCCGTCGAGAACCTGCGCCAGCACCAGATGGAATTGCTCGTCCACTTCGGGCTCCAATTTGCAATTCTGGACCATGAAATCGACCTGGGCCTGAACCTCTGTCGCAAGCGCCTTGTAGTCCGCAGCCGGCAGCGTGCCGGCGTCGATAGCCGGTATCCTTGCTGCGATCGCGCCGTGGATCCCGTTCATGCCCTTGATCATGTTGTCGTCGCCTTGCCATTTTGCGCCGGCGTTGAGCGTCAGCTCCAGTTGGGTCTGGCCATGATCGTGCGTTGCCGTCTGCGCTAACGTCGCGCCACCCCCGAGGCCGAGGCCGAGGCCGAGGCCGAGGCCGAGGCCGAGCGCGGATACGGTCAATTGTCTACGGATATTCATGATATTCTCCTTGGTCGATGCCAGCACTTCGGTGCCGCAGGCCGGTCTACGCCGCCCAGCTTATGGGTCGCTTAAGTTGATCCAGCCGACGCAGAACCTGGAAATGCGCTTGGCGCCAGAGGTCCGAAAGAGACAAGTTTACCGGTTTCCTTGAACCCGCCCTTAACCGACCCGTGCTATTGCGGGGTCCCAACCCGCTGCGGATGGGCATGCGCGCCATGAGGGCGAGCAGCATTATCGCGTATACGTTTCGTGGAACTCGGATGAACCTGGATTTCCAAACGCTTTATCTCATCATACTGCTCAACTCAGTCGTCCTGTGCGTTACTTGGTCAGGTTTCGTCTGGACGCATCGTAACATCAGTGGCGCCGGCTACTGGTTCGCTGCATGCCTGTCGACGACGATCGGCGGCATTATGTTCACCATCGAATCGACAACCTACGGCCACCTGTCCATTGTCGCGGCCAACACCTTCACGGTGTTCGGCTTTTGCCTGGCATGGGCCGGCATCAGGCGCTTTCGAGGCCAGCTCGTCGATTGGCGTTCCATCCTGGTCATCGTCCTGGCCGGTGCCGGGGTCCTGGCTGCGGCTGGCGGCAATCGACCCGCCATCAATGTGATCATTGCGGCAGTCCAGCTCATTCCCATGGTCTTAGCCACCGTCGCTCTGGCGGCCTTTCGCCGGCCAAGCCTGGGAACGATCGCCGCGACTTCGGGCTTTGTTGTCGCCTTGATGGGTCAAGGCACCGAGATGGTGCTCAACGTCCTGCGACTGACCGGTAGCCTGTCGACAGAGGCGTACTATGAAGTTGCGGCATTGTTGCTGGTTGCTGCGATCTTCGGCGCAACCATCTGGAACCTCGGTTTTGTGCTGATGGCAGTCGATCGCCTGGCGTCCGATCTCAACAGGCTCGCTTCTTTTGACGAACTTACGGGGCTACCCAATCGTCGCAACTTCCTGGAGACCGCCCACTGTATGAGAGCCGATGCGGAGCGTGTTGGTGCCGGGTACGGTGTGATGATGATCGACATTGACCGATTCAAGACCATCAACGACACCTATGGCCATGCGGCAGGCGATGCGTGCTTGCAGCATTTTTCCACGATCGCTGGTCAGTTCGTGAGGCCCGACCGGTTGTTGGGGCGTCTGGCGGGTGACGAGTTCGGCATTGCCCTTGTCGTCAGAGATCCCGTTGCCGCGCGGTCATTCGCCGAACAGCTTGCACGGACTGTCGCCGCAAGCCGTTTCCGTTGGCAGGGTGAAATCATCCAGATTTCCATCAGTGTCGGCGTTGCACTCAGGTCGGCTGGCAACGGCGACTTGCTCAAAGATATCATCGAAGAGGCGGACGTGGCACTTTACGAAACCAAGCGCCGCGGACGCAATGGCTTCACCATGGCCCCCGGGGCCACTGCCCGGAACGGGTCATGGACCGCACCAGTTCCGGCGACTGCCAAGGCAGCCCGACGGGCATGATAGATGACAGCCGGAAGCAGCGACATGTGCGAGTTTTGTGGTGCACCCTTCAACAATGCATGCAACAAAGGATTCATCTAGGCGATCATGAACCGCGATCGGCAGGAACGCTCGACGGTCTACGGAACTGGAAGAAGGACTAAGCAGACGACATGACACGCAGCATCAGATCGCTTTCGTTCGTCGCCTCGCAGGCGCCGGAGGCGCAGGAGGCGATGGCCGAACTGGTGGCGCGATACGGCAATGCCGGGCCGGACGAGGCAGACGTGGTCGTGGCGCTCGGCGGCGACGGCTTCATGCTGCAGACGCTGCACGCCATGATGAATTCCGGCAAGCTGATCTACGGCATGAACCGGGGTTCGGTCGGCTTCCTGATGAACCGCTACAGCATCGACGCGCTGCCGGATCGGGTGGCCAAGGCCGAGGAAAATATCTGCCGTCCGCTGGAGATGCAAACGATCGACGCCGCCGGCAACAGGCGCGAGGCGCTCGCGATCAACGAGGTCTACCTGTTCCGCCAATCCTACCAGGCGGCCAAGTTGCGCGTGGCCGTCGACGGCCGCACCCGGCTGGAAGAACTGATCTGCGACGGCCTGCTGCTGGCGACACCGGCCGGCTCGACCGCCTACAATCTGTCGGCGCACGGGCCGATCCTGCCGCTGGAGGCCCCGCTGCTGGCACTCACCCCCGTCAGCCCCTTCCGCCCGCGGCGCTGGCGCGGCGCTCTGCTGCCGAACCACGTCACCGTGGAGATCGACATTCTCGAGCCGGAAAAGCGGCCGGTAAACGCGGTGGCCGACTATACCGAGGTCAAGTCGGTGTCGAAGGTCACCATCACCGAATCGGAGAACTCGACGGCGATCATCCTCTCCGATCCGGACCACTCCTGGTCGGAACGGATCCTGTCGGAACAGTTTCAGTATTGAGCCGGCGCCGCCACCGCGTCAGCCGTCCATCAAGGCTCTGATTTTCCGGCAATCACGCAATCACCGGAGAGTGCTTCCGCTCGATGCAGTGGCCACAGACAGAAAAGGCCCCCGCAGGGGCCCTCTCCATTCATTTTCACCGGATCAGGCGAGATCCTCGACCGCCGCATCCGCGCCGCCATTGACGCGGTGAGCGAGCGCCGCCTCCATGAACTCGTTCAGTTCGCCGTTCAACACGTCGTCCGGGGCCGTGCTTTCGACACCGGTGCGCAGGTCCTTGACCAACTGGTAGGGCTGCAGAACATAGGAGCGAATCTGGTGTCCCCAGCCGATGTCGGTCTTGGAGGAGGCCTCCGCATTCGCCGCTTCCTCCCGCTTCTTCAGTTCCGCCTCATAGAGGCGGGCGCGCAGCATGTCCCAGGCCTTGGCGCGGTTCTTGTGCTGCGAGCGCTCCTGCTGGCAGGCGACGACGATACCGGTCGGAATGTGCGTGATGCGCACCGCCGAGTCTGTCGTGTTGACGTGCTGGCCGCCGGCGCCCGATGAGCGGTAGGTGTCAATCCGGCAATCGCTCTCGCTGACCTCGATGTTGATCGAATCGTCGACCACGGGATAGACCCAGATCGAGGAGAACGACGTATGGCGGCGGGCGTTGCTGTCATAGGGCGAGATCCGCACCAACCGGTGCACGCCCGATTCGGTCTTCATCCAGCCGTAGGCGTTATGGCCCTTGACGAGGATCGTCGCCGACTTGATGCCGGCTTCTTCGCCGTCGTGGATTTCCAGCAGTTCGACCTTGAAGCCCTGGCGCTCGGCCCAACGCGTGTACATGCGCAGCAGCATGTTCGCCCAGTCCTGGCTCTCGGTGCCGCCGGCACCGGAGTGCACTTCGACATAGGTGTCGTTGCCGTCCGCCTCGCCCGACAGCATCGCCTCGACCTGCCGGCGGTTGGCCTCCGTGCGCAGTTCCTTCAGCGCGTTCTCGGCATCCTTGACGATGTCGGCGTCGCCTTCTTCCTCACCGAGTTCGATAAGGTCGATATTGTCCCTCAACTGCTGCTCGAGCGCGCGAAGGCCATTGATGCCGTCATCAAGCTGCTGGCGTTCGCGCATCAGCTTCTGCGCCTCGCCGGCATCGTTCCAGAGGGTCGGGTCCTCTGCCTTGTTGTTCAACCAGTCCAGTCGTCTTATCGCCTGGTCCCAGTCAAAGATGCCTCCTCAGCAGGCTTATGGCCTGCTTGATTTCGTCGACTACGTTTTCGATTTCCGCGCGCATGTCCGCCTTCTTCGATTGTTTGTGAATTGGCTGGTGAGATAGTCATAAGGGGCGCAGAAGTAAAGGCGAGCGTCCGAGAACGCCCGCCCTTTTTACCCCGCCCGGACCGGTGGCTAGAACAGCCCGCTTTGCCCGCCGGTGACGGCCTGATTGGCCTGCGGCGAATTCTTCAGGATTTCCTCCGGCTCCATGTATTCCTCGCCGCCGATGACCGAGAAGACGTCGGCCGGCCCCGTGCCGGGCTTGAACGCCTCCATGATCGTGTCCGGCTCGCCCTCGTAGGCCTGCATGCCGGTCTTGCGGTTTACCGCGATCATCTGCATGCCTTCAGGAATCAGGAACTTGCTCGGCGGCGTTCCTTCCGTGGCCGCCTGCATGAAGGTGTTGAACAGCGGCGACGACAATGAGCCGCCGGTTGAGCCGCGCCCCATCGGGGCCGGGTTGTCGAAGCCGAGATATAGCCCGGTGACCAGATCCGGCGTGTAGCCGACGAACCAGGCGTCCTTCTCGTCATTGGTGGTACCGGTCTTGCCTGCCACGGGGCGATCGAGCTTGATCTTGCCCGCCGCCGTGCCGCGCGTGACCACGCCCTCCATCATCGAGGTGATCTGATAGGCGGTCATCGGATCGAGCACCTGCTCGCGATTGTCGATCACGTTCGGCTCGTCCTGGTTTTCCCAATTGCTTGCATTGCAGCCTTCGCAGGTCCGCTCCTCATGGCTGAAGATCGTCTTGCCATAGCGGTCCTGGATGCGATCGATCAGCGACGGCTTGATCTGCTTGCCGCCGTTGGCAAACACGGCATAGCCGGACACCATACGAAGCACGGTGGTCTCGCCCGATCCGAGCGAGGCGGCGAGAACCGGATACATCTTGTCATAGACGCCGAAGCGCTCGGCGTATTCGGCCACGATGTCCATGCCCATGTCCTGGGCAAGGCGCACCGTCATCAGGTTGCGCGACTTCTCGATGCCGAGGCGCAGCGTCGACGGACCGGCGGCGCCGCCGCCGTAGTTCTGCGGACGCCAGATCTGGCCGCCGGCGACGATCTCGAGCGGCGCATCCATGATCACCGATGCCGGCGTGTAGCCATTGTCGAGGGCTGCGGCATAAACGAAGGGCTTGAAGGAAGACCCCGGCTGGCGCATCGCCTGGGTCGCGCGGTTGAACTCGGATTGCGCATAGGAAAAGCCGCCTACCATCGCCAGAACGCGTCCGGTATGCGGATCCATCGCCACCAGGCCGCCCTGAACCCGTGGTGGCTGGCGGAGACGATACGTGCCCTGTACCTCGGTGGGTTCGACATAGACGACGTCGCCGGGAGAGAAAACGCCTTCCGGCGACTTGGCCGACTTGCGGTCGCCTTTGGACGACCGGTACGCCCACTTCATCTGTTCGGCGGGAATGCGGCCGGTCACGCGTTCCTCCGCCACCTTGCCGGAGGGTTCCTTGCGCGGCTGCAGGCCGATGTCGGCACCCTTGCCGTCGGTCGCAAGGACCACCGCGAGCTTCCATTCCGGCACATCGCTGAGAGCGTTGACCTTGCTGAGCTCGCCACCCCAGTCGCCGCCGATCTCGATCGTCTTGATCGGTCCGTGGAAACCGCGGCGCTCGTCATAGCTGATCAGGCCGTCCTGCAGGGTCTTGCGGGCGATCACCTGGAGGCGCGGGTCGAGTGAGGTGCGCACCGACAAGCCGCCTTCGTAGAGCGCGTTGTCCCCGTAGCGCTCGATGATCTGCCGGCGCACCTCTTCGGCGAAATAGTCCGAGGCGAAAAGGTAGGAGCCGCGGTTGCGCGGCGTGACGCCAAGCGGCTGCTTCTTGGCTTCGTCACCCTCGCTCTTGGTGACGTAACCGTTCTCGACCATGCGGTCGATCACCCAGTTGCGGCGCTCGATGGCGGCGTCGGCCCGGCGGAACGGATGATAGTTGTTCGGTCCCTTCGGCAGGGCTGCCAGGTAGGCCGTTTCGGCGATCGTCAATTCCGTGACGGACTTGTCGAAATAGGTCAGCGCCGCGCCAGCGATGCCATAGGAGTTCATCCCGAAGAAGATCTCATTGAGATAGAGCTCGAGGATACGGTCCTTCGTGTAGGCCTGCTCGATGCGGAACGAAAGGATCGCTTCCTTGACCTTGCGGTCGATCGTCTGGTCCGATGAGAGCAGGAAGTTCTTGGCGACCTGCTGGGTGATGGTCGAAGCGCCGACCGGCCGGCGACCGGAGCCCATCTGCTGCACATTGACGACGATCGCCCGGAAGAGGCCGGTCACGTCCACGCCGGGGTGGTTGTAGAAATTCTTGTCCTCGGCCGAAAGGAAAGCCGCCTTCACCCGGTCCGGGATCGCCTGGATCGGCAGATAGAGCCGGCGCTCGCGCGCGTACTCTGCCATCAGCGCGCCGTTGGCGGCGTGCACGCGCGTCGTCACCGGCGGGGCATAGCTGTTCAATACCTCGTAGTCAGGCAGATCTTTCGTGACGTTTGCGAGATAGACCGCGACAATCGCGGCCACACCGAGAAAGAACACGGTGCCAATCCCGAAAAAATATCCAATCAATCTGAACATGTGCCAGTTACCGGTACCCTATTATCTCATCGGCTGGGACAAAAGCGGCGCGCCACGCCAGGCACGTATGCAATTCGGGGGCCGCCCCGTCCCGAAGGCGACCTGAAAATTCGCCCATCGAGTCGCCTCACGTTGCACCCGACTAGGGCCGTGAATGTGAGGAAAATAGGGCTTAATACAAACGCTACCGGAAGACCACGGCACAATTGCATGTGCTGTTACTTTTTCGGCACATCAATTAGGGTAACACGACGTTTAACTCCTCGCGTCGCGAATACGAGGGTGCGAGGGTCAAGCGGCAGCGGATCAACCGCCGTTGGCGACCACGGTCGAGCGATAGCGCTGAACGGCCTGGGCCAGCAGCTCGGCAACCTTCTTCTGCCAGGCCGGATCGAGCAGCAGTTGCTCGTCCTCCTTGTTCGACAGAAAGCCCAGTTCGAGAAGAACAGACGGTACGTCAGGCGCCTTCAGCACCCGGAACCCGGCATGGCGATGGGGGTTATTGATGAGGTTGACCTTCCCCTCGAACGAGCCGACCACCTCCTTGGCGAGGCTGATGGAGAAGGCCTGCGTCTCCCGGCGCGTCAGATCGATCAGAATGTCGGCGACCTCCGCCGGCTCACCTTCCAGCGTCATGCCTGCGATCTCGTCGGAGAGGTTCTCCCGCACGGCAAGATTGGCCGCGAGGCTGTCGGAGGCCTTGTCCGATATCGTATACACCGTCGCGCCGCGAATGTCCTTCTGGCGCAGCGTGTCAGCGTGCACGGAGATGAGCAGGTTGGCGCCGCGATTGCGGGCCAACTGCACCCGCTGCGGCAGGGACAGGAACTCGTCCTTTTCGCGCGTCAGGAAGGCCTGCGTCGAAGGCAGCTTGTTTAGTTCAGCCGTTAACTCCTGGGCGAAGGCGAGCGTCAGCACCTTTTCATTGGTGCCGGTGACCGCTCCCTGCGCACCGTTGTCGATGCCGCCGTGCCCCGCATCGACGGCGACCACGAACGACCCGCTGCCGCCTGCGGCGGCACCCGGCAAAAGCTGGTCGCCGTCGGACGCCGCCGGGATCGCGGTAGCATCCTTCCACGTCTGGCCGGCCAACAGTTCCGAGAATGCGGCCGTGGTCACCACCTCCGCATCGACGATCAGGCGGTAGCTGACGCCCCCCTCCTCCTCGCGGACGTCGGAAACGACGACCTTGACCGGATGCCTGGCCGTCAGCACGATCCGCGATCGCCCGGCCGCCATGGCGCCGTAGCGAATGTCGGAAAACACCCCGCGGGCAGCGACATCCTCTTTCTGGAGCGAGAACACGGTTTCCGGCAGGTCGAGCAGGATGCGGTAGGGATTGGCGACGTAGTGCACCGAAACATCCGGCCGCCGGTCGAAGTCTATGACGAGGCGCGTGCGGGTATCGTCTCCGGCAACACGGCCGGAAAATGCGAGCAGCGGAGCATCCGCCACGGGGATTGATGCCGTCGTCACGACCGGCTCGGCAGCGAGCGCCGTTCTGGAAAACCCCGCAAAGGCTGCAGCGATCAGAAGGGCCGCGACCGCGCCCCGGCGCAACGCCTTACCAGCCAACCGCCTCACCTGGCCCGCTCGAAGCACCGCAACCGTCAAACTCCTGCTCTCCTCCAACTGACCGGATATTCCAAGGCGCGTTCAACGCCGATTCAGCAGTTCATGCCAATCCGAACCGTACAAAAGCTGAGCGTCCAAGATGCCGTCGGCATGGTTAACGAGACCTTATCGTTCCCGACCCCATCTCGAACGGCCGGCCTCCATCCCGCGCGATTGGATCATAATTGTGACGGTCCCGGCTTTTTCCTTGCCATTGTGACATATTGAACATAAAAGCAATTTCAGGAAAGAAGTACAGACGGGATAGGAGCCGCAGACGGGCAGCCAACCATCTGGAATTGGCGCCGCATTTGGCCTCCATCCGCCGTCGCAATGCTTGTTTCCGGGCAAATGGAATCGCGTACTCCGGCGGTGGCCGGACCAAACTCAGGGTGGATTTCCACCACGACCCCTTCGGGTCTTTTCATCGGGCCATATTGGTCTAGAGCATTGGCATTCTCGTTTGGACGTAGATGTTGTCGCTGCGGTATTCGTCAGAAGTAAACAGGCACCGGTACAGTCTAGTACCGGCTGTTGTCTGGCCGCGGCCCGCTCACCGTAGTCAGACGAGAAATCACATATTCGGCACAGCAGCATCCCCCCTCTCCGGCCCACCGTCCCTGAAGGACCGGTCGCCAGGCGGGTTCCGCTCGCGCCGAGGAGCAGAATTTTCATGGCAGACAAAATGCTTATCGATGCGTCTCACGCAGAGGAGACGCGCGTCGTTGTCGTACGCGGCAACCGCATAGAAGAGTTCGATTTCGAATCGCAGCACAAGAAGCAGATCCGCGGGAATATCTACCTGGCAAAGGTGACCCGGGTCGAACCTTCGTTGCAGGCGGCCTTCGTCGACTACGGCGGCAACCGGCACGGCTTCCTCGCCTTCGCCGAAATCCACCCCGACTACTACCAGATTCCGCTTGCCGACCGCCAGGCCCTCCTGCGCGCCGAAGCCGAGGAAGCACGCCGTGACGAGGACATCGAGCACGTCGAAACCGCCCCGGTAGCAAAAGCGATGGAAGTTGCTGACGTGGCCGTCCCGGTCGCGGCGATCGCCGAGGCGGAGGCTGAAACTGTCGAAGTTACAGCCGACACAGCCGCCGGCGATGCCGAGCCTGCTGTCGGTGCGGCCGAAGCCACCATCGACGCCGCCGAGTCCGGCGTCGAGGCGGAAGCGATTGCGGCTGAAGCCGAAGTGGAAGCCAAGCCGAAGGCACGCAAGCCCCGCAAGCCGCGCGCAAAGAAAGTTGCAGCGTCAGAGGGAACCGCAACCACCGAAGAGACCGCCGCCGCTGAAGACAGCGAAGGCAAGACTCCGTCCGGTGACATGGCTGCCGCCGTCGATACCGACGAGATCTCCGAAGAAGTGCGCAAGCGCCCCAATGACGACGATGATGACGACGATCATCACGACGAGAAGGAAGAGATCGAATCGGTCGGCGCCGAGGACGCGATGGAGGAGGTTCCCGATCGCATCGTCCGCAAGCCACGCAAGCAGTACCGCATCCAGGAAGTCATCAAGCGCCGGCAGATCCTGCTGGTGCAGGTCGCCAAGGAAGAGCGTGGCAATAAGGGCGCGGCTCTGACCACCTATCTTTCGCTCGCCGGACGCTATTCGGTTCTCATGCCGAACACCGCGCGCGGCGGCGGCATTTCCCGCAAGATCACCAATCCGCAGGACCGCAAGCGCCTGAAGGAAATCGCCCGCGACCTCGAGGTTCCGCAGGGCATGGGCGTGATCCTGCGCACCGCCGGCGCCAACCGCACCAAGGTCGAAGTCAAGCGCGACTTCGAGTATCTGATGCGCCTGTGGGAGAATGTTCGCACGCTGACGCTGAACTCCACCGCCCCCTGCCTCGTCTATGAGGAAGGCAGCCTGATCAAGCGCTCGATCCGCGATCTCTACAACAAGGACATCGGCGAGATCATCGTGGCCGGCGAGGAAGGCTACAAGGAAGCCAAGAGCTTCATGAAGATGCTGATGCCGAGCCACGCCAAGGTGGTTCAGCCCTACCGCGACATCCATCCGATCTTCTCGCGCTCGGGCATCGAAGCCCAGCTCGACCGCATGCTGCAGCCGCAGGTGACGCTGAAGTCGGGCGGCTACATCATCATCAACCAGACCGAAGCGCTCGTTTCGATCGACGTCAACTCCGGCCGCTCGACGCGCGAACATTCGATCGAGGAGACGGCGCTGCAGACGAACCTCGAGGCATCCGAGGAAGTGGCGCGCCAACTGCGGCTGCGCGACCTTGCCGGCCTCGTCGTCATCGACTTCATCGACATGGAGGAGAAGCGCAACAACCGGGCCGTCGAGAAGAGGCTGAAGGACTGCCTCAAGAACGATCGCGCCCGCATCCAGGTCGGCCGTATCTCGCATTTCGGCCTCTTGGAAATGTCGCGCCAGCGCATCCGCGCCTCCGTGCTCGAGAGCACGATGCAGACCTGCCCGCACTGCAACGGCACCGGTCATGTCCGTTCGCAGTCTTCGGTCGCCCTGCACGTCCTGCGCGGCGTCGAGGAATACCTGCTCAAGAACACCACGCACAACATCACCGTGCGGTCGACGCCGGACATCGCGCTCTACCTTCTGAATCAGAAGCGCGGCACGATCAACGATTACGAGACCCGGTTCGGCGTGCACATCGTCATCGATGCGGATGCTCATGTCGGCGCTCAGCATTTTGCGATCGATCGCGGCGAGCCGGTGGAAAACCCCGTTAAGATCGAGCAGTTCGTTCCCTTCGCACCGGAGCCGGACGAGGACGACGATATCATCATCGAGGATGATCTCGCCGAGGAAGAGGCCGAAGCGGTCGCCGCTTCGCCGACGCCTGCCGCATCGGCCGATGAAGCGGGCCGCAAGCGCAAGCGTCGCCGCCGTCGCCGCGGTCGCGGTGGACGCGACGAGGCCGAGGGCAGCGATACCGCGGCGTTCGGCGGCGAACAGGCCGGTGATGAGGACGAGGTCGAAGGCGACGCCAACGGCGAGGACGAAGGCGACGTAGCCGATGCCGGCGCTGAAGCACTGAGCACGGCCGAGAGCGAGCAGAAGCGCAAGCGTCGTCGGCGCGGCAAGCGCGGCGGCCGCCGCAACCGCGACGAGGCCGAAACGTCCGCGTCTGGCGAGGCATCAGACGACGAGTCGGATGAAGTCGAGACCGCGGACATCGCAGCTCTGGAAAATGCGGATGCCGCGGCGGAAGATGCCGTAGAGGGCCAGCCGGCGCCGACCGAAGTGGAAGTCGTCGCCGAGGTTCAGCCCGAGCCGGCCCCCAAGGCACGTCGGACCCGCAAGGCTAAGACGAAGGTCGAACCTGCAGCTGAACCCGCAGAGGCCGTTGCCGATGTCGCAGCTCAAGTTGAGGTCGAAGCGCAACCTGCGGAGGAAACCGCCGCCGAGCCCGCCGTTGAGGAAGCCGCGGCAGCGCTCGACGAGGCCAAGTCGGCGCGTGCTAACCGCGACCTTTCGGCCATCGCCACGCCCCCGGTCGTGACGTCGTCGACGTCGCAGGAAAAGGGCGATGACGAACCGGAGAAGCCCAAGAAGGGCGGCTGGTGGCAGCGCCGCGGCTTCTTCTGAGAAGCGCACCAGAACCAATTAGAAAAGACCCGGCCCAGTGCCGGGTCTTTTGCTTTTGAAGCGCTTGGGCAGGCCCGGCTGACAGGCGAACCCGACTTGCCGCGTCAGAGCATAACCGGACCGGAGCCGCCCCCCTACTTCAGCCAGGTGGCGATACGGTCGGTGGCTTCGACCATCTGCTCGTGCGCCCCGGCAAATGAGAAGCGCATCGTGCGGTGACCGCCGATCGGATCGAAGTCGTGCCCCGGCGTCGCCGCGACGTTGATCTCGTTCAACATCCGGCGGGCGAACGCCATGCTGTCGTTTGTGAAGCGCCCCACGTCGACATAGGCGTAGAACGCGCCGTCCATCGGCGAGGCGATCGAAAAACCAAGTTCCGGCAGGCGAGTTGCCAGCAAATCGCGGTTGCGACGGTAGCCTTCACGATGAAGGTCGAGCTCGTCGCTGGCACCGAGTGCAGCCAAAGCGGCCAGCTGCGAGATTTCCGGTGCGGAGATATAGAGGCTTTGCGTCAGGCGCTCGATCGGTCGCACGACGGCTTCCGGCAACACCATCCAGCCGATCCTCCAGCCGGTCATGCAGTAGTACTTGGAAAACGAGTTGATGACGACGGCGTCATCGGTGAGTTCGAGCGCGCTCGTCTCCTCACCGGAAAATGTCAGGCCATGGTAGATCTCGTCGGAAATGAAGGCGATGTCGTTGGCGGAGCAGTAGTCAGCGAGCGTCGTCAGGTGGGCGCGGTTCGTGACGGTCCCGGTCGGGTTTGCCGGGCTGGCCAGCAGGATGCCCGAGAGCTTGCCAAACACAGACTGCGCCGCCTCCAGGCTTTCGGGCGTCATGGTGAAATCATTTTCGGCACTCACCTCGATCTCGATCGTCTCGATGCCGAGCGCGGCGAGAATGTTGCGATAGGCGGGATAGCCAGGGCGCGCGATCGCCACCCGGTCGCCTGGATCGAAAAGCGTCAGGAAGGCCAGATTGAACGCCGCCGACGAGCCGGTGGTCACGGCGATGCGGGACGCGTCGATCTTGACGCCATGGCGCGTTCGATAGTGTGCGGCGATGCCCTGACGCAGCGCATCGAGACCAAGGGCCTCCGTGTATCCGATTCGACCATCGGCAAGTGCGGCCCGTGCCGCCTCGAGTGCGACGCGCGGCGCCGGATGGGCCGGCTGGCCAACGGCCATGGAGATCACCGGATGCCCGGCGGCTCGCCGCCGTGTTGCCTCCGCGAGCACGTCCATCGCGTGAAAGGGTTCTACTGCGCTGCGCCTGGATATCTTCATCGCCGGGTGCTTCCTTGCCTTACGTGAGATTTCTTCGCCCCGGCCTTCCCCTTGCCGGAAGAAACGCCTGTTCACAATCCCGGGAGGCCCGAATTTCGGCCACTTTTGCTGTTTCGTTTGCCTCCACCTCGCCCTAAGGTCGTTATGAATGCACCGCAAGGACCGACACCGTCGCGGGCGATGAAGTTTGGCCGCGCCCGATGTGAATGCGGCCTTCGCAATGTAACGAGGACAGCATGTTTCGCACCACCAAATCGCTTGCCGCAGCGCTCGCTCTCGCCTGCACCGTGTCGATCCCCCTGCCGGCCTTGGCACTCGACGCCAAGCAGAAGGAAGAGATCGGCGCCTACATCAAGGAGTACCTGCTCGCCAATCCGGAAATCCTGATGGACATGCAGGAAGCGCTGCAACAGAAGCAGACGCTGGCGCAGCAGCAGCAGGCTGCATCGGCGATTGCCGAAAACCAGAAGGCGATCTTCAACGCCAAATACGACATCTCGCTCGGCAATCCTGATGGCGACGTCACCATCGTCGAATTCTTCGACTATAATTGCGGCTACTGCAAGCGCGCGCTCTCGGACATGGACGCGATGCTCGAGGCCGACAAGAACGTGCGCTTCGTGCTGAAGGAATTGCCGATCCTGGGTCCGGATTCACTCGCGGCCCACAAGGTGAGCGCGGCCTTCCGCGACCTCGCACCCGAAAAATACGGTGAATTCCACCGTGCACTTCTGGGCGCCGAAAGCCGTGCCACCGAGGAGAGCGCGATCGAAGTGGCCGTCAAGCTCGGCGTCAGCGAAGCCGACATCCGCAAGGCCATGGCAGAAAAGCCGCATGACGATGCCGTTCGCGATGCCTATACGCTTGCACAGAGCCTCGGCATCACCGGCACGCCCTCCTACGTGATATCGAACGAGGCCGTCTTCGGCGCCGTCGGCGTTGACGAACTCCGCGACAAGGTTGCCAATGTCCGCTCCTGCGGCAAGACGGCCTGCTGAGGGGGCGGCGCGGCCCGTTTGAAGATTGCGCGTGATCCGGTTGTCACAAACAACGTTGGGGTCCGCGCCGAGCCGCCATCTTTCCGCCATCCCGGTGCTGTTCAGCCTTGATGGTTGTGGACAAGACCGGCGCAATTCCTTTGGGCTTTCCCTGAAAGAACCGCCGGTCTATACGTAACCCACGATCCAGCAAGCGGAAATCCGAATGGCGTCAACAATCTTCGTCCTGAACGGCCCGAACCTGAATGCGCTCGGCAAGCGCGAGCCCGGCATTTATGGCGGGCATACCCTGGCCGACATCGAGGTGTTGTGCCGCGCGGAGGGCGAGAAGCTCGGTTTCGCCATCGATTTTCGCCAAACGAACCACGAGGGCACACTCGTCGACTGGATCCACGAGGCTGGCGAGACGGCCGCGGGCATCGCGATCAATGCGGGAGCGTACACGCATACCTCCATCGCGTTGCACGACGCCATCCGCGCCATCCGCATTCCCGTCGTCGAACTGCATCTGTCCAACGTGCACGCCCGCGAGGAATTCCGCCACAAGTCCATGATCGCGCCGGCGGTCAAGGGCGTCATCTGCGGCTTCGGCGAGCAAAGCTACATCCTGGCGCTGAACGCGCTGAAATCCATCACGAAATAAAGAAAAAAAGAGGCTAAATCCAATGGCTGACAAGAAACAGGGCATCGATCAGGCACTGATCCGCGATCTCGCCAACATCCTCAACGAGACGGACCTGACCGAGATCGAAGTCGAGCAGGACGAACTGCGCATCCGCGTCTCGCGCGCCGGCACGCCCCAATACATCTCGGCCCCTGTTCCAACCGCCCAGTTTGCACCTCCGGCGGCAGTCGCAGCGGCCGCTCCGGCCGCCGCTCCCGCTGCCCGTGACAACAAGAATGCCGTCACCGCGCCGATGGTCGGTACCGCATACCTTGCTCCCGCACCGGGCTCCCGTCCCTTCGTTGAAGTCGGTTCAACGGTTCAGGAGGGCCAGACGATCCTCATCATCGAAGCCATGAAGACGATGAACCAGATTTCGGCGCCGCGCTCTGGCAAGGTCACTGAAATCCTTGTCGCCGACGCCGCACCGGTCGAATATGGCGAACCCCTGATCGTCATCGAGTAAGGCCAGAGCGATGATTTCCAAAGTCCTCATAGCCAATCGCGGCGAGATCGCGCTTCGCGTTCTGCGCGCCTGCAAGGAACTCGGCATCGCCACGGTCGCCGTGCATTCGACGGCGGATGCCGACGCCATGCACGTGCGTCTCGCCGACGAGAGCGTCTGCATCGGCCCGCCGCCGTCGCGCGACAGCTACCTCAACATCCACCAGATCGTCGCAGCCTGCGAGATCACCGGTGCGGACGCCGTTCACCCGGGCTACGGCTTCCTTTCGGAGAATGCCAAGTTCGCGGAAATCCTGGACGCGCACGGGATCACCTTCATCGGCCCGACCGCCGAGCACATTCGCCTGATGGGCGACAAGATCACCGCCAAGCAGACGGCGCAGGAGCTCGGCATTCCCGTCGTTCCCGGTTCCGAGGGCGAAGTGAAGCCGGAAAACGCTCTGGAGATCGCCCGCAAGATCGGCTTCCCGGTCCTGATCAAGGCGACTGCAGGCGGCGGTGGCCGTGGCATGAAGGTCGCCCGAACCGAGGAAGATCTGGAAGTCGCCGTCGCCACCGCGCGCACCGAAGCGGCTGCCGCATTCGGCAACGACGCCGTCTACATGGAAAAGTTCCTCGGCCATCCTCGCCACATCGAGGTGCAGATCGTCGGCGACGGCGCTGGCAACGCGATCCATCTCGGCGAACGCGACTGCTCGCTGCAGCGTCGTCACCAGAAGGTCTGGGAAGAGGCCAATTCCCCTGCCCTGAACGTCGAGCAGCGTATGAAGATCGGCCAGATCTGCGCCGACGCCATGAAGAAGATGAAGTATCGCGGCGCCGGCACGATCGAGTTCCTCTACGAGGACGGCGAGTTCTATTTCATCGAGATGAACACGCGTCTGCAGGTGGAGCACCCGATCACCGAGGCGATCACTGGTATCGACCTGGTGCACGAGCAGATCCGCGTCGCCTCCGGCGCCGGGCTTTCCGTCACCCAGGACCAGATCGAGTTCTCGGGCCACGCGATCGAGTGCCGGATCAACGCCGAGGACCCGCGCACATTCGTCCCCTCGCCGGGCACCATCACGCACTTCCACGCGCCCGGCGGGCTGGGTGTGCGCGTCGATTCGGGCGCCTATCAGGGCTATCGCATCCCGCCCTACTATGACAGTCTGATCGGAAAGCTGATCGTCCACGGCCGCACCCGCGTCGAATGCATGATGCGTCTACGCCGCGTTCTTGACGAATTCGTCATTGACGGGATCAAGACGACGCTACCATTGTTTCAGGAACTGATCGCCAATCAGGACATCGCCAACGGCGACTACGACATCCATTGGCTGGAGAACTATCTGGCCAAGACTTCGGTCTAGGGGCAGAACATGGCAGGGCGACGCGGCAGGTCCCCGGAAGTTACACCGGAACTCTTGCTGCGCGCCTATTCCATCGGGCTGTTCCCGATGGCCGATTCGGCCGACGACCCGGAGCTGTTCTGGGTCGAACCGGACATACGCGGCGTGATCCCGCTCGACCGGTTCCACATCTCGCACAGCCTGGCGAAGAAGATTCGTAAAGCTCCCTACGAGATTCGTATCGACACCGCGTTCGAGGCCGTGATGGCGTGCTGCGCGGAGGCGGCGCCCGACCGCCCCTCCACCTGGATCAACAGCAAGATCAGGTCGCTCTACGCAACCCTGCATCAGATGGGTCATGCCCATAGCGTCGAGGCATGGGAAGACGGCCAACTCGTCGGCGGTCTCTACGGTGTCTCGCTGGGGGCGGCATTCTTCGGAGAAAGCATGTTCTCCCGGCGCAGCGACGCCTCAAAAATCTGCCTGGTCTATCTTGTCGATCGGCTGAAGCAGAGAGGCTTCCGGCTCCTGGACACACAGTTCACGACCGAACACCTGAAAACCTTCGGCGCGATCGATGTCCCCAAGGCCGATTACGAAGGCATGCTGGCCAAGGCGTTGGCCTCGCCAAACCTGACCTTCTGAATTCGACTGAAATCGTTGATCGGCATGTCTCGCGAAAGCAGGACCGGCTTCGCGACTTGGTGCCCGGAAGCTTCTGAACAAGCGCGAAGCACTTAATTGCCGTCCGTCGACGCCGGCGGCGGAACGTCGGATTTCGCCTTGCACTCCGTGAGCCAGACGTCAAAGACCGGATGCTCGACGGCATTCAGGCCCGGACTTTCAGCGAACATCCAGCCGGTGAAGATGCGGCGGATCTTTCGGTCGAGTGTGATCTCGTTCACCTCGACGAACGAGTCCACCTTCTGCGCCTCGGTGTCGTCGCGGTTGTAGCAGACGCGCGGCGTGACCTGCAGCGCGCCGAACTGCACTGTTTCCCCAACATAGACATCGAACGAGGTGATGCGGCCGGTGATCTTGTCGAGTCCGGAAAACACCGCGACGGGATTGGAGATGCGGGCAGCTTCCGCCGGCGCGCCAGCGGACAAAACCGTCATCGCGACCGCGGCAATTGCCGCAGCAGCCCGCGAAACGATCCTGAGCGTGCCGGCCGTTGCCATCCCTGTGTCTCCTGCGAATTCCCGTCGCCGGCTCGTGCCGGCACGGTATGCGCTAACCGTCAAATGTGGCGAAAGCGTATCAGTTGCGCGGCGTCCAGGCGTCGTAGTCGCCGGTGACGCGCGGACGTTCGCCCGAAACGGCGAGCGAGCCAGGCGGGCGATAGGCCTGGGAGGTGCCGGTCGAATTGGCGCGGTGGTTCTTCTGCCAGTCGCGTGGTTCGTAGTTCTCGTCGGCGGGAGAAACATCAGTGCGGTGGTGCATCCAACCGTGCCAGCCCGGCGGAATGGCCGAGGCATCGGCGTAGCCGTTGTAAATGACCCAGCGGCGCGTGCGGCCTTCGGAATCCTTGCCACCCTGGTAGTAGACGTTGCCGAACTGGTCTTCGCCGACCTTCTTGCCGTTGCGCCAGGTATGGAAGCGCGTGCCGATGGTCTGCCCGTTCCACCAGGTGAAGATCTGCTTGAGAAGGTTCATGATTGCCGTCCTTGGACGGACCTGCCGCCTGCAGGCCCGCTGTCGAAATGATCAATCGCTTATGGCGCGACAAGCCTTGAATGTCCAGCGATTCCCGCCATTTCCAGCCGGTTTTGCCGCGACAGTTCGTTGCTGCGGCAAAGCCGGGAGTCTCTAGCCGAGCATCTTTTCGTAGATCAACGCAGCGATCCCGGAATGACCGCCGCCGCAATTGGCGGTCTCCCCGACCTTCGCAAATCCATGCGCCTCGTAGAAGCCGATCGCCCTGGCGTTCTCCGGATCCACCTCCAGCCGCATGACCTTCGCGTCGGGAAAGCAGGTCTCGAGCTCGGCGAACATGTCCCGGCCGATCCCCTGCCCCTGATGCTGCGGCAGGACATAGAGCTGATGCAGGATCGCGACCTTCGGCTCGGTCTTCGACATGGCGGCATAGCCCATTCCGCCGAGTGCCTTGCCGTCGTCGGCGACGACGAATTCGGCATCGCGGCGCGCAAGCTGCACCTTCAAGGCCTCGACCGAATGCCACTTGGCCGTGATCTCCTTGACCTGCTCGGCACCGTAGAGCGTGTCATAGGTCGCGTGCCACGCCTCCCCCAGGAGCGCGCTGACCTTGGCCAAATCGCGCTCGGAGGCAGTGCGGACGAAGAACACGGTTATTCCTCGATGCCGAGCTTGGCCTTCACGAGCGCCTGCACGGCCTGCGGGTTGGCCTTGCCGCCCGTCGCCTTCATCACCTGGCCGACAAACCAGCCGGCCAGCGACGGCTTGGCCTTGACCTTCTCGACCTGATCCGGATTGGCCGCGATGATCTCATCGACGGCCTTCTCGATCGCGCCGGTGTCGGTCACCTGCTTCATGCCGCGGCTTTCGACGATCTCCGCCGGTACGCCACCCTCGTTCCAGACAATCTCGAACAGGTCCTTGGCGAGCTTGCCGGAGATCGTGCCGTCCTTGATGAGGTCGATGATGCCGCCCAGCTGACCGGGAGAAACCGGTGTGTTTTCAATGCCTTTTCCGGCCTTGTTCAACGCTCCCAGGAGGTCATTGATGACCCAGTTGGCAGCGAGTTTGCCATCGCGGCCGGCAGCCACCGCCTCGAAATAGTCGGCGATCGCCTTTTCCGAGACGAGCACCGAGGCATCGTAGACGGACAGGCCGAGCTCGCGCACGAAGCGCTCCTTCTTGTCGTCCGGCAGCTCCGGCAGATGCACCCGCAAATCCTCGACATAGGCGTCGTCGAACTCGAGCGGCAGCAGGTCCGGATCGGGGAAATAACGGTAATCGTGCGCGTCCTCCTTGGAGCGCATCGAGCGGGTCTCGCCCTTGTTCGGGTCGAACAGGCGGGTCTCCTGATCGATCACACCGCCGTCCTCGAGAATGCCGATCTGGCGGCGGGCCTCGTACTCGATCGCCTGGCCGACGAAGCGGATCGAGTTGACGTTCTTGATCTCGCAGCGCGTACCAAAACCCTCGCCGGGGCGGCGCACGGACACGTTTACGTCGGCGCGCATCGAGCCCTCGTCCATGTTGCCGTCGCAGGTACCGAGATAGCGCAGGATGGTACGGAGCTTGGTCACATAAGCCTTCGCCTCGTCGGAAGAGCGCAGGTCCGGCTTGGAGACGATCTCCATCAGCGCCACGCCGGAGCGGTTCAGGTCGACATAGGACATGGTGGCATGCTGGTCGTGCATCGACTTGCCGGCGTCCTGCTCTAGGTGCAGGCGCTCGATGCCAATTTCGACATCCTCGAACTGGCCCTGACGGTCGGGGCCGACGGAGATGACGATCTTGCCCTCGCCGACGATCGGATCCTTGTACTGCGAAATCTGGTAGCCCTGCGGCAGGTCCGGATAGAAATAGTTCTTCCGGTCGAAGATCGAACGATTGTTGATCTTCGCCTTCAGGCCAAGGCCGGTACGGATCGCCTGCTTGACGCATTCCTCGTTGATGACCGGCAGCATGCCGGGCATGGCCGCGTCGACGAGCGAAACGTTGGCGTTCGGCGCCTTGCCGAACTCGGTCGAGGCGCCGGAGAAAAGCTTCGAATTGCTGGTGACCTGGGCGTGCACCTCCAGGCCGATGATAACTTCCCAATCGCCGGTGGCGCCGGGAATGTAGCGTTTCGGTTCGGAGGTACGGACGTCGACAATGGTCATGGTGAGCTCTTTGGAAGTCGCTTCAGGTGCCTGATTTTCACTTGTGTCGGTAGACCATATGGACTGGCGGCGCAAGGCTTTGCCGGTTCGACGGAGTCGGCCAGCACCGCAATCCGGATAGCCGACGTTAACGCGGCTCGGATAGGCTCGCTGCATGACCGTCCTGCTGAGCCTCGCCGTCCTGCTGTTCGTCAACCTGACGACATTCCTTGTTTTCTGGTGGGACAAGGCGGCGGCCCGCGCTGGCAGGTGGCGCGTTCAGGAGAGCACCCTCCTCGGCCTGGCCCTCGCCGGCGGAAGTCTCGGCGCCGTTTTCGCCCAGAAACTTCTGCGACACAAGACACGCAAGGAGCCGTTCCGGTCCCTGCTGAACCTCATCATCGGCGGCCAGCTTGCCCTGGCCATCGCCTGGATTTCGGCACCGAACTGGTTGCCCCAACTGGTTGCGCAGATGCCTTGACGGGCACGCGCCGGCTTCATAGGCTCTGGCCGGAATAGTGGAGCCTTTATGTTCTCTTCGTCTGAGTCCCGCTGAGGGCCCTGCCCGCAACTCTCTTGCGCGCATGGGCCGGAAAAAACGTTTCAGCCCGCCCGACCTCGTCTGGCGGATCGTTTTTTCGCGTTCTTCGAGGACGCCTCTCGGACTTCAACAACTATGGACATTTCTCGCGCCGAACAGCGCATTCTCCATCTGCTCGCCCAGGGCGGCAGGATCGAACTCGAACGGGACGACACCCGGACCATCATCAACGTCTATTGCATCACGCGGGACGGCTGGCGCGCCGGCGGCCTGAACATGGAGTTGTTTCGTAAACTCAAGCGGCGCAAATGCATCGCATCCAGCGACGGAAAACCCTACCGCATCACCCAGCGCGGGTTGGTCCTGGTGCGTTCGCAACTGGACAACCGGTGAGAGGACGTGCGCGGCTTCGGCCGCGCGCGTCAGCGCGCCGTACGCGATGACAGGAACAGGGAACATTTCTGGGTTTTCCCGGCGATCGGGCCGATCAGAAGCCGCCCGGCCCGTAGCCTATGGGCTGATCGTCGACCAGTTGCCGCCGCAGCCCGACCGATTCCACATCCCTGTCGAGCTTTGGCGAATAGGTCACGGACAGCCAGTTGACCGCGTAGCCCTGCTTCCGGAAGAAGGCGAGCGCCGGCGCATTGCGGGCATGGGTCTGCAGGTCCGCCGCCTCGAATCCGGAGCGGCGCATCTCGTCTTCGAGTGTCGCCAGGAGTGCCGTGCCTACGCCCTGCCGCTGTGCGGCGGGATTGACCCAGAGATCGGTGATCTCCTCGTCCATCTTCTCACGCGCCGCCCATCCGGCGATGGTGCCGCCCTCCGCAACGATCACGGTCACCCATTTCGCAGCGAGGAACTGCAGGAAGGCTTCGCGTGCATTGTCTCTGAGCGCATCGAGGTCGGCGACGCTGGTCGCCGCCTGCTCCCAGGCGCGCAGGCCGATCTCGGCAAGTGCTGGAACATCGTCCGTGGTCGCGGATCGGATGGTAATCATGATGCCGGTGCTCTACCGGCCTTATAAAACCATCCGAATCGTCGCATGGCGAAAGCCTGTTACCACCACTTCTGCGGCGCGAAGCGACCGGCGGCCTGTTCGATGACGTGTGCGGTCTTGAACAGCGTTTCTTCCTCGAACGGCCTGCCGATCAGCTGCAGGCCGAGCGGCAGGCCCTTGTGGTCGAGGCCGGCGGGGACGGCGATGCCCGGCAGGCCGGCCATGTTCACCGTTACCGTGAAGATGTCGTTCAGGTACATCTTGACCGGATCGGCGGCGAGATCCTCGTCGGCGATGCCGAAGGCGGACGACGGGGTCGCTGGCGTCAGGATCGCGTCGACGCCGGCCTGGAAGGCCAGTTCGAAATCGCGCTTGATCAGGGTGCGGACCTTCTGCGCCCGCAGGTAGTAGGCATCGTAGTAGCCGGCCGACAGCACGTAGGTGCCGATCATGATGCGGCGCTTGACCTCCTGGCCGAAGCCGGCGGCGCGCGTCTTCTCGTACATGTCGACGATGTCCTTGCCATCGACGCGCAGGCCGTAGCGCACGCCGTCATAGCGGGCGAGGTTCGACGAAGCTTCGGCCGGAGCGACGATGTAGTAGGCCGGCAGCGCATATTTCGTGTGCGGCAGGGTGATGTCGACGATCTCGGCGCCGGCCTCCTTCAGCCAGGCGATGCCCTGCTGCCAGAGCGCCTCGATCTCTTCCGGCATGCCATCGACGCGGTATTCCTTCGGAATGCCGATCTTCATGCCCTTGACCGACTGGCCGATCGATTTCTCGTAGTCCGGCACCGGCAGGTCGACGGAGGTGGTGTCCTTCGAATCGACGCTCGCCATCGATTTCAGCAGGATGGCCGCATCGCGGACGTCGCGGGCGATCGGGCCCGCCTGGTCGAGCGACGAGGCGAAGGCGACGATGCCCCAGCGCGAGCAGCGGCCATAGGTCGGCTTGATGCCGACGGTGCCGGTGAAGGCGGCCGGCTGGCGGATCGAGCCGCCGGTATCGGTCGCGGTCGCACCGGCGCAGAGGAACGCCGAGACGGCGGCGGCCGAGCCGCCGGAGGAGCCGCCCGGTACGAGGTCCAGGTTGGAATCCTTGGCGCGCCACGGGTTCTTCACCGGGCCGTAGTAGGAGCTCTCGTTCGACGAGCCCATGGCGAACTCGTCCATGTTCAGCTTGCCGAGCATGACGGCGCCATCGTTCCACAGGTTCTGGGAGACGGTCGATTCGTATTTCGGCTTGAAGCCGTCGAGGATGTGGCTGCAGGCCTGGGTGTGGACGTCGCGGGTGCCGAACAGGTCCTTGATGCCAAGCGGAATGCCTTCCAGCGCACCGGCCTTGCCCTCGGCGATCCGGGCATCCGACGCCTTTGCCATCTCACGGGCCTTCTCCGGCGTGACAGTGACATAGGCGTTCAGCGCACCGTTGGCGGCATCGATCGCGGACAGATAGGCCTCCGTCAGCTCGACGGCGGTGATCTCCTTGGCGCCGAGCTTCTCGCGGGCTTCGGCAATGGTCAGGCGGGTCAGATCGGTCATGGTTCTATCTTTTCGCGGTCACGCAGCGCTGGAGGCGCGTCCAAGCTGCTTCTGATAAAAAACGGAATAGGGGCTGTCCGGATAGTCGAGCACCGGGCCACAGCGAGTAAAGCCGGCCTTCTCGTAGATCGCCCAGGCAGCGGGATGCTGGTCGCCGGTCTCGAGCACGAGCTCGGCAAGGCCGTCCTCTTCAGCGGCTGCGACGATCTTCGCCAGAATCTCCCGTCCGACGCCCCTGCCCTGGCACTCGGGCCGGGTGAACATGCGCTTCACTTCGCCGACATCGGCCGTATGGCGCTTCAACGCGCCGCAGGCGATTGCCCTGCCGTCCTCGCGCGCGATCCAGACGGTGACGCCAGGCTCCGCCATCTGCTCCACCGTCAGGTGGTAGCAGGCCTCCGGCGGCGACAGCGCCAGCAGAGCCTCGTTCAACTCCGCGACCAGTTCGCGCACCTCGTCCTGCAACGGACTTTCGACGGCGATTGAAACGGCCAAGGGCTTACTCCACGACCTTCGGCACGAGGAAGAAGTCGCGGTCGGAGACAGGCGCGTTGGCGACCACATCCGCGGCCTTGTTGCCGTCGGTAACGAGGTCGTCTCGCTCCTTCATCGCCATCGGCGTCACCGAGGTCATCGGCTCGACGCCTTCGATATCGACTTCACTCAACTGCTCAACAAAGCCGAGGATGCCGTTTAGCTCCCCCATCATGCGTTGGGCTTCGTCCTCGCTGACCGCGATACGGGCGAGATGGGCCACCCGTTTGACGGTGGCAAGATCAACAGACATCGGCACTCTCCGGTCGGAAATTTCCTATCCGCTATAATGACCAAGCCCCGGCAGCGCAACGGGGGAATGTGTGCGGGGCCTGGCAGCAGGTCCGGGTCCCGCCTGACTGGCCGCCCCGTTACACGCAGCTACCGCGATACCGAGCCGCCCACCTTCGGCACTTCGACCTTGCCCTTCACTTCGTCCATCGCCGCGACGAAGGTGTCGGCCGTCTGGTCGATGATGGGGAACGAGCCGTAGTGGCAGGGGATGACCGTGCCAAACTTGAAGAAGCGCTGGCAGGCGAGCGCGGCCACCGCACCGCCCATGGTGAAGCGGTCGCCGATCGGCACGAGGCCGATCTCCGGCTGATGCAGTTCGTTGATCAGCGCCATGTCGGAGAAGATATCCGTATCGCCCATGTGATAGAGCGTCGGTTCGTCATCGAAATGCAGCACCAGGCCGTTGGCGTTGCCGAGCGAATGGGAAACACCATCTTCGGAAATTTGCGCGGAGGAATGCAACGCGTTGACGAAGGTTGTGGAGAAACCATCGAAATGAATGGTGCCGCCGGTGTTGCCGGCCTCAAGCTTCCGAACACCCTTCGAGCCGAGCCAGGCAGCAAGGTCGGCATTCGCCAGGACCGTGGCGCCGGTCTCCTTGGCGATCTTGACCGTGTCGCCGACGTGGTCGCCGTGGCCGTGCGTGAGCAGGATATGCGTCAGGCCGGCGGTCGCGTCCCTGCGGGTCGATTCGTCAAAGGACGGGTTGCCGGTGAAAAACGGATCGATCAGGATTTTCGCCTTCCCGTCTCGATGCGGAAGGCCGAATGGCCGAGCCAGGTGATCTTCATGGTATTCTCCCGTTGGACTTCCGCCGCCTTATGCCATAGAGCATGGCGCACCTAAAGCAGCTCGATTGCCTTGACACTCCTCGCGACACAGGCAGCACCTGTCGCGGTGGGGTCCTTGCCAATTGGCGGATAGCGGCCTGTGAAAACGCAGCCGCCTCACCGTAGCATCCAGACTACCAATGGAGACCAACATGGCCAACAGCGACGACGAATATGTGTACGACGAAGCCACCGGCGATTGGCGTCCGGCCTCCGAAGTCGCGGCCGCTGCAGCCGCCAGCCAGCCAATGGCGCGCGATGCTGCTGGCAACGCTCTCGCCGACGGCGATTCGGTCACCCTCATCAAGGACCTGAAGGTTAAAGGCACCAACACGACCATCAAGCAGGGCACGGTCATCCGGTCGATTCGCCTGACCGACAATCCGGAGGAAATCGACTGCCGCCACGAGACGATCAAGGGTCTCGTGCTGCGCACCGAATTCGTCCGCAAGCGGTAGGTGTTACTGCATGGCGACCCTGACCATCGAAGAACTCGCCGCCGTGCTGGAGCGCGGCCAGCCGATTGCCGGGCTGGACCTCGGCACCAAGACGATCGGCCTTTCCGTTTCCGATCTCGGCCGCAGGTTTGCCACGCCGCGCCCGGTGCTCAAGCGGGTGAAGTTCGGCATCGATGCAGACACCCTGCTCGCCTTTGCCGAAACGGAAAAGATTGTGGCCTTCGTCATCGGCCTGCCGATGAACATGGACGGCAGCGCCGGCCCGCGTGTGCAGGCGACGCGCGCCTTCGTTCGCTCCATGGGTGAAAAGACAGACATTCCCTTCGTCTTCTGGGACGAACGGCTGTCGACGGTCGCGGCGGAGCGGACGCTGATCGAGATGGATGTGTCGCGCAAGAAGCGGGCGGAGCGGATCGATTCCGCCGCCGCCTCCTTCATCCTTCAGGGCGCGTTGGACAGGCTCTCGGCGCTCGGCAAATCCTGAGCAGACCCATCTGATCGCAGCTGGCGGCGGCCTTTCCACCAGGCCATGATGCGCTTGCGCCTGCGGAAGGCGATGATGGCGAAGACGAACAGGCTGTCGATGACGATGGCGCGCGCCACCAGCGGCGGGATGCTCTCCGGCGGCATGCCCAGCACATGGCCATAGATCCGGAACACCAGGTCATGGGCATCGCGCGTCAGCATGAAGATGCCGAAGCTCATATCATAATAGGACAGGCCGTACCAACTGCCAAGGAAAGCGATGGGCGCCGCCCAGAGGATCAGGAACCACTTCATGCCATCCTCTCCTCGCTGATGAACACGGTCCCCATCGCCAACCCGATCTCGCGCACGGCGGCGAGGCTCAGCAGCACGGCGGTGGGCACGGCTATGTCGAGCGCCAGGGTAGCAAAGAAGGCCGTCATGGCCAGTATCGGTCCCGCTCTCGTCATGGCGCCGCATCTTCACATGGTTAACAAATCCTTAACGACGACACTTTCCTCCCTCCCGTGCGACGACGCAATGCAAACCCTTGGTTAAGGTTAATTTCCACACGCCTGCGGCGTTTGCAGCAACGCAACCTCATCGTGCATCCAATGAGATAGGGCCGCATCCGGCAAATCAACCTCGGGGATTGCCCTTCTCACGGACACGTGAAATGACGACCGGAAATTCCATGCCGGTCACTCCCAAATGCTCGTCATCTTCGAAAGCACCCTGCCCGTCTTCCTGCTCGTCATTCTTGGCATGCTCCTCAAGCGCTGGCGGAAGATCGACGACGGGCTCTGGCTCGGCCTTGAACAGCTCGGCTTCTATGTCCTGTTTCCGGCTCTGCTCTTTTCCACGCTGGCGCAGGCGGATTTTGGCGGCATGGCCGCAGCCACGCTCGCGATCACGTCGATCGGATCGGTCACCCTGATGTCCGGCGCGATCCTTCTGTGCTGGCCGCTGTTTCGTGGCGCCGGCGTGTCGGCGCCGGCCTTTACCACGGTGGTCCAGACTTCAACCCGCTGGAACGGCTTCATGGCGCTTGCCATCGCCGGCAAGCTCTACGGAACGGACAGCATGGCGTTGCTGGCGTTGATCATGACGCTCATCATCATCCCGATCAACTTCTACAACATCGCCATCCTCGTCTGGTTCGGCGGCGGGGCGCGCGATATCCGCGTGTTCCTGACAAAGATCGTCACAAATCCACTGATCATCGCGGCCGTTCTCGGCACGCTGTTCAATCTGGCCGGAATCCGCCTCTACCCGCCGCTGATGGAGGCGATCGGCCTCATGGGCGAAACCTCGCTCAGCCTTGGCCTCGTCATGGTCGGCGCAGGTCTCAGGATAGCGGACGCACTGAGGCCGCGGGCGATCGCCGTTCTACCGGTCGGATTGAAGCTTCTTCTGATGCCCTTGATGATGACCGGCGCCGCCTGGTTGGCGGGCATCGACGGCGAGGCGCTTCTGACCGTCGCGCTCGGTGCGAGCGTGCCGACGGCGATGAACGGTTATCTGCTGGCCAAGCAGATGGGCGGCGACGCACCGCTCTATGCCGCCGTCGCCACGATGCAGACGGCAACGTCCTTCTTCACCATTCCGCTCGTCCTGATGCTGACGGCCTACGCTGCCGGATAAAGAAGGTCGACGATGTAGGCCGAATCGAAGCGCGAATCGAGCATGCCATAGGTGGAGCGCCAGCCCGCGGCCAGACGCGTCTCGAGGAAGGCATCGGCGATGCGCCCGGCACCGATCCGGTTGAGTTCGGCGGCGGCAGCCGACAGGGCCAATTGCTCGACCAGCATGCGAGCGGCCCCCTCGTCGCGGTCGCAAAGCGAGGTGGCTGCGCGCAGCACCTCGACGGTCTTCCGACCCGATGGCCCCAGATCCTGGGCAATGCCGGCAAAAACCGACTCGAACAGATCCTTGCCGCGCGATAGCACGCGCAGCACGTCGAGCGCCATAACGTTGCCCGACCCTTCCCAGATCGCGTTGACGGGCGCCTCGCGATAGTGGCGAGCGATCGGGCGCTCCTCGACGTAGCCGCTGCCGCCGATGCACTCCATCGCCTCGTAGATCAGCGCTGGGGCGATCTTGCAGCACCAGTATTTCGTTACCGGCGTCATGACGCGGGCATAGGCCGCATCATCGGCGCTCACAGGTGCGCGGTCGAAGGCTTCGGCGAGGCGCAGCGACAGCGCGGTGGCGGCAGCCACGTCCAGCGCCATATCGGCCAGCACGCGTGTCATGATCGGCTGCTGGATCAAAACCTTGCCGAAAACCTTCCGGCCCCGCGTATGGTGCACGGCTTCGGCAAGCGAGGCGCGCATCATGCCGCTGGAGGCCAAAGCGCAATCGAGCCGCGTCAAGGTCACCATATCGAGGATGGTGCGGACGCCCGCATCCGGCGCACCGAGCAGGAAGCCGAACGTGTCGGTGAACTCGACCTCGGACGAGGCATTCGAGCGGTTGCCGATCTTGTCCTTCAGCCGCTGGAACCGAAGCCCGTTGGCTGTCCCGTCTTCCAGCAGCCGCGGCACGAGGAAACACCCCATGCCGTCACGCGTCTGCGCCAGCATCACGAAGGCGTCGCTCATCGGCGCCGACATGAACCATTTGTGGCCGCTGAGGCGATAGATCCCCTCGCCCACGCGCTCGGCGGTGGTGGTGTTGGCGCGAACGTCCGTGCCGCCCTGCTTCTCCGTCATGCCCATGCCGATCGTAAGCGCCGTCTTCTGCATGGCGGGTCGATTGGTGCTGTCGTACTTGCGCGACAGGATCCGACCGCCCCATTCGCGCTGCACGACCGGCGACGCGGAGATTGCCGCAACTGATGCGCTGGTCATGGTCAGCGGGCAGAGGTGACCGCATTCGAGTTGTGCGGTGAGGTAGAAGCGGACTGCGCGCGCCTTGTGCGCCCGTCCCCGTTCCTCCGGCAGGTTCTCCCAGATCGACGAATGCAGACCGCTCACCATGGATCGGCGCATCAGCGCATGCCAGGCCGGGTGGAAATCAACGACATCCAGGCGCTCGCCGCGGGGACCGTGGGTGCGCAACTGCGGCGGTGATTCATTGGCCATCCGCGCCAGTTCCTGCATTTCGGGCGCTGTCACGTGGCGGCCGAGCGCATCGAATTCATCGCGCAGGGATTTCGGCAGCGAGGCCGTCCCGTCGACCAGCAAGGGATCGGACCGATAGGCATTGATGCCCGTCCAGAGCTTCGGCTGGTTCAGGTCGGTAAGGGTTTGTTCGGTCCGGGTCAGTTGAGTCATGATGGGGTTCTAACCTAACTGCTCGCGGTGTGAAACGGGTGACCGCGAGCGTGGCTGCAAAGAATGCCGGCAAAAGCGCGCTGATCCAGGCGCAAGACCCGCCTGCCGCCTTGCCGCGTGGATGTTGAGCCTCTATAGACCCGGCTTATTCAAAGACAGTCGAGGCGACCACAATGGATTCCTTTCCGCATCGCCACCTGCTCGGCATCAAGGGATTGACCGAGCCGGAAATCACCTACCTGCTCGACAAGGCGGATGCCGCCGTCAACATCAGCCGGCAACGGGAAAAGAAAACCTCGACGCTTCGCGGCCTGACCCAGATCAACCTCTTCTTCGAGGCATCGACGCGGACGCAGTCCTCCTTCGAGCTCGCCGGCAAACGGCTCGGCGCCGACGTCATGAACATGTCGGTTGGCAATTCGTCGGTGAAGAAGGGCGAGACGCTGATCGATACGGCGATGACGCTGAACGCCATGCACCCAGACGTGCTGGTCGTACGCCACTCGTCTGCCGGTGCCGCGGCCCTTCTCGCTCAAAAGGTCTCGTGCTCGGTCGTCAACGCCGGCGATGGCCAACACGAACACCCGACCCAGGCGCTGCTCGACGCCCTCACCATCCGCCGTGCCAAGGGCAAGCTCTCGCGCATCATCGTCGCCATCTGCGGCGACGTGCTGCACTCTCGCGTGGCCCGCTCGAACATCCTGCTCCTAAATGCCATGGGCGCGCGGGTGCGGGTCGTGGCGCCGGCGACGCTGCTTCCGAACGGGATCGCCCAGATGGGCGCGGAGGTCTACCATTCCATGGAGGAGGGCCTGAAGGACGCCGACGTCGTGATGATGCTGCGCCTCCAGCGCGAGCGAATGTCGGGCGCCTTCGTCCCGTCGGTGCGCGAGTACTTCCGTTACTTCGGGCTCGACGCCGAAAAGTTGAAGGCCGCCAAGGACGATGCGCTCGTCATGCATCCGGGACCGATGAACCGCGGCGTCGAAATCGCCTCGGAGATCGCCGACGGCCCGCAGAGCGTCATCGAGCAGCAGGTGGAGATGGGCGTTGCCGTCCGCATGGCCGTGATGGAGACCCTCCTCGTTTCGCAGAACCAGGGACCGCGCGCATGACCCGTCCGACCGTCATCCAGAACGTCCGCATCATCGACCCATCCCGCAATCTCGACGAGACGGGCAGCATCGTCATCGAGAACGGCCGGATCGCGGCTGCCGGCAAGGAAGCCCTTAACCAGGGCACGCCCGAAGCGGCTCAAATCGTCGATGGCTCGGGCCTTGTCGCGGCCCCGGGCCTTGTCGACGCCCGCGTCTTCACCGGCGAACCGGGTGGCGAGCATCGTGAGACCATCGAGTCGGCCGCGCGCGCGGCGGCCGTCGGCGGCATCACCTCCTTCATCATGATGCCGGACACCGATCCGGTGATCGATGACATCGCGCTGGTCGAGTACGTGCTGAAGACGGCGCGCGACAAGGCGGTCGTCCATGTCCATCCGGCCGCAGCACTGACGAAGGGGCTGGCGGGAACCGAGATGACCGAGTTCGGCCTCCTGCGCGAGGCCGGTGCCGTCTGCTTCACCAATGGACGTCATGCGATGCATGACAGCCAGGTGCTGCGCCGGGCGATGACATACGCCCGTGATTTCAACACGGTGATCGCGCTAGAAACCCGCGACAAGCATCTTGGCGCGGGCGGCGTGATGAACGAGGGCCTGCTTGCGAGCTGGCTCGGCCTATCCGGCACGCCGCGTGAAGCGGAACTCATCCCGCTGGAGCGCGACCTGCGGCTAGCCGGTTTGACACGCGCCGCCTATCACGCCGCGCAGATCTCGGTGCCGGAATCGGCGGAGGCCATCCGCCTCGCCCGCAAGCGTGGCGCGAACGTCACCTGCGGCATTTCGATCAATCACCTGACGCTGAACGAGAACGACATCGGCGAATACCGAACCTTCTTCAAGCTATCGCCCCCCTTGCGCGGCGAAGACGACCGCAAGGCCATGGTCGAGGCGCTCGCCGATGGCACGATCGACATCATCGTCTCCTCACACGATCCGCAGGACGTCGACACCAAGCGCCTGCCCTTTGCCGATGCGGCCGATGGTGGGATCGGCCTTGAGACATCGCTTGCAGCCGCTCTGCGCCTGTATCACAGCGGTGATGTCGGCCTGATGCGCTTGATCGACGCGATGTCCACGCGCCCAGCGCAAATCTTCGGCCTCGACGCCGGCACGCTCAAGCCCGGTGCGATTGCGGATATCGTCCTGATCGACCTGGAGGAACCGTGGATCGCCGCAAAGGACGGCTTCGTCTCGCGCTCGAAGAACACGCCCTTCGAGGATGCCCGCTTTACGGGACGGGCACTTCAAACCTATGTTGCGGGCGACCGCGTCCATTCGGTGCGGTAGCATTTCAAAGGTGCGCATCCCTGCAGACGGGACCAAATGGATGCGCGAGGGGGCAACAGTACTGCGATAGATCATGACCGATCGGCAATCTCGGGGGAAACAGTAGAGTGTCCGACCTATTCACATGGCAGCTTGCGCCACTGCCGACGCTTCTGAGCCTCGCCTTCGGCTATTTGCTGGGCTCGATCCCGTTTGGCCTGATCCTGACCCGCATGGCAGGGCTCGGGGATGTCCGCAAGATCGGGTCCGGCAATATCGGCGCGACCAACGTGCTTCGCACCGGCAACAAGAAGCTCGCCGCTGCCACCCTGCTCCTCGATGCCCTGAAAGGCACGGCCGCCGCCGCGATCGCCTCCCGCTTCGGACTGGATGCCGGGCTCGCGGCCGGGTTTGCCGCCTTCATCGGCCACCTCTTCCCGGTTTGGCTCGGCTTCAAGGGCGGCAAGGGGGTCGCCACCTACCTCGGCATCTTGCTCGGTCTTGTCCCGATCATGCTGGCCGTCTTCGCCGCGATCTGGCTGATCATTGCATACTTTAGCCGCTATTCCTCGCTCTCCGCCCTGGTTGCAACGGCTGCAACTCCGGTTGTATTGTGGTTTTCCGGCAACGAGAAGGTGGCGGTGCTTTTCGCCCTTCTGACAGCAATCACTTGGTGGAAGCACCGCGCCAACATCGGGCGTCTCATCAGCGGTACAGAGAGCAAGATCGGCGACAAGGGCTAGAACCAGGGGGAAACATGACCGACGGCGCAGGCAGGCAGGGAATTGCGCTATCGGAGAAACAGAGGATCGCCTGGCTGCGCCTGATCCGCAGCGACAATGTCGGCCCCGTCACCTTCCGCGATCTCATCAATCACTTCGGCACCGCCGAGGCTGCCCTGGAAATGCTGCCGGAGCTTTCCCGCCGCGGCGGGGCTGCGCGCGCGATCCGGATCGCAAGCCATGCCGACGCCGAGCGTGAATTGGACCTGGCCTACCGCCATAACGCGGTACTCGTCGGCATCGGCGAGCCTGACTACCCGACCTTGCTCCGCAAGACGGACGGCGCGCCGCCCCTTCTGGCGATGAAGGGCAACCTTCGGATCGCCAGTGACGTGGCCGTCGGCATCGTCGGCTCGCGCAATGCCTCGATCGTCGGGGCAAAGTTTGCCGGAATGCTGGCGCGAGACCTTGGGGCTGCCGGATACGCTGTCGTTTCCGGACTGGCCCGCGGCATCGACACCGCCGCGCACCGCGCCAGCCTTGCGACCGGCACCATCGCGACAATGGCGGGCGGTCTCGATCAGCCCTATCCGCCGGAAAATGTCGGCCTCCTCGGTGAGATCACCTCGGGTAACGGACTGGCAGTGAGCGAGATGCCGTTCGGCTGGGAGCCGCGGGCGAGGGACTTTCCGCGACGGAACCGGCTGATCGCCGGAATGGGATTGGGACTGGTCGTGGTGGAAGCAGCCAACCGTTCCGGTTCGCTCATCACGGCGCGCAACGCGGCAGACTTCGGTCGACTGGTCTTTGCCGTGCCCGGTTCTCCGCTCGATCCGCGCGCCCATGGCACAAATGAGCTGTTGAAGGACGGTGCCATCGTCACGACCAGTGCATCCGACATTCTGGACGCACTGGCACCGCTTCATGGTGCGGATCAGTTCCAAACCGTCAGCGGCGCGGACGAGCCTGCAATGGACAGCGGCGACCTCCCCCTCCCTCCGAACGACGGCGATCGTGACCGCATTGCTTCCGCGCTCGGGCCGACCCCGGTTGAGATCGACGAGATCATCCGCCACACCGACCTGCCTGCCGCGACCGTCTATCTCGTGCTGTTAGAACTGGACCTTGCCGGCCGGCTCCACCGCTATTCCGGCGGGCTGGTTGCCCTCGCCATTGATTGACAGCGGCCGCTGACCGGCCAGGATATCACCGGCCTCCAGATAGGCCATTTCGATCAGATAGCGCAGCATTTCGGCGCCCTCGGCATCGGCCACGGCGCGAAGCTCACCGAGCATCTGGCGAATGAAGGCGACTTTCTCCCGCGTTTGCCCACCAGTCGGTACGGGGACCCTCGGTTTGGAATTCATGTCGCGTTCCTGTCTGACTACCGCTTGCATGGCACACGGGAAACGATACAACCTTTATCATAAATTGCAACAGGCTCAAAATCCCCCATAGGTTGCATTGCATCCGTTATTTTGGCTTCGCCTCTTGACCGGGACGCTTTCCCTGTTCATTTCGAGGCGACGACAACGCCGGCGCGCATCGCATATCAAAAGGGCCATCCCGCCGGGAACGCCCCCGGCTTCAGAGAACGACGATGAATGTTGTAGTGGTAGAATCGCCTGCCAAGGCCAAGACAATCAACAAGTATCTGGGTTCAGGCTACAAGGTCCTGGCCTCGTTCGGCCATGTGCGCGACCTGCCCGCCAAGGACGGCTCGGTGCTGCCCGACCAGGACTTCGAGATGTCCTGGGAAGTCGACGGCGCCTCCGCCAAGCGGATGAAGGACATCGCTGATGCGGTTAAGTCCTCCGATGGCCTGATCCTCGCCACCGACCCGGATCGCGAAGGTGAAGCGATCTCCTGGCACGTGCTCGACCTCCTGAAGAAGAAGCGGGTGCTCGGCGACAAGCCGGTCAAGCGCGTCGTCTTCAACGCCATCACCAAGGCCGCCGTGCTCGACGCGATGAAGTCGCCGCGCGACATCGACATCGATCTGGTCGATGCTTACCTGGCCCGCCGTGCGCTCGACTATCTGGTCGGCTTCAACCTGTCGCCGGTACTCTGGCGGAAGCTGCCGGGCGCCCGCTCGGCCGGCCGCGTGCAGTCGGTTGCGTTGCGCCTCGTCTGCGACCGCGAGTCAGAGATCGAACGCTTCGTGTCCGAGGAATACTGGAACATCTCGGCATTGCTGAAGACCCCGCGCGGCGACGAATTCGAGGCACGCCTCGTTTCTGCCGATGGCAAGCGCCTGCAGGCGAAAGCGATCGGCAATGCGGACGAGGCCAACCGCCTGAAGGATCTGCTCGAAGGCGCGAGCTTTCGCGTCGAGAGCGTCGAGGCGAAACCGACGAGGCGCAACCCGGCGCCGCCCTTCACCACCTCCACCCTGCAGCAGGCGGCGTCCTCGAAGCTTGGCTTCTCCGCCTCGCGCACCATGCAGGTGGCGCAGAGGCTTTATGAAGGCATCGATATCGGCGGCGAGACCGTCGGCCTGATCACCTATATGCGTACCGACGGCGTGCAGATGGCGCCGGAGGCGATCGATGCGGCGCGCCAGGCGATCGGCAGCCAGTTCGGCGAACGCTACCTGCCGGAGAAGGCTCGCCTCTACTCCACCAAGGCAAAGAACGCCCAGGAAGCGCACGAGGCGATCCGCCCGACCGACTTCAACCGCGTTCCCGACCATGTCCGGCGTTCGCTCGATCCGGACCAGGCCAGGCTGTACGACCTGATCTGGAAGCGTGCGATCGCCAGCCAGATGGCCTCGGCCGAAATCGAGCGCACGACCGTGGAGATCGACGCCGACAAGGCCGGCAAGCATGCCGGCCTGCGCGCAACGGGTTCGGTCATCCGCTTCGACGGCTTCATCGCCGCCTACACCGACCAGAAGGAGGACGGCGAGCAATCCGACGACGGTGACGAGGACGGCCGCCTGCCGGAGATCAATGCACGCGAAAACCTCGCCAAGCAGAAGATCAACGCCACCCAGCATTTCACCGAGCCACCGCCGCGCTACTCCGAAGCTTCGCTGATCAAGAAGATGGAAGAGCTCGGCATCGGCCGGCCTTCGACCTATGCCGCGACGCTGAAGACCCTGGAAGACCGCGAATACATCGCGATCGACAAGCGAAAGCTGATCCCGGAAGCCAAGGGCCGTCTCGTCACCGCCTTCCTCGAGAGCTTCTTCACCCGCTATGTCGAGTACGACTTCACCGCATCGCTCGAAGAAAAGCTCGACCAGATCTCGGCCGGCGAACTGAACTGGAAGGACGTCCTGCGCGACTTCTGGAAGGACTTCATCGCCCAGATCGACGAGACCAAGGAGCTGCGCGTCACCAACGTGCTGGATGCGCTGAACGACATCCTTGCGCCGCTGGTCTTCCCCAAGCGCGAAGACGGCAGCGATCCGCGCACGTGCCAGGTCTGCGGGACCGGCAAGCTGTCGCTGAAACTCGGCCGCTACGGCGCCTTCGTCGGCTGCTCGAACTACCCGGAGTGCAACTTCACCCGCCAGCTCTCGTCCGAGACGAACGGCGACGCGGAGGCGGCTGCCTCCAACGAGCCGCAGAGCCTCGGCAAGGATCCGCACACCGGCGAGGAGATCACCCTGCGCTCCGGCCGCTTCGGGCCCTACGTCCAGCGCGGCGACGGCAAGGAAGCGAAGCGCTCGAGCCTGCCGAAGGGATGGACGCCTGCCAGCATCGACCATGAGAAGGCGATCGCCCTGCTGTCGCTGCCGCGCGATATCGGCGCGCACCCCGAGTCCGGCAAGATGATCTCCACCGGCATCGGTCGCTACGGACCATTCGTGCTGCACGATGGCACCTATGCAAACCTGGAAAGCGTCGAGGACGTGTTCTCGATTGGCCTCAATCGTGCCGTCTCGGTTCTGGCCGACAAGCAGACCAAGGGCGGCGGTGCCCGCGGCCGGGGAACGCCGGCGGCCCTCAAGACGTTGGGAGACCATCCTGACGGCGGCGCCATCACCGTCCGCGACGGCCGTTACGGCCCCTATGTCAATTGGGGCAAGGTCAACGCCACTCTGCCGAAAGGCAAGGAGGCGGACTCGGTGACACTCGAAGAAGCGCTGGTGCTGATCGCCGAAAAGGCGGGCAAGAGCGGTGGAACGAAGGCCAAGGCCAAGTCCGCCTCCCCCAAGGCCAAGACCACCGCCGCGAAAACTACGACCTCCAAGGCCAAAACGACGAAGACCGCCAAGGCGACCGGCACGAAGGCCAAGGCCACCGGTAAAACCAAGAAGGCAAGCGAATGACGCATGATCCGCGCGACCGGTCGAGGCAAACAAAACGGCCCGGCCGCGCGGGCCGCGACCTGCCGCCCGGCGCCGACGTTCCGCTGATCCACGGCGAAATCCCGCCGCGCGAGGTGCTGCTGCGGTTCATCGCCGATCATCCGGACAAGGCCTCCAAGCGCGAGATCTCCAAGGAGTTCGGCCTCAAGGGCGAAAAGCGGGTCGAACTGAAACAACTACTGAAGAGTTTTGAGGAGGAAGGCCTACTGGAGAAGCGGCGCAAGTCGCTGGTCCGTCCCGGCGCACTTCCCCCGGTCGCTGTCCTCGACATCACCACGCGCGACGTCACCGGCGAACTGATCGGCCGGCCGGCCGAGTGGCTGGAGGATGCGGGCGTGGCGCCGGCCGTGGCCATCCGGCAATCTACCGTCGGCAAGACCTCGGGCAAGGGTCCCGTCGCAGGCCTCGGCGATCGCGTCCTGGCCAAGATCTTCGCGGCCAAGGATCGCGGCGGCCCGGCCTATACCGCGCGCATCATCAAGGTCCTCGACAAGCGCAAGAATGCCGGCATGGGCGTGTTCCGCGCGATGCCAGACGGCGGCGGCCGCATCATGCCGATCGAGCGGCGTGGCGAGGAACTGTCCGTCGACAGCGATTTCACTGCCGGCGCGAAGGACGGCGACCTCGTCGAAATCGACGTCGTTCGCATTGGACGCTATGGATTGCCGCGCGCACAGATCAAGTCGGTCATCGGCTCGGTGGCCTCTGAAAAAGCGATCTCGATGATCGCAATCCACGCCCATGGCATTCCCCACGTTTTCCCGGACGGCGTGATCAAGGAAGCAGCCGATGCCGGGCCGGCGACGATGTCGCACCGCGAGGACTGGCGTGACCTGCCACTGATCACGATCGACCCGGCAGACGCCAAGGATCACGACGACGCCGTCTATGCCGAGGCCGATACCAGCCCCGAGAACCCCGGTGGTGTCATCGTCACGGTGGCGATTGCCGACGTCAGCTACTATGTCCGCCCCGGTTCGGCGCTCGATCGGGAGGCCCTCAGGCGCGGAAATTCCGTCTACTTCCCCGACCGCGTCGTGCCGATGCTGCCGGAACGAATTTCCAACGATCTCTGCTCGCTGAAGGAGGGCATCGATCGCCCTGCTCTGGCCGTGCGCATGGTCTTCTCCAAGGAAGGACGCAAGGCAAGCCACACCTTCCACCGCATCATGATGAAAAGTGCAGCCAAGCTCTCGTATCAACAGGCGCAGGCTGCGATCGACGGCGCGCCCGACGACAAGACCGCGCCGATCCTCGAGACGATCCTGAAGCCGCTCTGGAACGCCTACCGGATCATGACCGTCGGCCGCGACCGGCGCCAGCCGCTCGAGCTCGACCTGCCGGAGCGCAAGATCCTGCTGAAGGAAGACGGCACGGTCGATCGTGTGTTCGTCCCGCCCCGCCTCGATGCCCACAAGCTGATCGAGGAAATGATGATCCAGGCGAACGTCGCCGCCGCCGAGACGCTCGAGAACAAGCGGCAGGCACTGATCTATCGCGTCCACGACGCGCCCTCGCTTGCCAAGCAGGAAACCCTGCGCGAGTTTCTGGCGACATTGGACATCGCGCTCGTCAAGGGCGGGAACATGCGATCGAACCACTTCAACGGCATCCTCAAGAAGGCCGCCGAGAAGCCATACGAGCAGATGGTCAGCGAAATGGTGCTGCGCTCCCAGAGCCAGGCCATCTACAGCCCGGAGAACATCGGCCATTTCGGCCTGAACCTGATGAAGTACGCGCACTTCACCTCGCCGATCCGCCGCTATGCCGACCTGATCGTACACCGGGCCCTGGTCGCCTCGCTGAAGCTGGGTGAAGGGGGACTGACGACCGGTGAAGAACAGGCGCTGGACGACATCGCCGCGGAGATCTCGACCTTCGAGCGCCGCGCCATGGCGGCGGAGCGCGACACGGTGGACCGGCTGATCGCCCATCATCTCGCCAGCCGCATCGGCGAGGAATTCGACGGCCGGGTGTCGGGGGTCACGAAGGCGGGACTATTTGTCACTCTCCCCGCCTATGGCGCCGACGGCTTCGTGCCTGTATCTACACTCGGCCGTGATTATTATCTGTTCGACGAGGCGCATCAGGCGCTGACGGGAGAAAAGACCGGCCTTGGCTTTCGATTGGGGGATGAGGTGCAGGTCCGGCTCGCAGAGGCCGTGCCGCTTGCCGGAGCCCTGCGGTTCGAAATGTTGAGCGAGGGGCGCAAGATGCCAACCGGCACGCGCTCCTTCCACAAGGCGGGTCGGCGCGAACGCGCCGGCTCACGGCGCCAGCCCGGTACGCGCCCGCCGCGCGGCAGACGTTAGAACACACGGCGTCCACGGCGACGCGCATCTAAGACTTGAAGCCACGCCGACCGCGACCGAAAGTTGGCAGGCGCTAGGCCGGCAAGTGGCGCCGGCAGAAGGACATGGATATGCAGGCGACGTTTCAACAGACGAAAATTGGTCCGGACGCTTCGGGATACGACCGTCCGGTCGGCCGGGCGATCAAACGTGGTCTGCTCAACCGCTGCCCGGCCTGCGGTGAAGGACGCCTGTTCAAGGCGTTTCTCAAGCCGGTCGACGACTGTTCTGTCTGCGGCGAGGAGATGCTGCATCACCGCGCCGACGACCTGCCGCCCTATATCGTGATCACCATCGTCGGTCATATCGTTATCGCTGGCTACATGATGACCGACCTCATCTTTCCGTTCCCCACCTGGGTGCACCTTGCGATCTGGGCTCCCCTGACACTCCTGGGGGCGCTAGGCCTCATGCAGCCGGTCAAGGGCGGCGTGATCGGCCTGCAATGGGCACTCAAGATGCATGGTTTCGGCGGCGAAACCGACAAACTCGCGGGTCCGCATCACGACCCGGCCGCATGACGAAACCTGCCCCCCTGCGGCCGGTCGATGCCGCCTCTGTCCTCCTGATCGACCGATCGCTGGACCGATTTCGCGTTTTGGTGGGCAAGCGCAGCAGCAAGCACGTCTTCATGCCGGACGTCTACGTCTTTCCGGGCGGTCGCCGTGACCGCCACGATTCGCGCACGCCCGTCAGCGCGCCGCTGCATCCAGCCGCCATCGAGCGGCTGCTCTTGCACACACCGGCACGAACAAGGCAGGCGACGCTGCACGGGCTCGGCGTTGCGGCCCTGCGCGAACTTCACGAAGAGGCCGGATTGACCATCGGCAATCACGTCTCCGGCAAACCGGGCGCGTTGCCCTTTCTCCCCGATCTCTCGGCTCTGCGCTTCTTCGCCCGCGCGATCACCCCGCCGGGCCAATCGCGTCGGTTCGACACGCGTTTCTTCGCCCTGTTCACCGATGAAGCCGAGATCGACCCGACGGCAGCAGCAGACAGTCACGAACTCCTGGATCTGCGCTGGATCGACATATTCGAGCAGTTAGATGTCGATATGCACATGATCACCATCCAGGTGCTCGAAGAACTGAAGCGGTGCCTGCAGGAGGACCCGTCCCTGCCGTTCGGGACACACGTGGCTTTCTTTCGGAACCATCGCGGGCAGGTTGTCCGCAATACGCTTTAAGGCCATGTGCTGATGTCAAAATCGCAGTCCGGCAAAAAGACCCCGGTGGACAGCATTCACTGGCGTTCGCTCTTCGCTGCGATCGCGGCGATTTCGGCCGTCGGCATTGCGATCGGCCTTGGCCTGCCGCTACTCAGCATCATCATGGAAAAGCGCGGCATTCCCTCGACGCTGATCGGCCTGAATTCCGCGATGGCGGGCATCGCTTCGATGCTCGCAGCCCCCTTCACCACGCAGATCGCGCATCGGTACGGTACATCGACCACGATGGTGACGGCGATCGTCCTGGCCGCCGCCAGTTCACTCGGCTTTTACTTCATCCAGAATTTCTGGCTGTGGTTTCCGCTGCGCCTGGTGTTTCACGGCGCGATCACGATGATCTTCATCCTGTCGGAGTTCTGGATCAACGCCGCCGCCCCGCCGCGCCGGCGCGGGCTGGTGCTGGGCATCTACGCGACCGTGCTCTCGCTGGGCTTCGCCGCTGGCCCGCTCCTGTTCTCCCTGCTCGGCAGCGACGGGCCCCGCCCCTTCGCCGTCGGTGCCTTTGTAATCCTGCTTGCGGCCGTCCCCATCCTGATCGCCCGCAAGGAAAGCCCGACCATCGAGGAAAAGCCTGAACTGCATTTTCTGCGCTACGTCTTCCTCGTGCCCACGGCCACGGCTGCCGTGTTCATCTTTGGCGCGGTCGAAGTCGGAGGCCTGTCGCTGTTTCCGATCTATGCGACGCGCATCGGCTTCAGCGAATCGCAGGCGGCCCTGCTCCTCACCGTCATGGGAATCGGCAACTTCATCTTCCAGATCCCGCTCGGCATGCTCTCCGACCGGATGAAGGACCGGCGCAGCCTGTTGTCGATCATGGCACTGATCGGCCTGATTGGCGCGGCGTCACTGCCGCTCCTGGCGGAAAACTGGCTGCTGATGGCGACGGTACTGCTGTTCTGGGGCGGCTGCGTGGCCGGTCTCTATACCGTCGGCCTCAGCCATCTCGGATCCCGCCTCCACGGCGCCGACCTTGCCGCTGCCAACGCTGCCTTCATCTTCTGCTACGCGGTGGGCACCGTCGCCGGACCGCAGGCGATCGGCGCGGCCATCGATATTGCCGGCGCGAACGGCTTTGCATGGGCAATCGTGTTCTTCTTCGGACTCTATGTCGCACTTTCCCTTGCGCGCATGGCAATGCGGCCAAAACGGGCTTGACTTTTCGGGCGCGATTTGTAGTTTCGCGCCACATTTAGAGTTCAACGCCGTGGAACCGGACTGGTCGTCCACGGCTTCGTTTTTGTAAAGGCAGGACGACCATGGCCAAGGCTACCACCATCAAGATCAAGCTGCTGTCGACGGCCGACACCGGCACTTTCTACGTCACGACGAAGAACAGCCGCACGATGACGGAAAAGATGACCAAGACGAAGTATGACCCGGTCGTGCGCAAGCACGTCGAGTTCAAGGAAACCAAGATCAAGTAAGCCTGATTTCTTCGGTCCTTAAAAGGGCGCCCGCGCAAGCGGCGCACCCTTTTTCATGTCCGGTACTCCACCCGACAAGCACCGGACACCACCGCCTTGCAAGCGATCCCAGCACAAAGTCTTTCAATGGAGGATGGTGAAAACCACGACGCCGCCTCCTTTCGGAAGCGGCGTCAAATGGGGGCCGGCTGAGGAAGACCACGGCACGAGGATTCCGCTTATGTCGTCACCAGCCGGCCGACCCCACGACCCAGGAGATGCGGCGGACCTAGCATCATGGGGTAACGTAACCGGTAAGGAGCTCTTACGCTCACCTTTAAGGAGAGGATTGCGCGGAATTGAAAAAAAATCAACGAAATCTTAGGCGCCGCCGACGCACCGCCAGCAGCCATGGTTAATTCGTTTGCCTACACCACAGGGAATCAGGCGAAGAAAACGTTATGATTTACAACAATATTTATCGGCGAAATCAACAACCCCCAGATGCATATCGCCGGTACTATATGCCCTGACGCCGGGTAACCCCATCCACCCCGCATTCAGAAGACATTGAATACATTAACAAACCCAAACAGTATTATAAATTACTAAAAGTAGCCTGGACGGAAAATTTTCGGCTCTCACTACAACACATGGGTTAGCAAGCGCTGCCGGCTTGCTGCGCCGGGGAAACTTGACCCGTGATCAGGTTTCGCCAAGGAAAGCTGTGGAAAACAAATTCTGCATGGAGACTGTGCTGTATTTGCCACGCAACGCACCCTGCGATTCGATCGGTGAAACGACTGTGCGGGCAAAAGGGCACCGGCGAAGGCCGGCCAGGGATATGAGTTGCTACGCGGCGGCGGCCACAACGCGGTTGCGGCCGCTTCGCTTGGCTTCGTAGAGCGCCTTGTCCGCGCGCTTCATCAGCCCGTCGGGCCCGTCACTATCCGAAAGAAGCGACGCGATACCAAGCGAAGCCGTCACTTGCAGGGCGGCTGCGACGCCTGGAACCGAAAAGGGTTCCTGTTCGATCGTCATCCGCAGCCGCTCGGCGACGGCCGTTGCCGTCTCAGCCGAGGTATCCGGCATGACAAGCACAAATTCCTCTCCGCCGTACCGGCATGCGAGATCGGCGCCGCGCACGGCGGTCCGCAACCTGTTTGCGAACTCGCGCAGGACCGCATCGCCGACATCATGGCCGTACGTGTCATTGATGAGCTTGAAGCGGTCGATGTCGGTGATGCAGATGGACATCTCGCGACCACGCGCCATCGAGCGGTCCACCAGAAGCTTCAGATGACTGTCGAGATAGCGGCGATTGTGCAATCCGGTCAGGCCGTCGATGACCGCGAGCTCGATCGACTGGGTCACGCTGGAGCGAAGCCGGTCGTTGTACCGTTTCCTGCGGATCTGGGTCAGGCTGCGGGCCAAAAGCTCATTCGGCTCGATCGGGCGCATCAGGTAGTCGGTCACGCCAAGATCGAGGGCGCGAACCACCATGTCGTCATTGTCCTGTTCGGAGATCAGCAGGATCGGCAGGTAGCGCGTGCGCTCCAGCGACCGCAATTGCGAACACAGCCGCAGGGGATCGTACTCGGTGAAATTGGCGTTGACGATGACGAGCTCAAATGGATTTTCTGCAGCCTCGAACAAGGCCGCCTGCGGATCGGACATGCAGGTGACGTCAGCAATCGGCCGAAGCGCGCGGACGATCCGCTCCTGTGAGCTGCCGCGGCCGTCCACGAGCAGGACCGAGCCGGGTTCGTCGCCGAGGGCAGCAACAAGCCCCGCCTCCACGCCAATCGCGTGAGCGGCCGCCGCCCGTCCCCTCAGTTCGTCGGTCAGGGTCTTCAGCCGCACCAGGCTCTTTACCCGCGACATCAGCTGCAGGTCGTTCACCGGCTTGGTCAGGAAGTCGTCGGCCCCGGCCTTGAGCCCCCTCACCCGGTCGGAAGGCTGGTCCAGCGCCGTGACCATCACGACGGGAATATGCGCCGTGCGCGGATTGTCCTTGAGCCGCTCGCACACCTCGAAGCCGTCGATGCCCGGCATCATCACGTCGAGAAGGATGAGGTCGACCTGGGTTCGTTCGCAGATCGCAAGCGCATCGTAGCCGTTTGCCGCCGTCAGCACGTCGAAATACTCGGCCAGAAGCCGTGCCTCCAGCAGCTTGACGTTGGCGGGAATGTCATCGACGACGAGGATGCGTGCTGTCATCGTCCCGTCCCCGCCTCAGGCATCGCCCAGATAAGTCTTGATCGTCTCGATGAACTTCGGCACCGAAATCGGCTTGGAGACGTAGGCCTCGCATCCCCCCTGGCGGATTCGCTCCTCGTCGCCCTTCATCGCGAAGGCCGTGACGGCGATCACGGGGATGACGTGCAGTTCATCGTCCTCCTTCAGCCACTTCGTCACCTCGAGGCCGGAAACCTCGGGCAACTGGATGTCCATCAGGATCAGATCTGGGCGGTAGCGGCGGGCGAGATCAAGGGCTTCCATGCCATTTCTGGTCTGGATCGTCGTATAACCGGACGCCTCGATGAGGTCCCGGAAGAGCTTCATGTTAAGCTCGTTGTCCTCGACTATCATCACCTGTTTCGGCATTACACGTCCTTGCCCCTCACTCCAGCTTTGCAACGCCCCCGAGAGAGATATAAGTTGCCGCAATGCCGAATTCACCCAGCACAATCCTTGCGAAGATAGCGGCATTTGGTTGACCAAAAGGTAACTTTTCCGGGAAATTGCCATGCAAAGCCAAAAAGATACATCGGCCCAGGCCGCCGAATCGACGGCGATCGCAGTCCTCGCCTGGCTGGCCGCTGAACCGGAACTTTTGTCCCGCTTCCTGGCCTTGACCGGTGTCGACCCCTCGGACGTGCGCGCCGCGGCAACCAACCGCGGTTTCCTTGCCGGGCTTGTCGACTTTCTCATGGGCCACGAGCCGACATTGATGGCTTTCTGCGAGGCGACCGGAACGAAACCGGAGCAAGTGGTGCGCGCACACGCCAGCCTCAGCGGTGGCGGCCACGACAGCGGCTGGTGATGGCCAGGGACCCCGTCATGCTCGACCACATTCGCCTTGGCGACAGGCCGCTGCTCGTCTGCGATATCGATGAGGTCGTGCTCGAATACCTTTCGCCGTTCGGCGCCTTCCTGCGGAGCCACGGCCACGACCTGCTGCCACGCTCCTTCCGGCTGCACGGCAACATCATCGACAGCGCAACCGGCGAGGCCGCCCTCGATGCGGTCGTCGATGCGCTGCAGGAGGATTTTTTCGCCACGCAAGAAGCCTGGCAGATGCCGGCCGCCCTTGCCGTCGAAACGGTTCTGGCCCTTGGCCGCGATGCCGACGTCGTGTTCCTGACCGCCATGCCGCCCCGCCATGTCGCGGCGCGCCGGCGCCTGCTCGACCGTATCGGCCTCGCCTTTCCCATGGTGGCGACGGAGGAGGCGAAAGGCCCCGTCGTCCACGCCCTGCACGGCGCCCGAACCCTGCCGCTCGCATTCATCGACGACATCCACTTCAATCATCTGTCCGTCCAGCAAAGCGCCCCCGAGGCGCTGCTCGTGCGGTTGATGGCCAACGAGGCGTTCCGCGCGATGGCACCCGACCCGGGCGCGAACGTCCTGCGCGCGACCGACTGGAGCCACGCCGCGCGGCTGATCCGCAGCCACTTCGCAAAACCGGCAGGCGGGTGATGCGAGTGCCGGGCCGCGCCGCCGAGCACGCGCTCGGAAATAGCCACGACTGCCCTCCTCCAATCTCATGCAATGCTGCTGGGTTCAAACGCGGCTCTTGAGACTCATCAACCTGGAAGCTAATCTGCGGCCGTTCAACCTTTGTTCTCGACATGCAGCAAGCAGAGACGCATCATCCTGGTTTTTGTCGCGATTGCCTCGCCGGGCAGCCGCCAACGCAACGCCGTTGCCAAAAGTGCGGCAGCCCCCGCCTCGTTTATCATGACGAGCTCTACGCCCTGACGCTCGCCCACATCGATTGCGATGCCTTCTATGCCTCGATCGAGAAGCGGGACAATCCCGAGCTTGTCGACAAGCCGGTGATCATCGGCGGCGGAAAACGCGGTGTCGTCTCCACCGCCTGCTACGTCGCCCGCATCCACGGCGTTCGGTCGGCGATGCCGATGTTCAAGGCGCTGGAAGCCTGCCCGCAGGCGGTCGTGATCAAGCCGGACATGGAGAAGTATGTTCGTGTCGGCCGCGAGGTCAGGACGCTGATGCAGGAACTGACGCCACTCGTGCAGCCGTTATCGATCGACGAGGCCTTTCTCGAACTCAAGGGCACCGAGCGGCTGCACCACGATCCGCCGGCCCGCGTGCTCGCCCGCTTCGCCCAGCGGGTGGAACGCGAGATCGGCATCACGATCTCGATTGGTCTGTCCTACTGCAAGTTCCTCGCCAAGGTCGCCTCCGACCTGCAGAAGCCGCGCGGCTTCTCCGTCATCGGCCGGGCCGAGGCGATCGAGTTCCTGCGAGCGAAATCCGTTCGCCTGATCTGGGGTGTCGGCAAGGCGTTCGCCGAGACGCTCGAGCGCGACGGCATCCGCGAGATCGGTCAACTCCAGACGATCGAGGAAAACGAGTTGATGCGACGCTACGGTATCATGGGCAAGCGGCTCTACCACCTCTCGCGCGGGCAGGACGACCGGGAGGTCCACCTGAACGATGCGGCCAAGAGCGTCTCTTCTGAAACGACCTTCTTCGACGACATCTCCGCCCAGGACGATCTCGTCACACACCTGCGCCGACTGAGCGAACAGGTGGCGGTCCGCCTGCGCAAGGCCGACATCGCCGGTCACACGGTCGTCCTGAAACTCAAGACCGCCGACTTCAAGAGCCGCACGCGCAACCGCAAGCTCGAAGACCCGACGATGCTCGCCGACCGGATCTTCCGCATCGGCATGGAATTGCTGAAGAAGGAAGTCGACGGCACCAAGTTTCGCCTGATCGGCATCGGCGTCACCGACCTCTGCGATCCGCAGCGCGCCGACCCGCCCGATCTCGTCGACCCGGCCGCCAGCCGGCGCGCCGCCGCCGAGGCGGCGATGAACTCCTTGCGCGACAAGTTCGGCAAGACGAGCGTCGAAACGGGTTACACCTTCGGCAAGGACCGCCGGTAACGATACGCGGCAGTTTTGCTTGCGCGGCGGCGACAATCGGCAATCATATAGGCTTCCTTAAAGGTGAGGCGGTAGCCTCGGCATATCCCCAGTATCGCGTAAGGGACGGGACTCATGCTTTTGCGCCTCGCCACCGGGATCGGAATCCTCGCCCTGACAGCCACCACCGCGCTCGCCGCAGCGATCGAAGGGCCACTGCAGGTCATCGTTTCGAGGGACCAGCAGACGCTGAAGGTCTACGACGGCGACAGGATGGTGGCGAGCACGAGCATCTCCAGCGGCATGCCCGGATTTACCACGCCGACGGGCATCTTCTCGATTCTGGAGAAGAAACCGATGCACTACTCCAACATCTATGACGAGGCGCCGATGCCTTTCATGCAGCGGCTGACCTGGTCGGGCATCGCCTTGCATGCGTCGGATCATGTACCCGATTACCCCGCCTCTCATGGCTGTGTCCGCATACCCGGCAAGTTCGCAAGGGAGCTCTTCAGGATGACTCGCCTCGGCGGCCATGTTCTGGTTGCGGGCCGCGAGGTCGAACCCCGGCCGATCGAGCATCCGGCCCTGGCCCTGCTCAGTTCAGCACACCATTCCTCCGACACGGCGCTGCTGTCGGGTGTGACGCTGCGAACAGCAATACCTGAGACCTCGACCGACGCCGTTCCGATCGCCATCGACGAGCCCACCACCACCGAAAGCATCGCGCGCACACCGCCGGCGGAACCGGTGCGCATCCTCATGACACGCCGGACCGGAAGCGACACGCTCAAGGACGTGCAGGAAATGCTGAACGGGCTCGGCTACGATGCAGGCGTGCCGGACGGGAAGCATGGGGCGCTGACGATCGCTGCGATCCGCGCCTTCCAGGCGGCCGAGGGGCTGGCCGTAGAGGGAACCTTCACGCCGATCTTGGCCGAAGCGGTTTTCCGAAAGGCGGGCCGTGACCTGCCTCCGAACGGCAAGCTCTTCGTGCGCAGAAACTTCGACCCGATCCTGGAAGGCAATATCACCATCATCGAGCCGCAACTCGAACTCGGAACGCACTTCCTGCTCGCCCGCGGGGTCGACGGCGGGGACGTCGACTGGCTCGGGGTGACGATGGACAACGACCTGCCCTACGGCGTGCGCGGCAGCCTCGGCATCAAGGATCCAGGCATCATTGAAGTGTCGACCGCAGAGGATCCAATCGTGAGCGCTCTGGACCGAGTTGCCATCCCCGCGGAGTTGCGCCAGCAGATCGCAGCACTCGTCGGCGTCGGCGCGTCGATCACCATATCGGATGCCGGCTACGAGGCGGAAACCGGAAGGGGGACGGATTTCATCACACTGACCAATGCCAATGGATTCCGCTCGCCATTCGCCCCTTCGACCACGCCGCGGAGGAAGGAATCATCGGTTCTGACAATCGAGTGAGCTCACCCCTTCGGATGCGTCGGCGCGAATTCGGCGACCAGTTCGTGGCTTTCGCCGGGATAGGTCAAATGAACATGGGTGAGATAGCTGCCACCGCTCCAGGTGCGGCGTTCGATCACCAGGCAGGCGGCCCCGGGGGCGATGCGCAGCAGGTCGGCGACACGTTGTTCGGCGGCAACGGCACGGATCCGATGCTCGGCAGCGCTCCACGGCACCTGTCCAAGCAGCCACTGGCCGGCGGACGCTGTATCGAAGGCCTCCCCTGCCGCCTCCGGGACTGCCTGCAGATTAATGATACGCTCCTCGAGGCAGAAGGGCCGCGCGCCCGCATGGTGGAGCGCTGAAAGCTCTATGAGCTTCGCCCCCGCCGGCAGGTCCAGCAGCTTCCGGTCGCCAACCTTCGCCGCGCGCTCCAAACGCGCCAGCCTTTCATAGCGGTACGGCAGTCCGAGCGAGCGCACCTCCGCCTCGATGTCGTGGATCTCCAGGACCGCCGACTGGGCGTGGGGCTGCGTGACAAAGCTTCCGGACTTGCGGCGCCGCTCGATCAGCCCGCGCTTGACGAGTTCGGTGATGGCCTTGTTGACCGTCATGCGCGAGCAACCGTAGTGCTCGGTCAGCTCGTGTTCGAAGGGGATACGGAAACCCGGCGGCCATTCACCCGATAGGATCTTGCCTTCCACCTCCTCGAGGATGCGCCGATGTAACGACGGCTCCCGGGGTACAGGCACATTGATGTCATCCATGTCGGCGACGCACGCCTCCCGCTGTTGATCTCTGTACGCGCAACCTACGAGCGCGATCAGTGGATCAATCGACAATGATTATGTATATACAATACTCATAGCCAAGGGAAGCAAGAAACAATGTCGGCGGCACATCGGAGATGAAAATGAATGGAGGGACGGACGCGACTGCGCGCGAGATGCGTCTTGAGGGCCTCCTACGAAGAGATTGTCCGCGCCGGCGGCGGCTCCACCGTCACCTCGGTGGCAAGCGAAGAGGCGTTGGACAATCTCGGTTATCCTGTCGAGAACCGTTGCGGTATACTGGCTCACAAACGTTGCTATGGAGTACGACCATGCATATCGTTCGCTCAGAGGAATATCGTCGGATGCGCTGGAAGGATGGCAACGGGGAAACCGCGGAGATCGCCGTGTTTCCGCCGGATGCCGGCCTTTCCGACTTCGACTGGCGCGTGAGCATGGCGACCGTCGCGAACCCCGGCCCCTTCTCGCAATTTCCCGGGATCGACCGCACACTGGTGATCGCCGAGGGCGAAGGCATGACGCTGGAGCTCGAGGGGCGGCCCGCAGTCACGCTGACCCGGAAAAGCGATCCTTTCGCCTTTCCCGCCGACATCGTGACCAACGCCTCGCTGGTGAAGGGTCCGATCGTCGATCTCAACGTCATGAGCCGACGCGGGCGTTGGACCCACCGGCTGGAAAGATGGCACTTCGAAGGCCAACGGCATTTCGACGCCCCGGGCGGCGTGACGATACTGATGTCGCTCGGCGATCTACGCGCAGATATTGGCAGCCACGCCGCCGAACTGCGCCGGTTCGACTGCCTCTTCATCGAGGGCGTCGTGCTGCTGACGACGGACATGCCGGTGGAAGGCTATCTCGTCCGGTTGACGCAAGTCTGAGGTCACGTCTTGCCCGCACGGGCCGAGGCATCTGCCAGCGGTTGGACGGCGCGCGCATAAGTCGAAACAATATCTGCTATAATGCCTATCTATTTCGTTTATGCCGGGCGCGGCGCTAGGCTCACCGCACCGACTGCGAACAACTCAGAAAACAACAGGGGAATAGTCATGCAGAAGAAGCTCGTCGCCTTGGCGTTTGCCGCCACAACCTTGCTTGCCGCGTCCGCCTCCGCCGAAACGCTGAAGATCGGCACCGAAGGCGCCTATCCGCCCTTCAACTACCAGGATTCAGCCGGACACCTCGCTGGCTTCGACGTCGATATCGGGCTGGCGCTCTGCGCGAAGATGAAAGTCGAATGCGAGGTCGTGGCCCAGGACTGGGACGGCATCATCCCCGGCCTGCAGGCAAAGAAGTACGACATGATCATCGCGTCGATGTTTATCACCGACGAACGCAAGAAGCAGGTGTCCTTCACCGACCCCTACTATCTCGCCGCCATGACCCACGCCGCCCCGAAGAGTGCCAATATCACCGACTTCACCAATGAAGGCATGAAGGGCAAGACGATCGGCGCCCAGTCCGGCACGACGCAGGCCAACTATGTTGCCGCCGTCTACCCCGATGCCGACATCAAGCTCTATCCGACCCAGGACGAGGTGAACCTCGACATGGCCAACGGTCGCCTGGATCTCCAGGTTGGCGACATGATCCCGCTTCTCGACTGGGTGACGAAGAACGAGGACGGCAAGGCCTGCTGCGAGCTGATCGGCGAGCCGATCACCGACAAGAAGTTCGTCGGCGACGGCGTCGGGATCGCCGTGCGCCAGGAGGACAATGCCCTTCGCGAACGCCTGAACCAGGCCCTGAAGGACATTCGTGACGATGGCACCTACCAGAAGATCAATGACAAGTATTTCGCCATCGACGTCTACACGATGAAGTAAAAAAGGCCTCATCCCGCATGCGGGCCGGCGGCGGAAGCGCCTCCGGCCCATTCTCGTGGCCGCTCGAAAAAAACCGTTCTGTTTCCCGAGCTTATGCGCTAGCGTCCCCCATGCCGACCAACCGCCTCGAACGCTTCGCCCACAATCTCGACTGGAACCTGCTTCGCACCTTCGTCGTCCTGGTGGAGGAAGGCAGCATCACGAAGGCCGCGAACCGACTTCTCCTCCAGCAACCCGCCGTCAGCATGGCACTGAAGCGGCTGGAGCAGACGGTCGGCTACAAGTTGATCGACAGACGGCCAGGTCGGTTCGAACTGACCGACGCGGGCGAGCGGCTTCACGCGCTCTGCCGCGACATCTTCACATCAGTCGTCCGCCTGCCCGAAGCAATGGAGCCGACCGGCGAAGAAGTTTCCGGCCATATCACCATCCACACCGTCAGCCACGCGCTGAACCCGGAATGGGACAAGGCGCTTGCCTCCTTCTTCCGGCAGCATCCGCGCGTGACCGCCGGCGTCCGCGTTGAGACGACCTCCGATGTCATCCGCTCGGTGGAGCGCGGCATCGCCACACTCGGAATCTCGGACGGGATAATTCCGGCGGGGCTCGACAGGGAGCCCTTCTGCATCGAGACCTATGCGCTCTATTGCGGCCGCGGCCACCGGCTCTTCGGCGTCGATGGCGTGCGCATCGAGGAACTGCGCGGCGAACCCTATGTCAGCTTCATATCCGACGTGCTGGGCGGTCCGCACATGGGACCGGTCACCGCTGTGCGTGCGGTCGGCTCGTTCGGCCAGGAGGTGCGCGCCATTGCCTTCAACGTCGAGGAGGTCATGCGCCTCGTCGTCGCCAATGCCGGCATCGGCATGCTGCCGGTGCACCTGACCGGCCCGGCCCGGACAGCCGGCGACCTGTGGCAACTGCCGCCCTATGGCGACCTGCCGCAAACGGAAACTTTCCGCATCACCAATCCCAGCGCCACGCTCAATCCCGCCGAGCGGGCCTTCCTTGCTCATGTGAGCGACGTCCCACTCTGGCGGCACCCGAATGCATAATAAGCAGCCGCATAAACGGCATTGATAGCTGCCTTCAGGGCTATAAATTTGAACGCGTACTGCGGCTCGCCTAGACAGGGCCAATGGTCGCGCCGACGTTGCAAGTTCTTGGCGACGGAAGCGCAAAAAAATCCGGCCATCGGATGGGCGCGACCGCGCGCAACGAGCCTGGAGGGGGATATCATGCAGCATTATGATGTGGCTATCGTCGGTGGCGGGATCGCCGGTCTGTCGCTTGCGCACTTTCTGGCCCCTTCGCGAACCGTCGTCGTGCTGGAGCGTGAGACGGCGCATGGCTACCACAGCACCGGCCGGTCCGCTGCCGAGTTCACGCTGCGCGACAATGCCCCCGAGGTGAATGCGCTCGCGCGCATCAGCCACGCCTTCATGGAGAACCCGCCGGAGGGTTTTGTCTCGGTACCCCTATTGACCGCACGCGGCAGCCTGTGGATCGGCACCGTCGGCAAGGAAGAGGCCATCGCACGGGCGCGGCAGGCGGCGGAAGCGGCGGGCGTAGCCGTCGTGCCGCTGACCGTCGAGGAAGCGCTGCTGCGCGTGCCGTTCCTCGATCGGGACTATGTGGCCGCCGCCTATTTCGATCCCAACTACTGGGATATCGACGTTGATGCCTTGCTGCAGGGCTATGCGCGCTCCGCCCGGCGCGCCGGCGCTGAACTCGTGACCGGCGCGGAACTGCTCGGCGCGCGCCAGGAAGACGGGCGCTGGAAGGTGGAAAGCTCCACCGGCGCATTCACGGCCGACATTGTCGTCAATGCGAGCGGCGGCTGGGCGGATACGGTTGCCCAGCGCTGCGGCGTGGCACCCGCGGGCATCGTCCCGCATCGTCGCACCGCAATCACCGTCGATCTTCCCGCCGACATCAATGTCGCGGCGCTGCCGGAGATCAACGAGATCGACGAGATCTACTACTTCAAGCCGGATGCCGGCCGGCTGCTCGCCTCGCCCGCGGACGAGACACCCTGCGAACCCGCCGACGTCCAGTCGGAGGAACTCGACGTCGCCTATGCCGTCCACTACCTCGAGGAAGCCACGGACCTGAAGATCGGCCGCATCGCCAGCAGTTGGGCCGGCATGCGCAGCTTCTCCGCCGACCGGCTGCCGGTAATTGGTCCGGCCAAGGACAATCCCGCCTTCTTCTGGCTCGCAGGCCAGGGCGGCTATGGCATCCTCACCTCACCCGCATTGGGCCAACTCGCAGCGAACATGATCACCGAACAGCCGCTGCCGGAGGTTTTTGCGCGCGAGGGGATCGAACCGGCCGCCTTTTCGCCGGGTCGGTTCGGCTGAGACCGCCGCACGATAACCCGCAATGAGCTAGCCCGTCCTCAGGTCGACCGGCCGTCACGCGCAAGCCCATGCGCCACCAGCCGGTCGATCAGTTCGGGATAACTGATGCCGCTTGCGGCCATCGCCTTCGGATACATGCTGATGTCCGTGAAGCCGGGGATCGTGTTGACCTCGTTCAGAAGGAATCGCATGTCCGGCGTCAGGAAGAAGTCGACCCGAGCCATGCCGTCGCAGCCAACCGCTTGGAATGCCTTCGCCGCAACGTCGCGGATCCTGTCCTCGATCTCCTGCGGCAGCTCGGCCGGGACCTTTAGCGCTGCACCATCCTCGTCGATGTACTTGGCGTCATAGCTGTAGAAGCCATGGCTTTCAGCCGGCACGATTTCGCCGGGGCGGGAGACGAAGAGACTGCTATCCGGGCTCTCGAGCACGCTGCATTCGATCTCCCGTCCGCGGACGAACTCCTCGGCCAGCAGCTTGTGGTCGTGGATGAACCCTTCGGCGAGCGCCGCCTCGTATTCCGCTTCGCTGGAAACCTTGCTGACGCCGACGGAGGAGCCCTGCCGTGCCGGTTTGATGAACACCGGAAGCCCGAGCGCGTCCCGCAGCTCGGCAAAAGCCGGTGCTGCGCCGTCGTGGATCGTGACGGAGCGCGCAACAGGCAAGCCCGCCTCCTTCAGCAGCCGCTTGGCAATATCCTTGTCGAGGGCTGTGGCCGAGCCGAGAATGCCGCAGCCGACCAGCGGCACGCACGCGACCTCGGTGAGCCCCTGCACCGAACCGTCCTCGCCGTGCTGTCCGTGCAGGACCGGAAACACGATGTCGACCTTCGGCAGCTCGTAAGGTGCGCCATCGGTCGGGATCGCCATCAGTCGCCCATATCCGCCGGAGACGAGGCAAACCTCCGTACCGCTCGACGGCTTCTCCAGTTCGCCGCCGTTGAAACGGCTCATCAGCCATTGCCCGTCACGACTGACAAATATGGGAACCGCATCATATTTCGCAGGGTTCAGCGCCCGCATGACGTTGGTGGCGGAAAGCACGGATACATCATGCTCGGCCGAACGCCCGCCAAACAGCACGAGGATACGCAGTCGTTTCGAAGAATCAGCCATGAACGCCCCTTTTGGATTGGTATATGCCTACACCAACATTCAGCAAAAAACGGCGTGATTTGGACGTTGTTGAATCAGGTGACGCGGGACTCGATTTGGTGCGCCGCGCCGCACTGAGCAATTCCCTCCCCGCGCTCGACGCCGTTCAAGGATGGAACCGTTTGTGGGAATTAAAACCCGAATGAACCGCCGCCAGGACGGCTGCAAAGCCGGTGTCTACGACCGGCTTTGCTGCTGGAAGGCGGGCGCCGGAGCGCCCCTCCTCATTTCTCCTCGAGGGCTGCCTGCCCCTCTGCCGCGGCGGGAAGGCGGCCGCCTTCGCGGTCCCTCCACCAGCGGGACAGGAAGAGCAGGATCGGACCGCCGATATAGATCGACGACGACGTGGCGACAACGACGCCGAAGATCATCGGCCAGGCGAACGGCTTGACCGTGTCGCCGCCCCAGATCGCCATCGGCAGCAGGCAGACGACAACGGCGACGGAGGTGAAGATGCATCGCATGATCACCTGGTTGATCGACAGGTCGATCAAGTCGGAGAACGGCATCGACTTGTACTTGCGCAGGTTCTCGCGCATGCGGTCGTAGACCACCACCTTGTCGTTGACCGAGTAGCCGATCAGCGTCAGCACCGCGGCAATCGCGGTCAGGTTGAAGTCGATCTGCAGCAGCGAGAAGAAGCCGATCATCTTGGTAATGTCGAGGATCAGCGTCGCAATCGCACCGACCGCGAAATGCCACTCGAATCGCCACCAGATGTAGAACAGGATCGCCAGCATCCCGAGGCCGACGGCGAGGAAGCCGGATCGGGCAAGTTCGGAACTGACGGTCGGGCCGACCACCTCCGTGCGCTCAAAGCTCGCATCCGGAATGACCTCCGCGACGCCCTGGCGCATCTGGTTCAGCGCGGCCGTCTGCACCTCCTCACCACCGGGCTGCCGTTGGACGCGGATCAGCACCGAGGTGCCCTGGCCGAACTCCTGCAGCGCCACTTCGCCGAGATTCAAACTGTCCATCTTCTCGCGAACGGTGGCTAGATCGATCGGCGTCTTGGACGTCGCCTCGACCTGGATGCCGCCGACGAAATCGATGCCGTAGTTCAGGCCGGGGGTGAAGAAGAGAATGATCGAGCTGACCGAAAGGACGGCCGACACGCCGATCGCGACAAAGCGGCCGCGCATGAAGGAGAAGCTCGGTATGCTCCGAACAGCGCCGATGATCGAATGGATATAGATCGTCTTCATCTTGCGGCGAACCACCACCTCGCGCATCAGCAGGCGGACGACGGTGATCGAGGTGAACATCGAGATCGCGAGGCCGATGATCATGGTGATCGCGAAGCCGCGCACCGGACCGCTACCGAACATGAAGAGCAGGATCATGCCGACCATCGTCGTCATGTTGCCGTCGACGATGGTCGCGTAGGCCTTGTTGAAGCCGACGTCGAGCGCCTTCATGGCGCCGGAACCCGACGCCGTTTCCTCGCGGATACGGGCGTTGATGAGAATGTTGGCGTCGACCGCCATGCCGATGCCGAGGATGATACCGGCGATGCCGGGCAAGGTCAGCGTCGAACCGAGCAGGCCGAGAGTGCCGATGGTCATGACGGTATGCAGGATCAGACCGACGACGGCGATCAGGCCCCAGGCGCTATAGAGGCCGACCATCAGGGCGACGACGAAGGCAAGCCCGGCGAGACCCGTATAGAGGCCCATGCGGATCGAATCGCTGCCGAGGTTCGGACCGACGGTGCGCTCCTCGATGATCGTGAGCGGGGCCGGCAACGCGCCCGAACGCAGCAATGCCGAAAGGACCGTTGCTTCCTGGGGGGTGAAGTTGCCGCTGATCTGGCCCTGGCCGCCGAGGATCGGCTCGCGGATGACGGGCGCCGTCAGCACCTTGCCGTCGAGAACGATGGCGAATGGGCGGCCGACATTGGCCTTGGTGATCTCGGCGAACTGACGCGCGCCGGTCGTGTCGAAGGTGAACGAGACGATCGGCTCGTTGGTGCGCTGGTCAAAGCCGGCCTTGGCATCGGCGAGACGGTCGCCGGAGATCGTGACGCGGTCCTCGACCGCATATTTCTGGCCGTCATTGGCGCCGGGAAGGATGCTCACCCCGCGCGGCGCGACGCCGTTCGGATCGACCGAAGCGTCCAGCATATGGAAGCTCATTTGCGCGGTCGAGCCGAGCAGCTGACGAAGCCGGGTCGGATCCTGCAGGCCGGGAAGCTGCACGAGGATGCGGTCGCCGCCGACGCGCTGGATCAGCGGCTCGGCAACACCGACCTGGTCGACGCGGCGTCGGATGATCTCAAGGCTCTGGTCGACGGCAGCCGTCATGCGGTCGTTCAGGCCGGCCTCGGTCAGAGTGACGTTGATGGTGGTGCCCGAGGTCTGGACGTCGATGTCCGGGGCGCTGGCGCCGAAGCCGAGCGCGCCCGCCGGGGCGGCCAGCTTGCGCACTTCCGGCAGCACCTTGTCGAAGGCCGCCTGGTCGGTGGGCGTAATGACGAGCGTATTGCCGGCCAATCGCGCGCCCGACGCGCGTTCGCCCGCCGTGCGCAGGATACCGCGCACGTCGTTCAGCAGGACGTCCATGCGCGCCTTGGCCAGCGCCGCCGAATCGACCTCGAGCACGAGGTGCGAACCGCCCTTCAGGTCGAGACCGAGGGTTACCGGCTTGGCGGGCAGGTAGCTGCCGAACTTCTCCAGCTGCACCGGAGTCAGGATATTGGGAACGGCGGTCAGTACGCCGAAGAAGATGATGGCGAGATAGGCCGTGAGGGCCCATTTGGATGTGCGCATGGAATGTTCCGCTTCATGTGCGAAGGCGCCTTGGCAAACAGCCTTGCAGCGCCGGGTATCGTCGGAAAAATGCGGCGCCTAAGCGCCAGCTTTGGCCGTTCGGCCTTAGAGGAGACGCGCTGGGGGCGCCCTGCCCTCGAAATTGTGCCGTGGCGTGCCGGCCGGATTGGCATCGGCGAATGATACCACCACCGGAGCGTCGAGCCGAGCAACAACGGGTAGGAATCCGCCGGAAACGGCGAAAGCCGGATCGGTGGAGGGACCGCCACTGCCGGCTGACTTGATCTTGGCGACACGTCGATCGCCGCCATTCGAAATCAGCCAGTTGTCACTGCTGCTCGCCCCGCCGCCAGCCGAAAGTGGCCGCGGCAGCGCGCCGCGGTTGGCCGCCCTTTCGGCTGTGGTACGGGTCACCGCCGGCTCTGCACCGGATCTGAATGAGATCTTGCGCTCGAGGGTGACGAACTGGCCGACGACCAGCGCAAGCATGAGAAGGAGCGCACCGAGGAGTCCCCGCTGCCCTTCCCTTGCGACACTCTGCTGCTGATCCGTCATACCCTCTGCCCGTCGACGCTTCGGACTAGGCGCGAAGCATCGTGCCAAGAACCATTGGCGGTCCGTCAAGTCAACCCCGGGGCCGGTTTTGGACCGGTGATCGCGCCATTTCCCGCGTCGGTTGCCCACCCTAGAGATCGTGGATGACCACGTCGGGGCATGCTTGTCGCGCGATGTCACGCAGGTGCTGGTGGTGCGTCAGGTAGATGACCTGCCCGACCTCAGACATGTCCGCCATCAAGCGGAACGCATTTAGCGAACGGCCGTCGTCGAAGGTTTCCATGATGTCGTCGGCGATGAAGGGCAGAATTTCGCGATTGGCAGCGACCTCGTGGTAGCCGGCGACCCGCAATGCAAGATAGAGCTGGAAGCGCGTCCCCTTGGAAAGCTCGCGCGCGAGCTTCGTGCCTCCGGCGGCAGCGGTAGCAACAAGCACCTCCTGCTCCTTCTCCATGACCGTGGACAAGCCGCTGTATTCGCCGCCCGTGATCGTGCAGAACGCGTTGGAGGCATGGCGCATCATCGCGCTGCGGTGCCGCTCGCGATAGAGCCGCAGTGCGGCATCGGCAGCCGCAATGCCCGCCCGGGCGGTGAGATAGCCCTTTGCCCGGTCGGCGAGGTCGATGATCAGCGTGCGGCGCCGCTCCTCGAGCGCGGCCACCCTGCCATCCCCGCCGATCGCAGCCAGCGCGTCAGCCGCCTTTGTCCTTGCCGTGTGCAGGTCGCGGACTTCGCGGTCCTGATCCTCGTGCACCGACCGGAGGAGGCCAAGTTCCGAAAGGATTCCGGCCTCGTCAGTTGCCGCAAGCTCCGCTTCCGCCGCGTCCGCCGTCGGCGTCAGCATGCTGCGTGCCAGATCATGCGCAGCCTCGTCGGCGCGCTCGCGCAGGTCTTCGCGCTTGCGATACTGGTCCAAGGCATAGGACGCCTCCGTCAGCGTTTCGCAGTTGAGCGCCGTGCAGATTTCTTTCGCGCGCTGCTCGTGGATCGCCAAACGATGACCGAGCTCGTCTCCCTCCCGCTCAAGCCGTTCGAGATCAGCCTGGAGACGCTGGCGGCGGGCCTCCGCTTCCGTGGCTGCCCGCAGACGGTTTGCCAGCGCCAGCACCAGCGCCAACGGATCCGCTGGGCGATCCTCGCCCAGCGCATCGGCAAGCTCGTCCGCCATGCGGCCATAATCCGCCTGGTCGCGGCGCATGCCATCGATCCGGCGATCGAGATCGCGCCGCGAATCGACAAGCCGCGCGACGGCGTGAACGACTGGCAACAGGGCGCCCGCCCGCGAAGCGTCGAGCGCGACGCCGCCACTGGAAAGCCAGGTATCCGCGCAGGCCGTTTCCCACGCCGCTGACCAAGCCTCGATCTCCACCTCGGCCCTTTGCCGAACAGCCTCCCGCTCGGAACATCGCGCCTCCGCCTGCGCCAGCACCTCCAGCGCATTTTTGCGTCGCGCAAGACCTTCGCCCAGCGCGGTCGCGTGATCTTCCGCCCGCACCAGAAGCACATCGATGTCGGCAGCGGTTGGATCGGGCGGCTCTGGCTGAGCGAGCATCTGCGATAGGCGTACCGCCAATTCGGTCGCCTCGCGCCGGGCGACGGCAAAGGCGGCAACACGCTCCGCAAGAAGGTCGGCGGCAGCGATTGCCGAAGTGCGGCGGCCGAGCCAGGCTTCAATGGCTTCCAGCTTCGCATGCGACCACTCGAGCGTGACAGCGATCGCCTCCATGTCGAGCGCCTCGTCGAGGTCGGCATCCGTCTCGCAAACGGCAGCAACCGGTGAAGCCGCAGCGCTCAGCGATGCGGCAGCGACGACGGCCGGACGGCGCGGCAGGACGTGGACGGCAGCCTCGCCTACTGCGTTGCCGCCGCGATGCCGGACGTCCGGCCATCCCAGCTGCGCAGCGATAGCCCCGATCCGTTCGGCGAGCGCATCCGCCTCGTCGCGGACATCACCGAGGTCGGTGCGCAGCACCTCCAGCCGGGCCTCGTTTTCCGCCATCGCCCGCTCGGTCAGGCGCAATTCCGACAGGCGCTCCGCCTGCGCGAGCCGTAGCGCAACGGCAACGTCGTCCTTCCGCAGCGCGTCCTCGAACCGATCGGCCGTCACCACATCGAGCGCCGCGCGGTGCGCGTTCCAGGCCGCATCACGCGACGCGCGCAGCGTGGTCGCCTCATCGTCGCCGACCAGCGCCCCGCTCTCGCGCAGCCGTTCGACCCCTGCGCGCTGGACGGCAAGTTCCTGCGTCACGGCACGCGCCAGTTCAGCGGCTTTCATCGCAGCATCGCCATGACGTCGCGCCGCCTGCCTGAGGGTTTCGAGCGCCTCCCTGCCGGGGACGTCCAGCGCCCTGAGCACCTCAATATCGCCCCTCCACGGCGACAACTGTCCCAGGTTGCCCCCTAAGGTAGCCTGAGCGACGGCCACATCTCGCTCGGCATCCCGCAACCGCGTCGACAGCGCGTTGAGCTTGGCCGTTCGCACCAATCCCATCAGCATGGTGCGATCGTCGTCGACGCCCGGATGTGACTCCGCGCCCTCAAGCGTGGCCGCGGTCGCACGCGCATCTTCGCGGGCACGCATGGCTTCCTCGGTTTCGCGCAGTGCTGCCGTGACGCGCTCTTCCAGCCCGGACCGCCGCGCGAGCAGCTCGGAAAGCGCCTCGGCCCTGTCCGGCGAAAGCACCAGCGACAGCGCGTCGATGCCGGCCGGCAGCCCGAGCAGGACCCACTTTTCGGCAATCTCGGCATCGACCCGGTCGCGTTCGGCGATGCGCCCCGCCAGGTCCATTTGCGCCGTGCGGTAGCGTGCCTCCAGTGCCGAGCCGGCAAGCGACGCGATCGTCCCTTCAGCGGCGAGCACTGCGGGATCGGAAACGATATCGTTGAGTTCCGCGCGGCGCTGCTCCCGCTCTGCGGTCAGCCGATCCCTTCGGGCGGACAGTTCCACCCCATCCCGCAGGAGCTGGCCAACGAGCGCGGTCCACTCCTTGGGCGGCGCCTCTCCGCCATCGAATTCAGCAAGGCGAGCCCGAATATCCCTCAGCCGCACGAGGTGCGGCATTGCCGCAAGCCGTCGCTCCAGGGCCTTGATCGCCGCATCGGTCTGCGCGCGCGCCAGTTGCGCGGCTTCGTAGCGTTCGGTGGATGCCGCCAGCTCGCGCGTCAGCACTCCATAGTCCCGGGCGGCGACGTCAAGCGCCTTGCGCTCCTCGCGCAGCGCCTCGATCTCGGCCTTTCTCGTCGCGACGTCGTGTTTGCGCGCCTGCGGACGGAAGAATGCGTCCGCTTCGGCCTTCAGCCGGTCCAGTGCCTGCCCGATGTCCGAGAGGCCTGAATTTGCGGAAAACAGCAGCGCGCCGAGTTCGCCCTCGCTCTTGAGGATGCCTTCGCCGCCGCGCTCGATGCTGTCGTCATCAAGCGAGAACATCATCCTGTACGCCTGGCGATCCATGGCGCCGAGAACCGGCGCAAACAGCGCCTCCGGCAGAATTCGATCGTCCGGTCCGACCAGCGAACCCTGGCGTCGCTTCAGCCGGACGATCTCCTGGTCCTCGGACCCAATCGCGATACTGCCGCCGATCCGCATCGTCGCATACGGATGGAGGAAGTCGTAGGCGCTCTGCGGCTCGATGCCAAAGAGCAGGTCGAGATAGGCGGAAAAAAGCGTCGACTTGCCGGCCTCGTTCGGGCCGTAGACGAGGTGAAAATCGGGCTCCCCGGATTGGGGCGCACCGAAATCGAGCTGCTTGTCGGTAAACTTGCCGTAGCGGGAAAGGTCCAGCCGGTTGAGACGCATCAGGCACCGTCTCCTTCGCGGACCGCTGCCAACCGGGGCAGGATCTCCGCCACGCCGCGCTCGGCCGCATGCGCCAGCAGCGCCGATTCAGCCGCCTCGTCGGCCCCGAGAAGATCGCGAACCTCGCGCGGCAACTGCGACATGAGACCCGTCAACGTCTCGCGCAGTTCCTCCCGGTAGGCATGCGAAGGCAGGATTTCGCGTTCGACGAGCACGGCCAGTTCGGCGAGCGCGCCAAAGCCTTGCTGCGCGTCGTCGACCTGCGGCGAAACGACGGCAACCTCGGCGGCTTCGATCCAGCAGTTGCCGACGCTTTCGGCAACCGACTGCAGCTCGGCAGCCAGCAGGTCGTGGTCGCGGCGCAGACGCCAGCCGAGCGGGGTGGCGCCGAGAAGGGTGACCCGGCAGACGAGATGGTCCGCACGGGCTTCCGCCTTGGCTTGCTCCAGAGCGACCCGGACGCTGCGAAGCATCGACGGCCATTCCTCGGCACCGGCGAGATCGATCGAAACGCGCTCGAATGCCGCAATCGCCAGGAAATGCTCGTCGGCCGAGAAGCTACCGTCGTCATCGATCGTGACAAGGGTGACGGACTTCGCACCCGCCTCGTTGATGTCGCGGCCCTGGGGAATGCCCGGCATGACGATCATCGGGTGGTCGCCGTGGACGGCGCGCTGATGGATATGCCCAAGTGCCCAGTAGTCGAAACCGTGGCCCGCAAGATCGGCAACGCCTGCGGGAGCGTAGTTGTCGTGCCGGCTCGAACCGGCAAGGCTGGTGTGCAGCATGCCGATGTTGACGGCGTCCGGCACCGGTGCCTTGAAGCTCGGCAGCAGGCTCGCCGACGCGTGCGGCTGTCCAAAGCTGACGCCGTGCACATGGATCTCGCGGCCGTTCGCCAGGGCACCGGCCTTTACCGTCCGGCCACGCCCGTCGAAGACGTGGACGTTGTCCGGAAAGGTCAATTCGCGGGTGATCTGCGACTGCGCGTCGTGATTTCCACGGATGACGAAGACGCGCACCCCGGCCGCCTCCAGGCGCCGCATCTGGGCCACGAGAAAGAGTGCCGTCGTCATGGAGGTCTGCGAGCCGTCATACAGATCGCCGGCGATCAGGAGAGCGTCGACCTGCTCGCAGATGCTCAGGTCGACGATCCGCTCCAGCGTCCGTCGTGTCGCACCGCGCACAAGCGTCGCCAGTTCTTCGTTGCGCAGGGCCAGCGAGGCAATCGGCGAATCGAGATGAAGATCGGCGGTGTGGACGAAGCGGAAGGGCATGCCCGACATTCCCCCGCGTGTGTTGTCGGGTCAATGCTCGAAAGGGCGGATCCTCAGGTTATACGCTGCTCAATACTGTCAGCAGCATGGGTTAGCGCGCTTTGTTCAACGTTAGCGTTGAAACCAGACGCCCCGTGGCAATTCTTTTGACATGGTCCCTCAATATACCTATATATTCCATCTCATGAATGACACGATCGAACTCGCGCAGGGCATGTTCAAGCTCTACCATCAGGTCAGCCGTCTCGTGAACGAGGCCATGATGGATGAAGGCGTGTCGCTTGCCCGCAGCAAGTTCCTGTTTTTGCTTTCCTGCGAGGGGCCGCAGCGCTCGACAGATATCGCCGCGACGCTCGGTTTCGCGCCGCGGACCGTAACCGAAGCGATCGACGGGCTGGAGCGCGACAAGCTGGTTTTGCGCGAACCCGATCCAAGGGACCGTCGTGCGAAGATCGTTTCCATCACGGAAACGGGGCGCGCCGTCATAAACGCCGCCCTGGAGCCCAAAGAGAAGGTCGTGAAGGCGATCTTCGACATCCTGGAAGAGGGCCAGAAGGCTCAGCTCGCCGAAATTCTCGAATGCCTCAGCACGCGAACGCTGGAACTCCAGCGCGAACGGGACGAGGCCAGATTCAACCTGCCAGAGACGCGCGCCATGGACTGAAACGGGGCCGCCGCTCTAGGGCCGCTCAGGCAAACTGTTGCGACGCCGTCATCCGAAATACAAAGGCCGGGAGCCCCGCTCCCGGCCTTTGTGTTCTTGGTGCCATTACATCGCGTTCATCGGGCCGATGCCGAAGAACAGCGTCTCGCCCGAGGAACCATCGACGCCGTCGTTGTCGGTCACGACATAGCCATTGCCGGCCGCGTCGACCGTAAAGCCCTCGACCTTGTCGACGACATAGCCGTTCAGCGCCCTGAGATCAGGAATAAAGTCCCGCACCTCTTCCTTCTTGACGATCGGTAGCGCCTCACCCAACTTGGCAGGCTTCAGGTCCGACAAGGCAACCCGGAAGAGCTTCTTCAGCTTTGCTTCCTTGCCGATCAGGTTGTCGCGCTCGATGACATAGGCATAGTCGCCGTTGACAGTGATTTCCGACAGGCCGACCCAGCCCTTGCCCGCCTGCTCCAGCGGATAGCGGACGGCGCCCCATTCTTCGGTCGAGGGCTTGTAGGAGACGAGCTTGACGAAGCCCTTCTCGTCATCCTTCCATTCGCGCTGCACCGCCATCCACAGCACCATGTCGTCACCCTCGCCGACGCTGGTGATGCCCTCGAAGCCGAAGCGGGTCTCACCTGCGCGGAGCTCGGTAGGGATCGCAATTTCCTTCTTGATCTCGCCCTTCTTGTTCACGCGCAGCAGCGCGTTCGCATAGAGCTTGTCGGCATCGCCTTCGGAGGCGAGCCAGAAACCGCCCTCCCCGTCATTGGCGACACCTTCGATGTCGAGCTTTTGCGCCGGGGCGCCGTCACGAGTGATGGTGAGCTTGTCGGTGATCAGCGCCGGCGTCTGCGTTGCGTCAATCGTGAAGATCGCCGGATCGGACGAATAGACGGAATCGCTGACGGCATAGAGCTTTCCGGGCTCGCCTGGCACCGCAGCCAGGCCGGACAGCGCGCCAAAACCAACCGGCAAACCATCCTTGTCCGCCGACCTGATTTGCGGATAGGCCGCTACGCCTTCCGCGCGCTCGTAGATCATCACGTGCGAACGGGCGCCGCCGTCCTCGACGAGATCGGTCTCGTTTGCCGTCACGAACAGGTTGCGGCCGGGAATGGCGACCGCGCCTTCCGGACCGATGCCCGACGGCAGAAGCTGCAGCAGTTCGGGCTCCGCGTCAGTGTCCTTGTAGACCGCGACGATCGAGGCGCGTTCGGAAAGCACGAAGAAGAGGTTGTCATTGCCGAACGTCGCCGCTTCCAGCCCCTCCGGCTCGATACCCTTGGAGTTGCGCTTGTCCGGATAGTGGCCGATCGCAGCGATCGCGTACTCGAATGAGGGACCGCTTTCGTAGAGGACCTTGCCGGTCTTGTCGAAGATCGTGAAGCCGCGACTGCCGCCTTCGTAGTCCCCTTCGTTGGCAACCACCAATCGGTTGTCGTCCAGCCACTTCACAGCGTCCGGCTCGCGCTTCTGTCCGTCCTTCTTGCCGGTGAAGGAAATGGCGCCATCCTTCTTGGTGTCGATGTTCTTCAGGTCAACCGAGCCGGCCGAAAAGTGGCCCTTCACGGTACCACTCTTGGCGTCGATAATGACGATGTGGTTGTTCTCCTGCAGGGTCAGGGCGATCTCGTCCTGGCCATTGAAGGAAACGAATTCCGGCTCCGGGTCATCGCCGGCGATTTCGGCGAGCCCGGTCAGCGTGACGTGCTTGACCGTCGCGCAATCCGGCACGCCGTCCTTCAGCGACAGGATCACCAGATCGCCAGCCGGCATCTGCGGCAGCGCGCCGTCGTTCAGGTCCTCATCGCGCTCGTTCTCGATGGCGATTGCAGCAAGCGTGCCGTCCCTGTTGATGGCGATCGAATCCGGCTGGCCGCCGAGATCGCAGGTCGCTTCCGTCTTTCGCGTCGCAATGTCGACGGTCGCCAGCAGCCCGGATGGCTTGACGAAGCTCTCGCGAGTGTTGACCGCGACCAACGCCTTGCCGCCAACGACGGTAACCGAGGTGGGCTCGCCCTCGAAGGCGACCGTGCCGGCAGCCTTCGGTGCCTTCGGCTCGGTTATGTCGATGAAGCCGACCGCGCTCATCGGGCTGTCGGAATAGACCAGCGTGTTGCCATCTGCCGTTGCCGTGATGATTTCCGACGAGGTCGGCGCCTTGGGATCCACACCGTCGGGCATGTTGTCGGCCACGGCGAACGAGGCAATCCGGTTGAAGACCGGTTCGGCAGCGGCCGGAAAGGCAACGGATGCGAGAAGTACGGCGGTGAGCACCGTACCCAGTGATCGGTTGGTCATCAAATTTTCCCCATGTGTCGAACACGCGATAGATGCGGTTCTGCGCGATGGGGATGACAGGCGCATGACAGCGTCCTCCATTTGCACGGCCTATCCTCTCAAGCCGCGGGTCTCGGTCGCCATTCTCTCCCGCCGCATTTCGCTGCGCATGATGAAGAGCGATGCACCGAGGATCAGCGTGGCCCCCAGCCAGAGGTAACCGGCCGGCGCGTAGCCGAAGACCAGCCAGCCGGCGAAAACGTTGAGCGGCAGCTTCAGATCGTCGAACGGCTGAACGTAAGCCGCATCGGCCACCGTATAGGCGAGCGTGAGCAGATACTGTGCCAAGACCGTCAGCACGCCGGCAAAAACGAACAGGGCGAGCGCCACGCCGCTTGGCACCGCAAAACCGGCGGCGAACGCCAGTGCGCCGTTGATCGGCGTCAACAGCACCAGAAGCCAGATGGTGATGGTTTCGGGGCGCTCGATTGCGGTCAGGCTCTTGGTGATCAGCGAAGACACGCCCCACAACAACGCCGAAAGTATCGGCAGAAGCGCCGCCCAGGTGAACTCGTCCGTCCACGGCTGAAGGATGATCATGGCGCCGGCAAAACCGATGGCTGTGGCGGCCCATCGGCCGGGACCGACATGTTCACGGAGGAAAAGACGCGCACCGAGGATGATGAAGAACGGCGACGTCATTACCAGCGCGATGGCCTGCCAGATCGGGACGGAGGCCAGTCCGGCGACCCAGGCACCGACGCCGAAGGCGGCAAACGCAACTCGAACGACATGCCGCCAGGGATGGGCAGTGCGCATCGCCGCCAGCCCGGCCCGACGCAGGAAAGGTAGGGAGAAAACGAGTGCGAAGGCATATTGCCAGAAAGCTGCGGACGCGGAGGGAAAGCCGACCTTCATCGTCAGCCACTGCGTGACGACATTGAGGACGGCAAAAGCGATACCGGCAAGGACCATGAAGGCGGCACCGGCCATGGCCCGGGAAAACGGCAGGCCGCGAAAAGTCTGATTCATGTCATGCATCCCGAACACAGAGACCAACACAAATCAGGACGCATGAAGGCGAGACGACGGGCAGCCCCTGCCCTTCGTGACGCAATCATTCTCTTTCATCCGGACTGTAACCGTCGGCTCCGGATTCGCACCGGATCTGCTGACCCTTTCCGATGGATGGAAAGGCGCTCGCGGGCTTGGGCTAGTACCCTTACCGCCGGTGGGGACTTTCACCCCGCCCTGAGAACGACGCACCCGTAGAGCAATCCGCCGGAGCCTGCAAGACCCCGGAAATGCGAAAGGGTCCGGCTTGAACCGAACCCCTCGACCAACCTGGACGGCCGTCATCGTGACTGGCCGTCCGGCGCACCCGATCAGCCGTTTACGGCGTCCTTCAGGCCCTTACCGGCCGAGAACTTCGGCACGTTGCGGGCAGGAATGTCGATCTCCGCGCCGGTCGAAAGGTTACGGCCCTTCGAGGCTTCGCGACGCGATACGGAGAAATTGCCAAAACCGACGAGGCGAACGTCGCCGCCGTTCTTCAGTTCGCCCTGGATCGTCTCGAATACGGCGTCGATAGCCGACGCGGCATCCGTCTTCGACAGGCCGGACTTCTCTGCAACTGCGGAGACGAGTTCGTTCTTGTTCATGTTTCCACCCCTTTCATACGGTTCGAAACGACTCATACATAAGTCGGGGGCAGAATACGCATCGACCTTGCCGCCGCAACGGGGTTTCGTCCACAAACGTTGAAATTCCGGGCTTTTCACAGCCTTTTTCAACGAAAAAGGCCGGCGTTGCCGCCGACCTTTTGCGTTTCTGCCCTGCAAAGGGCAGATTTTAAGGCTTCGTTTACCCTCAGTGGGCGACCGCAGCCCCGGTTTCGTCGACCGATTCGACGGTTGCAACCGGCTTCGATTCAACCATCGACGGATCCCATTCGATCGGTTCCGGCTTGCGGACCAGCGCGTGTTCGATCACCTCGCCCATGCGCGAAACCGGAATGATCTCCATGTTGTTCTTCACGTTGTCCGGGATCTCCGCCAGGTCCTTGGCGTTTTCTTCCGGGATCAGCACCTTCTTGATGCCGCCGCGAAGCGCTGCAAGCAGCTTCTCCTTGAGACCACCGATCGGAAGGACCCGACCGCGCAGCGTCACCTCGCCCGTCATCGCAATATCCTTCGAGACCGGAATGCCGGTCATGATGGAGACGATGGCGGTCGCCATGGCGATACCGGCCGACGGACCATCCTTCGGCGTCGCGCCTTCCGGCACGTGCACGTGGATATCGGTCTTGTCGAAGCGCGGCGGCTCGATACCGAAATCGATAGCGCGCGAGCGGACGTAGGATGCCGCCGCCGAAATCGATTCCTTCATGACGTCCTTCAGGTTGCCCGTGACCGTCATGCGCCCCTTGCCGCCCGGCAGGCTCACGCCTTCGATCGTCAGCAGCTCGCCGCCGACCTCGGTCCAGGCGAGCCCCGTGACGACACCCACCTGATCCTCGCGCTCGGCTTCGCCGTGGCGGAAGCGCGGCACGCCGAGGAAGTCGTGGATGTTGTCCGCCGTCACCTCGACCTTCGTGGCCTTGCCCTTGATGATCTCGGTCACCGCCTTGCGCGCGAGCTTCATCAGTTCGCGCTCGAAGTTACGCACACCGGCCTCGCGGGTGTACTGCTGGATTATCGCCATCAGCGCACCGTCGGTGACGGAGAATTCCTTCTCCTGCAGCGCGTGATCGCGGATCGCCTTCGGCAGCAGGTGACGCTTGGCGATTTCGCGCTTCTCGTCCTCGGTGTAGCCGGCGATGCGGATCACTTCCATGCGGTCCATCAGCGGCGCCGGAATGTTCAGCGTGTTTGCCGTGGTCACGAACATCACGCTCGACAGGTCGTACTCGACCTCGAGGTAGTGATCCATGAAGGTCGAGTTCTGTTCCGGATCCAGCACCTCGAGCAGAGCCGACGATGGATCGCCGCGGAAGTCCATGCCCATCTTGTCGATCTCGTCGAACAGGAAGAGCGGGTTGGACTTCTTCGCTTTCTTCATCGACTGGATGACCTTGCCGGGCATCGAGCCGATATAGGTGCGGCGGTGGCCGCGGATCTCGGCCTCGTCGCGCACGCCGCCCAGCGCCATGCGGACGTACTCGCGTCCCGTAGCCTTGGCGATCGACTTGGCAAGCGAGGTTTTGCCGACGCCCGGAGGACCGACGAGGCACAGGATCGGGCCCTTGATCTTGTTCGAGCGCGCCTGCACGGCCAGATACTCGACGATGCGCTCCTTGACCTTGTCGAGGCCGAAATGGTCCTCGTCCAGGATCTTCTCCGCATTGTTCAAGTCCGCCTTGACCTTGGACTTCTTGTTCCAGGGAATCCCGGTCAGCCAGTCAAGGTAGTTGCGCACGACGGTCGCTTCCGCCGACATCGGGCTCATCTGCCGCAGCTTCTTCAGCTCGGCGTCCGCCTTCTCGCGTGCCTCCTTCGACAGCTTGACCTTCGAGATCTTCTCTTCCAGTTCGGCCATCTCGTCGCGGCCGTCCTCGCCGTCGCCGAGTTCCTTCTGGATCGCCTTCATCTGCTCGTTCAGATAGTACTCGCGCTGGGTCTTCTCCATCTGGCGCTTGACGCGCGAGCGGATGCGCTTTTCGACCTGCAGGACGGAGATCTCGCCTTCCATGAAGCCGAGCGCCTTTTCAAGGCGCAGCTTGACGCTCGTCGTCTCGAGCATTTCCTGCTTCTCGACGATCTTGATGGAGAGGTGCGAGGCGACCGTGTCGGCCAGCTTCGAATAGTCCTCGATCTGGCTCGCGGCGCCAACGACTTCCGGCGAAATCTTCTTGTTGAGCTTTACGTAATTTTCGAACTCGGAAACGACCGAGCGCGACAGCGCCTCGATCTCGACGGCATCTTCTTCCGGCTCGGGCAGAACGTGCGCCATAGCCTCGTAGAATTCGTCGCGATCGGTGTAATTTTCGATCTCGGCGCGGGCACGCCCCTCCACCAGCACCTTTACGGTACCGTCGGGAAGCTTGAGCAGCTGCAAGACATTGGCAACCGTACCGACCTTGTAAATCGCGTCGGGTTCCGGATCGTCGTCACCAGCGTTGATCTGGGTGGCAAGCATGATCTGCTTGTCCGTACCCATTACCTCTTCCAGCGCACGGATGGACTTCTCGCGGCCGACAAACAGCGGCACGATCATGTGTGGGAACACCACGATATCGCGCAGCGGCAGAACCGGGTATGCCATGTTTTCCTGCGCGCCAGACGTTTTCTTCGTCATGTCATGTCCTTTCCAACTTCCCGTTGCCGGGAGCTGATGCCGGGCGCCCTGTTGCGCTTAAAATCCGGCCTACTTTTTCCATCCACAAGTGGAGTACCGTAAACTACTTTTCAAGCCCGCGGGGAGTCGCCTCGGACAGACTGCTCAAGAGAACCAAAGTTTAGCTCAGGACCTATCGCGGGGCTTACATGCACCCCGATCACAAGGATACTCACCGTCTCCGCAACCCAGCGAAGCCGAACTGGGTTGCGCGCTTGACCACCATTTACGGGCACCGCAGCAGCGCGACACGCGGCCGATGATATGGCGAAGGCCCACCTGGGGCGGGCCTTGCACAGGTCACGGCAGCGCGTCAGGCGGACACGTTCGCCTTCTCCTCCGAGCGTTCCGAATAGATGTAGAGCGGGCGAGCCGAACCCTTGACGACCTCGTCCGAAATGACGACTTCACGCACGCCTTCGAGCGTCGGCAACTCGAACATCGTGTCGAGCAGGATCTTCTCCATGATCGAGCGCAGGCCGCGGGCGCCGGTCTTGCGCACGATCGCCTTGCGGGCGATCTCGCGCAGCGCGTCCTCGTGGAAGGTCAGTTCCACGTCCTCCATCTCGAACAGCCGCTGATACTGCTTGATCAGCGCGTTCTTCGGCTCGGACAGGATCTGGATCAGTGCATCCTCGTCGAGATCCTCGAGCGTCGCCAGCACCGGCAGACGACCGATGAATTCCGGGATCAGGCCGAACTTGACGAGATCCTCCGGCTCGAGGTCGCGCAGGACTTCGCCGACGCGGCGATCTTCCGGCGAACGCACGGTCGCGCCAAAGCCGATCGAGGTCTTCTCGCCACGGGCGGAGATGATCTTGTCGAGGCCGGCAAAGGCGCCGCCGCAGATGAACAGGATGTTGGTCGTGTCGACCTGGAGGAATTCCTGCTGCGGGTGCTTGCGACCGCCCTGCGGCGGAACGGAAGCGACCGTGCCTTCCATGATCTTCAGGAGCGCCTGCTGCACACCCTCGCCCGATACGTCGCGGGTGATCGACGGATTGTCGGACTTGCGCGAAATCTTGTCGACTTCGTCGATATAGACGATGCCGCGCTGCGCGCGCTCGACGTTGTAGTCGGCCGCCTGCAGGAGCTTCAGGATGATGTTCTCGACGTCCTCGCCGACATAGCCGGCTTCGGTCAGCGTCGTCGCGTCGGCCATCGTGAAGGGCACATCGATGATGCGGGCCAGCGTCTGGGCAAGGTAGGTCTTGCCGCAGCCGGTCGGGCCGACGAGCATGATGTTCGACTTCGCCAGTTCGACATCCGAGCCCTTGGCGGCGTGCGCCAGGCGCTTGTAGTGGTTGTGGACGGCGACCGAGAGGATGCGCTTGGCCTGCTGCTGGCCGATGACATATTCGTCGAGGACCTTGATGATGTCCTGCGGCGTGGGCACGCCGTCGCGGGACTTCACCATCGAAGTCTTGTTCTCCTCGCGGATGATGTCCATGCACAATTCGACGCATTCATCGCAGATGAACACAGTCGGTCCCGCAATCAGCTTGCGAACCTCATGCTGGCTCTTGCCGCAGAATGAACAATAGAGAGTGTTCTTGGAGTCGCCGCCGTTGCTGCCGCTGACCTTGCTCATATCACTTTCCTTCCGGCATCCCGCACACGCCGCTCAGGCTGCGCGAACCACTCAACCCACCCGGAGGGCCCGACCTGTACCGCCGGTCCATCAAGGCTCTTTGGGGTACTGGCCGGTCTGGAGAACACACCCCGACCGGTCGCAACGAATCCCCCACCAAACCGCATGCTAGATGACGTCGAACCAACATAGCATTAACGGCCATTATTAACGTCTTTGGCGTGCGGATAAAGCCCATGGACGATTACAAATGTGTCAACCGCCGTTACCCGCGCCCCAAGCCTTTGAAATCAGTCGCCTTGCGAGCCTTCGATCGCCTCGCGAGTCGTGATCACCTTGTCGACCAGACCCCAGTCCAGGGCCTCGTCCGCGCTCATGAAGTGGTCGCGGTCCAGCGTCTGCTCGACTTCTTCGTAAGTCCGCCCGCAGTGCTTGACGTAGACTTCGTTCAGGCGCCGCTTCATTTTGATGATGTCCTTGGCATGGCGCTCGATATCGGACGCCTGCCCCTGGAAACCGCCGGATGGCTGGTGGACCATGATGCGCGCGTTCGGCGTGGCGAAGCGCATGTCCTTGTGGCCCGCGGCGAGCAGCAGCGAACCCATGGACGCGGCCTGGCCGATGCAGAGCGTAGAGACGGCCGGCTTGATGAACTGCATCGTGTCGTAGATCGCCATGCCGGATGTGACGACGCCGCCCGGCGAGTTGATGTAGAGCGCGATTTCCTTTTTCGGGTTTTCTGCCTCGAGGAAAAGGAGTTGCGCGCAGACGAGCGTCGCCATGGAATCTTCGACCGGGCCGGTCATGAAGATGATGCGCTCCTTCAAGAGGCGCGAAAAGATGTCGTAGGAGCGCTCGCCGCGATTGGTCTGCTCGACAACCATCGGCACGAGGCCCAGGGCGGTATCAACGGGATTTCTCATATCAACCCTTTTCAGTGTGACCCGAAACCCTTGCGAAGCGCCGGGAATCAACAGTTTTCATATTCCCTACATAAAGCTTCCGGGTGCCCCACTTCAAGACACGCAGGAACTTTGGCGGTGGTCAATGCCAGATTGCGGTTAACCGGCGAAGCCCTGCGTCCGATATCCACAACGCAATGGGTCATGAGCGTAAAGGAAGCATGAACCCACAGCCCTGCTCCGGTGCGTTTGGCGATTGCCACCCCGGAACCCACCGTTCATAGTATTGCGGCCATTTCGAGGGAGGCATCTCATGCAGGTGAAGATTTTCGCATGCGCAATGGCCGCCGTTCTGCTGCTTTGCCTCCCCGCCCGATCACAGCAGGCCTCCGATAGCACGGCACCGGAACAGGCAACAAAGACTGCGACGGCGAAGGTCGTCACAGCCAAGTCCTACATGGTGGCAGCAGCCAATCCGGTCGCTGCGGCGACCGGTGCGGAGATCCTCGCGCAGGGCGGCAGCGCCATCGACGCGGCCGTGGTCGTGCAGACGATCCTCGGCCTGGTCGAGCCGCAATCTTCCGGCCTCGGCGGCGGCGCTTTCCTCGTCTATTACGATGCAGGAAAGAAGCGCCTGACGACGCTCGACGGGCGCGAGACGGCGCCACAACGGGCGACACCGCAGCTCTTTCTCGACAAGGACGGCCAACCGCTCGAATTCTTCGACGCCGTCGTCGGCGGCCGGTCGGTCGGAACACCCGGCACCGTCAGGCTCCTGCAGGAGGCTCACAATCGCTACGGCGCACTCGACTGGAAGACGTTGTTCGAACCCGCCGCCGCCCTCGCCGACGCCGGATTCGCCGTTTCGCCGCGCCTGGCCGCGCTGATTGCCTCAGAGGGCGACAAACTGAAGACCTACGAGAAAACCAAAGCGTACTTCTTCGACGCCGCCGGGGCACCGCTGAAGGCCGGAACGATCCTGAAGAACCCGGACTACGCCGAAACGTTGCGGGAGATTGCCAGGAACGGAGCGGACGCCTTTTACACCGGTCCAATCGCCGAAGCGATCGTCGATACGGTACGGATGGCAGCAAAGAACCCGGGCGTTCTGACGCTGGACGACCTTGCCATTTATCGCGTTCGCGAGCGGTCTCCCGTCTGCATCGCCTACCGGGCCCTGGAGGTTTGCGGCATGGGTCCGCCCTCCTCCGGTGCCGTCGCGGTCGGCCAGACGCTCGGCATGATCGAGAATTTCGACATCAAGGGGCTTGGCAGCGACAGCCCGCAAAACTGGCGGATCATCGGCGACGCCCAGCGCCTCGCCTTCGCCGACCGCGGCCGTTATCTCGCGGACACGGACTACGTGCCCGCGCCGATCAAGGGGCTTGTCGAGAAAGAATATCTCGGCAAACGCGCGGCCCTGCTCGACGGCGAGCGGGCGCTCGGCAAAGACGCGGTGACGGCCGGCGAGCCGGAATGGGATCATGCTCTCCTGTTCGGCCGCGACGCTTCGCTCGAACTTCCATCGACGAGCCACTTCGTCATCGTCGACCAGAAAGGCAATGTCGTTTCCATGACGACGACAATAGAAAACGGCTTCGGCTCACGACTGATGACGAACGGCTTCCTGCTGAACAACGAGTTGACCGACTTTTCCTTCGAGACGCACGACAAGGGCGTTCCGATCGCCAACCGCGTCGAACCGGGCAAGCGGCCGCGTTCGTCGATGGCACCGACGATCGTGATGAAGGGCGGCAAGCCGCTGCTTGCGATCGGGTCGCCTGGCGGTAGCCAAATCATCGGCTACGTCACTCAGGCGCTGATCGCCTATATCGACTGGGGCATGGATGTCGGCCAGATCGTCTCGATGCCGCACCTCCTCAATCGTTTCGGCACCTTCGAAATCGAGGCGGGCACGGCAGCGGAGAAGCTTGCGAAGCCGCTTCAGGACCTGGGCTATGAAGTGAAGGTTGGCGAGTTGAATTCCGGGCTCCAGGCCATCGAGATCACGGCCGACGGCCTGAAGGGCAGCGCGGATCCGCGCCGCGAGGGCGCGGCGATCGGGAAGTGAGCAGATTTTCAGTGGTCCCGCTTCACGCCAGTCCAATGGCAGCAGCAGCCTTCTGACCCACGCTCGCTGGACAACCGACCGCTTCTTGGCCACACTACCCCTGTTAGTTGCATGCTTCCTTACCTGCCGATGTAGCATCGAAATCAATCCGCAGAAGGAGAGTCCGCAATGATGCGCCTGGGCGGAAAGTACCAGCATCTGGTTCACGACGGTGGCTGCAGCTGCCTATCACCACAGGTACAGCAGGCATCCCGGCGCCTTGAAAACCTGACTCGACGTGGTCTTTTGTCAGGTATCGGAGCGAGCCTGTTGATGGGCGTCCCGCAACTGGGCCTGGCACAGACAACCGAAAAACCGTCGAAGGTTCTCCTCAGGCAGGTCGCATTGTTCGATGGCAAGTCGGCTGCCATTCAACCCAACGCCCAGGTCCTTGTCGAGGGCAGCAGGATTGCCGCGATCGACAAAAGCAACAGCCCGCCGCCATTCGACGCTACGGCTATCGATTGCGGCGGTCGGACCCTCATGCCGGGTTTGATCGACATGCACTGGCATACTATCTTTGCGGCTGTTCCGTTGGTCGATGCAACGTCAGGCGATCCCGGCCTGATCTTCACGGCCTCGACGGCGGAAGCGGAACGCACGCTGATGCGTGGCTTCACGACGGTGCGCGATCTCGGTGGCCCCGTCTTTACGTTCAAGCGGGCGATCGACAACGGCACGATCCCCGGCCCACGCATCTACCCTTCCGGGGCGTTTATCACGACCTCCGGCGGCCATGGCGATTTGCGTTCTCTGACTGAAATACCGCGCAAGCCGGGGCAACTCAGCATCATGGAACAGGCGGGTGGCGCCATGATCGCAGACAGCGTCGGTGAGGTGCAAATGCGCGTTCGCGAGCAATTGCTGCAGGGCGCCTCGCAGATCAAGGTCGTGGGCGGCGGAGGCGTGTCGTCGCCACGCAGTCCGCTCGACATGACGACATTCAGCGAACAGGATCTTGGCGCCGCCGTGGCCGTCGCACGGGATTGGAACACCTATGTGACCGTCCACGCCTATGCGCCGAACACTATCCAACGCGCCATTTCGGCCGGTGCGGCCTGCATCGAGCACGCGCACCTGATCGATGAAGACACAGCAGCAATGATGGCCGACCGGGGAATCTGGCTCAGCACCCAACCGTTCCTCTCCGCTGAAGACTCCGTGCCCCTCACCGGCCCATCGGCCGCGCGGATGCAGCAGGTCATCGCCGGCACTCCGATTACCTACGAACTCGCCCGCAAGCACGGCATCAAGACCGCCTGGGGTTCCGACATGCTGTTCTCTCCGGCAGTGACGGCGCGGCAGGGAATCATGCTCACCCACCTCAGCCGCTGGTACTCAAACGCGGAAATCCTGACGATCGCCACGTCGACGAATGCGGAACTCCTGGGTTTGTCCGGTCCGCGCAATCCCTATGACGGCAAGCTAGGTGTGATCGAGGCCGGAGCATTCGCGGATATGCTCGTGGTCGACGGCAACCCGCTGGAGGATATCCACCTCCTGAGCGATCCCGACAAGAACCTGGCCGTCATCATGAAAGATGGCAGGATTCATAAGAACACTCTGATGTAACGGTGCTCGTCCAGCTGCCGGATGCACGCCAGTGTCAATCCGAGACAGGCGATGCGCGCGATCGCTCGCGCTATGCACAATCCCCCTTGCCGTGCAATGGCGCACTGTTGCGAACCGTCGAAATCCGCTAGATCTCCCGCATGATTAAGCAATTCCCCTTCCTCTCCATCGACGCCGCCGCCCGCCGCGTTTCCCTCGACGCCCGCGATCCCGCCTTCTATCGCGATCCGAACCCGGTCTATGCGGCGCTTCACGCGCACGCTCCAACCTTCTGGTGGGAGGAGCAGAAGCAGTGGTACTTCACCGGCTACGACCAGGTGAATGCGCTTCTGCGCGACCGCCGCTTTGGCCGACAGATCCTGCACGTGGCGAGCCGCGAGGAGCTCGGCATGCCCGAACCGGCCCCGCATCTGACCCATTTCGACGCCGCGGAGGCCTGGTCGCTGCTGGAGCTCGAACCGCCGGAGCACACGCGGCTTCGCACCCTCGTCAACCGCGCCTTCGTCTCCCGCCAGATCGATCGGCTGCGGCCGGAGATCACCGACCTCACCAACCGGCTGATCGACGGCTTCGAGAAGGACGGCAAGGTGGAACTGTTGTCGGCCTTCGCCGACATCGTGCCGGTGACGATGATCGCGCGGATGATCGGCATTCCCGACGAAATGGGACCGCAGCTTTTGAAGTGGTCGCATGCCTATGTGCGCATGTACATGTTCGGCCGCACCGAGGCCGACGAGCATGCCGCCGACAGGGCGGCGGCGGAATTTGCCGACTACGTGCGTTCCGTCATCGCCGAGCGCCGCGCCAATCCGCGCGACGATCTTCTGACGCACATGATCCACACCGAGCACAAGGGGCAGCTTCTCACCGAGGACGAGCTGATCTCGACGACGATCGTGCTGCTGAACGCCGGGCACGAGGCGACGGTGCACCAGATCGGCAATGCGGTGCGCAGCATCCTCGACAGCGGGCTTGCGCCGGAAGCCATGTTCGCCGACGAGAAGGCGACGGAGCGGACGGTGGAGGAAGCCCTGCGCATCTGCGCGCCGGTACACATCTTCGAGCGCTATGCGCTTGAGGACGTCGAGGTCGAGGGCACCCCCTTCAAGCGCGGCGACAAGGTCGCGCTGATCCTGGCGGCGGCGAACCTCGACCCGAAGAAGTTCAGCGATCCCCTTACCTTCCGGCCGGACCGTGACGAGGGCCCGAACCTTTCCTTCGGCGCCGGCATCCATTTCTGCATCGGCGCGCCGCTCGCACGGTTGGAGCTCAACATCGTGCTGCCGATCCTGTTCCAGCGGCTGCGCGGCATGCGACTTGCCGAAACGCCGGTCGTCAAGGACGTCTACCACTTCCACGGGCTGGAGCGGCTCGATCTGGTGTGGTGACGGGTCGGAAGCCGCGCGCCTTGCCGGCGTGCGGCTTTCTGGTTTCGACCCTGTCCGCGTCTTGCCTTAGAGGCGGATCACATAGTCCTTGCGGGTCGTCTCGACGACTTCCCAGGTGCCCTTGAAGCCCGGCCGGAGGATCAGGCGATCGCCCGCCCTGAGAGTGATTATCTCACCGTCGTCGGACGTGACGATCGAGTGACCGGAGAGAATGTTGAAATACTCCCACTCGTCGTACTGGATGCGCCACTTGCCGGGCGTCGATTCCCAGACCCCGCAATAGATGCCGCCATCGGCCTCCTCGAGGTTCCAGGTGCGGAATTCCGGATTGCCGGAGATGAGACGGTCTTCGGCCGGACGGCCGATCTCCGGTTCGATGGCTGCGATATCGAAGCCGATGGTCTTGCTCATAATATATCCGATCGTCGTTGCTGCTCAGCCTCCACACCCCGAAGACCGAACTGTCCTCGGGATGTTTGCTGGGTCTGCGAAACAGCCGCTTACGCCTTCGCCAGCGACTGCTCGAGGTCGGCGATGATGTCGGCGACGTCCTCGATGCCGATCGACAGGCGCACGACATCCGGGCCGGCACCGGCGGCGGTCTGCTGTTCCGGCGAGAGCTGGCGGTGGGTGGTCGAGGCCGGATGGATCACCAGCGACCGCGTGTCGCCGATGTTGGCGAGGTGCGAGAGCATTTCCAGCCCCTCGACGAAGCGCTTGCCCGCCTCGTAACCGTCCTTCAGGCCGAAGGTGAAGACCGCGCCGGCGCCCTTGGGCGAATAGCGCGTCTGCAGCGCGTGGTTGGGATCGCTTTCCAGGCCGGAATAGTTGACCCAGGAAACCTTGTCCTGCGCCTTCAGCCACTTGGCGACAGCGAGCGCGTTGTCGCAATGGCGCTGCATGCGCAGCGGCAGTGTCTCAATGCCGGTCAGGATCTGGAAGGCGTTGAAGGGCGAGATCGCCGGCCCCAGATCGCGCAGACCCAGCACCCGGCAGGCGATGGCGAAGGCGAAGTTGCCGAAGGTCTGGTGCAGAACCACACCGGCGTATTCCGGCCGCGGCTCGGCGAGCGCCGGATACTTGCCGGACGCCGACCAGTCGAAGGTACCGCCGTCGACGATGATGCCGCCCATCGAGTTGCCGTGACCGCCCAAAAACTTCGTCAACGAATGGACGACGATGTCGGCGCCGTGCTCGAACGGCCGCACGAGATAAGGCGTCGCCATGGTGTTGTCGACGATCAGCGGCAGGCCGTGCTTGTGGGCGATCGCGGCGATCGCGGCGATGTCGACGAAGGTGCCACCGGGGTTGGCAAGGCTTTCGATGAAGATCGCCTTCGTTTTGTCGTCGATTTGGCTTTCGAAGCTCTCAAGGTTGTCGGTATCGGCCCAGCGGACATGCCAGTCGAAGTTCGCGAAGGAATGGCCGAACTGGTTGATCGAACCGCCATAGAGCCGGCGTGCGGCGACGAAGTTGTCTCCGGGTCGCATCAGGGTGTGGAACACGAGCAGCTGCGCGGCGTGACCTGAAGCCACCGCCAGCGCGGCCGTCCCGCCCTCGAGTGCTGCCACCCGCTCCTCCAGCACCGCCTGGGTCGGGTTCATGATCCGGGTGTAGATGTTGCCGAAGGCCTGCAAGCCGAAGAGCGAGGCGGCGTGGTCGGCGTCGTTGAAGACGAAGCTAGTCGTCTGATAGATCGGGGTCGTGCGCGCGCCGGTCGTCGGATCCGGCGCCGCACCGGCATGGATGGCGAGGGTTGCAAAACCCGGCTTGTTCTTCGTCATATGGAAAACCTCCCTTTGGCATGCCCCTGCTCAAAGGCGGGAAACATACGCACATTCAAAGCGGTGAGAGCCGACACGGGCCGGCGCAATGCACGGCACTATTCCAGACCGGCCAAAGCCGGTCAAAGGAAGATTTTCCGTTAAACAGCAATATGATGGCAAGTTCGATCGGCCGCGACGCCAAACGGGAAAAAGCGTTAGCCAATCAACCGGGGATACTCAATCGCGGGGCAGCGATCCATGACAACCCTGATCCCGGCAGCTTCCGCGCGGGCGGCAGCGGCGTCATCGCGCACGGACAGCTGTCCCCAGATCACCTTCGGCAATGGGGATACCGCAAGCACCTCGTCCACGACACCGGGCAAGGCCGGCGCCGCGCGAAAGATGTCGACCATGTCGATCGGCTCCGGAATATCGGCGAGACGGGCGTAGACTTTCTGGCCATGGATCTCCCTGTCCGCCTGGCCGGGATTGACGGGGATCACGCGATAGCCCTTGCGCAGCAGAAAGGCCATGACGCGATTGCTCGGCCGTTCCGGATTGGGAGATGCACCGACGAGTGCGATGACCCTGGTCGTCCGCAGGATGTCCGCGAGATAGTAGTCCGCATAGCCGTCGTGTTTCATGCCGCCTCCTGAATTGACAAACAGCAGGAGCCCGCGGCGCATGTCAATATGCAGCAGACATGCAATTGACGTAAGGCAAGGGTGATCTCAGGCGTGGGTCCGCGCGAGCATCGGATATTCCGTCACCGGGGAGCGGTCCATGACGACATGCACGCCTACGGCCTCGGCCTTCTCGGCCGCTGCGTCATCGCGCACACCATACTCACCCCAAATCACCGCGGGTCTTGGATCGAGCGCCAGAACTTCGTCCACGACAGCGGAGAACTGCGGCGACGCCCGAAAGACATCGACCATGTCGATCGGCTCGTCGATGTCGGCAAGGTGGCCGACCACGGTCTGGCCAAGTATCGTCTTTCCGGCATGGCCGGGATTGACGGGGATGACGTGATACCCTTTGCCAAGAAGAAAATTCATCACGCCGTGACTCGGCCGAGACTGGTTGGGCGACGCGCCAACCACGGCAATCGTGTGCACCGACCGAAGGATGCCGCAGATGTAGGTCCCGGGATAGCAATCGTGGTTCATCGAAGCCGCCTCCGTCGGCTGGGGCACAGGGCAAGCTGCACTCCCGATCCGTTACACAGATTCATTATACGTCATCTCGCCCACAATCGCGAAATCGCCGTGCAGCAGCGCTCTATCGATCCGGCGTGGAAATAATTCGGTCCTCCTCAAATTCAGCGCATTGCAAACCAAATCAGGGCAGGTAGATTTCGGCGACCACCCGCCCCTAGATGCCCAGCCGAACAGACCGAGGTTCTCCGTGCCGATTGACGTAATTGCGCTTGTGCTGCTCGGCGCGGCCCTGCATGCCGTATGGAACGCGATGGTCAAGGCGGGCAGCGACAAGTCACTGGATGCAGCGATGATCGCCCTCGGGGCCGGTGCATTCGGCCTCGCCTTTCTGCCCTTCGTGCCGCTGCCCAGGCCCGCAGCCTGGCCCTTCATCGCAATCTCGGCGATCTTTCAGTTCGCCTACTTCCAGCTGGTCGCCGCCGCTTATCGCGCCGGCGACATCGGCCTTGTCTATCCGCTGATGCGCGGGACAGCACCGCTGATCGTCGCCTCGACCAGCGGCCTGGTGCTCGGCGAGCATCTCTCGGCCGGTGCCCTGACCGGTATCCTGATCATTTCCGCCGGCGTACTGACGCTCGCCTTCGAATCCCGCCACGGCGGCCGCCACGCCTTCCTGCTGGCACTCGCCAACGCCTGTGTCATCGCCTCCTACACATTTGTCGACGGCGCCGGCGCGCGCATTTCCGGCAATGCGATTTCCTACACGTTGTGGATGGCGTTATTGCCGCCGGTTCTCCTGTTCAGTTGGGCGATCTACAAGCGCGGCACCGATGTCGTGGTGAACCACGTCCGGCGCAACTGGCAGCGCGGACTGATTGGCGGCGGCGGCTCGATCGCCTCCTATGGCCTGGCCCTGTGGGCGATGACAAAGGCTCCCGTCGCGACGGTCGCTGCGCTGCGCGAGACAGCCATCCTGTTCGCCCTGCTGATCTCCGTGGTGATCCTCAAGGAGAAGGCCAGCATCTGGCGCTACATCGCCGGCGCCATGATCGCTGCCGGCGTGCTGGTGTTGCGGTTGGGGTAGCGCTCCGCGATAGCGGGTGAACCAAGGCGGGCCGAACTGTCAGAGGTCCGATGAGCGAAGACGGGTGTCTCGCGCTCAACGCCTTGCTGCCGGTACCTGATTGCCAATAGCGGATACGACAGCGCTGACACCGTGAGCCCGAGCCGCGCGTCCCGTCATCGAAGAGCCGCAAGATGCCCTCCGCTACGACACGACCCTCCACTGCAGCGCGACAAGGCCGAAAACCTGTTCGCCAAGTTCATGGAGTGGCGGCGCATTGCGACGCGCTACCGCCGACTTGCCAAACATTCCGCTTTCGGCTGCCTTCGCCCAAAAGCAAAAGGCCCCGCGGTTTCCCGCGAGGCCTTCTGATTGCTCAGTCGCCGTCGATTACTCGACGATCGAGGCTACGATGCCGGCGCCGACGGTACGGCCGCCTTCGCGGATGGCGAAGCGCAGCTTTTCTTCCATGGCG
>NZ_JAVDTM010000014.1:0-145244 GCF_031455855.1 Mycoplana sp. BE70
AACGTCTCGTAGGTGCCCTGAACGATGCCCTGGGTGCCGATGTAGATCCACGACCCGGCGGTCATCTGGCCGTACATGGCCAGGCCCTTCTTATCCAGCTCGTTGAAGTGGTCCCAGGTCGCCCAGTGCGGCACCAGGTTGGAGTTGGCGATCAGCACGCGCGGCGCGTCCTTGTGGGTGCGGAACACGCCGACCGGCTTGCCGGACTGAACGAGCAGCGTTTCGTCCTCGTTGAGGTCCTTCAGCGTCGCGACGATGCTGTCGAAGTCCGCCCAGGTGCGGGCGGCGCGGCCGATGCCGCCATAGACGACCAGTTCGTGCGGGTTTTCCGCGACATCAGGATCGAGGTTGTTCATCAGCATGCGCAGCGGCGCTTCGGTCATCCAGCTCTTGGCGTTGAGTTCGGGGCCCTGGGGCGCGCGGACATCGCGGATGTTGTGGCGTGGGTTGGTCATTGCGGTTCCCTTCGGGTCAGCGTTTCAGGCCAAGCGCGATCTGTTCGATCCGCTCGAGAATGGTCTTGAGATGAGTGCGCAGCCGGTCTGCCTTGGCGGCGTCATAGGCAAAGGGCGGGACTTCGGTGGCAAGATGACTGGACTGCGCCAGTTCCATCTGGATCGCATGCACGCCGGTTTCCGGCTTCCCGTAGTGGCGGGTCGTCCAGCCACCCTTGAAGCGGCCATTGAGGATGCTGACGTAGCCGTCGGCCTTCGCGCAGACCTCGGCTGTCGCCGCCTCGATCGCCGGATCGCAGGTCTTGCCCATGTCCGTGCCGATGTTGAAGTCCGGCAGCTTGCCTTCGAAGAGGAAGGGGATGTGCGAGCGGATCGAATGGCAGTCGTAGAGCACGGCAACGCCGTGGATCGCCTTCACCCGCTCGATCTCGGCGGCAAGCGCCGCATGATAGGGGGCATGAAAATCCCGCAGTCGCGTGGCGATGTCGTCGGCATCAGGGGCTTCGCCGTCCTTCCAGATCGGCGTGCCGTCGAAATCGGTCTCGGGCACGAGACCGGTGGTGTTCTGGCCGGGATAGAGGCTCCCCCCTTCCGGGTCGCGATTGGCGTCGATGACGTAACGGTGGAAAGTTGCCCGTACCGTCGTCACGTTGTCGAGCAGCCCGTCATAGAGCTCGAAGATGTGCCAGTCGGTATCGGCGAGGATGCGGCCGTTGTCGTTCAGCCGCGCCCGGATCGCATCGGGGACGATCGTCCCCGTATGCGGAAAGCCGAGGATGACCGGCGAGGTGCCCTGCCGGACTTCGAAGACGGTCATCGTCAGCCCTCCAGTGCCGGAAGGATGCCGGCGGAAATGGCGGCGTTCAGGGTGCCGGAGGCGACGAGATCGCTGGCGATCTTCAGGTCGTCGGCCATGTAGCGGTCTTCCTCGATCGACGGCGAGACGGCGCGAAGCGTCGCGACCGCCTTCTGCAGTTCCGGGCTGGTCGCCAGCGGGGCGCGGCACTCGACGCCCTGCACCGCGGTCAGCGCCTCGATGCCGATGATCGCAAAAAGGTTGTCGGTCATCTGCAGCAGGCGGCGGGCGCCATGGCAGGCCATCGAGACGTGGTCTTCCTGGTTGGCCGAGGTCGGCGTCGAATCGACCGAGGCCGGATGCGACAGCTGCTTGTTCTCGCTCATCAGCGCGGCGGAAGTGACTTCGGCGATCATCAGGCCGGAGTTGAGGCCCGGCTTCTTGGCGAGGAAGGCAGGCAGGCCGTAGGAAAGGGCCGGGTCGACGAGCAGCGCGATGCGGCGCTGGGCGATGGCGCCGATCTCGCAGATGGCAAGGGCGATCTGGTCGGCGGCGAACGCCACCGGCTCGGCATGAAAGTTGCCGCCGGAGACGACCGAATTGTCGGAGAGCACCAGCGGGTTGTCGGTGACCGCGTTGGCTTCGATCTCGAGCGTGCGGGCAACCGAGCGCAGCAGATCCAGGCAGGCGCCGTCGACCTGCGGCTGGCAGCGGATGCAATAGGGATCCTGCACGCGCTCGTCGCCCTCGATGTGGCTCTGGCGAATGGCCGAGCCTTCGAGCAGGGTGCGGAGTGCTGCGGCGGTGTCGATCTGGCCCTGGTGGCCGCGCAGTGTATGGATGTCCGGATGGAACGGCGCCGAGGAGCCCATCGCCGCGTCCGTCGAAAGGGCGCCGGTGATCAGCGCGGCCTGCGCGGCGCGGTGGGCGCGGAACAGCCCGGCGAGTGCCAGCGCAGTCGAGGTCTGGGTGCCGTTGATCAGCGCCAGGCCTTCCTTTGCGGCGAGCGTCACCGGGGAAAGGCCGGCCTTGTCGAGGGCGCGGGCGCCACTCATGCGCTCGCCGGCGAAGAAGGCTTCGCCATGGCCCATCATTACCGCCGACATGTGGGCGAGCGGTGCCAGGTCGCCGGAGGCGCCGACCGAACCCTTTTCCGGGATGACCGGGATGACGCCCTTTTCGAGCATCGCCTCGATCAGGCGGACGACTTCGATGCGGACACCCGAGGCGCCGCGGCCGAGCGAGACGAGCTTCAGCGCCATGATCAGGCGCACGACATTTTCGGCCAGAGGCGCGCCGACGCCGCAGCAATGCGACAGGATCAGGTTGCGCTGCAGGGTGGCGACGTCGGCGGCGTCGATCTTGATCGAGGCCAGTTTGCCGAAGCCGGTGTTGATGCCGTAGACCGGGGCATTGCCGGCAGCGATCTCGGCGATGCGGGCGGCGGCCTTCTTGATGCCGGTGTCGAACGACGGATCGAGGCGGGCCGGCTCGCCGGTCCAGTAGATGGTCTCAAGGTCCTTGAGGGGAACGGAGCCCGGATGAAGAATGATGGTCATGAGTTTGCCCTCTCTCCCTTGAAGACGCGATGGTGCAATGGGTTGAAGCCGATGCGGTAGACGAGCTCCGCAGGCTGATCGATGTTCCAGATGGCAAGGTCCGCAGACTTGCCGACTTCGAGCGTGCCGGTCTCGCCGATGAGGCCGAGGGCCCGGGCCGCTTCGCGGGTGGCGCCCGCCAGGCACTCCTCGACGGTCAGACCGAAGAGGGTGGCGGACATGTTCATGGTCAACAGCAATGAGGTCAGCGGCGAGGTGCCGGGGTTGCTGTCGGTGGAAATCGCGATCCGCGTGCCTGCCTCGCGCAGCGCGTTGACTGGCGGCAGCTGCTTTTCGCGCAGCGTGTAAAAGGCGCCCGGCAACAGCACGGCGACCGTGCCCGCTTCCGCCATGGCCTTCGCACCGTCGGCATCAAGATATTCGAGATGGTCAGCGGAGATCGCGCCATAGGAGGCTGCCAGCTTGGCGCCACCAAGATCGGAAAGCTGCTCGGCATGCAGCTTCACCGGCAATCCGAGCGCCTTGGCGCGCTCGAAGACGCGGGTGATTTCCGCGGTGGAAAACGCGATGCCCTCGCAGAAGCCGTCGACTGCGTCGACAAGGCCCTTGGCATGGGCGGCGTCGAGGCCCGGCAGGACAACTTCGGTGATGTAGTCGTCGTTGCGGCCCTTGTATTCCAACGGGGTGGCATGGGCGGCAAGATAGCTGGTGAGGATGCGCACCGGGCGCAGCGTTTCAAGCCGGCGGGCCGCTTCCAGCATCTTGATTTCGGCCTCGATGTTCAGACCGTAGCCGGACTTGATCTCGATGGTGGAGACGCCTTCCGACAGCAGCGTGTCGAGGCGGGGCAGGGCGGTGGCGACGAGTTCGTCCACCGTGCAGGCGTTCGTCGCCTTCACCGAGGAAACGATGCCGCCGCCGGCGCGGGCGATCTCTTCATAGCTCGCCCCATCGAGGCGCATCTCGAATTCGCGGGCGCGGTTGCCGCCATAGACGAGATGGGTGTGGCAGTCGACGAGCGCCGGGGTGATCCAGCGGCCTTCACAATCGATGACCTCCGCGCCGGCGAGGTCGGCCGGCAGGCCACCTTCCGGCCCGACATAGACGATGCGCGCGTCGCGTGCGGCGATCGCGCCATCTTCGACGATCCCGAGGCCGCCGAGCGCCTCGTTGAGCGTTGCCAGCCGTGCGTTGCGCCAGAGCGTGATCTGCCCGGCCTTCGCAGCGGTGCCTTCAGAAAAATTGTTCCCGACCATCAGCCTTGCGCCTTTCTTTCGTTGTGATAATGTATATACATAATAATCCGAGTGACAAGTGGAAAAATTTGCAATCCACTGGCGGACCCGAGAGGAGACCTTATGACAGTTATTCACGCAGGCGCGGCGTTGACGCCGGACGGTTGGCAGCGCGACGTGCGGCTGACCCTTTCGGGCGGGCGGGTCGAAAGGATCGAGGCAGGCAGCGCGCCGCAGGCCGGCGACGAGCGTCATCGGGTGGTCGTTGCGGCAATGCCGAACCTGCACAGCCATGCCTTCCAGCGCGCGATGGCGGGCCTCGCCGAAGTGCGCGGTCCGGCCTCCGACAGCTTCTGGAGCTGGCGGACGGTGATGTACAAATTCGCGCTGTCGATGACGCCCGAGCATGTCGAGGCGGTCGCCGCGCAGCTCTATATGGAAATGCTGGAAGCCGGTTTCTGCCGGGTCGGCGAATTCCACTATCTCCACCATGACAAGGACGGCAGCCCCTACGCTAACATCGCCGAAATGGCCGAGCGCATCGGTGCGGCGAGCTCCGAGACCGGCATCGGCCTGACGCTGCTTCCCGTCCTCTACGCCCATTCCGGATTCGGCGGCGCTGCGCCGATCGAGGGCCAGCGGCGCTTCATCAACACGGCCGATCGCTTCGAGGCGCTGATGGCCGGTTGCCGGACCGTGACCGATCGCCTTGACGGCGCAGTCCTTGGGGTCGCGCCGCACAGCCTGCGGGCCGTCACCCCGGAAGAGCTGAAGATCGCCGTGCGGCTGGCCGGCGAGGGACCGATCCACATCCACGTCGCCGAGCAGACCAAGGAAGTCGACGATTGCATCGCCTGGTCAGGCGCGCGTCCGGTGCAATGGCTGCTCGAGAATGCCGGGATCGACGGCCAGTGGTGCCTGATCCATGCCACCCACATGACCGATGACGAGACCCGGCGCATGGCGAAGAGCGGCGCGATCGCCGGCCTCTGCCCGGTGACCGAAGGCAATCTCGGCGACGGCATCTTCCCCGCGCCGGCCTTCCTCGAGGAGGGCGGACGCTTCGGTGTCGGGTCGGATTCGAACATCCTGATCTCTATTCCCGAGGAGCTGCGTCTGCTGGAATATTCGCAGCGGCTCGGCCTTCGCGCCCGCAACGTCATCGCCGAGACCGGCGGCTCGACCGGACGGTCGCTGTTCGACCGGGCGCTCGCCGGCGGCGGCGCGGCCTTGCAGTGCCGTCCGGAACTTGTCGTCGGTGCTGCCGCCGATCTCGTTTCGCTCGATGCGGCGGCCGTGCCCTATCTGGACGGCGACCAATTGCTCGACAGCTGGATCTTCGCCTCCGGCGTCAGCGTCGACTGCGTCTGGGCGCGGGGCAAGAAGGTCGTCGCCGGTGGCCGGCACACGAAGCGCGAGGCGATCGCCACGCGGTTCCGGGCCACCATGCAGGCCCTGCTGGCGAACTGACCATGTCAAAAAGCACGCAGGCCGGAGGGCGCTTCGGCTTGCGGCTCGCAGCCCGGTTCGACGCATCCTCACGAACTCGGCAGGCCCGAAGCAGATCGCGTGAAAAGGGATTCACGCGATCTTTTTCGTTCGTATGCATGCCTTCATGCCGAGGCCGCCCCCTATTGGGAGACAGGCAGTAGATCAGGCTGCCTCCGGCCGCGGGGCGGAAAGCAGTGCCTGCTTCTTCGATATCTGCACCAGCCATTTGTGGAATGCGGATCCGAACGGCTTTTCGAGGGCGGACCGGTCCCAGGCGAGAAAGTAGCTTTCCGGCAGCTTCATGCGGATATCGTAAGGGATGAGCAGGTTGCCCGAGGCGAGTTCGTCAGCGATCATCGACACCTGCGCCAGCACAAAGCCGCGACCGTTTACGGCGGCGTCGATCGCGGTGCTCGACAGCGTGAAGGAGAGGCTGGAAAGCCTTTGACCGCCGCTGGCGTTCACCATTCTTGCCCAGTCGCTCCATTGCGGCGGCGGTAGGTAGCCCGTTTCCCATTCGACGTTGAGCAGCGGGAATTTGAGGATATCGGCCGGACTTTCGAGTGTATGCTGCCACAGGAGACCAGGCGCGCAGACCGGCACCACCCAGTCGGTGAAGAGCTCGGTATAGTGCTCGTGAACTGCCGCCCGGCGACCGTAGGTGATGCGAAAGTCGACCTGGTCGAAGCCGATGCGGGGCTCGTCGTCCTTGCCGATGACGCGGATCGCGGCGTCCGGGTGGAGCGCCTGCCAGTCGAAGATCTTTCGGCTGATCCATTTGTTGATCACCGAGGTCAGGCCGCTCAAGACGATGCCGCTCTGGTTGCGGGCCCGCTCCAGCACCTCGGCGGCGTGGGCGAATTGCCGGAAGCCCTTGGCGATCTCCTCATAGTAGAGTCGGCCCCACGAGGTCAGCTCCACACGGCGGCCCTTGCGCTCGAGCAGGGTCAGGCCGAGGCTCTGCTCGACATTGCGCACCTGCTGGCTGATCGCGCCCGGCGACACGCCGAGGTCGCGTGCGGCAGCGCTGACCGTGCCGCAGCGGCCGATGGCTTCGAAAGCCTGCAGGCCGCGCAAGGTTGGCATCGACATCGGGAAATCTTTCAATCGTCAAGTTGCCCGCTTTTTAGATTATCTAAACAAAAACGCAATACCGGACAGCTTGTCGCAGGGGTTGGCCCGGCCGATACTGCCCCTAACTGCAATGATAATGAGGGTGAAATGTTTCTCAAGAACGCTTGGTATGTCGCCGCCTGGGATCACGAGGTCAGCCGCGAGCTGAAGCCCGTCACCATTCTCGGCGAGAACGTGGTTCTCTACCGCAAGCAGGACGGCACGCCGGCCGCGCTCGAAGATGCCTGTCCGCATCGTAAGCTGCCGCTTTCCATGGGGCGCATCAAGGGCGACGACGTCGAATGCGGTTACCATGGGCTCACCTTCGACTGTTCCGGCACCTGCACCCGGGTTCCCGGTGCAGAGCGCATCCCTCATGTCGCCAGGGTCCGTTCCTACCCGGTCCACGAGCGCTACGGCCTGTTGTGGATCTGGATGGGCGATGCCGCCAAGGCCGACCCCAAGGACATCTTCGAGGTCGAGCACTTCGACAACCCCGCCTGGGGCGTCAATCGCGGCGAATCAATGATGCTGAAGTGCAACTATCAGTACATGACCGACAACCTGCTCGATCCGTCGCACGTCGCCTGGGTGCACCAGTCGTCCTTCGCAAGCTCGGCCTGCGAGGAAACGCCGCTGGAAACGACGGTCAAGGATGATGGCGTCACCGTCTGGCGCTGGATGATCGACTCCGAGCCGGCTCCGTTCTATGCGCCGTTCCTGCAGTTCGAAGGCAACACCGACCGCAAGCAGCACTATGAAGTGCGCTATCCGAGCAACGCCATCATCAAGGCGATCTTCGCACCGGCCCATACCGGCGGCGAAGGCAAGGAGCTGCCGGCCAATACCTTCCTCATGGACAGCTACAACTTCATGACACCGGTCGATGAGAACCACACCAAGTACTACTGGTTCCAGATGCGCAACTTTGCGCCCGACGACGCCGAGGTTTCGGCAAGCTTCGCGAAATCCGTGCGCGGCGCCTTCGAGGAGGACCGCGTGGTTCTCGAAGCGGTTCACCAGGGCATGGCCAACAAACAGACCCCGAACCTCGACCTGAAGATCGACGTCGGACCGATGCGCTTCCGCCGCAGGCTGGCGCAGATGATCGCCGCCGAGGCCGAGGCCGCCGCGGCATCGACGCCGGCTGCTGCCGAATAAGGTTGAGGACAGATGTCGGACGCCCAGGCTTCGCGGTTCCGCCCCTTCGAGGTGGTGGCGAAAGTGCGCGAAAGCGCCACTATCACCTCGTTCCATCTGGCACCGCTCGAACGGCAGCACTGGCGGCCGTTCGAGGCCGGGCAGTTCCTGACAATCCGTGTTCCCGACCGGAACGGCGGCCATGTGCTGCGAAACTACACGGTCTCCTCCTCGCCGCGCGAGGAGGGGGTTTACCGGATCACCGTGAAGCGGGAGGCATCGCCCGCATCCGGAACTCCGGACGGGGTCAGTTCCTGCTGGCTGCATGACGAGATCGAGACCGGCGCGGTCGTCGACATCGACGGCCCGCGCGGCGCCTTCAAGCTCGACAGCGAAAGCAAGCGCCCGGTGGTGCTGCTGTCCGGCGGCGTCGGACTGACGCCGACCGTCTCGATGCTGAAGGTGCTGGCGACCGAAAGCGACCGGCCGGTGTGGTTCATCCACGCCTGCGACAGCGGCGCGGTGCATGCGCTCGAAAAGGAAGTGGAGGCACTGGCTGCCGTCGGGTCCGGCATCAAGGTGCATTACTGCTACCGATTCCCGAGTGACGACGACGTGCGTCAGGCGCGATGCCATTCGACCGGATTCATCTCACGGGAGACCATCCAGAGCCTGCTGCCGCTCGATGATTACGACGTCTACATGTGCGGCCCGCCGCCGTTCATGCAGGCGATGTACAAGCTGCTGCTCGGCCTCGGGGTGAAGAAGGAAAACATCGCCTACGAATTCTTCGGGCCGGCAAGCCTGTTGTCTGACTCCGAACAGCAGGCGGCGAAGGCCGCGGCTGTCGCGGAGGCACCGCCGGTCGCCAACGACGACGGCGACGGCATCCGCATCGTGCTGGAAAAATCCGGCTGCAGCTTTGCCTGGAACGAAGCCAGCGAGTCGATCCTGGCGTTTCTCGAGACGCAGGGCGTCGAGCCGGAGTTTTCGTGCCGGGCGGGGGTCTGCGGCAGCTGCGTGCAGGGCCTGGTGTCGGGCGAGGTCGACTATACCGAGGAGCCGCTCGACGAGGTGCCGGCAAATCGCGTGCTGCTCTGCTGCTCGAAGCCGAAATCGTCCGTCGTGCTCGACCTCTGACCACAGCATTCTTGAATATCAATGCCCGAGGAGGGGCTCGTGAACGAAATGACCAATGCCGGTATCCGGCTCAATCCGCATGTCGCCGCCCTTCCGCCCTATAATGCCGGAATGAACATCGCAGTTGCCCGCAAGCTGAGCGGCCGCGACGAGATCGCAGCCCTTGCCAGCAACGAGAATCCGCATGGCTGTTCGCCGAAGGTGAGGGCGGCGCTCGCCGGGCTCGATCCGTCGCGCTACGCCGACCCGGCCTGTGTCGCGCTGCGCGCAGCGCTTGGCGCCAAGCTCGACGTTGCGCCCGAGCGCATCGTCGTCGGCAATGGCTCGGAGGAGATGATCGCCGCGATCTGCCGCGCCGTGCTGCAGCCGGGGGCGACGGTCGTCACCGTCTCGCCTGGCTTCGGACTGCACGAGATCGAGGCGCTCGCCAATGGCGCAAGCGTCGTCAAGGTCGCAATGGCCGAGGATCTCGGCTTCGATATCGACGCGATCGTCGCGGCGATGGCCGAGAAGCCGGCGATCGTCTTCCTGTCGTCGCCCTCCAACCCGGTCGGCCCGGCGCTCGATCATGCGGGGCTGTCCCGCATGCTGGCAGCCGTGCCCAAGGAAACGCTGTTCGTCCTCGACGAAGCCTATTTCGAGTTCACCGACGGCGACACCCCGGACGGCCTCAAGGTGTTACGCGACACGGCGCTCGCGCATGTGGTGCTGCGCACCTTCTCGAAGGCCTATGGCCTTGCGGGGCTGCGTGTCGGCTACGCCGTCGTTTCCGACGAGCGCCTGGCGCGGACGATGACATCGGCCAAAACGCCGTTCAACGTCAATGCAGCGGCCCAGATCGCAGCGGTCGCGGCATTGGAGGACGAAGAGTGGATGCACCGCTCAGTGGCCGCAGTGAAGGCGGAGCGCGAGCGGATGGCGGCGGCGGTCGCGGCCATGGGCCTGTTCGCGCCGAAATCGCAGACGAACTTCCTCTTTCTTGACGTCCGCCGCGACAGCCAGGCGGCGATGGACCACTTCCTGTCGGAAGGGATCATCGTCAAGCCGTGGAAGGAAAAGGGTTTTGAGACCTTCGTCCGGGTCACGGTCGGCAGCTCCGCCGAAAATGACCGGTTCCTGGCCGCGCTCGGACGCTGGCTTACGGCATGAGGCGGATCGTCAAACCCTCGCCTGTGGCGAGAACTGCGCGACCAGCGCATGCCGGTCACCGGGATAGGTCAGCCGCACATGGGTGATCAGCCCGCTGTCGTTCCAGGTGCGCCGCTCGACGACAAGGCAGGCGGTGCCGGAGGCGATATCCAGCGCTTTGGCCTGCTCTTCGTCCGCAGCCACCGCCTTGATCAGGTGTTCGGCCGTGCTCCAGGGAACCTGGTTGATCAGCCAGGGACCCGGCGCGATGCCGGTGAAATCAACGTCGGCGGCCTCCGGTACGGCATCGAGGTTGAGAATGCGGTCCTCCTGGCAGAAGGGCTTGCGGCCGGCGAGGTGGATGCAGTGCAGCTCGAGGATCGAGGCGGACGGCGGCAGCGCCAGCCGCCCGGCGTCGGTGGCTCGGAACTTTCTCTGGACGCGGCGCACGAGCCGGTAGTCGTAGGAGAGATTCAGGCTCCTGACCTCCGACTCGATGTCGTGGATCTCGAGCACCGCCGATTGCGCAACCGGACGCGTGACCACCGTGCCCGATCGCCGGCGCCGCTCGAGCAGGCCCGCCGAGGCCAGCCGGGTCAGCACCTTGTTGACGGTCATGCGCGAGCAGCCGTACTGCGCGGCAAGGTCGACCTCGAAGGGAATGCGATACCCCGGCGGCCAATCGCCGGAAACGATGCGACCTTCGATCTCCTCCTGGATGCGACGGTCGAGCGTTTCGTCTTTCGTCACGTTTTCCCCCCAATGAACAGCCGATGTGAATGTCGTCGCGACGGCAATCGGTCTTTGCTCCATATATGAAATAGATTCTTTTACGACTGCTACCCTAGGTGAAACTTGACTAAATGAAACCTCAATGAGCCTTGAATGGCTGCGCGGTCTGGTTCGCGCATCCCGATCGACTTTCGCCACCTCGGCGGCGCCAACGGTGATGCAGGTTAAATCCTTTAACCGCGCTTTTGAAATCCGGAGCGATTGTTCAGCCCCTTGTGTGATCGATGCTCGACGATAGGCATGATCTGACGCCGCGCCGCGCCGTAGGACCGAAGCTCGGCGTCGCAGTGGGTCTCGCCTGGACGATCTTGCCTCAAACGATCCCACCACCACCGCCGGCGATGGCCGGGCGTTCCGCGGCGACCATCGCGCGGTATCCCGCCGCGCGATAACAGCTGACCGGGTCGATTGCCCCGCCGTTTTCATAGCGCGCCATGGCGAGAACCGGCTCGACATTGGTGCGGAAGGCGGCCTTCAGCGTTTCCGAGGCCATCAATGCGTCGTTGCCTTCCTGATAGCCGGTGAGCGCCGCTCGGTCGACGATCAGGCCCTGCGCATAGGCACGGCAAACTTCGGTGGCACTGCGCATCAGGCTTTCGATCGGGTCGGTGACGTTGTGGCTCTGGTCCAGCATGTGGGCCGGGGCAAAGCCTTCGGCCTTGCGCTCCTCGGCGTTCACCAGTTCGTTGAAGACGAGGAACAGGCGGTAGGGATCGATCGAGCCCGTATCCAGATCGTCGTCGCCATATTTGGAATCGTTGAAATGGAAGCCGCCGAGCTTGCCGAACTGGGTCAGCCGGGCGACGATCATCTCGATATTGACGTTCGGTGCGTGGTGGCCGAGGTCGACGAGGCAATAGGCCTTTTCGCCCAGTTCCTTGGCGACCAGGTAGTTGGTGCCCCAGTCCTGCACGACCGTCGAATAGAAGGCCGGCTCGTACATCTTGTGCTCGGTGAACATGCGCCAGTCGTCCGGCAAGTACCGGTAGATCGCCTTCATCGCCTCGAGATAGCGCTCGAAGCTTCTGGTGAAATCGGCCTGTCCCGGAAAGTTTGTGCCGTCGCCGATCCACACCGTCAGCGCCTTCGAGCCGAGTTTTCGGCCGATCTCGATGCATTCGATATTGTGCTCGACCGCCTGCTGGCGCGTCGCGGCATTGGCGTGCGAAAGCGAGCCGAATTTGTAGGAATGCTCCTGGCCTGGTGTGTCGGAGAAGGTATTGGAGTTCATGGCGTCGAAGCCAAGGCCCAGCGCTTCGCCCTTTTCCTTCAGCGCCCCGAGGTCGGCAACCTTATCCCACGGGATGTGCAGCGAGACGGTTGGCGTCGCGCGCGTCAACTCGTGTATGACGGCGCAGTCCTCCAGCTTGTCGAAGATGTCGCGCGGCTCGCCCTCTCCGGGGAAGCGGGCAAAGCGCGTGCCGCCGGTTCCGACTCCCCAGGAGGGGACGGCGACCGCGTAAGCCGCAACCTTCTTCTTGACGGCGTCGATATCGACGCCGCGGCGGGCAAGCTGTTCTCCGAGATGGGCATAGTCGCTCTTCAGATCGGTTGCGCGCTTCGCGTTCTCGGCCGCGATCACGTCCTTCGAGATCATGTTCATGTTGGTTCCTCCCAAACCCCGGCTTGACCTTATCTCGTGAACGACTGGGCGTTGCCAGCGTCGACGTTGATGATGTTGCCGGTCGATTTCGCCGACATGTCTGAGGCGAGGAAGTAGATCGCTTCGGCAATGTCTTCGGGGAAGACCGAGAGCTTCAGCATGGAACGCTCGCGGTAGTGCGCCTCCAGATCGTCGGTCTTGTAGGTGGCGGCGCGCTGTTCCTTCCACTCGCCCGTCCAGATCTTCGAGCCGCGCAGAACGGCATCCGGGTTCACCACGTTGACGCGGATCTGCTCGGATGCGCCTTCAAGGGCCAGGCAGCGGGCGAGGTGGATCTCGGCGGCCTTCGCCGTGCAATAGGCGGATGCACCTGGAGAGGCAGCAAGACCGTTCTTCGACGCGACGAAGACGACGTTGCCGCCGCACCTCTGCTTCCGGAAGATCTTGAAGGCTTCGCGCGAGACGAGGAAATAGCCGGTCGCGAGAATGTCGATGTTCTTGTTCCACAGCGAGAGCGTCGTCTCCTCGATCGGTGCCGACGAGGCGAGGCCGGCATTGGAAACGAGGATGTCGAGGCCGCCGAATTCGGAGAGCGTGTCGGCGAAACTCTTTTCGACCAGCGTCTCATCGATGACGTTCATCGCGACGGAGCGCACGAAATCCTTGCCGTAGCGGCCGGCAAGTTCGGCCTGTGCCGCAGCCAGCGCTTCCACGTCGATGTCTGCAAGAACGACGCAGGCGCCCTCCGCCATCAGCCGGTTGGCGGTCGCCTTGCCGATGCCGCCGGCGCCGCCGGTGACGAGTGCGATGCGGCCGGCAAGGCTCTTCGGCTTCGGCATGCGCTGCAGCTTCGCTTCCTCCAGCAGCCAGTATTCGATGTCGAAGGCTTCCTGTTCCGGCAGGCCGACATAGGTCGAGACGCCAGACGCGCCGCGCATAACGTTGATGGCGTTGACGTAGAACTCCGCCGAAATGCGTGCCGTCGCCTTGTCCTTGGCAAAGGTGATCATGCCGACGCCGGGAACGAGGTAGACGACCGCATTGGGATCGCGCATCGCCGGGCTGTCGGCGCGCTTGCAGCGCTCGTAATAGGCCGCATAGTCGGCGCGATAGGCGGCGACCGCGTTGCCGAGGCCGGCAAGCGTCGCGTCCACGTCGGGCTTGGCCGGATCGAAGGAAACGACCAGCGGCCGGATCTTGGTGCGCAGGAAATGGTCCGGGCAGCTCGTGCCAAGGGCTGCGAGCGCGTCCAGGTTCTTCGAGGTGACGAAGTCGAGAACCGCCTGGCTGTCGTCGAAATGGCCGACCTTCTTCTCGTCGGTGCTGATCATGCCGCGGATGACCGGCATCAGCTTCCGGGCAACCGCGCGCCGCTCGGCAGCGGCAAGCACCGGCTTCACCGCGCCGCCGAAGGCAGGGGCGGTGTTGTTCGCCTCGAACCAGGCGATCGCCTTGTTGATGATTTCTACGGTCGTCTCGTAGCATTCCCTGGCCGTGTCAGCCCAGGTGAAGAGACCGTGGCTTTCGAGCACGACGCCGCGCGCCGTCGGGTTTTCCTTGCAGAACCTTTCCAGCCACCGGCCCAGTTCGTAGCCGGGGCGCTTCCATGGCAGCCAGCCGATGTCGTCGCCGAAGATCTTCTGCGTCAGTTCGCGGCTGTTCTTCGCAGCGGCGATCGCGATGATCGCATCCGGATGCATGTGGTCGACATGCTTGCGAGGCACGTAGGCGTGCAGCGGCGTGTCGATGGAGGCCGCGCGCGGGTTGAGGTTGAAGGTGCAGTGGGGGAGGTAGCCCACCATCTCGTCCTCATGCTCGACGCCGCGGTAGAGGCCCTTCAGGGCTTCGAGCTTGTCCATATAAAGCGTGGCGAAGCCGTCCATCTTGATTGTGCCGACGTCGCCGCCCGAGCCCTTGACCCACAGGACCTCGACCATCCCGCCGTCGAGCGGGTCCTTCTCAATGACCTTCGCCGAGGTGTTGCCGCCGCCGTAATTGGTGATGCGCTTGTCGGAGCCGAGCAGGTTGGAGCGATAGAGAAGACGCTCGGATTCGCTCATCGAAGCGGCCTTCGCCTCGTCCCAGAGATTGGCAAGGCGCGACCCTTGTTGCTTGTCCAACATCGGCAATTCCTCCCGGTCGTTTGTCGTGCGACCCTGGCGGTCGCCTGTCGAATTTGATGGAGTAAAATTTCACGGATATCGCGACAATGTCAATCATAAACGATCAAATTCAGTCATACTGCGCTGCACAATGAAAAAATATGATTGATCCTGATTGACATTGCCCGGTCGTGATGGAAGCATGAAGGCAATCAGGAGGAGCCATGCACGAGAAGGAACGACATCGGGTCATTCTGTCGGCCGTCCAGGACAAGCCCGTTGTCACGGTGCAGGACCTGGTGGAGATGACGGACAGTTCCGAGGCAACGATCCGGCGCGATATTGCGGCCCTGCACCTGCAGAAGCGCCTTCGACGCGTGCGCGGCGGTGCGGAGGCGATCAATCCGCCGCAGTTTCCCGGGCTCGCCGGTCGCCCCTTCCACGTCAACGAGGTGCTGCATGCCAAGCAGAAGCAGGCGATCGCCAAGGAAGCGGTCGCGCTCTGCGAGGATGGCGAGCCGATCATCATCAATGGCGGCACGACGACGTTCCAAATGGTGCATTTCCTGGCGAACCGCCGCATGCAGGTGTTCACCAACTCGTTTCCGATCGCCGAACACCTTTTGAAGCATTCCAAGAACACGGTGATGCTGTCGGGTGGCACGATCTACCGCGAGCAGAACATCATCCTCAGCCCCTTCGACAACGACGTGACGCGCAACTTCTATGCGCGGCGCATGTTCATGGGGGCGCAGGGCCTTGGGCCACTTGGGCTGATGGAGGCCGATCCGCTGCTCATTCAGGCCGAGCAGAAGCTGATCGACCAGGCGGACGATCTCGTCGTGCTGGTCGACTCCTCGAAATTCCGGAAGCGCTCCAGCCTGATCCTGTGCGGGCTGAAGCGCATTGCCACGGTGATCACGGATTCGGGCATCGAGGACCGGGAAGCCTCGATGCTGGAAAATGCCGGCGTCAACCTGATCGTCGCTGACGTTCGGGCGGCGGTGCAGGTGGAGAATGCTCCCTCGCAGGCATAGGGCCGGCAGGGGAGGGGAACGAACCAGTCAGGGAGGACTTGGACATGAAGATCTGGAAAGCATTGCTGATGGCAGCAGCCGTTTCGACGGCGCTTGCCGGAACCGCCAACGCAGCCGACAAGAAGATCGCCCTCGTCGTCAAGGCACTCGGCATCGGCTTCTTCGAAGCCGCCAACAAGGGTGCGCAGGAAGCCGCCAAGGAACTCGGCGACGTCGAAGTGATCTACACCGGCCCGACGACGACCACCGCCGAGGCGCAGATCGAGGTAATCAACTCGCTGATCGCCCAGAAGGTCGACGCGATCGCTGTTTCCGCCAACGACACCGACGCGCTTGTTCCGGCGCTGAAGAAGGCGATGGATCGCGGCATCAAGGTCATCTCCTGGGATTCCGGCGTGGCCCCCGAAGGCCGCCTGATGCACCTGAACCCGTCGTCCAACGCCTTGATCGGCAACATGTGCGTCAAGATGGCCGCCGACAACCTGCCGGAGGGCAAGGGTGACGTGGCGATCCTGTCGGCTTCCGCCACCGCGACCAACCAGAACACCTGGATCGAGGAGATGAAGAAGGTCCTGCCGAACTATGCGGGCGTGAACATCGTGACGACCGTCTATGGCGATGACCTGGCCGACAAGTCCTATCGCGAGACGCAAGGCCTCATCCAGTCCTACCCGAACCTGAAGGCGATCATCGCGCCGACCTCCGTCGGTATCGTGGCCGCAGCCCAGGCCGTCGAGGACGCGGGCAAGACCGGCCAGATCAACGTCACCGGCCTCGGCCTTCCTTCCGAAATGGCAGGTCACGTGAAGGCCGGCTCGTCCAAGTCGTTCGCAATCTGGAACCCGATCGACCTCGGTTATTCGGCAACCATGATCGCCAACGACCTGATCGGTGGCGCGGAAGCCAAGCCTGGCGCCGAACTGAACATGGGCCGCATGGGCAAGGTCAAGCTCGACGACAAGAACGAAGGCGCAATGGCCGACCCGTTTGTCTACGACGCCTCGAACGTCGAGGAATTCGCCAAGATCTTCTGATCTGGCGACGGCCGCGCCGTAGCAACGCCGCCCGAAGTCGGATGCCCCTCATCCGGCCTGCCGGCCTCTTCTCCCCCGTGAACGGGGAGAAGGAGATACGCGGCGACCTGACCGTCCCCTCTCCCTGCAAGCGGGGAGAGGGCCAGGGTGAGGGGCAAATCTGCGCAGACATGAACCTGCGTTGCGACGATTGATGGCCCCGACGCACAAGAACCAACCTGGCGGATGAAGCTTTGTTGCAGGACACCACCACATCGCGGATGAAGCCGGCGATCGCGCTGGAGGGGATCTCGAAGACCTTCCCCGGCGTACGCGCGCTCTCCGAGGTTTCACTGTCGCTCTATCCTGGTTCCGTCACGGCCTTGGTCGGCGAGAACGGTGCAGGAAAATCGACGCTCGTGAAAATCCTCACCGGCATCTATCAGCCGGACGCCGGCACGATCCGCGTCGACGGCACGGAGAGCCATTTCCCGACCGCAAGCGCCGCCGCGAAGGCCGGTGTCACCGCGATCCACCAGGAAACCGTCCTGTTCGACGAACTCTCCGTCGCCGAAAACATCTTCCTCGGTCATGCGCCGCGCACGCGGCTTGGCCTCATCGACTGGGCGAGGCTGAACGCCGATGCCCGCAAGCTGCTTCAGCGCGTCGGCGCAGATCTCGATCCGACGATCCGCCTGCGCGACCTCGGCATCGCCAGCAAGCATCTGGTGGCGATCGCCCGCGCGCTTTCGATCGATGCACGCGTCGTAATCATGGATGAGCCGACCGCTGCTCTTTCCTACAAGGAGATCCATGAGCTTTACGAACTGATCGACCGCCTGAAGGCAGACGGCAAGGCGATCCTCTTCATCAGCCACAAGTTCGACGAGATCTTTCGCATTGCCGACCGCTACACCGTCTTCCGCGATGGCCGCATGGTCGGCGAGGGGCTGATCGCCGGCACGCGCCAGGATGATCTCGTGCGCATGATGGTCGGCCGCGACGTCGGCCAGGTCTTCCCCAAGCAGGAGGTTCAGATCGGCGAGCCGGTGCTGACCGTCTCCGGCTACCGCCATCCGACCGAATTCGAGGATATCAGTTTCGAACTGCGCCGCGGCGAGATCCTCGGCTTCTACGGCCTCGTCGGGGCCGGGCGCTCCGAGTTCATGCAGTCGCTCATCGGCATCACCCGGCCGTCCGCGGGCGCGGTGCGTCTGGACGGGCAGGTGCTGGTCATCCGCTCGCCGGCCGAAGCGATCGAAGCCGGCATCGTGTATGTGCCGGAGGAGCGCGGCCGGCAGGGCGCCATCATCGGCCTGCCGATCTTCCAGAACGTCACGCTGCCGTCGCTCACCCGCACGTCGCGTTCCGGCTTCCTGCGCATGGCCGAGGAATTCAGGCTGGCGCGCGAATACACCTCCCGGCTCGATCTGCGTGCCGCCGCGCTCGACCAGGATGTCGGCACGCTTTCCGGCGGCAACCAGCAGAAGGTGGTGATTGCCAAGTGGCTGGCGACGAAGCCCAAGGTCATCATTCTCGACGAACCGACCAAAGGGATCGACATCGGCTCCAAGGCCGCCGTGCACGCCTTCATGAGCGAGCTTGCGGCCCAGGGGCTCAGCGTCATCATGGTGTCATCGGAAATCCCCGAGATCATGGGCATGTCCGACCGCGTCATCGTCATGCGCGAGGGGCGGATGGCAGGTGAGTTCAACCGTGCCGAACTCACCGCGGAAAAACTGGTGCGCGCCGCCGCAGGCATTTCGGAGACCGCGCAATGAGCATGCTTCTCAAGAACCGCGAAGCCCTCCTGGTCGTGGCGATCCTGGCGCTGGTCGCGCTGATCGCACTGCGCTTCCCGGGCTTCGTCCAGCCGGGCAATCTCGGCCGCGTCTACAATGACACCTCGATCCTGATCATCCTCGCGCTCGGCCAGATGGCGGTGATCCTCACGCGCTGCATCGACCTGTCGATGGCGGCGAATCTCGCGCTGTGCGGCATGGTCGCCGGCCTGATCAACCTGGCGCATCCCGGCCTGCCGATTCCGCTGATCATTCTCGCGGCCATGGCGCTCGGCGCGCTCCTCGGTTCGATCAACGGCCTCCTGGTCTGGAAGCTCGACATTCCGCCGATCGTCGTGACGCTCGGCACACTGACGATCTATCGCGGCACCATCTTCCTCCTGACCAGCGGCCAGTGGATCAACGCCCACCAGATGAGTGCGGCCTTCAAAGGGCTGCCACGGGCCGACCTCCTCGGCATCCCGACGCTCTCGTGGTTCTCCATCGTCATCATCGCCATCATGCTCGTCGTCATGACCCGGACAGCGCTCGGCCGCGCCTTCTATGCGGTTGGCGGCAATCCGCATGCGGCGATCTATACCGGCATCGATGTCGGCCGCACCCGCTTTCTTGCCTATTGCCTGTCCGGTACGCTGGCGGGACTTGCCGGCTATCTCTGGGTGTCGCGCTATGCGGTCGCCTATGTGGACATCGCACTCGGCTTCGAACTCGACATCATCGCCGCCTGCGTGATTGGCGGCATTTCGATCGCCGGCGGCATCGGTTCGGTACCCGGCGCCGTCCTCGGAGCCCTGTTTCTCGGCGTCATCAAGAATGCGCTTCCGGTCATCAACATCTCGCCCTTCGCCCAGATGGCGATTTCCGGCACGGTCATCATCATCGCGGTTGCCGTCAACGCCCGCGCCGAGCGCCGCAAGGGCAGGGTCATTCTGAAGAAGGCGGAGGCGCACTGATGTCCGAGGCGAATATCCAGACGCGCCACATTCCCGACCGACTGCAGGGCCGCGGCGCCCGCTTCCTGAAGAGCTGGGAAAGCCTGCTCGTGGTCGTGGCGATCCTGATCTTCATCGCCAATTCGCTGGCGTCCCCCTACTTCCTCGATCCGTGGAACCTGTCCGACGCGACATTCAACTTCACCGAAAAGGCGATGATCGCCTTTGCCATGGCGCTGGTCATCATTGCCGGCGAGATCGACCTGTCGGTCGCGGCGGTGGTCGCACTGACCTCAACGGCCATGGGCTACGCGGCGACACAGGGCTTCGATACGCCGGCGCTTGTCGTGGTCGGACTTGCAGTCGGGCTTGCCTGCGGCGCGATCAATGGTCTTCTCGTCACCCGCCTCGGCCTGCCCTCGATCGTCGTCACCATCGGCACGATGAGCCTCTTTCGCGGCACCGCCTTCATCATTCTCGGCGACAAGGCGTTTACCGAGTATCCGGCGAGCTTCTCCTTCTTCGGGCAAGGCTATGTCTGGTGGGTGTTCTCCTTCGAGTTCTGCCTGTTCCTGGGTTTTGCGGTCTTGTACGCGGTGCTGTTGCACATGACGAACCTCGGCCGTGCCGTGTATGCGATCGGCAACAACCAGACGGCGGCGCTCTTCTCCGGTGTCCGGGTGGCGCGGGTCAAGTTCGCACTCTTCCTGCTGACCGGTCTGATGTCGGCCATCGCCTCGATCTGCCTGACCTCGCGCCTGGGTTCGACTCGGCCCTCCATCGCGCTCGGCTGGGAGCTCGAGATCGTGACGATGGTGGTTCTCGGTGGCGTCAGCATTCTCGGCGGATCGGGCACGATCGGCGGCGTGGTGCTGGCGGCGCTGATCATGGGCATGGTCACCTTCGGCTTCGGCCTGCTGAACGTGCCGGGCATCGTCATGTCAATCTTCATCGGCCTGCTTCTGATCTCTGTCATCGCGCTGCCCATCCTGTACGGCCGCTTCAAGCGTCGCTTCAGCCACTGAGGACCGGTATGGAAAAATATGCCTTCCGCATGCGTCTGAACCCTGGCATGGCCGAGGAATACAAGGCGCGCCACGACGCGATCTGGCCGGAGCTATCCGAATTGCTGAAAGAGGCCGGCGTCTCAGACTACTCGATCCACCTCGACGAGGAGACGAACCTTCTGTTCGGCGTCCTGTGGCGGCGCGACGACCACGCCATGGACCGGCTGCCGCAACATCCGGTGATGAAACGCTGGTGGGCTCACATGGCCGACATCATGGAAACGAAACCGGACAACGAACCGGTCGCCGTTCCGCTCCGCACCGTCTTCCAGATGGAATGAGCCGGAGAATGGCAAGGACGATCGCTGTCATCGATATCGGCAAGACGAATGCCAAGGTGGTGCTCGTCGACGGGGAGACTCTTGGCGAGGTCGCCGTGCGCACGACGCCTAACGGCGTCGTCGATGCGCTGCCCTATCCGCATTTCGACACGGAACGGCTCTGGACCTTCATTCTGGAGAGCCTGAAGGAACTCAATGCCGAACGGCGGATCGACCGCATCTCGGTCACGACACACGGGGCGACCGCCGTGCTGGTCGATGCGGACGGCGATTTGTCCCTGCCGGTGCTCGATTACGAATATGCCGGGCCGCAGGATCTGCGCGACGAATATGAGGCGGTTCGGCCTGCTTTTTCCGAAACCGGCACACCAAAGCTTCCGGTCGGGCTCAATGCCGGGATGCAGCTCTACTGGCAGCAGCGCCGCTTTTCCGAGGCATTCGCAAACGCTGCTGCCATTCTCATGTATGCCCAGTATTGGTCCCTGCGGCTGACGGGCGTTGCAAGCAGCGAAGTGACGTCGCTAGGTTGCCATGCCGATCTGTGGGAACCCGAGAACCGCCGCTTTTCGACACTGGTCGAAAGGCAAGGTTGGACCCGCCTCATGCCGCCGCTGCACAAGGCGTCCGACATACTCGGCCCCATCAAGCGGGAGGTCGCGGCGGCGACCGGCCTTGCCGCCGACACGCCCGTCCATTGCGGCATTCACGATTCCAATGCCTCGCTGCTTCCCTACGTCCTGACGATGCCCTCGCCCTATGCGGTCGTCTCGACCGGTACCTGGGTCGTGTCGATGGCGATGGGAGCAAAGCCGAAAGCGCTCAACGAGCAGCGCGACACGCTGGTCAACGTCAATGCGCTCGGTGATCCGGTGCCTTCGGCCCGCTTCATGGGGGGCCGGGCGTTCTCACTGCTCGGCGGGACGAACGCTCCGGTCGGCGCGGCAGCGATTGCATCGGTTCTCGCGCGCCGGGCAATGTTGCTCCCATCCATCCCCGGCGATTCCGGCCCCTATCCCGGGCGCGAGGCAAGATGGACCGTCGATCGCGGCGCATTGAGCGACGACGAGCTCCAGGTCGTGATCGCCTTCCATCTGGCCCTGATGACTGCCACGTGCCTGTCGCTGATTGGCGCGGACGGACCCGTCATCGTCGAAGGACCCTTCGCGGCGAATGGTCCTTACCTTGCGATGCTGAAGACGGCAACCGGCCGCGATGTGCTGGTCGGCGAAAGCGCGACCGGCACCAGCGTCGGTGCGGCGTGCCTCGCAGTTGAAAGGGTCATGAAGCCGCGGTTGCGACGGGTCGTGACGTCGCTCCCGAAGGCAGCGGCGGTCTATGTCGCAGAATGGCGCAGCCTCGCAGGCGATTGAAGCCGGCAACGAAGGACTTCAATCGTTGGCTGACGAATGCTCGATCAAAAAATGGCAAGAGCCTGTCGCAAGCTTTTCAGGGCGCGCGACAACCCTATAAAGGCGGCTGCATGTTCTCGGAATGAGGGGAACTCTCCGCGCCGTAAGCCGCGAAAATCGTGGTTGTGAGCTAGCTTTTCTCACCGCTGGTCTGCAGTTCGATTCCGTTCAAGGCGAGCGGATCGACGAACCCTTGCCCATTTCAAAAAGTTCGCTATAAACGAATAAAGTTCATTTATAGGCGAGGGCGACCCTTTTGCAAACTGCACGGTTCCAAGACATAATAAGCGATCCGTATTGGTGGCAGGTCCGCGAGTCCAGCCCTCCAACCGATATGGAACCCGTCCCAGGCGCCTGTGACGTTGCCATCATAGGATCCGGCTACACAGGGCTTTCTGCTGCCCATCGACTGGCGTCGGGTGGCCTCTCCGTTGTTGTCATCGACGCGGACGACCTCGGCTTCGGCGCCAGCACCCGCAATGGCGGCATGGTGTCCGGCACGCTGAAGTTGTCGCACAAGGAGCTTTGCGCTGCTTATGACCGCGACACGGCCAACGCGCTGTTTCAGGAGGCGCAGGATTCCGTCCTGTTCCTCGAGCAGTCGATCGCAGAAAAGGGCATCGCCTGCGACTACGAGCGCATGGGGATGTATTTTGCCGCCTATGCGCCCAAGCACTACGACGGATTGGCGCGCGAGGCCGAGGAATTGGCGGCCCTGGGTGTAGAGACGAAGATGGTGCCGGCGACCGAGCAACACAGAGAACTTGCCTCCGGCATCTATTATGGCGGACGCACGACGACGATGGCGGGCGGGCTGCATCCCGCCAAGTATCACGCAGGGCTCGTGGCTGCGTGCCGCGCTGCGGGCGTTTCTTTCCGCAGCCGCTGCCGTGTGCGGCGGACATATCGGCAAGGTGCCGGCTACACGGTCGATACCGATCGCGGCAGTGTGCAGGCCGGGCAGGTGGTGGTGGCGACGAACGCTTATACCGATCCGGGCATGCCTTGGTTCCGGCGCCGGGTGATCCCGATCGGCAGCTACATCATCGCCACCGAACAGATGGATCCGGCCGAACTGCGCGCCCTGATCCCGGCCGCGCGGATGATCCAGGATACCAAGCGCAACCTGTTCTATTACCGCCTGTCGCCGGACGGCACGCGCATGATCTTCGGCGGACGCACCAGCTTCCGTCCGATCAGCACGAACGAAAGCGCGGCACGCCTGCATGCGGCGATGTCCACGGTGTTCCCCTCGCTGGCCAAGGCGCGGGTGGCGCACAGCTGGACCGGAAGCGTGGCCTTCACCTTCCAGAAGGTGCCGCATGTCGGCCAGCATGAAGGCATTCATTTCGCGCTCGGTTGCTGCGGCCAGGGCGTCGCGCTGATGAGCTATTTCGGCGACCGTATCGGCCGGCGCATCCTCGGGCAGGGCGGCGATACCGCCTTTGCCCGCACCCGCTTCACCACCATACCCGGATACCAGGGCCATCCCTGGTTCCTGCCGGTCGTCGGCGAGTTCTATCGCCTGCTGGACTGGCTGGAGCGACCCAAATCCTGAACCGCACGAAAGGAAAATGAACCTATGGCAGATTTTCGCAATCCCGCTGGCGTGCCCGTGCCGCCGAGCCGCTATTCGCAGTCGGTGCGCGTCGAGCGCAATGCCGAGTACCTCTTCCTGTCCGGTCAGGTGGGTCTCGAGGCCGACGGCAGCATTCCCGCCGATTTTGACCGCCAGGCCGAACTGACCTGGGACTACATCGAGCGGCTGCTCGCCGACCACGGCATGACGATGGCCAATCTTGTTAAGGTGCAAGGCTTCCTCACGAGCGCCGAACATGTCGGCGGCTACAAGAAATGGCGTGATCTGCGCATGCCGGAACCGCCGCCTGCCTCGACCGTCGTCATTGTCTCGGGGTTTGTCGCTCCCGGCCTGCTGATCGAGATCGATGCGGTCGCCGCCCGCGAACCCTGATGCCGTCGGCTTGGGGTCGCCACAGGCGGCCCCAAGCCCCAGTGCCTTTACCGGGGTCTTGGCGTCATGACAAAGATCGCGGCGGTCGGCTCGGTCTCGGAAGGGTTGTAGAAGGTATGCGGGCGTCGAGGGTCGAAGGTCATGGCGTCGCCTTCGCGCAGGATGAACGTCTCGTCTTCCAGCTTCAGGGCCAGCTCTCCTGACAGGACGATGATGAACTCCTCTTCCGCCCGCAGCGCATAGAGCTGCTCGCCGCCGGTGCCTTTCGGTTCGATCTCACTCCAGATCGCCTGCAGCCGCATGCTCCCGCTGGGGGTCAGCAGATGGTCGGAGACGCCAGTCCCGCCAAACTTGATGGGTGTTCGTTCTTCGGCCTTCACGACAGCCGACTCGGGGGAATTGAACAGATCGCCGACCGGCAGGCCCAGCACTTCGCAAAGCTTCACCAGCGATGCGACCGACGGCGATGTCTTGTCGCGCTCGATGTCGCTCAGAAAGCCCTTTGTCAGGGATGTGGCTTCGGCCACGGCCTCGAGCGTCATGTCCAACTGGCGCCGTCTTTCGCGCAAGACATGACCGATGCGCGGCGGCGGCTTTGCGCCGGCTTTGGAGGTTGGGGTGTCTGCCATGGAACTACCTTAAATGAGTCTCTTCCGACTGCGAAGATACCAGCGAACCCCAAGCCAGCGCAATAGAAGTTCGCCAATAAAGAACTTAGTTGACATATAGCGTACTTTATGAGAGCCCTATATCCAACCCGAACAGGTCGGGCTTTACGACTTTGCCAAAGGGGAGGAAACCAGTGGCTCACGCAACCAAAATTTCGTGCATCGCGCTTGCGGCATTGGCCGCGTCGGCGGCCGTATCGTTGGCAGCCGAAGAAATCCGTCCGAGCTTCATCGACAAGGGTGAATTTGTCGTCTGCACGGATGCGACTTTCCCGCCGATGGAATTCTTCGAGGCGGCCGGCGATCAGAAGCCGGTCGGTTACGACATTGATGTGGCGGAGGCGCTGGCTGCGCACTGGGGCGTCGAGCCGCGGATCGTCGTGTCGGAGTTCACCGGCCTTCTTCCAGGCCTCGAGGCGCAGCGCTGCAACGCCGTCATCAGCGGCATCCTCGTCACCGAGGAGCGCACCAAGACCTACGACGCTGCGTCCTACCTCGGAACCGCCCTCGTCGCCTTCACGTCTGCCAAGAGCGATCTGGCCATCGCCGATCCGGCTGACCTTGCCGGCAAGGTCGTCGCCGTGCAGTCGGGAACGCACTATGTCGAGGAGCTTGAGAAGGTCAGCGCCAAGCTGAAGGCCGACGGCAAGGCGGAAATCAGCATCCAGACCTATCCGAAGCAGACGGACGTCATCCAGCAGGTTCTGGTGGGCCGTGCCGCCGCCGCCGTTTCGCAGGACACCGAGCTTGCCTATCGCGAGCTGCAGCAACCCGGGCAGCTGAAGATTGTCTATACGTTCCCGGGTCAGGACCGGTTCGGCGTCTACCTGCGTCGCAACGGCGACGACAAGCAGGCCGTCGAGGCAGCGCTCGCCGCTCTTGCGGAGAACGGGACGCTGAAGACGATCACCGAGAAATGGCAGCTGTCGCCGGAGGCGATCGCCGTCGCCAAGTAGATTTCGGCGTAGTTGCGCGCGGGATGGCTCCAGCCGTCTTCGCGCCTTTCATGGCCGGCCCGCGCAGTGCGCGGGCCGTGTCCTGGTTCCGCATCGGTCCCGAGAAAACCAAGGCCAGTTCACATGACTTTCGATTTTTCAGCCTTTTGGGGTGCGCTCACGTCGGAGGCGTTCTTCCGCGGCGCTTGCATCACCGTCATCCTGTCGGTCCTGTCGCATGGCGTCGGCATCCTGATCTCGATTCCTGTGGCGGTGACCATCAACCGCGGGGGCGGCTTTCTGCCGAAAACGTTGAAGGGACTGGTGGGCGTTCTGCGCGGTGCGCCGACGCTGCTGCAACTGCTGTTCGTCTGGAACGCGCTGCCGCAGTTCTTCCCTATTTTCCGCGAGCCGTGGTTCACGCCGTTTCTCGCGGCCTGGATCGCACTGAGCCTGAACGAGGCGGCCTATCAGGTCGAGATCAACCGGGCGGCGCTGAAGGCGGTCGATCCGGGTCAGGAAGATGCCGGCAAGGCGCTGGGCCTCAGCCGCTTCCAGATATTCCGTTATGTGACGCTGCCCCAGGCCATGCGGGTGGCGATCCCGCCGACCGCCAACGAGTTCATCACATTGCTGAAGATCACATCGCTCGCCTCGGTGATCTCGCTGCAGGAACTGATGAGCGCCGCTTCGCGCGCGGTTTCCACCACGTTCCAGTTTTCTGAGTATTACGCTGCAGCGCTCGTCTACTACCTGATCATGGTCTACACGCTGGTCTTCCTGCAGGGCAAGCTCGAGCGCAAATACAGCTGGGATCGCTCCCGAGTCGAGGCCGCCGGCGACGCCGGCGCCGTTCAGAAAGCCATGGCGCTGATGCGCCGCGCCTGAGGCCATAGGAACAAGGAGACATTCATGAGCGAGATCATTCGGCTGACCAATGTCGGCAAGAACTACGGTGCTTTCCAGGTCCTCCAGGGGATCAACCTGTCGGTGAGCAAGGGCGAGAAAATTGTCATATGCGGGCCGTCCGGTTCCGGCAAATCCACCCTTATCCGTTGCATCAACCATCTGTCGCCGCATGATGTCGGCACGATCCACGTCAACAATGTCGAACTCGACGGCAACACCAAGAATGTCGGCACGATCCGTTGCGAGGTCGGCATGGTGTTTCAGGGCTTCAATCTTTTCCCGCATCTATCGGTGCTGGAGAATTGCGTTCTCGCGCCAATGAAAGTGCGCGGCAAGTCGCGCGCCGAAGCCGAGGAGACCGCGATCCGGTTGCTGGGGCGGGTCCATATCGCCAACCAGGCCCACAAGATGCCGAGCCAGCTTTCCGGCGGCCAACAGCAGCGCGTGGCGATCGCCCGCGCTCTCTGCATGGAGCCGGAAGTCATGTTGTTCGACGAGCCGACCTCGGCGCTCGATCCGGAGATGGTGGGGGAAGTGCTGGACGTGATGGTCGAGCTGGCAGGCGGCGGCATGACGATGCTGTGCGTCACCCACGAGATGGGATTTGCTCGCAAGGTGGCAGATCGGATCATCTTCATGGACGCCGGGCAGGTGGTCGAGGTGGCGCCGCCTGACGAGTTCTTCGACGCCCCGAAGTCGGATCGGGCACGCAATTTCCTCTCGCAGCTGCTGCACTGACAGCAATCACTGCATCCCCGAAAAATTGAAGGACGAGGCCATGCCGACTTGTGCAGGGATGACCATCCGTTTGCTGGAGGCCTATGGGGTCGAGGTGATCTTCGGCATTCCCGGGGTTCACAATGTGGAGCTCTATCGCGGCCTGGCGGGCTCGACGATCCGCCATATTACGCCCCGCCATGAACAAGGGGCAGGGTTCATGGCGGACGGATATGCACGCGCCACCGGCAAGGTCGGCGCCTGCTTCACTGTGAGCGGGCCGGGCTTGACGAACATCCTCACGGCCATGGGGCAGGCCTACGCGGATTCGGTGCCGATGCTGGTCATATCGACGGTCTGTCCGCGCGACCAGCTCGGATCGCCGGTCGGCGCGTTGCACGAGCTGCGGGCGCAACGCAACCTCGCAGCCGAGGTTTCCGCCTTCAGCCAGACCATCCTCACCCCGGCACAGCTTCCCGAGGCAATGGCGCGGGCCATGGCAGTGTTTTCCGGCAGTCGTCCCCGGCCGGTCTACCTGGAAATCCCGGTCGACGTGCTGGCGGCATCGATCGACGACGGCCCGCTTGCCGTTTCGCCGTTGCCGGCCCGACCAGCGCCGGCACCGGCTGCGCTCGATGCGGCGGCCGAGATGTTGCGACGGGCGCGCACGCCGCTGGTCGTCCTCGGGGGTGGCGCAGTGGCGGCAGCGGCCGAGGCGCGCCGGCTGGTCGAGGTTCTCGACGCGCCGACAATCCTGACGGTCAACGGTCGCGGCATCCTGCCGCCGGGCCATCCGCTGCTGGCGGGGGAAAATCTGGGGGCATCGCCGATGCTCGAGGCCCTGCGGTGCGCGGACGTCGTACTTGCCGTCGGCACGGAACTCGGCGAGACCGAGATGTATCCGCTTCCGGTCGAGCCGGTTGTTTCCGGCCAGCTGATCCGGATCGACATCGATTCCGAGCAATTGACGCGCCGGCCCTTTGCTGACCTGCCTCTCCTCGGAGACGCGGCTGCCGCACTCCAAGGCCTGGCGGATCGTGCAACGCCACGTGAACAGGGCGAGGGTGTGCGGCGCGCCTCCGCGCTCCGCGCCGCGGGCGCCGAAGCGCTTCCTCCGGGCATCGAGCCCCATCGCCGCCTGATGGAGGCCGTCGACGCAGCGCTGCCCGATGCCGTTTACGCCGGTGACTCCACCCAGACCGTCTATGCCGCAAACCAGTTCTTCCGCCCAGGCCGGCCAAGGTCGTTCTTCAACGCGAGCACCGGTTACGGGACGCTCGGATATGGTCTTCCGGCCGCCATCGGCGCTTCGATTGGCGTCGGCGGCAGCCGTCCCGTCATTGCGCTGGTGGGCGACGGCGGCGTGCTCTTTTCGATCGGTGAACTCGCGGCCGCAGTCGAGGCGCAGCAGCCCGTCATCGTGCTGCTATGGAACAACGACGGCTACGGCGAAATTCGTAACTGCATGGCCGCCGATGGAATAGCGCCACTGGGAGTAGACCTTGTCGTTCCCGACTTTGTGACGATCGCACGCGGTTTCGGATGCCACGGCGCGCACATCGAGAGTTTCGATCAGTTGCGGGCAGAGCTGGCCGCAGCCGCAACCCGTATCGTGCCGAGCGTGCTGGAGATCCGGGAAGGTGCCGCCTTCCTGACCGGAAAGCCCTAGTCAAACGCGAAGCGCAATCAATTTCACACCGGCGGAACCGGCGGGAAAAACAGGAGAAGGAGTAGACGATGTCCGAGTACGATGTTGAAACGGCGAAGAAGGAGATGGAGCGCTGGTATTGGTGGGGCATCCCGACCTTCTACCGCTGCCCATGGCAGGAAGATCCGGCAGAGAGCGATATCGCGCTGATCGGTGTGCCGCACAGTTCCGGCAACGGCTCGACCGAACGCGACCAGCACCTCGGACCCCGCGCGGTCCGGAACGTGTCGGCGCTGTATCGTCGCGGCCATGGCCGTTTCAACTTCATTCCGTGGGATGTCTGCCGCATCAACGATGCCGGCGACGTGCCGTTGCCGGAGGCGATGGTCAACGACATCTGCGTCGAACACATCGAGGCCTTTGCCAAGCGCTTCGACAAGGTGGGCACCCGTCTGGTGTCGATGGGCGGTGACCATGCGATCACCGGGCCGCTGGTCAAGGCGGTTGCGGGCAAGCATTCCCGGCTGACCAAGGGCGAAAAGGTGGCGCTCGTCCACTTCGATTCGCACACCGACAGCTACAACCACCTGCCGCACTGGCTTGGCAACCGTCGCTCCGCCGCACACTGGGCGAGCTATCTCGTCGAGGAGGGCCACGTCGACGCCCATCGCTCGACCCAGGTCGGCATCCGCCCCAATGTCGGCACGCCCGGCTCGCGCAACACCAGCGAGGAACTCGGCTACCGGATCGTCGGCATGGACGAATTCGAGGAGATCGGCCCCCGCGGCGTGATCGATATCCTGCGCGAGCGCATCGGCGACGCGCCGGTCTACGTCACCTTCGATCTCGATTCCCTTGACCCTGCCGACGCCCCCGGCGTGTCGAACATCGAGCCGGGCTATCCCGGCATCCGCATCGGCGAGGCCGTGCGCATGCTGCAGGGCTTGCGCGGTCTCAACATCGTGGGCGCCGACGTCGTCTGCCTGATGCCGACCAAGGACAGCCCGAACCAGATCACGGCCATGAATGCGATGGTGGTGATGTTCGAATTGATGTCGCTGATGGCGGACTATATCGCCACCAATGGCAAATAGGCATCGCACCGTACTGGAAGCGCGGTCGCAACTGCGCTTCCAGTCCCGCGGAAGCGGGCGCAAAGCTGCTAGCCGTGCTTCTGATGAAGGTTCAATCGCTCCTGCGCGTTGACCAGGTGATGGCGAGCGGCGCGTCTTGCTTCCTCCGCGTCGCCAGCGGCAATCGCCTCGAATATCCTGACGTGCTCATCGAGTACCTTTTCCGCCAACCCGGAATGGCGCGCTGAGTTGCCGCGTGCGACCTTGATCGCCTCCCCCAACATCGCAGCGAGGAATTCCTGGAACCGCAGAATGGCCGAGTTTTTTGACAATTGCGCGATTAAGCGATGGAACGTGATGTCGGCATCGACGCCACCGTCGAAATTCTTGGCGGATGCGAGAGCCTTCAACGCCCTTTCCAGCAATGTGAGATCCGTTTTCGTGCGCCGTACCGCCGCCAGCGCGGCCGCTTCGCTTTCCACCCCGATGCGCAGTTCGTAGATTTCACGGATCGATGTCTTCTGTTCGCTGTCTTCCACACCGAGCCGAAACGAGCGGGCGACCTCGGTTGGATCTGCGACGTAGATGCCGGATCCCTGCTTGGCGAGCACCAGCCCATCGGTCTGCAGGCGCGATATCGCCTCTCGGATGACCGTTCGGCTGACGTTGAAACTTTCAGTAAGCTCCTTTTCGGTGGGCAGGCGCGAGCCCGGAGCGCTGCGGCCAGACTCAATGTCATTGCGCAGCGACTCAATAACCTGGTCGGATAGGCGTACCGGGCGAACGATCGGCCGCGCTCGAATCTTCACAGCCGCAGCGCGTCTGCTTAACGTGCGAGGCTTAGCACTTTTCCTGGGTTCATCATCCATGTGGGATCAATTGCATCCTTGATGGTTCGCATTAGTTCCAGCTCGACAGGCGCGCGATACTTCTCAAGCGATTCTACCCGTAGCTGGCCGATTCCATGCTCCGCGCTGAATGTGCCGCCGGCTTCTATGGCAGCTTGTTCGACATAGGCCGTAACACGCTTCCCTTGAGAGTAGAAACTAGAAAGCGAAGTGCCGGCGGGCGGTGCAATATTTACGTGAAGATTCCCGTCGCCGAGATGGCCGAAAACATTGAGCTTGCATGATGGGAGAATGCCATGCAGCCATTGCGAAATTTTGTCAATTACATCAGGAATTCCTGAAATGGGTACGGCGATGTCATGCTTGATTGCGCCGCCGGCAGCCCTCTCGGCTTCGGAAATTCCCTCCCTCAGCTTCCAGAGCGCCAGGCGCTGCACTTCGCTCTGGGCAACAACCATGTCGGCAATCGTTCCTGTTTCCAGCAGTTCGGCCAGAACGGGCTCTAGGCGGCCAAAGAAATCCGTAGAACTGTCGAGCGATGTGACCTCAAGCAGAACATAGGCTGGATGCCTTTCCCGAAATGGCGCCGTGCTATCGGGCAAGTGATCTAGCACCATTTCAAGTCCACCGGCGGTGAAATACTCGCAGGACGTCAAGTCGGCACCGCAGAGGTTTTGTATTTTGGTGAATGCCTTCAATGCTTGCCCGGCCGAATCGATTGCCGCAAGCATCGTCAAAGCGCTCTTCGGACGCGGCAGCAGGCGGACGGTCGCGGCGGTTATGATCCCGAACATGCCTTCCGAGCCGATGAAGAGCTGCTTTAGATCCAGACCGGTATTGTCCTTGCGCAGACCGCGAAGTCCGTTCCAAATTTGACCGTCGGGCAGGACAACCTCAAGACCCAGCACTTGTTGGCGCATGGAGCCATAGGACAAAACCTGTATTCCGCCGGCATTCGTGGCGATCGTTCCGCCGATGTGACAGGAGCCCTCCGAGGCAAGGCTCAACGGAAACAGCCGGTCGATGGCCGCCGCAGCTTCCTGTGCGACTTGTAGAATCACGCCACCGTCGATCTCCATCGTGTTGTTGATCGGATCGATGCTGCGGATCTTATTCATTCTTTGCGTGCTGACAATAACCTGCGGTACCGCGCCGACTGGCACGGCGCCTGCCACCAGGCCGGTACGTCCTCCCTGCGGAACGATGGCTATCCCAAACTCACGGCAGAGCTTCACCATGGCAGCGACTTCGGCCGTGGATGCGGGCAGAAGAACCGCTACCGCGGGGCGGTCGACGAGGCCGCGCCAATCAGCTTCGTAAGGCCGTCGCTCCTGCCCCTCGATGACGTAGGTCGCAGACGGGAACGTCTGAACGAGCACATCAATAAATTTTTCAGTCCGATCCATCGTAGGCGCTTCCATCTGAAATACCTGCATTTTCGTTATGCAAGTTGTATGATGAATTACATATTATGATCTTGACAAGATTAGAAGAGCATAACTAGGATCGAGCATCAAATAATTTTTCTACCCGGGGGTGCATGACATTATGAGCAAGGGAATCAGGTTGACGGCAGGGCAGGCGGTTGCCCGTTTTCTTGCGGCTCAGTGGACGGAGCGCGACGGTATCGAGCGACCACTGATCGGTGGGGCTTGCGGAATTTTCGGGCACGGCAATCTTTCCGGCCTCGGGCAGGGCTTTGCAGAGTGCGGTGGCAGCATTCCCTTCTATCAGCCGTTCCACGAGCAGAGCATGCTGCACACCGCGATCGCCTATGCCCGTGTTCAGCGTCGTCTTTCGACGTACGCCTGCACCGCCTCGATCGGTCCTGGTACGGCGAACATGTACACCGGCGCGGCAAGCGCTACGGTTCAGCGCGTGCCGGTGCTGGTTCTGGCATCGGATCACTATGCGAACCGCCGCCAGGGCATCGTCCTCCAGCAGCTCGAAAGCCCGCAATATGATCTGTCGGTTGCGGATGGTCTGCGCGCGGTCAGCGTATTCTTTGATAAGATCACTCGTCCGGAACAGCTCATTCCGTCGCTGATGGAGGCTGCGCGCGTATTGACCTCGCCCTCGGAGGCCGGCGCCGTGACGCTTTCTATCTGTCAGGATGTGCAGGGCGAGGCCGGCTATTTCCCGGAAGAGCTGTTTGAAAAGCGGGTCTGGCATGTCGAGCGCCGCCCGGCGGAGGCAGGTCAGGTCGCTCGCGTCGCCGAGCTTCTCAAAGCTTCGCGCAAGCCGCTGATCATCAGTGGCGGCGGCGTCTACTACTCCGAAGCCGAACGTGAGTTGCAGGCCTTCGCCGAGCAATTCGGTATCCCTGTGGTCGAGACCGTTGCCGGTCGCAGCACCATGCGTGGCGAATCCGACTTCGCACTGGGGGCCGTTGGCATAGCCGGCAATCTCGCCGCCAATGAACTTGCGACCAAGGCTGACCTGGTGCTCGCAATCGGAACGCGCCTCACCGACGTCGTGACCTGCTCGCAGACGTTGTTCCAGAACCCCGACGTCAAGTTCGCGAGCATCAACATCACCGGCCGAGACACCACCAAGCTCGGTGCGGAACCGATCGTTGCGGATGCTCGCCAGGGACTGTCGGCGCTCGCGCGTGCCGCGACCGAGGCAGGGGTCGGCCAGCAGGCGGAATGGCGCGGCGAAATGAGAAAGGCCATCGAAAGCTGGACGTCGCTTGCCGCACCCACCCTCGTAGCCAAGCCGAAGGAGGTCATGAGCCAGGCGCAGGCGCTCGCGATCGTCAACCGTGCCGTGCGGCCTGATTCCTATGTCATCGGTGCAGCAGGAAGTTTGCCGGGCGATGTCGCCAAGCTGTGGGATACCCGGGACAACAAACGAATCCATCTCGAATTCGGCTTTTCCTGCATGACCTACGAGATTCCGGCCGGCATCGGCCTCGTTCTCGGCGGCGAGAAGAACGTGTACGTCGTAATTGGTGACGGCACCTATCTGATGAATCCCAGCGATCTTCTGGTGGCTGCGCGTGAGCGTCTCAAGCTGACGGTGTGCGTCTTCGTCAACCACGGCTACCAGATCATCCGCGACCTCCAGGTCCTGACGACCGGGTCGAGCTTCTCGACCGAGTTTCGCGGGCGGGACAACGCCGGAAAGCTCAACGGCGCATACCTCGACATCGATATCGCGAAGAACGCTGCCAGCCTCGGCGCGCGCGTCCACAGCGCAGCGACACCGGAGGATCTGGAGGCGGCCCTTGCTGCCGCCGATGCGGATCCCGGGCTCAACGTGGTCGTGATCGAAGTCGATCCCCACAAGATGTCAGTCGGCACCAAGCACAGCTTCTGGGATATCGCCCCGCCGGAAGTGGCCCAGGATGCCACGGCCCGCGAGCTTAGAAGCAAGTACGAAGGTCGTCGCGACGAATTGCAGCGGCACTACCTCTGACATCCATTCCCCTAATCATCGAAGATTTGAACGAGAACATCCATGTCTGAAGTTACCGACAACCCCGTCACCAAATCGCCGACCGTTTCATCGGTCATCAAGCCAATGGGCCACTACGACCTGCGTATCGTTCGCGGTCAAGGCGTGCGCTTCTGGGATGAGGAGGGGACAGAGTATCTCGATGCGGTGTCCGGGGAATGGGTGGTGAACCTTGGCTATCGCCACCCGAAGGTCATCGAGGCGATCAAGTCCCAGTTGGACCAGATCGAGTATGTGACGCCGGTCTTTGAAAACGAACAACGCTCGAAGCTTGCCGCGAAGGTGCTTTCGCACGCGCCGAAGAACATGCGCAGCGTACTCTTTGCGCTGAGCGGCGCTGATGCCGTGGAGGGCGCCATGCATCTCGCGATGCGCGCCACCGGTGGATCCGAATTCGTTTCGCTCTACAGCGCGTTCCACGGAACAACCTTCAGCACGCTGGCGCTGAGCTACTCCTATCCGAAGATGCTGGAGGGATCCAAGGAGGGGCTGGACCGCTACCTTACGCGGCAGATCCGGGTCCCCAACTACAACTGCTACCGCTGCCCCTTCGGCCTCAAGCCCGGCTCTTGCGACCTGTTGTGCGCGCGGTTTATGGAAACGGCGATCAAGCACCAGCCGGATGCCAAGGTGGCCGGCGTGATCATTGAGCTGTTCCAGTCGAACGGCGGCATGATCCCCATGCCGGAAGGCTACATCGAAACGGTGCGTGAGATCTGCACGCGCAACGGCGTGGCGCTGATTGCCGATGAAGTGCAGACGGCATTCTGCCGTTGCGGCGACGTGTTCGCCTCCAATGTCCTCGGCGTCGAACCTGACCTCATCATCATGGGCAAGGCCTTCGGAGCCGGGCTGCCGCTGTCGGGCGTGGTTGCCGGTGAAGGCTTCACTTCGCTGCGTGGCTGGGAGGCCGGTTTCACGCTGATGGCAACGCCCGCCGTCTGCGCCGGCAGCATCGCGATGCTGGAAGTCATGGAAGACGAAGAACTCGGTCGCAACTCGGCCGAAATCGGAGCCCATTTCATGGACCGCCTCAACCAGATGAAAGATTGCTATTCGATTATCGGTGACGTTCGCGGCCTGGGTCTGATGATCGGCGTCGAACTCGTTCTCGATCGCGAGTCCAAGGAGCCGGCCGACGAACTGACGGGCTTCGTCTGGAAGCATGCGCTCGATGTCGAGCGGCTGCTGATCGGCAAGAGCGGTCCGGTCTTTGGCGATTTCGGGAACGTCCTCAAGCTCAAGCCAGCGGTCAACACCACGCGCGACGAAGCCGATGAAATGCTTGACCGCTTCGAGCGCTGCATCGCCGCTGCGCAGGTCCGTTTGGAGACCATGCACTAATGGGCGCGCAAGGCAGTGATTTCAGGCGTTGGGGCTTTCTTGCCTGCCTAGACTATGAGAGCTGGCCGGCGGAGAAGGTGGCCGAAACCCTGGCCGAACAGGGGTACGGTGCCGTCGAGTGGACGCTGGCGCATTTTGATCCGCGTCGGATGAGCGATGACGACCTTGCGGGCGTCATTTCCATGAGCCGTGGGAAGGGGCTCGAGGTGTCCGAGATTGCTGTTCAACAGGATCTCGTGTGCCTGGATGCAGATGAGCTGAAGGCGCGCATCGATCTGACGGTACGCACCGCGACGGCCGCGGCCGCATCAGGCGTCAAGCTCATCAACGTCCTGACCGGGCCGAACCGCTGGGAAGCGGGGCATGTGGATGTCGGTTCCGCCCTCAGTGAGGGGAGGGCATGGAGCATCATGCTCGACGCCTACGAGCGGATGCTCGATGGTGTTGCCGCTGCAGGCGCCCAGGCGGCACTCGAACCCTGCTGGGGCACGCTGGCACATGACTTCCACAGCACCGGCGTGTTGTTGCGCCGGTTTGCGAACCATCCCGCATTCGCCATCAATTTCGACCCGAGCCATTTCGCGCTGGCACGTGACGACATGGGCTGGATCATCGGCGAACTGGCGCCTTTCATCCGCCATGTCCACATCAAGGATGTCGCCGGGATGCCTGGGCGCGAGGGACGGGAGTTCATCTTCCCGCTCATCGGCGAGGGGCGGGTCGACTGGAGCGAGATGTTCGACGCCCTCGACAGGGCCGGATATCGCGGTTTCATGTCCGTCGAGTTCGAAGCCTATCAGTACTACCGCACAATCTTGAAGGGCGACCCGAAACGCGCGTCCGAACTCAGCATGCAGCAGTTGCGTGCCATCGAAGAATTCATGCCGGAAGGTCTGCGTAAATGACGAGGGAATTGAAAGTTGGCGTCATCGGTCTCGGCGAGGTCGGCCGCCACCAGGTAAATGGTGTACTGGCGGCGAGCGGCGCAAAGCTGTTCGCAGTAGCGGATTTCAATGCCGAACTCGTCAAGGCCACTGTCGAACAGACGGATGCGCGCGGCTACGGCACGGCCGAAGAGCTGATCGCCGATCCCGATGTGGAGGCGGTTGTCGTCTGCGTGCCGCATAAGTTCCATGCCGGCCTTTGCCTGAAGGCGCTCGAGGCAGGCAAGCATGTGTTCGTCGAAAAGCCAGCCACGGTTACGGCGGCCGAATGCGACATCCTCATCGCGGCAGCCGACAAGGCGGGGAAGCTCTTCGGAGCGAGCCACAACCAGCTCTTCTATCCACCGCATCGTTGGCTTCGCGATGAGATTGCCGCTGGTCGCCTTTCCCGACCAACGATCCTCAGGCTTCGACTGTCCATCGGTGGCAAGCTTGGCGGCTGGCGGGCGGACCCGGACCTGACAGGCGGCGGCATACTGTTCGATGCGGGTTTCCACCGCCTCTACGTCGCCCGCTCGATCATGGGGGAGGTCAGCGCGGTCAGCGCTTCGCTCGACACCGACAACCCGCGCGGGGTCGGCGAAGACGTGGGCATCGTCACGCTCGAGTTCCGCGATGGTGGTCGTGCGGTCATCGAAGCCGGTTATCACGCGCCGAAGGGCGTTTTTGACGATCAGATCGAGGCGGTCACCCGCGACGCGCTCATCCGTGTTCCGGGGCTGGAAGCACATTTCGAGAAGTTCAGCGACGAGCCGCACCTGCTGAAATGGTCAGAGGGTGGGTGGCATAGCATCGAGATTGCCAAAGCGGAGTGGCCGGACACCGTGGGCATTGCGGTCGCCAACTTCATCGATGCCGTCAACGGCAAGTCTTCACTCGCTGTCGACGGGCGTGAGGCTCGCCGGATCGTTGAAATCGCCGAGGCAATTTACCGCTCAGCAGTCGAAGGGCGCCGCATCGAACTTTAACTCCAAGCCAAAAATGAAAAGGGGATCACATGAAAGTATTGAAGCTTACCGCAGCCTTGGTGATCGGCACCCTGGCCGCTTTTACGGCTGAAGCCGCTGATCGTCCGAAGATCGGCATGCCAATGACGACGCTGAACGATGCGTTCTGGGTGGACTACGTCAACTTTGCCAAGAGCGCAGCGGAGGCCTACGGCTACGAGCTTGTGGTGACCGACGCCCAGTCCCGCGAAGACAAGCAGCTTTCCGACATCGAGACACTCATCAACGCGGGCGTGAAAGGCGTCATCCTGACGCCGCTGAGCGAGCCGCTCGGCATCCAAGCCATCGATCTGCTCGACAAGGCCGGGGTTCCGGTCGTTGTGACAGATACCTATCCCGGTGTCGAAGTGGGTGCCAAGCCGAACTACCTCTCCTTCATCAAGCTCGACGACGAAACAGCCGGCTACAATGTCGCCAAGCACCTGATCGAAAAGGATGGCGTCAAGAATCTCGTGTCGATCGGCGGCGTGCCGGGGATCTCGACCTCCGAAGCGCGTAACGACGGCATGAAAAAGGCAGTCGCCGAACACACCGACGTCAAGCTTCTCGACGTGCAGTATACCGACTGGACGCTCGCCAAGGGTCAGACCGTGATGGAGGATTTCCTCACCCGTTTTGACAACATCGATGGTGTCTGGGGCGCCGGGTCCGATCCGCTGCTGGGTGCAATCGTTTCGATCGAGAACGCGGGGCGGTCGGGGACAATGAAGCTCGCCGGCATAGACATTACCGCGGCCGCGCTTGATGCCCTCGACGAGGGCAAGCTCTCGATGCTGGCCGGTGGCCATTGGGTGATGGGCGGTTACGGCGTCACGATCATTCATGACCACCTGAACGGCCATCCCACAGACAAGCCCGTCTACGAGATGAGCCTCTACTACCTCACCAAGGACGGCATTGGCGACTACCGCTCCAAAATCATCGAGCCGCTTGCCGAAGGCAAGGCCTTGGTCGACTGGGCTTCTATCAGCAAGACCACGAATCCATCCGTCAATCATGCGGATGTTTTCAAGGTCATCACTCCCTGACAGATATGGAATTGCCAACACATGTTAGTCGACACAGCGACATCAAGCAGGGTCGATGGCGGCTTCTCCCCTCTGCAGCCAGTTCTTCTGGCTGCAGAGGGTTTGCGGAAGAGCTATGGTCCCGTCCAGGCGGTCAAGGAACTCAACCTATATCTTCGTGCCGGTGAAGCACTTGCGCTTTGCGGCGAAAACGGCGCGGGCAAGTCGACGATATTCAAGATTTTGGCAGGTGAAGTCGTGCCGGACGCCGGCAGGATGACTGTTGCCGGCGGCGAATACCGGCCGGTATCGGCTTCCTCCGCCGTCGCAAGCGGCGTGTCGATGGTACATCAGGAGTTCAATATCCTGCCGCACGTTTCCGTGGCCGAGAACGTGTTTCTCGGGCGCATGCAGGAATTCAGCCGGTTCGGCAAGATCGACTGGACCCGGCTTTACAGCGCCGCCGAAACACTGCTCAAGCGGCTCGGGATCAACGCCGATCCCCGTTCGGAGATGCGCCGGCTATCTCCGTCGACCCAGAAGATGATCGAGCTGGCACGCGCGCTGTCCACCAATCCAAGGGTACTCCTGCTTGACGAGATCACCGCATCGCTCGACCATGACGATGCCGAAACTCTGCATCGCCTGATGGATGAGCTGCGCGCCCAGGGCGTCGGCATCATCTATGTCTCTCACCGCTTGCAGGAGATCTTTCGCAGCTGCACCACCGTCGAAGTCATGAAGGATGGGGCCTACGTTACGACCCGTCCGGCCGCCGAACTCGACGAGGATCAACTATCGGCACTCATGGTCGGCCGTGATCTCGCCGATTGGAAGCGCCCGGAACGGGTCGTACCGACATCGCCGATGCTCGAGGTGAGGGGGCTCTGCGGGCCGGGCTTCAACGATGTTTCGTTGTCCGTGCGCAAAGGCCAGATCGTGGCACTTGCGGGCCTTGCTGGTTCCGGCGCCGATGAAATTATCGAGGCATTGTTCGGCGCACGGGCGGTGACATCAGGCGAAATCCTTCTCGAAGGAAAGGCATTTTCAGGCGCTTCCATAGCCGACGCCATTGCCGCTGGCATCGCGATGGTGCCGAAGGAACGTGCCGTCGAAGGCCTGATCGATACCCAGTCGATCCGCTTCAATATCGCGCTTGCGTGTCTGCCCAAAAATGCCCGCGGACCGTTTGTCGACGGTGGCTGCGAGGCCGAGCAGGCCAAACTTGGCATGGACATGTTCCGCATCAAGGCGCGCAGTTCGGCCGACCTGGTTCGTTCGCTCAGTGGCGGCAACAAACAAAAGGTGCTGCTGGCCAAGTGGTTCCTGACCGATCCCCGGCTCATGCTGCTCAACAACCCGACCCGCGGCGTCGATATCGGGGTCAAGTTCGAGATTTACGATCTGATGCTGAAGCTGAGCGGCGAGAAGAACCTCGCCATCCTGATGGCATCCGAAGACATGGCCGAAGTCATCCGCCTGAGCGATACCGTGGTGACCATCCGCCACGGGCGCGTTTCGGGCGTGTTCGAAGGCGACGCCATCACCGAAACCAATCTGATTAATGCGATGCTTTGAAGGACGGCGCCATGAGCCAAAATACCACCACATCCGGAGCCACGCCCGCGGCACTGTCCATTGAGAGCCTGCGGACCTATTTCCCCCTGCTGGTTCTTGTCATCGTCTGCATCGGGTTTGCCATATTCTCGGACCAGTTCTTCTCGATTCGTAACCTCGAAACGGTCTTGCGCCAGACGGCGGTGCTTTCGATCGCGGCGATGGGCGCCACATTCGTCATTCTCATGGCGTCGATCGATCTTTCCGTCGGCGCCGTAGTCGGTCTCTCGGCCGTCATCGTCGCCTATTTCATGCAAAGCATCGGCATTGTCGCTGTCCCGTCCGGGCTACTGGTCGGTGCGGTGCTGGGTACTGTGGTCGGCACGGTCTATGCAAAGCTTAAAGTCCCTTCGTTCATCGCGACACTCGGCCTCATGGTTGCCGGTCACGGGCTCATGCTGCACATCACGCAGGGTCGGCCGATCATGATCCGCGACGAAACGATGCGATGGATCGGATCCGGCACGATCGCGGGCATCCCGGCGATCGTGCTCATTGCACTCGTTGCCTTCGCCATCGCCTACTTTGTCCAGCATCACACCGTTCTCGGCCGCAGCATCGTCGCTGTTGGTGGCGGCGAGGTTGTCGCCCAGCGTTCCGGAATCAAGGTCGAGCGGATCAAGATCACCACATTTGCTCTTGCCGGTCTGTACTCCGGCCTCGGGGGCATCGTCCTGGCCTCACGAATGGGAGCCGGTAGTCCAACGGCGGGCTCGGGGCTCGAACTGGATGTCATCGCGGCAGTCGTGATTGGCGGCACGCCACTCACTGGCGGGATGGGAGGTGTGGCCGGAACGATGATCGGTGCCCTGATTATCGCGATCCTGTCCAATGGTCTCAACCTCGCAGGCGTCTCTTCCTATTCGCAGTTGATCATCAAGGGTCTTGTATTGATCGCGGCGGTGATCATTTCGATTGATCGCAAGAAGATCGGCATCATCAAATGACCAGTTTTCCGACCGACGCGCTTGTTTGTGAAGAGGCGCTCAAAGCGGCCGAGGACTACGTCCTCGGCGTCGCGACGCAGGACCGCGAGCGACTAACCACCCTCTTCGCCGAGACTGCCCATATTGTCGGGGTCGATGAAGGCAAGGCGATCAGCATACCGCGTGACCGCTGGATCAACGCGATGTGCGCCCCCGAGCGGGCTGGTCAGGGCTCCAGGAAATATCAGGTCGTGGCCGTCCATTTGGCAGGGGATGTAGGAGTGATCATCGTTCACACGTCCAATGGCCGCTTCGACTACTGCGACGTGCTGGCGCTGCTGAAATATGATGGAACGACAAGGATCACTCAAAAGAGCTTCCACCAATGCGAGCGGCAGGCCTGACCGGCCGTTGCGGCTGATTGAACCACACCCTTCACTACTTCAAACCTGTCGTCATGGTCGTGCCAACATATCGCGACGCTTGCGACGCGCAGGTCGCTGCTGGGGGATATCTGCGCGACCTGGGGCGAAACGCGGCGCGCGGTGAATTTTCGCTCGGGCGGGAATCCGCCGGAAGCGCCAGCCTTCCCAAGCGATGCGGCCCCGTTGCCGGTCGCGACGGCAACAGCAGCGAATACGGCGGCCTCATGCCGAACCATACTTCGGGCCGCGTCAGACCTTGCATCCCCACCGCAGCCGGTTCAGCGGGCAATGCCCAGTGGCAGGGTGAAGGCCCAGCTCGACCTTCCGGCCTGCGGCGGGATCGGCGGGAAGGGGGCCGCCCGCCGCACCACGGCAAGGGCAGCCTCGTCCAGTTCCGGCGAGCCGGAACCGCGGATGATGCTGATACCGCCGACGCCCCCGTTGGCATCGACGACGAACGACACCCGCACGTCGTTGCGTGCCTTGGCCCGCGCCAGGCTCGAAATACCACGCACCGCACGCCGCAGCCGGGCGGCCACCTTGCCGGGATAGTTGGAGACCGCGGCGTTGCCGGCGGCCGATGCTGCCCCGCCTTTCGATGCGCTGACGGTCGTGCCGGCGGCCTCGCCCTGGGCGGCGCCGCGCCGCGCGTCGGCCTCGCTGTTGCCGCCGGAACCGGCTTTTGGCCTTTGCGAAGTTGCCTTCGCCCCCGCCGTTTCGGCTTTTCTGTCGGGCTTTTTGGCGGGTTTCTTGCGGGACTGTTCCGCCTTTGCCACCGTCTTTTTCTCGACCGGTATCGGCCTGTCCGCTTCAGCCACGACGCGCTCGCTAGTCGCAGCCTCCTTGGTCTCCACGTTTTCATCCGGCCCTGCTGTGCCGGGCGACTTCGGCTGCTCCGCGACCTGCCTGGCAGGTTCGGGTGCCGCGGTCTTGTCCTCATCAGGCTGGAGCGTGGTCAGGATTTCGGGGGCGGGATTGGCAACGGCCGCAGACGGCGTCGCGGCGGGCTCGGTCGTTGCCTGCTCGACCACTGGCGTGGACTGTTCCGGCTCGGCCGCGACCACTTCCGCGGTCGGCGCGAGCGGCGTTTCCGCGGTCGTCGCTTCCGCCACCTCCGTCTCGACCGGCTCCGCCGCCTCCGCCACCGGCACCGCAGCGGCGGCGACCGTCTGGACCGGCTTGGGCTCCAGCATGGTCACCAGCGTAACCTGGGCGGCCGGCAATTCTGAGGGCGTGCCCGCCGCGCTCTGGTCCTCCGGGGCGTTTCCGAGCAGCATCACGCCGGACTCCTCGGCGCCCGCGATCATCACCGCCTCGTGGTTCTCCGCCAGCAGGAAGGCGGCGGTGGCAAGATGCAGCAGGCAGGAGGCGGCCATTGCCGCCTTCCACTTGCGCCGGCGCACCGTCGGCCGGGTGGCGTCGAGCGGCTCGCCCGGAGCGACGCGAAGCTCGGCGTTCGCCGGCGCCAGCCGCGTGCGTTCGGGCAAGTCGCCGCTGCTCCATGGCCGCGTCGCGGCGCGAATGAGAATGCCGGCATCGTCCGGTTCCGCTGGCATGGCGCGGAACCTGTCCAGCGACCAGGCCGGGCCTTGTGTGGAAAAGGCGGGGTCCAGAGATGCCATGATGCCCCGTGCCCCCGCTCAGACGCCGAAAGAGATGCCGGTCTTGCTGCTGGTCTTAAGCTTGCGCATGCAGGCCGAAGGCTCCACGCCGGAACCGGTGCATTCGGTCGCGCTGTTGACCAGCACGCGGCTGGTCTTGCCGCAATCCGCGCCGGCAAGGTCGAAGCGCACGACCTTGGTCTTGCCCGCCGGCAGGTCCTTGAAGTCGAGCACGGTCAGCCGGTCGACCACGCTGGTCTCGTTGAACAGGGCGATCTCGAATGCCGCCTTGGACAGGTCGGCGCCGAGGTCGTTCTTCACCACGAAGGTGAGGCGGCAGCCCTTGTCGGAAGGCTGCGCGCCGTTGAGTTCGAGGATCAGGGCGGAGGCGTCGTTTGTCGACGCCTCCTGTGCGGTTGCACCCCCGGGAATTGCTGTCGCCACGGCTGCCGTAAGAAGAAGGGTTGCCGTCCTCATGCTGCATCAGCCTCCAAATCGCATGGTCGCCGCCAGCTTCACGGTCATGCCCGGCTCGAAGACCGTGGTCGTGGCCGTGGCGTTCAGCGGATTGACGTAATTGACGTCGAAGAGGTTATCGATGCGGAAGTCGAGCTTCAGGTTGTCGCTGGCCTGGTAGCTGGCGAAGGTGTTGACGAGCGTGAAGTCCTCGGCGATCGGGTTGCCCTTCGGCTTGCCGTTGTACTGCACCTCGCCGCCGACCGTCAGCCGGTCGTCGAGGAACCGGAAGCCGAGCTGGGCCGTGACCTGCGAGGAGGGAATGGTCGCCAGGTCCGCGCGCACGCCAGCAAAGGAGACGGTGTAGCCCTCGATGAGCGAGGCCGACAGGCCGGCAAAGCCCCAGCCGGCATCGTAGACGCTCTCGAATTCGAAGCCGCGGATCTTCGCATTGGCGAAGTTCTGGTACTGGAAGCAGGCGGGGACGTAAAAGCCGCCGGGCACGAAGACCGGTGGCAGGCCCGGCAGGAACGGGCATCCCGGCTGGCCGGCGCTGAGCGTGGCGCCGTCGATGTAGTCGTCGACGTCGTTGTTGAAGTAGGCGGCCTTGAGGCGCAGCGCATCGTCGTCCGCAATTACGCCGTCGGCCTTGTAGTTGACGCCGAATTCCCAGGTCTTGCCCGTTTCCGGCCGCAGAGCCGGATTGGGCAGGAAGGGGAACACCACGCCCGCCGGATGCAGGCCGCTGATCAGCGTCTCGCTCAGCGAGGGCGAGCGATAGCCTTCCGCATAGGTGCTGTAGAACTGCAGCCCTTCCAGGGCGGGGCCTTGGAACGGCGAGACGCCGAGGCTGATGCGCGGCGACAGCCGGTCGCCCGAGGTATTGGTGTCGTCGCCCCTAAGGCTGTAGCTGTCGTAGCGCAGCCCGGCGATGACCTCCAGCCACTCCCAGGAGAGCTTGTCCTGGATGTAGGCTCCAGAAACACGACGCTTGCCCGACGGCGTGTAGAAGTTGTCGCCGCCCGCCGCGCCGGTGGTGTCGACGTCGTCGCTCACCCAGTCGCCGCCATAGGTCAGCTCGTGCGCGACCTGGCCGGTGTCGAAGCGCGACGTGTTCCAGATGTCGAATCCGCTGGTGCCGACGTCGTAATTGGCTTTCGTACCGATCGGCAGCACCACCGGAAGCCCGGTCGCCGGATCGAAGCGGCCGCCGACCGGCACGAGGCTGGTCTGCTCGAGCCTGGTGCCGTTGAACGATCCGTTGATGTGCAGGTCGAGCCAGCTGCGGTCGTCGTCGGTGATGTTGTAGCGGGCGGTGAAGGTGTTCTGCTCCAGATTGATGTCGTAAGCCGGGCTGCCGCCGCTGAACTGGTTCCACTGGTCGTTGGCGCCGACCCAGCCGAGCTTCAGTTCGCTGTTGTCGGTCGGCAGGATGGTGGTCTTGAGCAGGCCGCCCAGCACCTCGAAGCCGCTGCCATCGACCCGGTTGCCGTCGCCATCCTTGTACGCGCCGTAGTCGCGGTAGACGATGTTGCCCAGCGCATCGACGCTGTCGTTGAAGCGGTAGGCGCCGGTGGCGCTGGTGGTCCAGCCGTGGCCGTTGCTCTCGTAGCCCTGGGTCAGTGAACCGGCCCAGGTCTCGTCAGGCTTGAGGAAGTCGGCTGCGTCCTTGGTCTCGAAGAAGACGACACCGCCGATGGCGCCGGAGCCGTAGGTGTTGGCGACCGGGCCGCGGATCACGTCCACCGACTTCACCAACTCGGGATCGAGGTAGAACGACGACTGGGTGCCATGGCCGGAGCGCTGGAAATCCTGACGAGCGCCGTCGACGATCACGGCTACACGGCCGAAATCCTGCAGGCCGCGGATATTGGCGGAGGAGGCCGCCCGCTGGGAATCGGCCTGGATCGTCACGCCCGGAACGCCGAACAGCATCTCGTTCGGGGTGGCTGCCATGCGCCGGTCGAGCTGCTCCTGGTCGACGTGGCTGGAGGACGAAAGGCTCTCGATCGCCGTTTCGCCGGTGCGGCTGGCCAGCATCATCTTGTCGAGCAGCGTGGCGCCGGATTCCGTCTTGCGCGCTTCGGCCTGCCCGACCTGTTCGTCTTGTTGCTCGCCGGGCTGTACCGCCTGCTGCGCGTGCGCCGATGCCGCTATCAATGCGGTCGCCGCCACGCCTGCCAGTAGCGCGGCCAGCCCGCTCGCCGCCCTACGGCTCTCCGGCCCGGATGCACCGGCCCGTCCCCAATTCGCCAACCCCATTGCAGTCCAACTCCAAAATCGTCGTTGCATGCTGGCTGGCCATGGCTTGCTCGCATTCTTGATTAAATCCGGTAACTTAAATCTTGACTCAGTTAGTCCGGTATTGCAGTGACTAGTAAACATGATTATTGAAGTCAACAAATGATTTGGATTTTCGCGGGCACCTTTCCACAGCCCGCTTCATCCACGCAGGAGCCCGATCCGAATGGACACGCACGATCCAGACGATTCCCGCCCCCGGGATAGTCGCTTCGAAACACACGCGCCGATGCGCGCCGAACGCATCCCGCTTTCGGTCAGGACCCTGTCGTCGGACACCCTTTTCCAGGGCGAGCATGAGATCGGCATCGAGCACCATGGCGCCCTCTACCGGCTCAAGATCACCCGACAGGGCAAGCTCATTCTCAACAAGTAAGGTGTAGACATGGACCAGCGCGCAAAACCGGCCCCCGACGCAATCAGGCGGGCACGGACAGAAAATCCGAAGATGCGCGAGCGCGATCTCGCAACCCAGCTCGGCATCACCGAGGCAGAGCTGCTTGCAGCTCATTGCGGCGACGGCGTCGTCCGCCTGGAAGCGCGCGCCAACGACCTGCTGACCGGCCTGGAAGCCGTCGGCGAAGTCATGGCGCTGACCCGCAACGACAGTGCCGTGCATGAGAAGATCGGCATCTACGACAAGGTGGTCACCGGCGAGCATGCCGCGCTGGCGCTTGGCGAGAACATCGACCTGCGCATCTTTCCAAAGATATGGCAGCACGGCTTTGCGGTGGAGAAGCGCGACGGCGACGACATCCGGCGCAGCCTGCAGTTCTTCGATGTGGCGGGCGATGCCGTGCACAAGGTGCATCTGCGCCCGTCTTCCGATCTCTCCGCCTACCAGACGCTGGTTGCCAGCCTGCAATCCGTTGACCAGTTACCGGCGATCGCCGTGGAGCCGCCGCCGGCCGACATCGACGCCGAGGTCGCCGACACGCCGACCGATGCCACGGCGCTGCGCGAGGGCTGGAGCAAGCTCACCGACGTGCACCAGTTCTTCGGCATGCTGCGCAAGATGAAGCTCGGCCGCCGGCAAGCGGTGCGCATGGTCGGGGCTGAGTATGCCTCGCAGCTCGAAGCCGGCGTTGCCTCGATGATGTTCGAGCAGGTCGTGGCGGCCGAATTGCCGATCATGTGCTTCGTCGGCAACCGCGGTTGCATCCAGATCCATTCCGGTCCGGTCAGGAACGTCAAGCCGATGGGGCCGTGGCTTAACGTGATGGATGAGACCTTCCACCTGCACTTGCGCACCGACCACATCGCCGAAACATGGCTGGTGCGCAAGCCGACCAAGGATGGCCACGTGACATCGCTCGAACTCTATGACGCGAGCGGGCGGATGATCATCCAGTTCTTCGGTCAGCGCCATGAAGGCGAGGGCGAGCGGGCGGACTGGCGTGCCCTGGCCGAGAGCCTGCCGCGCCTTGCCGCGCCGGTTGCGGCATAGGAGATTTGCGATGAAAACTCTGCATGGGCTGGCGCTGGCGGGCGCCCTCGGCATTTCCGCCCTCGCGGCGGGCGGCGCCCGGGCCGCCGATGATGCGCCGCGGTTCGCCGACACCGCGCGCATCGCTGCGATCGGCGGCTCCGTCACCGAGATCGTCTTCGCGCTGGGCGAGGAGAGCCATCTCGTCGCCCGGGATGCGACCAGCCTCTATCCGGAGGCGGCGCTCAAGCTGCCCGATCTCGGGTACATGCGCCAGCTTTCGCCCGAAGGCGTGCTTTCGGTGAACCCGACCGGCATCCTGGCCCTGCAGGGCAGCGGCCCGCCGCGGGCCATCGAAGTGCTGAAGACGGCGAGCGTGCCCTACGTCGAGGTGCCCGAGACCTTCGACCATGAAGGCATCCTCACGCGCATCCGCGTCGTCGGCAAGGCGCTCGGCGTCGAGGCCAAGGCCGAGACGCTCGCAGCCGAGGTGGACGCCAAGCTGAAGGCCGCCGAAAGCCGCACCGCCGACATCAAGGAGCGCAAGCGGGTGCTGTTCGTGCTGTCGCTGGCCGGCGGCAAGGTGCTGGCGTCAGGGGCCGGCACGGCCGCGGACGGCATGATCCGGCTGGCCGGCGGCGTCAATGCCGTCGAGGGCTACGACGGCTACAAGCAGCTTTCCGATGAGGCGATCGTCACTACCCGGCCGGACCTGGTGCTGGTGGTCGATCATGCCGGGCCCGGCATCGCCGATGCCGACCTTTACGCCCATCCCGCCATCGCCCAGACGCCGGCCGGCGCCGCCCGCAGGCTGGTGCGCATGGACGGCAGCTATCTGCTGGGCTTCGGCCCGCGCACGGCCGATGCCGTCAACGACCTGGCCGCCGCGCTCTACGGCGACCAAGTCAATCGTTGAGCGCGCGGGCAAGATGGCAAACCCGTCCCTCGCCGGCCCGGCCGGCATGATCACACGCCCGGCCGGCGACCGTTCCGGCCGCGCCCTTCTGGCGCTTACAGCACTGGCAGCAGGGCTCGTCGTGGTCGCACTTTTCAGCCTCACGTCCGGCGCCTCCGATGCTTCACCGCTCGGCGTGCTGCGGCACTGGCTCGCGGGCGCGCCCACGGATGCGCTGAGCGGCCGCGACCGCCTCATCATCCACGACATCCGCCTGCCGCGCGTCATCATGGGTATGCTGGTCGGCGCGGCGCTGGCCGTCTCGGGCGCGGTCATGCAGGGCCTGTTCCGCAACCCGCTGGCCGACCCCGGCCTTGTCGGTGTCTCCGCCGGCGCCGGGCTCGGCGCGGTGTCGGTGATCGTGCTCGGCACCACGTCGCTCGCCCCGCTCACGGCCCTGCTCGGTCCGGCGGCGCTGCCGCTGGCCGCCTTCTGCGGCGGCCTTGCCGCCACCTTGATCCTCTACCGCGTCGCCACCCGCCAGGGGCGCACCTCGGTTGCCACCATGCTGCTGGCCGGCATTGCGCTGGCCGCACTCGCCATGGCGCTGACCGGGCTGCTGGTGTTTATCGCCGATGACCGGCAGTTGCGCGACCTGACCTTCTGGCAACTCGGCTCGCTGGCCGGCGCCACCTGGCAGAAGCTGGCGGCGGCCGCCGCCGTCATCCTGCCGGCGCTGGCGGCCATGCCCTTCCTGGCCCGCGGCCTCAACGCCCTGGCACTGGGCGAGGCGACCGCCGCCCATCTCGGCGTGCCGGTGCAGCGGCTGAAGTATGCCGCCATCGTCACCGTCTCCGCCGCCGTTGGGGCGGCCGTGGCGGTCAGCGGCGGCATCGGCTTCGTCGGCATCGTCGTGCCGCATGTGCTGCGCCTCGCCATCGGCCCGGACAACCGCTACCTGCTGCCCGGTTCGGCGCTCTTGGGCGCTGCCCTGTTGCTGCTCGCCGATGCGTTCTCGCGCACGGTGGTGGCGCCGGCCGAACTGCCGATCGGCATCGTCACGGCGGCGATCGGCGGGCCGTTCTTCCTGTGGATCCTGCTGCGCCGGCGCGGCATCATCGACCTATGAGGAGCCCGCGATGATCGAGCTGCATGATGTATCGGTGGCGATCGGCGCCAGGCGCATCGTTTGCGGCGTCAATCTGCAAGCGCGGCCGGGCGAGGTGGCGGCCATCGTCGGGCCGAACGGGTCGGGCAAGTCGACGCTGCTGAAGGCGCTCTCGGGCGACCTTGCCTGTGGCGGCCGTATTGCCATCAACGGCGGCGACGTGGCGTCCATGAAACCGGCCGAAGCCGCAAGCCTTCGGGCCGTGCTGCCGCAGGCCGCGACGCTCGCCTTTCCGTTCACAGTGCACGAGGTGGTCAGACTCGGGCTCGCCAGCGGCCGGTCCGGCGCGCCTGCCAGTGAGGCGGGGCGGCTGCCGGAACAGGCGCTGGCCCGGGTCGACCTCGCCGGCTATGCCGGCCGCTTCTACCAGGAACTGTCCGGCGGCGAGCAGCAGCGCGTGCAGCTTGCCCGCGTGCTGTGCCAGGTCTGGGCGCCGATGCTGGACGGCCGGCCGCGCTACCTGCTGCTGGACGAGCCGGTCTCCAGCCTCGACATCCGCCACCAGCTGATGGTGATGGACGTGGCGAGCGACTTCGCGGCCAGCGGCGGCGGCGTCGTCGCCATCCTGCACGACCTGAACCTTGCCGCCATGTATGCCGACCGCATCCACGTCATGCACGACGGCCGGCTGGCCGCCGCGGGCACGCCCGCCGAGGTGCTGAACGACGGGCTGATCGAGACGGTCTTCGGTTGCCGTCTCAAGGTGGGCGCCGTGCCGGCCAGCGGCACGCCCTTCGTGCTGCCGCAATCGATCGCATTGCGCTGACACAGCGGAGGGCAGGGTGGGCAGATCCATAGGGATCGGCTTCGGGAGCCTGACCAGCGTCCTGGCTGGACGCGATGATGGAATACTTCGAGGGCAACCGCGATCTGTTCGATGCCGGTGTCTACGCCTTGCCGGGCGTCTCCTTGATGCGGCTCGACGGCACCTATCTGGAAAGCGGCGCCCGGCGAGTTTTCGCATCGGGCCGATGCTGATGGCCTTGCTGCGGTTGAACTGAAAGCCGGTGCAGAGTACGGGCTGATCGGCGGCAGTTTGCTTGGTTGGCACTCGGGGTAGGCGAGGAGAGAATGACGGGAATGACGGCTCAGTTTGACATGTTTGCGGATGATGCGCCGATCGTGGTCAGGCGAACAGGTCCGGATGGACGCGCGACGCCGCCCATGAACGAGGACGACATGGTCCGGCATCTGCAGGCTACGGGCCGCTATCGGATCCTGTCAAAGCTCCAGCCTCGACCGGTTGTCCGGTTGCCAGATTCGGCCTTTCCGTTGCGCGGCGTCATCATCGACACCGAGACGACCGGTCTCAGTTCGCGCAAGGACGAGATCATCGAGATCGGCGCTGTTGCCTTCAGCTTCGATGAGACCGGCACGATCGGTGCGGTGACCGCCGTCTACGGCGGACTGCGGCAACCGAGCGGCCCCATCCCCGCTGACATCACCCGGCTCACCGGCATTACCGACGCGATGGTCGCGGGACAAATGATCGACCTCGATCGGCTGGAGGCGCTGATAAAGCCGGCCGACCTGATCATTGCCCATAATGCCGGCTTCGATCGGCCGTTCTGCGAGGCGCTGTCACCGGTCTTTACCGACAAGCCCTGGGCCTGCTCGGTGTCGGAGGTGGATTGGCGGGCGCGTGGCTTTGAGGGAACGAAGCTTGGCTATCTGGTCGGCCAGGCCGGCTATTTTCATGACGGGCATCGGGCTGTCGACGATTGCTTTGCGCTTCTGGAAGTCCTCGATGGCAATGGCGAATGCCACGCCGGATCTGCGTTCGCCGAGCTGTACGAACGAAGTCAGCGTTCGCGTGTCCGGATCTTTGCGGAAAATTCTCCCTTCGACCTCAAGGATCATCTGAAGGGGAGGGGGTATCGCTGGTCCGACGGCAGCGACGGTCGCCCCAAGGCCTGGTGGACCGAGGTTTCCGACGCTGATCTCGACGACGAGCTTTGCTGGCTGCGAACCGAAATCTACCGCTACGATGCCAGCCCGCCGATGAAGCGGCTGACGGCGTTCGATCGCTTCAAGGGCTGAGACCGACGGAAGGTGAGGCCTCCAGCGAGCGCGCGTCGCAAGTTGGTACGCGAGAGGCGTCTGCTGCCGAGTTTTTGGCGATCCGCAACGTCAGCGAAACGCTCACGGATTGATGATGGTCATGTCGGGTTCCGCGAAATCGGCGACATTGCAGGTCGCCAGCGCGCAGACCGCAGGCGGTGGTTCGATTACGCGAAAACCCGAAAAGCAAGCGCGCCAGAGTGAAAGTGGAACCATCGATCCCGCCAAACATCGGAGGAGGGTTTCTAGAAATTGATAAAAGATAAGTAATCGTATCCTCGTTTCCGAGGAAGATGGCCCAGAATTCTTCGATATCGTTGCTGCCACAGATATCCGGGAATTGGGAAGCACGGGAAATGGACCCGCACAACAGAGCCATTGATCCAATCGAACTGCGGCGGGCCTTCGGCACATTCGTCACCGGCGTGACGATAGTCACGACGCGTGACGAAGACGGCAATCCGCGGGGGATGACGGCAAATTCGTTTACCTCGGTGTCACTCGATCCACCGCTGCTCCTGGTTTGCATCGGCAAGTCCGCGTCGAGCTTTCCGGTTTTCGTGGCGACGGATTCCTTCGCCGTCAACCTGCTTCACGAGGATCAGGTCGAGGTTTCCGCGATCTTCGCCTCCAAATCCCCCGATAAGTTCAATGCTGTCAATGTCGACAGCGTGCACACCGGCGCACCGGTCCTGACGGACAGCCTGACCTGGTTCGACTGTACGGTTCATGACCGGGTGGATGCCGGCGACCATATCATCCTCATCGGGCATGTCCGGGCGTTCGGCACCAGTCCGGCAACGCCGCTCGGCTTTTGCCGGGGACGCTATGTCAGCGTCAATGATCCCCTACCAACCGATTGGTCGGCCTCGCAGAGCATGGTCGTCGGCTATCTGATCGAGGGCGCCGACAGCATCCTGTTGCGATGCGACGGCAAGGGGGATTTGTCGCTGCCCACCGCAAAGACGCGCCGGGCAGACAGCGAGGTTGTGCTGGCGAGCGGCCAGGCCGTGTCCGTCGAGCCTGAAAGGACCTTCCTCTATTCGGTGTTCGACGTGGCCGACAGCGCCCCTGGCTACCTCATCTACCGGGCCTCGCTTGCCGCCGATGCGGCGCGGGACCTGCCGGAGAGTCTCCAGTTCTTCGCCATCGACGACCTGCCCTACGAGCGGGTGCCGAGCCGCGAAATGAAGGCGGTGCTCAGGCGGTATGTGCGCGAGCGCAAGGGGCAGCGTTTCGGGATCTACATGGACAGCCGCAATGGCGGCCGCGTCGCAATGATCGAAAGCGAAGGCCTTTACGGCGCCTGATTTGAAATATTCGCGAGGATAGCATGAAAACGACTGTAACGACGCTCGAGGGTTCCCGTCAGAAACTGCTGATCGCCGGTCGACCGGTCGAGCCGAAGAGCGGCAACTACCTGAAGAGCTTTGACCCGACGACCGGGGAACCCTGGTACGAATTCGCCGATGCGGGCGCGGAGGACGTGGACGCGGCCGTGGTGGCGGCAAGGCAGGCATTCGTCGATCCGGCGTGGCGTCGCATGACCCAGACCAACCGGGGCAAGCTGGTTCGCAGACTTGCCGAACTCATGCTGGAGCATGCCGACCAGCTTGCGGAAATCGAGACGCGCGACAACGGCAAGCTCATCAAGGAGATGCGTGCGCAGATGCGCGCCCTGCCGGACTCGTACACCTACTTCGCCGGCATGGCCGACAAGCTCCAAGGCGATACCATCCCCGTCAACAAGCTCGACATGATCAATTTCACCATGCGGGAGCCGATCGGCGTCGTCGGCATGATCACGCCGTGGAACTCGCCCTTGATGCTGCTGACGGGTACGCTGGCGCCTTGCCTGGCGATCGGCAATACCGTCGTCATCAAGCCGTCGGAGCATGCAACGGCCTCGACGCTGGCGCTGATGGAGCTGATCGAGGCCGCCGGCTTCCCGCCGGGTGTCGTCAATGTCGTGACCGGAGCAGGACGCACGGCGGGCGATGCGCTCGCCAATCATCCCGGCCTGGCAAAGATCGTCTTCACCGGCAGCACCCAGACCGGGCGCACGATCGCCCAAAATGCAGCCGGCAATCTCATCCCCTGCCAGATGGAACTGGGCGGCAAGTCGCCACATGTCGTCTTCGGCGACGTCGATATCGAGCGCACGGTCAACGGGGTTGTCGCCGGCGTTTTCGCAGCGGCCGGGCAGACCTGCGTCGCCGGCTCCCGCTGCTTTGTCGAAGCCAGCATCTATGACCGGTTCGTCGAAGCGCTGATCGAGCGCACCGGCAGGATCACCGTCGGCCATCCGATGCTGGAAACGTCCGACATCGGCCCACTCGCCCTTCTCGATCAGGTGACGAAGGTCGAGGCCTATGTGGCGTCCGGCGTTCGGGAGGGGGCTAGGGTCGCCGCCGGCGGCAAGCGGCCGCAACGCGAGGATCTGGCGAAGGGCTGGTACTACGAGCCGACGGTCATGCTCGATGCGCGCAACGACATGGGCTTCATGCGCGACGAGCTCTTCGGCCCGGTCGTCGGCGTGATGCCGTTTTCCAGCGAGGCTGAGATGATCGCGCTGGCCAACGACACGCGCTACGGACTGGCATCCGGCATCTGGACCAAGGACATCGACCGGGCGATGCGCTTTACGACGCAGGTCGATGCCGGAACCGTCTGGATCAATACTTATCGCTCTGCAGCCTACATGTCGTCGATGGGCGGTTTCAAGGAGAGCGGCTACGGCCGGCGTGGCGGGTTCGACGTGATGCGTGAATTCTCGCGCGTCAAGAATGTCGTGCTCGACTACTCCGGCGCCATGCAGGACCCCTTCGTCATCCGTCTGCGATGACCACCCATTCCCGTCATTTTTGAAAGTCACAACCCCGAAAGGGAACACCATGAAGTTCGCACTTTCCCTCCATCTGGAACGCTCGTCCCCGGACACGCCGATGACCGAGGTCAACCGGAACATGCTGGAACTGGCACAGATCGCCGACCGCGGCGGTTTCGAGACGCTGTGGACGGCAGAACACCACACCATCGAGTTCACGATCGCTCCCAATCCATTTTTGGTGCTGACATGGCTGGCCCAGCACACCGACCGCATCCGGCTCGGCACGGCGACGGTCGTGGCGCCCTATTGGAGCCCGATTCGACTGGCCGGAGAGGCCGCGCTCTGTGATCACCTCACCGGCGGCCGACTGGAGTTCGGCATTGCCCGCGGCGCCTACCAGTACGAATTCGACCGCATGGCCGGCGGCATACCGCAGCAGCAGGGCGTCGCCTACATGAAGGAAATCGTGCCCGCGGTGAAGAATCTGTGGGAAGGCGACTATGCCCATGACGGCGAAATCTGGAAGTTTCCGACGGCGACCTCCGTTCCGAAGCCATTGCAGAAGCCGCATCCGCGTATCTGGGTCGCGGCGCGCGATCCGGGCAGCTTCGACTGGGCGGTCGGGATGGGCGCAAGCATCATGTCCACGCCGCTTTCCCAGCCCATGGCGGAGGTCGCGAACCTTGCCTCGAAGTTCAACAAGGCCGTCGCCGACCACCCGGAGGTCCCGCGGCCGCTGTTCATGATGCAACGCCGCGCCGGCGTGTTCGACAAGGCCAGCGACTGGGAGAAATTCGTCAGATACAGCATGGATTATGGTCGCTATTTCGAGAACCTCTTCCAGAATATCGGTACCGTGACGAACGGATTCCCCGAGGCGGTCTCCTACGAAGCGGTGGCGGGCCGCGAAAACTACAATCCGGAGAACATCCGCGCCAACATGCTGTTCGGAACGCCGGACGAAGTGATCGAAAAGCTGGAAGCCTACGAGGCGGCAGGCGTCGACCAGCTCTGCCTCGGCTTGAACTATAACCTGCCGTTCGACCTGCAGAAGCGCACGCTCGAACTTTTCGCGGAAGAGATCATCCCGGTCTTCGCCAAGCGGGAGCACGCCGGCAAGGCGCTTGAGGCCGCGCAATGAACCGTGATCGCCTGTTCACGGTTGGCGATGTTACCCTCACCTACCGCCTGACGGGTAGCGGGCCGGAGCCGCTCGTCTGCGTCCACGGGGTGGGCGCGTCGCTGGAGGCCTGGGAGGGCATCGCCAAGCGGCTCGATCGCGATTACACGATACTGACCTTCGACCTTCGGGGGCACGGCAAGTCCTCCAAGATTAACGGCCGCTACGAGATCGACGATTTCGTCGGCGATACGCTTGCGCTGGTGGAGGAGGTGGGCTTCGATACATTCCACCTGGCCGGTTTCTCGCTCGGCGGGCTGATTGCCCAGCGTATCGCCCTCACGCATCTCCATCGCCTGCGCCGCCTCGTTCTCCTGTCCACCGTGGCGGGACGAACGGATGAGGAGCGCCAGCGCGTGCTTTCCCGGCTGGAGGCCCTGCGCAGCGGCGAGCGCGGATCCCATTACGACGCCTCCGTGTCGCGCTGGTTTTCCGAAACTTTCCAGGCGGAAAATCCAGGCCTCATGGCGGAACTTCGACGCAGGAACGCCGAGAACGATCCGGATTGCTATGCGTCCGCCTATCGCGTCCTTGCGGAAACGGACTTCGGCGGGTTGCTCGACCGGATCCGCTGCCCGACGCTGATTGCGACGGGCGAGGACGATATCGGCTCCAATCCACGCATGGCGCGCTTCATGCATGAGAACATCCCCGGCTCCAAGCTGAAAATCCTGCCGGGCCTTCGCCATTCGATCCTGCAAGAGGCGCCCGACCAGGTCGCCAAGATGATCGACGATTTTCTGGCGCAGAAGGAGAAAGCGGATGGATAGAGATCTTCAGCAGGCCGGCGAGAGGATTCGCCGCCGCGTGCTCGGCAATGATTATGTCGATCGGGCGATAAGCAATGCCGACGCGTTCGGTGCACCGTTCCAGGCGATGCTCAATGAATATTGCTGGGGCGCCTGCTGGTCGGACGAGGCGCTGGATCTCAAGCAGCGCAGCCTTCTCAATCTGGGGATGCTGGCTGCGCTCGGTCGCATGCACGAATTCGCCATTCATTTTCGCGGTGCGATCCGCAACGGTCTGAGCGAAGCCGAGTTGCAGGCGGCGCTGGTGCAGATCGCCGTTTATTGCGGCGTTCCGGCAGGTGTCGAAGCGTTCCGCGTTGCGAAGCAGGTCCGCGACGAGATGGCACAAGGCGAGGACAAGCCATGATTGTCGAGGAGCGTATCTATCGGATCCGTTCGGGCCGGCTGAAAGAGTATCTGGCGTTGGTGCGCGAGGAAGGGCTGGCGATCCAGCAGCCCATTCTCGGCAACCTGATCGCCTATTTCGTCAGCGAGATCGGGCCTCTGAACCATGTGGTGCACATGTGGGGCTACGAGGACTTTGCCGATCGCACGCGGCGACGGCAGGAACTGGCCGAGGATTCGCGATGGCAGGCTTTCACGCCGCGGCTGTCGGCCTGTATCGAGACGATGGAAAACCGGATTCTCCTGCCAACCGACTTTTCGCCGTTGAAATAGGCGAGACGGACCGCGGGAATGTGAACATGAACGTGAGGGCGTACGGTCTTGAGCGAACGGCTTAAAGTTGAAGGACTATACAAGATCTTTGGCGAAGCGCCGCAAAAGGCGGTGGCCATGCTGGAAGGCGGTGCGGACAAGGACCGCGTGCTGAGCGAACTCGGCATGGTCGTGGGTCTCAGCGATGTGTCGCTTTCGGTTCCCTCGGGCGCGATCTACATGATCATGGGCCTGTCGGGATCGGGAAAGTCCACCCTGGCGCGCTGCATCAATCGCCTCAACGAGCCCAGCGCCGGACGCATCCTGCTCGATGGCCGCGACCTCGTGCCGCTTGGCGAAGCTGAACTGCGCGAGGTTCGCCGCACGCGCATTTCCATGGTGTTCCAGCATTTCGCGCTGCTGCCCAACAAGAGCGTGATCGCCAATGTGGAATTCGGCCTGAAGCTGCGCGGCGTGCCGGCTGCCGAGCGTCGCAGGCGCGCCGAGGAGGTGCTGGCCGTGGTCGGATTGGCGCGCTGGGCCTATCACCAGCCACACGAGCTGAGCGGCGGCATGCGCCAGCGCGTCGGGCTGGCGCGCGCGCTGGCGACGGATGCCGACGTTCTGATCATGGACGAGGCCTTCAGCGCGCTTGATCCGCTGATCCGGTCGGAGATGCAGGATGAGCTCCTGCGCCTGCAAAGCACTTTGCAGAAGACGATCCTGTTCATCACCCACGATTTCCAGGAGGCGCTGAAGCTCGGCAACCGCATCGCCATCATGGCTGATGGCAAGGTGGTGCGCGAGGGCGCACCGGAGGAAATCGTGCTCGACCCTGGCAGCGACTACGTCGCCTCGTTCACCCGCGAAGTGGACCGGGCCCGGCTTTTCGATGCGCGCATGGCCATGACGGCGGCGGAAGAGGTCGTCGAGATCGGCCAACTGCGCCTGGTGCCGGACGCGAGGACGGCGGATCTGATCGTCGTCGATGCGCAGATGCAGGTGCTGGGCGCGATCCGGGCCGGGGACGTGGAACGGATTCGCGCCGGCGCCGCGCCGGAGGACCTCGTCTCCGCCGATGTGGTTTCCGTGTCGGCGGATACCAAGCTCATCGATGCGGCCCGTCTCTATCGCAGCGGTCGACCGTTGGTCGTCGTCGATGAAGGACGGCGTCTGGTCGGGCGTCTCACTCCCGAACGGATGCTTGCGGAGATCGCCGCGCTTTCTTCCCAACCTCATGCGAATTCCACGGGAGCGCCCCATGCTTGACGCCGATGATCTGAACGTTTTCCCGGTCGACGCGTGGATCCAGGACGGTGTCGAGTGGCTGGCCTATAATTTCCGGCCGCTGTTCGTCGCGATCAAATGGCCGGTCGAAAGCCTGTTGAGATTCAATGAAACCGTGTTGCAGGCAACGCCCTTCCCGCTGTTCGTGGTGTTGGTCTTTCTGCTCGCCTATCGGTTGGCGAGCCTTTCGGTCGCCTGCTTCAGTGCCGTTGCGCTGATCGTGGTTGCCGCGCTCGGCGTCTGGGCCGATGCGATGACGACGTTGTCGCTCATCACCACGGCGATCCTGATCTGCACCGTGATTGGCATTCCGATCGGTGTCTGGTCGGCCCGCAACGATCGTGTCTGGGGCGTCGTTCGGCCCATTCTCGACATCATGCAGACGACGCCGACCTTCGTCTATCTGGTGCCGGTCGTCATGCTTTTCGGGGTGGGAACGGTTCCGGGTGGCGTGGCTGTCATTGTCGCGGCCGCGCCGCCACTGATCCGCTTCACCAATCTCGGCATCCGCATGGTGGACAAGGAACTGGTCGAAGCCGGCCACGCCTTCGGTGCGGACCGGCGCCAGCTTCTGTGGGAAATCCAGCTTCCGCTCGCCGTGCCGACCATTCTCGGCGGACTCAACCAGACGGTCCTGACCGCGATGGTCATGTCGGTGGTTGTCGCCATGATCGGAGCGGAAGGCCTCGGCCTCGTCGTTTTGCAGGGGCTGGGAAGGCTCGACGTCGGCCGTGCCGCCGTCGGCGGCATCGCCATCGTGCTCCTGGCCATGGTGCTCGATCGCATCACGCAGGCGCTCGCTTCGCGTAAACCAAATGCCAAGCGCAAGGCACCCTTTGCCTCGCGCTTCATGCGCACGCTGTTCTTCTCGCGGGATCGGGAGGAGATCAAGTCGGAGGAACCCGCCGCCCGGTCGGTCTGACCGGGATTGCGGATAATGGGACGTCATTCAACTGGGAGCATGACAATGAAACTGACGGGAAAGCATAAAATTTTCGCGGCCGCTGCCATTTTCGCGATGGCCGGCCAGCCGGTGCTGGCGCAGGACATGCCGGGCGAGGGCAAGACACTCAGGTTCGCCCGCAGCGACAGCCTCGGAGCCAACTATGTTCAGGACGTGATCCTGATCGAAGGGCTGAAGAAGCTCGGATATGACGTCCAGATGAGTACGCTCGGTTCGACCGCTTCTATGCTGGCCGCCTCGCAGGGCGATATGGATTTCGTCTCCGACATCAACATGCCGCAGCAGGAAGCCTCCTTCGTCAAGGTGAAGGACAAGCTGGATCTCATCGGCGAGGGCTCGATCATCGGCGGCGGTACCAATGGCTACTACGTCGACAAGAAGACCGCCGAGGCCCATAACATCACCAATATCGAGCAGCTCAAGGATCCGAAGATCGCGGCGCTGTTCGACACCAATGGCGACGGAAAGGCCGACATGGTCAATTGCGATCCCGGCTGGCGCTGCGGCGACGTCGTCGACTATCAGGTCGAGAAATTCGGGTTGAATGATACGGTGCAGACCGTGCGCGCCAAATATGAGGTGCTTCTGGCCGAGACCTTCGCCCGCTTCAAGCGCGGCGAGCCGGTGCTGCTCTACACCTGGACGCCTTCCTGGGTCACCGATACGCTGAAGCCGGGCGTCGATGCCGTTTGGCTGCCCATCCCCTTCGATGCGCTGCCGGAAAACGTCACTTCCGCCAATGGCCATCTGGTGGAGGGCATCGTCGGCTGCGCCGGGGGACAGGATCCTTGCCGGATGACGACGGGCTCCTGGAACTGGATGATGGCGGTCAACAAGGACTTCATCAACGCCAACCCCGCCGTCAAGAAATTCGTCGAGGTGATGCGCTGGCCGACCGCCACCTGGGCGCAGTGGGAAACGGAACTGAACAAGGACAGTTCGGACCGCTCCCTGCGCAAGCTCGGCGAAGCATGGATTGCCGAGAACCAGGCGACTTTCGACGGCTGGGTTGTCGAGGCTGCCAAGGCGGTCTCGCAGTAAGGCGCGCCGATATCCGCCAATGAGCGAGGGGCCGGTGTCGCGCAAGCGGCCGGCCCCGTTTTCATGCCATCCAAGGGAGCCCAAGACCCATGCTTGAAAATCTGAAGCGGCCGGCGCTTCTCGTTATCGACATGCAGAACGATTTCGTTCGCCGCGATGCGCCGCTCGAAGTGCCGTCGGCGCGGGATACGATCCCGGTCATCCGCGACCTGATCGGGAAATTTCGTCGAGCGAGCCTGCCGGTCGTCTATACGCGCTATGTCGCCGACGACCTGTACAAGCCCCTGGCGGCGCGTTTCGGCTGGATCGACCGCTTGCAACCGCCAATCAATGCCTGCGTTCCCGGTTTTCGCCGCCATTTTGCCGATCTTGGCGACGAGCGCGGCGTCATCGATGTCATCGACGAACTTCTGCCGCAGCCGGGCGAGGATGTGGTCGACAAAATCTATTACAGCGCCTTCCACCGCACCGATCTGGAGGAGAGGCTGCGCGCGCATGGGGTGGACGGCGTGGCAATTGTTGGCACGATCACCGAAATGTGCGTCGAGGACACCGCGCGACATGCCGTGCACTACGGCTATCCGACCATCCTCGTGGCCGACGGCCTGTCCTCCAATACGCCGCAGCAGCACGAGGCGACGCTCGCCGCCTTCGAACGCAACTACGGCTGGGTGTTGCCCGCGGACGAACTCGGCGCAGTGCTGAAACTGACCTGAGAGCCGCGCGCGAAAAAAAAGCGGCGGCGCATGGGCTGCGCCGCCGTGGATCTGCATTGCATCAGGGGCGATCAGGGCTGGCGGATGCCCATGTCCTCCATGTCCTGGAAGCGGTCGCCGATGCGGGCATGCGGCCGCCCGCCGTCGGACGCGCCGATGGCGATCAGGATCTCGTCGGCGCGGGGCGCATCTGCGATCTGGAAATTGAGCGTGATAAAATGGGAGCGGGTGCCGGTCGTCGTCTTGTGCGTCATCGGCAGCGACAACAGACTCCCGGCGGAGTTGCGGGTGTTGGTGAAGCTCAGATAGGCGGTCCCGCCTGCGGCCTCGCGAAACAGGTTTCCGAACCGCAAGGTGTGGATCAGGGCAGAGCCGTGCTCGATCTCGCCGTCAAGGCCGACGGCGGCGCATTTTCCATAGGCCTCGATGCGTTCCGGCTGCATCAGGCCCGTCAGCCGATCGGTCATTATCTTGCCGAGGACGGGCGCGTATTCGTTGATGATCGGCCGCAGGTCGTCGGTGAAGCCGCGACCCGCCCAGGGGTTCGTCAGGACGGCCGCGACCGCCACGGCGGTGACCGGGCGATCCGCCGGCTTGCTGCCCTCTACGAGCACTTCTTCGATGACGGTGAAGATCTTTCGGATTGTAAGTGTCATTGGCTGGTCGTGTCCTCCAGGGTTTTGCAGGCCCACAAAATCCTATTGACAGACGTCAAATTCATCCCTGTTTTATAGGATGAAACTCGGGTTTTATTCTTTGTTTCGAGGATGCGGTAAAATATTCATGGATATCAATTCGCTCATCACCGCGCTCGGCGATGTCGCCGACCTCATCAACAGCGGCAGCGATACGGATGCGACATTGCGGCAATTGGTGGTCGCGGCCTGCCGGCATGGCGACTGGCTGCGCGGCTCTATCATGAGCATAGACCTTGCCAGCGGCTATGGCTATGTCACCGTGCGGCATGACCCGACCTTGCAACTCGAGCGCCCGGAGGACCAATGGGTGCTGGCCACCAGCCCGTCGCTCGTCGCGCTGCGCGGTAACCAGCCGGTATTCATCCCGGACGCACAGGCATCGGACGAGTTTCCGGGGTTTCGCAAGGAGTCCCGCGAGCGAGGCTATTGCAGCGTCCTGGTGATGCCCATGCGCTGCACGGACCTGCTTGGTCGGCCAATGGTGCTGACGGTGAACTCCGAGCGAGTCAAGGATATCGGCCCGACGGACCTTGCCCTGATGAAGCTGATCGTCCAGCTCGGATCGATTGCGGTCGAGAAGCAGAAGGCGATCGCCGAGCAAAAGGACTCCGCCCTGCAGCGCGAGATGGTGTTGTCCACCCATACTCGATTGATGCAGCAAGCGATCTCGGACGATTCGGTCCAGAAGCTTTCCGACGCGATCCATCCGATCCTTCAGAGGCCGGTCCTGATCGTCGATTTGACGACCAATGCCATCCTGGCCGGCGCCTCCCCAAAGCCGAGGCTGTTCGATGACGGGGAATGGCATGAGATCGTCGAAACCCAGTTGCGCCCCCGCATCCGGCGGCTGCCCTTCGACACGATGCGGGAGGACGGCGTCACGCTGATCGAGTTTCCCATCACCCTGGAGCGCCACGGCTTCGGCTTGGCGGCCAGCGTCTACCCGCTGCGCATCGACGGGACGAGCGTCGGTGCTCTGATGGTTCTCGGTGACGACGGGCTGACCGAGTATGATCAGCTTCTGATCGGCAGCATCCGGCTGGCGGTCAGCGTCCAGCTAATGCGCAATCTGATCCGCTTCCAGTTCGAAAGGCGCAGCCTGGATGAGCTGTTCAGCGAAATCATCGACGGCAAATGGAAAAATGAGAACGACCTGGCCCAACGGGCGCTGAAGTTCGGGATCCGGCTCAATCGCCCCCATCGGATGATCGTTGTGTCCTTTGCCGAGAGTGACAACCTGGCAGCCGCGACGCTCGGCAATGTGCAGCAGGGCATCGCGTTGCTCTTCGACCGGGGCGGCTCCACTCCGGTGGTGGTCGGCCATGCGGATTGCATGATCATTCTCGTGCCGGCCACGAACAATCTGACGGACGAATATCTTCGCGAACTGATGATGAAGGTGATGCGCGAGATCCGCCTATACACCCCCATTGAGCCGGTATCGGTGTTGAGCGCTCTTTGTACCAGCCTGCAAGACTATCAGGGGCACTGGAAGAGCTGTCGCAACATTCTCGACATCGCCCAGGTCTTTGGGAAGCGGGGCATCCTTTCGGCCGAAGATTTAGGCCCTCTGCCGATACTGCTTTCAACCGCCAATGCGGATTATGTCCAGGAATTCGTCCGCCGCACCCTGGGAACGGTTCTGGATCACGATGAGGCGAATGAGACCCAGTTTCTTGCCACGTTGAAAGCCTACGTCAACACCGGATGCCGAAATCAGCAGTGCGCGGACGAACTGGGCATCCATGTCACGACGTTACGATATCGGCTTGCCAAATCAGCAGAACTGTTTGGGCTCAACCTCGATTCCCCGGCGAAACGATTCGATTTGGAGTTGGCGATACGCTTGTACGATCTTTGCCAGCAGTGAGTTATCGCGTCGCGGGATGTGACGACGCCCTTTCGGGCGGCGGGCGAAGGAAAATTGACGCAGATTCGGTCGATCGCAAGTTGACGTTTCGCTGCCTCAGCAGCTAGGCAGCGCCTGCACAAGGCGAACGTCAGAAGGCGATCTACACCGTTCCACCCCAGCCTCACAGCAGCATCGTCACCCAGCTGAAGGTGTCCTCGGCGTGGCGGATCATGGCCTCGCGGCCGGCGTTGCCGTTGCCGTGTGAAATCGCCTCGATGATTGGGTCGTGCGTATAGGCTGTCAGGCGTCTGCTGCCGATCGGTTTATCGATCGCGAGGATCACATCGGTCAGAGCGAGCTGGATCTCGGTTTCAGCCCGCAACAGGGCGGCGGAGCCTGATACTTCCGCAATCAGGCTGTGAAAGCGGGCGTCGGCAAACCGCAGATCGGGGAACTGGTGCAGGAGCCGGTCGAAATCCTTGCCGGCTTCTCGAATTTTGGTCAATGCCTCGGGACCAGCCCGTTCCGCTGCGAGAAAACAGGCTTCACCGGAAATGGCTCTGCGCCAGTCGGTGAGGTCGCGTAGCTCCGCTCGGCTTAGCGGCGCCCGCCGCGCCGCTTCCGCCAGGCGCAGGCCAACGTCGGCGGCGACGAAGTTTCCGCCGTTGCGACCGCGGACGGTTGTCAGCAGTCCCATGTCCCGCAATGCGCCAAGGGCAACTCGAACCGTCATGAGTGCGATCCCGAAGCCCTGCGCTAGCTCGATCTCCGGTGGCAGCCGGTCACCCGGTCGCAATTCGCCGGTAGCGATGGCCTCATGCAGGCGCCGCGCGACCAGGTTCGGCGTCGACTTCGAGGCATCACTTAACGAGGAAAGAAATTTCATTTGACCTCTAGAATATAGATGTTAAATGTATAGCAGTTAAATACCTGGAAGACCATGCCCAACACAACCTTTTCTGCCAAGCCGTCTCCGCCCGAAAACGAAGTCGTACACATCCTCGTCGTGGGCTCGCTGACGCCCCCCGATGTCAGCGACTATCTGAAAGGCGTTTTGCGCGAATTCTCCGACAGCGCGCTCTCGTCGCTTCGCCGCGGCAGCGGCGAGGTTCATTTCGTCGAGGCGTCGGCGCCGGACCGCGCGGCGGATGTGGCGCTCGACGGAATGGATGCGTTGCTGGTTCTCGGTGGTGCTGATGCGGATCCAGCCTGTTACGGCCAGCCGCGGGAGGCCGATACGATGTACGGTATCAACGCCGACGCTGACCGCTTCGAGCTTGCCTTGCTTCGTGATGCAGCAGCGCGTGACGTTCCTGCGCTCGGCATCTGCCGCGGTATGCAGCTCATCAATATCCTGCACGGTGGCGATCTTGTTCAGGAGATCGGTCCTGGCACCGTTCATAACGGCACGGCCGACAACTCGATCATGGTTTCGCATCCCGTCACGCTGGAACCCGGCTCGCGGCTCGATGCTATCTATGGTGGACGCGCGCTGTCGGTCCGGTCAGGCCATCATCAGGCGGTCGCGCGCGTGGGTGAGGGGCTTGCGGTCACCGCCCGCGCCGAGGACGGAATCGTCGAGGCTGTCGAGGCCGAGGGGTCGCACTGGATGGTGGGTGTGCAATGGCACCCCGAAGATCCCAAGGCACCGTCCGCCGATCTCGACCTGCTGATGACCGGCTTCATCGATGCGGCGCGGCAGCGCAAGCGCGCCCACATGAAACCGAACTTGTTTTTCGGCGCACTGGCGCTTGCCGCACTTCTGGCAGGGCCGGCACTGGCTGACGGCGTTGCGCCGAACTATGGCAATTGCGCACCCACTGGCGAAGCAGGCTCGATTAGCCTGAGCACCGTCGAACCCGATACGCTGATCGTCGCCACCGTTCTCCCCAATCCGGGTTGGTACAACGGCGTTTCTCCGGTGGCTGTCCAGGATGGCTACGAATACTGCATGGCGGCCCAGATCGCCCATCGCGCCGGTTTGGCCAATCTCAAGCTGATGAACCTGGCCTGGGATCAGTACATCTCCGGCACGGCCAAGGGATACGACATCGCCATCGCCTCGACCACGATTACCGATGCGCGCAAGCAGGTTTTTGATTTCAGCCGTCCCTATTTTGGCTCGAATCTCGGTGTTGCGGTCAAGGCCGGCACGGAATTGAGCGCGCAGACGCTGCGCAGCAAGCGCATCGGCGTTCTGCAGGGGAACATGGGGTCGGACTGGGTGGTCAACACCCTGAAGCCCGAGACCCAGCCAGCCCTCTACCAGTCGCAGCCCGACATGGTCACGGCGCTGATGGCCGGCCAGGTGGACGCGATCATTTCCGACACCACGCTCGTTCTTTCCGCCACCTCGGGCACCAATGGTGCGATCAAGGTGATCGGCCAGTTCGAGCTGAACCACGGCTACGGTGTAATCACGCCGAAAGGTTCGGAAAACAGCACGGTCGTCGATGCCGCAGTAGGAGCGATGATCGAGGACGGAACGCTGGCGGATCTTTCGAGCCGTTATCTTACGCCGATGTTCGGCGCCGATCCCAATAGCATTCCGGTCTGGCAACAGCCCTGATTTGGATCGGTGAAGGAGAGCGCATGACAATGCTGAGCCCCGCTCCGCGCAGTATGGGCCTTGCCGTGACCGCGACGGTCACGGCAGTTCTGCTGCTGTTTTTCATTGGCGTCCTGGGCGGGACGGTGCGAAGCGGCATCACCTCTGCCGGCTTGAGCACCTTTAGCCTGGGCACCATCGTGGCGGGGCTTGTCGCCGGAACATTGGCGCTGATGGCGGCACTTTCGGCGTTGCGGCTCTCACTTCGTGCTGCCGGGAGAACCGCCGCCGGCAAGGTGCTGGAAGCCCGCGCGGCGGCGGCGCAATCCCGGCAAAGCGCCTTTGTTACCTTCGGCCTCGCGCTGGCGGTCATGGTGGGTTTCGCCCTCATCCAGCTTCTGCTGATGAACGACGGAAACATCCAGCGAACCTTCCTGCAATGGGAACTGATGCAGGCCAGCGCCTGGGATGTGGCCATGGCCTTCCTGGTCAATATCAAGCTGGCGCTGATCTCGCAGGCGATCGTTCTCGCCTTCGGGCTGGTCCTGGCGGTGGCGCGGATGGCACCTGGCAGAGCCGGCGCGCCTTTGCGCGTCATGGCGGTGGCCTATATCGACCTGATGCGCGCCGTTCCCGCGATCATCGTGCTCTACCTGATCGGCTTCGGTCTGCCGCTGACCAATCTACCAGTAATTTCACGGCTATCGCCCGACTGGTTCGCGGTCATGGCGCTTTCGTTGACTTACAGCGCCTATGTTGCCGAGATCTATCGCTCGGGCATCGCCTCGATCCATCCCTCGCAATGGTCGGCAAGCCGGTCGCTCGGCTTCAGTTATCTCCAGACGTTGCGCTATTTTATCCTGCCGCAGGCGATCCGACTGGTGATCCCGCCGCTGCTCAGCACCTTTATCGCTCTGCAGAAGGATACCTCCCTGGTTAATGTCATCGGCACGCTCGATGCCTTCAACCAGGCCAAATTCTACGCCTCGTCCAGTTTCAATCTCTCCTCGGTGACGGTTGTGGCGATCCTGTTCGTGGTCATCACCATTCCGCAGACGCGCTATGTCGACTGGATGCTGGCGCGAGCGACCAAGCGCATGAGAGGTTGACCCCATGGCATTCATCGAAATCGACGGCCTGCGGAAAAACTACCATCTGCATGAGGTGCTGAAGGGCATCAATCTGCAGGTGGACCGCCATCAGGTGGTGACGCTGATCGGCGCCTCCGGTTCCGGCAAGTCGACGCTGCTGCGTTGCCTGAATGCGCTGGAAAGCATAGACGGCGGCACGATCCGGGTGGCCGGGGACGTGGTCTCCGGCCCCGGCGTCGACCTGAACCGGCTGCGCCGCAAGGTGGGCATGGTGTTCCAGTCCTTCAACCTGTTCCCACACATGACGGTGGAAGAGAACATCGCCATCGGCCCGGTCAAGCTGCTGACGAAAGCCGTGGCGCGGCACTAAAGCGCGCCCGCGACCTGCTGGAGCGCGTCAATCTCGGACACCGGGCGCAATACTACCCCGATCAGCTTTCCGGCGGCCAGCAGCAGCGTGTCGCCATCGTCCGCGCCATTGCCATGCAGCCTGAGGCGCTGCTTCTCGATGAAATCACCTCTGCACTTGACCCGGAGCTGGTGGCCGAAGTGTTGAACATCGTGCGCGACCTGGCGCGGGATGGAATGACGATGATCCTTGCCACCCACGAAATGCAGTTTGCTCGCGAGGTCTCGGATCTGGTTGTGTTTCTCGAGCAGGGAAAACTGCTGGAGGCGGGACCGCCGTCGCAGATATTCGGCAACCCGAAAGAAGAACGCACGCGTGAGTTCCTCCGGCAAATCATTGAGGCGGGGCGGTTGTGATGCGGAACTGGTCGGTGCTGCCATGTTTGGCAGCCCGCTCGGAACGCGCGCCGGTCGCCCACGCCGAGTAGGCCTCCGGCAAGGCGCCCGGCCAACTTGGGGCTCCGGCAGCGTCCATCGTCGTCGCCGATCGTGGGCGCAACGGCTGGCGGCACCTGATCGACTTGGTTCGACAGCGCGGCAGCGCGGTTTACGTCCCGACCCAATCTGAAATGACCGCGACGAACGACACTGCGATCTTACCGAAACCTATATGTGATAGGTCTCGGTGTGTCCGTCGATCGCTATGGCTTGCCCGCTGATCATACTTGCAGCAGGCGAGGATAAGAACAGGCACAAGTCCGCTATTTCTTTCGGCTCGACAAATCGCTTGATGGATTGGCCGCTGGTGTATTCGCGCCTGATTTCTTCCGGCGATGTCGATCGCATGGAGGCTTCGGCGGCGATGACGCGGTTCATGCGATCACCGGAGACAGATCCTGGGCAGATTGCGTTGACGCGGATGTTCCAGTCGCCGAGTTCGATGGCCATCGATTTGGTGAGGCCAACGACGGCCCATTTTGCCGCTGCGTAGGGCGTTCGCAGTCCATAGCCGAATAGCCCGGCCGTGGAAGACAGGTTGATGATGCTGCCGCTCCGTTTCTCCTTCATCAGCGGAATGGCGCAGCGGCTCGTCAGGAATTGGCTGTTCAGGCACACGTCGATGCAGTTGTGCCAGCTTTCAACCCCAATGTTCTCAAGCCTCTCCGTTGGGCCGGCAATCCCGGCATTGTTGATGAGAATATCGACGCCGCCTGCCTCGGCCTTCACCTTGGCAAACCACGCTTCGATTTCCGTCGACGAGGTAACGTCGACCCGGCTTGCCACGATCTCTGGGCTCCTTGCCGACATCTCGTCGATTGCCTTGGCATCGGTATCGGAGACGAAGACACGATGGCCTGCGGCCGCAAATGCTTCGGCGACCGTCCGGCCGATTCCCGACGCCGCCGCGGTTATCATAACGATCAACGGAACGGTCATCGCGCTCCTACCTCCAAAATCAAGCAAACTGACATGTCATGATGTGATTGCTGCGAGCGGCGTCATCCTCAGCCGCTCGCGCAACGAACCGGATGTTACGTGTTCGTCAGCCAACATTTGACCGGCGCCAGCGCGTTCATCAGCGGGGCGTTCGGATCATCGGTCCAGCCGCCGACATTCTGACCCACGGCGTCGATGAAATTGCTGAACATCGGCACGATAGTCCCGCCTTCGTCCCGAACCATCAGAGCGAGCTTGCCGTAAAGGGCGGCGCGCTTCTCGGCGTCGAGCTCGCCGCGGGCGAGAACGACCGTGCGGTCGAATTCGGGGTTTGAATAGGCCGATTCATTCCACGCGGCCCCTGTCGTATAGATCGTCGAATAGACCATGTCCTGGGTTGGCCGCCCGTTCCAGTAGGAGGCGCAGAACGGCTTCTTGTTCCACACGTCCGACCAGTAACCGTCGCCCGGGATGCGCTTGATCTCGAGGGGTATTCCTGCCGCTGCGGCGCTCTGCTGAAAGAGCTGGCAGGCGTCGACAGCGCCGGGGAAGGCCACTTCGGACGTCTCGATCACGACAGGACCCTGGTGACCCGATTTTTTGAAATGAAAGCTCGCCTTATCGGGATCGTAGACGCGCTGCTCCAGATCATTAGCGAAGAACGAATAGAGGTTGTTGATCGGAACGTCGTTGCCCAGTGTGCCGTGGCCCAGCAGTACCTTATCCAGCAGAGACTGGCGGTCGACCGCATATTTCAAGGCAAGGCGCAGGTCGTTGTTGTCGAAAGGCTGCGCGTTGGTCCGCATGACCAGAACGTAGTGGCCGCGGCTCGGTACCGATTTGACGGCGACGGTTTTCATGCCCGCCAAAAGTGCCGCGACCTTCGGCGCAACGCGATTGATCATGTCCACCTGACCCGCTTGAACGGCGGCGACGCGGGCGGTGTCGTCATTGATGATCGTCACATCCAGCGTGTTGGCGTGACCTCGGGAGTCATCCCAGTAGTCGGCATACTTCTCGAAAACGTACCGCACGCCAGGCTGTTGGCTAACGACTTTATACGGTCCCGCGGCGATCCCGTCGGCCGGGTTCGCGCGGCCGCCCTCTGGCTGGATGACCAGATGGTAATCCGCCATTATGTAGGGGAAGTCGGCGTTCGGATCCTGCAGCTCGGCAATGAACTCGTTACCGGAGGCGGTCATCTTGGTGATGCCTGCCATGAGGCCAAGGGCGGCCGAATTGCTCTTGCTGTCGGCGTGGCGCTTCATCGTCTCGACGACGTCGTTGGCGGTCACGGGCTTGCCATTGTGGAAGGTCACGCCTTCGCGGATCTTGAACGTCCAGGTCTTGGCGTCCTTCGAGGAGCCGAACTCCGTAGCCAGACGCGGCACGATATCTCCCTTTGCGTCGACTTCGAACAGCTTCTCGCCGAATTGCGCGATGAGGGTATTCGGCCCTTCTGCGGACGCCAGTGCCGGATCGAGTGTGTCCGTCGACTGGCCGCCGCCGAGGCCTACGCGCATCGTGCCACCCTTGACCGGACCCTCGGCGCGGGCTGCATGTGCAAGAAGGCCGGGTGCCAATGCGGCTGCGCCCAGCATGGCCGCGCGCCCCAAGAAGGACCGCCTGTCCATTTTTCCACGGGCGACCAAAGCCGCCAGGTACTTCAACTCGTCAGTCATTAGAACCTCCTCCCAACTTGGTTCTGGACATCATCTGCCAACCACCATTTGCCGTTGGCACCCTGGTGGTTCACACCAAGCCAGCTTCAAAGGCTCGCACGTTTGCGGCTGGCTATATGACTATTTCGGACAGTAATTTGAGATTTTTGGACATCGGGACGCCGCGCCGGGGACATGCTGACAGGCCATCGTTTTACCGCCATGCAACGGGTCCGCACTCGTTGCTGGTCGGCAAATTTGCGAGCGTTTGTATGGCTTTCAGATTGAATGGCCGCTGCGTCCGGTGAGGGTCTCGAACGGCAGGGTGATCTACCTCATATAGCTTGGATCAACACCATCGAGCAGCGCTTTCAGCTCTGAAAAGTGAGCCACGTGGAAGTCGCCGATATCCTCCCATTGTCGTGCCGTCTTCTCTGCAACCTCGTGATCGAGAATGCTCAACTGACGTTGCGTGGAGTACGCAAGCACAAGAGTTTTGCAGGCCTTCTCAAAGTAGTAGAGACGATCGAAAGCCTCCGAGATCGACGATCCTATTACCATCACTCCGTGATTGCCCATGATCATTGCTTTATGGTCGCCGAGAACGGTCGCAATTCGATCTGCTTCTTCTGTCGCATCGGCAAAGCCTCCATAGGCTCGGTCGATGGCAACTCGCTGATAGAACCGGCAGGTGTTCTGATCGATGGGCTTGATCTCGGGGTCCTCGAGGCAGGCCAGTGCCGTGGCGTAATCCGAGTGGACGTGCAAGATGACGCGGGCTGAGGGGTTTACCGCGTGAAGGCGGCTATGGATCGCCCAAGCCGTTTCGTCCGGTGCATCTGGTCGGGACATCGTCTCGCTGTCGGTCGCGTCGAGCAGGAGGAGTTCGGAGGCGCGGATCCGTGAGAAATGTCGCCACTTCGGATTGATAAGGAACTTCGAGCCGTCGTCGGAAACCGTAACGCTGAAGTGATTGGCGACGCTCTCATGCCAATTGAACATTGCTGCCAGGCGAAATGAGGCGGCAAGATCCTGGCGAAGGCCGATGTTGTCGACATTGGATCCAAATGAAAATGCGTCTGTCGCTGTCATGGTCATGTTCGTTCTCCTCCACCCTTGGAGCGAGCATAGGAACGAAGATTCAAGTCGGGAAATGACGTCTTGTTGTAACTCTCATGACAAACTATCATGACGCATGCCGTCACAGATACCTGACATCCGTCAATTGCAGGCCTTCCTGGCCGTTGCGTCCGAACTAAGCTTTACCGGTGCCGGTGCAAAGCTCAATCAGACACAATCGGCGATCAGCCATCAGATCCGCAAGCTGGAGTCACAGCTGGGAACTGCGCTGTTCAATCGGAATACGAACCAGGTCGAAATTACGGAAGCCGGCGCGGCGCTCCACCTGAAGCTCAGGCCTATAATTAAGCAACTTGATGTTCTCTTTGATACGAGGGTCGCTCCGAACGACCGTACTGTTCTGGAGATTGAACTGGAAACAGGGTTTGCCACGTTCTGGCTTACCCCACGACTGGCGGACTTTACCGAGCGCTTTCCTGAAATCGATATCACCATAAATGTTTCCCATCGTCGGCTTGAATTTGTCGGCAACACCGAACTTGCCATCAAATGGGGCGACGAAGATTGGCGCGGGTTTTCTTCTGAGCGCCTCATGGAACTTCGACTTACTCCAATGTGTGCTCCCGCTTTGGCGCGCAAACTCAAGAAGCCGGAAGACATTCTCGGGCAAGTGCTGTTGCACGAAAAAGACTACGCTCTGTGGAGCCAGTGGTCGTCCGTAGCAGGGCTTGCCGGGACTTCTGTGGAATCGGGACACGTATTCCAGGACACCGCGATGCTACATCACGCAGCCGTTCGCGGCCACGGAGTGGCGTTATTCGCGGTTGAACTAGCCGCGGAGGCGACAGCGAAAATGGAGTTGGTCGCGCCATTTTCCGATATGGTTTTGTCGACGACCCATGCCTACTATCTGGTCACGCGAACGAGACGCCTTACCGCAGCGGGAAAAAGCTTCGCGCAATGGGTCAAGGGTCAGGTCGCAATGGATATGGCGTTGAATTACGCTGGTTAAGTGATGTACGGCACGAGCTTACGGCTGATCGCCAAAGTATAGATTTATACCTATCTGGACCATGACGAACATAGACCGCCCCCCTGTTCAAATACTCATCCTGGTCACGCCGAACTTCAATCTGGCTGCGACAACATCGTTCATCGACCCGTTTCGGGCAGCAAACTATCTGGAAGGGGACACCAGATTCCGCTGGGTTCTGGCATCTGCACCTGGTGGCCGGTGCCAGGCAAGTAACGGTCTCGTAGTCGAGACGGAGAAGCTCGCCGAGTTCCAGAACGAGGCGTTCGACATCGTCGTCATGTCAGCGAGCTGGACGCCGGAGGCCGGAAGAACGCCACAGCTTCTCGCCTCCTTGCGGAAATGGGCGCGGGCGGGAAGCATCATCGGCGCCCTCGATACGGGCGCCTTCATCGTGGCGGACGCCGGTTTGCTGCGTGGCCATCGGGCGACCGTGCACTATGAGCATATCGATGCCTTCAAGGAACTGCACGGTGACGTTGACGTGTCCGAAGACATCTTCGTTCGCGACGGAAAGCGTTTCACCTGCTCGGGTGGTATCGCCTCGTCGGACATCGCGCTCCAAATCATTCGAGCAAGCTCCGGGGATGCGCTCGCCAATGCATCGGCCCGCTACGTCTTCCACCCGTCGCTGCGACCGGCGGGCACGTCGCAGAACCCGGCGAATGCCGAGCCAATCGGAACGTATATCCCCGGCATGATCCGACAAGCTATCGTCGTCATGGAGCAGCATCTCGAAAACGCCCTCTCTATTCCCGAAATCGCGGACCGGGTTAAAATCTCCCATCGGCAACTCAATCGGCTATTCATGCGATACGTGGGGAAGTCGCCTGCCACCTATTATCGCGATATCCGGCTCGACCGTGCGAGAGGGCTGGTCACGCAAACCGACATGCCGATGTCCGAAATCGCCATCGCATCGGGGTTTGCCAGCCAGGTGCACTTCAGCAGGGCCTATCGCGAGCGGTTCGGCCTATCGCCGCGGACGGATCGTGTCGAGGGCAGGGTTCCCTTCGAGTTCCGGGCCTGGCCGATGCATCGCAAGTCCGGCGTCAGGTCCTAAGCGAGCAAGACTGCGACGAAAAAAGATAAACCAGCGGCGTACGGCGCACAGAAAGAGCATTCGACTGGCGGGAAGTTAGAACGTCCGCGACGATATCGCAAATTCTAGTGAACTGTCTGGCGAGCGACGAAGCCAAGCACGCGACCTGACAACGATGGGTTCTGGGTGGCGGCCTTTCGGCCCAAGTTCAACAAATGAGGCTCTGACGTGTCGAAATCCGTTATCATTACCTGCGCGCCGACCGGCGGCATCCACACGCCCACCATGTCGGAGCATCTTCCAATCACGCCCTCGCAGATCGCTGAGGCGAGCATCGAAGCGGCGGAAGCGGGGGCCGCGATCATCCACCTCCACGCCCGCAACCCCGATAACGGCAGGCCGGATCCGAACCCTGACCTGTTCATGGAATTCCTCCCGCGCATCAAGCAGTCGTGCAACGCGGTTCTCAACGTCTCCACGGGCGGCGGACTCGGCATGACGCGCGAGGAGCGTCTGCGCGCCGCAACCCGGGCGAGCCCGGAAATGGCATCCCTGAACGTCGGCTCGATGAACTTCGGCATCTTCCCGATGCTCCAGAAGTATTCCAACTGGAAGCACTCCTGGGAACCCGAATTTCTGGAGATGACGCGGGACTTCATATTCCGGAACACCTTCGGCGACATCGAATACACGGTGAAGGAACTCGGCGATGGCCACGGGACAAAATTCGAGTTTGAATGCTACGATCTCGGCCATCTCTACAACCTTGCTTGGATCATCGATCAGGGCTGGGTGAAGCCGCCGTTCTTCGTGCAGATGGTGTTCGGAATCCTCGGGGGTGTTGGGCCGGACCTCGACAACCTCATGCACATGCACACAATTGCTAACAAGCTGTTCGGCAACGATTACGAATGGTCGGTGCTGGCCGCCGGTCGTCATCAGATGCCGTTCACAACGCAGTCTTCACTCCTCGGCGGCAACGTTCGCGTGGGCATGGAGGACAGTCTCTATATCGGTCCCGGTGAAAAGGCGATCTCGAGCGCCCAGCAAGTGCGCAAGATCCGGACCATCGTCGAAAATCTCGGCCTCAGGGTCGCGACGGCCGAGGAGGCGCGCGCGCGGCTCGGCCTCAAGGGCGCCGACAAGGTGGCGTTCTGATGCGAGGCAGCCTTGGGCAGGTGGACGCCGCGGTTAGGGATTTGGACGCCACCGCGCTCGCAAGCGACCCCAGAAAGTCTGGAGCGGTTCTATCGTCCGCGATCCGGCCCAACGGTTCCGAAAACCGGAGGACGCGGCGAACTCCGTGTTTGGCAGATTTCGCCGCGAAGTCCCGTTCGCGACCGGCCATTGTGGTCGCTGGCGGGCTGACCGCCCCATCCCCCTTTAACCTGGATTATTTTGATGAGCGAATTCAAGCAAACTGCAGTACTGGGCGCTGGTGTTATCGGTGCGAGTTGGACGGCTCTCTTCCTCGCTTCCGGACGGGACGTGGCGGTTCACGACATTTCTCCAACAACCGAGAAGACCGTCAGAGACTATGTAAGTCGCGCCTGGCCTACCCTTGAAGATCTCGGTTTGGTGAAGGGCGGCAGCCCCGACCGCGTTCGCTTCTGCAAATCGGCCGCTGAAGCCGTCGAGGGTGCGTCGTTCATTCAGGAGAATGTCCCGGAGCGCATCGAGATCAAGCGCGCGCTCTATGCAGAAATCGAATCTTTACTCAGCGCCGATGCCATCGTGGCCACTTCCGCCTCCGGGCTCACGCTGAGCGAGATGCAGACAGGCTGGAAGGACCCCGGCAGGTTTGTGCTGGGCCATCCCTTCAACCCGCCGCACCTAATCCCGCTGGTCGAAGTTATGGGGAACGAGCGAACTGCGGATGGGGTCGTGGAGGCGGCCGAGCGCTTCTACGATGCGGTGGGCAAGGTTACGATCCGCGTCAACCGCGAGGTGCCCGGCCACGTGGCAAACCGTCTCCAGGCGGCAGTTTGGCGCGAAGCCATCCATCTCGTGAAATCCGGCGTCGCCAGCGTCGAGGACGTCGATAAGGCGATGTGGGCCGGACCGGGCTTGCGCTGGGCCGCGATGGGGCCGACCATGCTTTTCCACCTCGGTGCGGGCGAGGGCGGCCTTGCCGCTTTCTGCGAGCGCTATACGGACAGTTTCAATCGCTGGTGGGACGATCTCGGCGTCCTTCATCTCGACGCTGCGATTGCAGAGACGCTCGTTGCCGGCGTGACCCAGGAAGCCAACGGCCAGTCGCCGGCGGACCTTTCCGCGCAGCGGGATGCACTGATCGCGAGCATCCAGAAGGCGATGGCTCCGCTTCGCGCGAACTAAAAGCGGGATCACATCAAGCGGCCAACCGCTGCCGCTGTCACTTGAGGAGGCCGAGTGCCCGCTGGTGCCGGAATAGAAGGAGGCCGTCGCGCTTTGCGAACGCATGGCCCATTCGAACGCCGATCAGTCGCTCACCGTTCTGGGCGCCTATGTTTTCTATGATCGCGCGCTGACTCTCTTCCTGCTTCCGCCCGCGGAACAATGCCGAGGAAACGCGCATCTGTCGTTGCAGGCGACCCTGCGTCAGCGCCGCAGGAACGCGTTCCGCGGTGTGCTCGACCCCTCGGGCCGGGCGAGCGAAGTCCTGTTCGGGGCGCGATTCGGCCGTTCGCATCCCCCGATGAAATTCCTGAACGCCGTCCGTCCGCTTCGCTGACGCAGCCACGTTCGGAACGCGCCGCCAAGCCAGTCCCAGACGCCGTCGTCGAGGTTGAGCTTAAAGCGGACATCGTATTGGCGGGAGTTTCGTCGCCTTCGCGCCAACATCGGTCATTGCCAGGCACCTCACCTATAGCCCACGGCACGACGGCCAGCTTGCGTGCGCAATTCCGCATCACTTTGATGCGGTAGCGCCGACACACGTCGGTTTCAAAGCACATTTTCGTTGCGCTGCCCGTTTCCAGCTTGTTTTCATCGCCCACCAAGGCTCGACTGCTGCGCATTGGCGACAAGCGGCATCGGGGCATCAACGCCGCAGGGATGGAAATGAAGACACCACCACTGACCACCACTGGTTCCGATGGCCTGATGATCGACTGGATCGATGAGGAAGGCCGTGTCTATGCCGTCAGCCCCCATGAAGCCAGAGAACTTGAAGTCGACGTCGAGAAGGGCGGGACGATCGCGCTCGAGCGCATCTACAGCAGCACGTCCGCGCAGATGCTCAAGGCGATAGCCAGGGGCGAAACGCCCCCCGATCCCTCATTTCCCGTCTGGGTGAACTCGCCCTCCTACAGCGAAATCCCGATGGTGGCGACCGTTGTTCGCAACCCGGGCCAGGGTATCGCCGTGGTGAAGCAGGCGCTGTCCGCCTCCTTGCTGGGCATCGGAATCGAGCTTTCGGAACGGATGGAGATCCTTTCCCAGATGATCGGGGCTGCGACCGACGCATGCTGGTGCATCGAATTCCTGGAGCCCGTGGACATATCGCTATCGGAAGAGGAGATCGTCGACAGCATTTTCAAGAAACAGAGCCGGTGGCGGGCCTGCAACGATGCGATGGCTCGGCTCTACAGGGTGCCACCGGAACTGGACTTCAACATGCAGCCCGTGGCTCGCTATTTTCCGGACACCGAAGTCAACCGCGAAATGGTGAGAGAACTGGTCAGGGCGAACTATCGGCTAGACCGAGCCGCTGCCATCGACCGACGGCACGACGGCAGCGAAATGTTCGTCGAAAACGACTTCCGCGCCGCCATCCGGGACGGCCTTCTGATCCGCCTTTGGGGCACGACGCGCGACATCAGCCCTTTCAAGGAGCGGGAGCAGCGGTTGAACGACCGAGCGGACACGATGCAGGACATCCTGAGCGCAACGCCCGATCCGATTCTCGTGATCTCGGAAGAGGGAACAATCCTTGCTGCAAATCCCGCGACACAGACCGCCTGGGCGCACGAGGCGGAGGACATTCTCGGGCGTCCCATTCAGCGTTTCGTGGAGACCAGGAACGCAGCAGAGAAACTTCGTTCGGCGGCCTCAGAGAACGAAGACGGCGAATGCGATCTCGCGGTCATCTCGGCGGACCGCACCAAGGACATCTGGAGGTTTCATGCCTCCCGCCTGGAGGGCGAAGTGCGCAGGTATGTCGTGACCGCGCGCCGCAAGACCAAACGCCGCCCGCGTGTCCTCACCGAGGAGGCGTTCTGATGAAGTTCTATTCCAACGACATAACCAACCTTTCGTCCCGCCGGCTCCGCCCCGGATTCATCGACGATCCCCAATTCGCATCTTTCCTCGAGGCGCTCCCGGACGGGGCCGCACTTCTCGACACCGACGGGCGCATCAAGCTGGTCAATGCCAAGATCGAAATGCTGTTGAACCTGGGACGACGCGACCTGGTTGGCACGGACCTGGCAAAGCATGCGAAGACCGCAGGTCCAGTGGTGGCAAAGCTCTGGACCGGCCTCCAGCAATTGAAGCGAACAGAGGTCACCGGTGCTCTCAATTCGCAGCGCCAGGTGGTGGCCGCCATTACAATCCTCAGGACGCAGGATGGGGGCGCTTATGGGGCGCTCTTGACCATGCGCGAGGCCAACCGGGCCTCCCGACCGGTCGATGGGTCGGAGAACTTCCGGTTCGACGAGACGTCAACCCGGACGAAGACCTCGTTCCTCTCAACCCCGCATTCCGTGGCCTTGTCGACACGTGCGGAAGCGGCCCTGGCACGTGGCGCGAGCGTCCTGCTCACAGGCGAAACGGGAACCGGAAAGACGGAGATGGCCCGGCTCATCGGAAGGGCAAACGATGCAGGCGCGCCGCCATTCGTCCATGTCCGCTGCGGATTGATTTCCGATGGGCAGTTCGAGGCCGAGATGTTCGGCATCGAGCCGGGCTCGCGGCTCGACACCTCGACGCGTGGGAAACTCGGCTACGTGGAAGCTGCCGACGGCGGCATCCTCTTTCTCGACCAGATCACCGACCTCGGCCCGTCCGCGCAGGCAATGCTCGTGGCCTTCCTCGAGACGCAGACATTCAGCCGGGTCGGGTCGGCGCAACGACGTCACGCGAAACTGCAGATCATAGCGGCAACGAACGCCGACATGGACGAGCTGATGGGAGAAGGCTTGTTCAGAAGAGACCTCTATTACCGCGTGGCGGTAATGACCTTCGACCTCCCCCCTCTCCGCGGCGACACGGCGGTCATCGACACGCTTCTTGACCACCACCTCGCCGCACTCAACGTGGGCAGGAAGCCAGTCTTGCGGCTCTCCAGTGAGTTCCGTGAGCTGGCGCACGCCCATCAGTACCCCGGCAACATCCGGGAGCTGATCAATATCCTGGAGCGCGCCGGGGCGTCGGCGAGCGAGCTTGCGTCAGCGGAACACTTCATCGGACCGAGTGCGGGGTCCGCCCGGCCAGCGTCGCCGGTCAATCAGGCTCCGCCCCACCCAATCGGCAGCCGCGCAGGAAACTTCAAGGACCTGGTCCAGGAGTTCGAGACGTGGGTGCTGGAAAAGTCCATCGCAGAGAATGGAAGCAAACGAAGCGCCGCCAAGGCGCTCGGCATCGATATTGCGACGCTCGTCCGAAAGACGAAGCGGAGATCATAGACGTCAATCAAAAAAGGGGAATGACAATGAGCAATTTGAGGAGAATTCTGGTCGCGACCGTTGCCGCGATTTCCGCGTTCGGACAGACGGCTGCGGCGACGGCTGCGGAGCTGAACATCCTGACCTGGGAGGGCTATACCGCCGAAAAGTTCATCTCCAAGTTCGAAGCTGAATCCGGCTGCAAGGTGACGGCTTCCTTCGTCGGCTCCAACGACGACTTCGCCGCAAAGCTGGCCGCCGGCGGCGGCGTGTACGACATCATAACTCCCTCCCTCGACACCGTGCCGATGATGAGGCTCGCCGAGTTCGTGTCTCCGATCGACACCGCCAAGGTGACCGGGCATGACGGTATCTACCCCGAATTCGCGAAGCATTCCGACATTGCCGTAGACGCGGAAACCTGGGCCGTCCCGCTGATCTGGGGCTCTGTCTCGTTGATCTACCGTCCCGACAAGTTCGCCAGCACGCCCGACTCGATCGGCGTCCTGTTCGATCCTGCAAACAAGGGCAAGATCGCCATGTGGGACGACAAGTCGGCAATCTACTGGACCGCTCGCTACCTCGGCTACATGGATGCCTTCGATCTCACCGACGAACAACTGGAAGCCGTGAAGGCGAAGCTGATCGAACAGAAGCCGCTGGTGCGCAAGTACTGGACCTCGGCCGGAGAGCTGACAGAGCTGATGGCGAACCAGGAGGTCTTCGTTTCCAACGCCTGGACCGGTCTGACCTCGAAGGACGTCAACAACCTCAAGAAGGGGTTTGAAGTCACGGAATTCACGCCCAAGGAAAAGGCCGAGGGCTGGATGGATTCGATGATGCTGGTCAAGGACACCCCGAACGAAGAGTGCGCCTACAAGTTTATGTCCTTCATGCAGTCGGCCGAAGGTCAGTGCGGCCTCGCGGAGTCCACCGGGTACTTCCCAGTCAATCCGGTCGCCGTAGGCGGCTGCATGGACGACGAGATGAAGAAAGACCGCCAGGTCGGCAACATCGAGTTCGTGAAGAGCCTAGTGATGTGGGAGCAGCCCAAGCGGCTCGACAAGTACCTCGAGATTTGGAACGCAGTAAAAGCTGCGCCATAATCCCTTTCCGCGGGTGGAGGCGATCCGCCTAAGCCCGCGGAATACAAAACCTAAAAAATACTCGGGGAACACATGATTTCGAAACCGATCGTGTCGCTTGAAGGCGTCACGAAGACCTATGGCAATTTCACCGCGTTGCACGCCACCGACCTGTCGGTGGGCGAAGGCGAGTTCGTCACCCTCCTCGGCCCGTCGGGCTGCGGCAAAACGACGACGTTGCGGCTCGTCGGTGGCTTCGAAAGGGCGAGTGCGGGCCGCGTCGTCATATCCGGCGAGGACGTGACATCGAGGCCGCCCTACCTGCGCCCTGTCAACACCGTGTTCCAGGACTACGCCCTCTTCCCCCACATGAGCGTTTCCCAGAACATCGCCTATGGCCTATCCGTAAAGTCCAACAATGTGCCCAGAGCCGAGCAGGCGGCACGCGTGGCCGAAGCCTTGGAACTGGTCGGTCTCGAAGGAATGGCTGACCGCCGGCCGGAAGAACTGTCCGGCGGCCAGCGTCAGCGCGTCGCCATGGCGCGCGCCGTCGTACGGCGTCCTCGCGTCCTCTTGCTCGACGAGCCGCTATCGGCGCTCGATGTGAAGCTTCGCGAAGGCATGCAGGTCGAGCTCAAGCGCCTCCACCGGGAACTCGGGATCACCTTCATCATGGTCACCCACGACCAGACGGAGGCACTCGCGCTGTCGGATCGCATCGTGGTGATGAACAAGGGGCGCATCGCCCAGATCGGCTCGCCGACGGAACTTTACGACAATCCTTCCACGCCTTACGTCGCCGACTTCATCGGCGCAGCCAACCTGCTCGATGCGGCACCGGCCGGGCCGGACGGCGGTTTCACCATGTATCGCCTGGGCGACACCCTCATTCGCTCGGCCCAAAAGCCGTCGTTGGCACTCGCGAGCGGGGCGATGCTGGGCATCCGGCCAGAACGGCTGCTCGTATCCGGGTCGGAAGTCGCCAACCGGCTATCCTTCACGATCAAGGAAGTGCTGTTTCATGGTGACCGGCTGAAACTGGAACTCATGATGCGAGGGGTCGACAAGCCGATCTTTGCCGAGTTGGCTCGGACCGTCCTCGCCTCAAGTCAGACGGAAACCGGCAGCCACCTTGATCTCTATGTCGAGCCTTCGGACATCCTCGTCTTTACCGGAGGGCATGCTGGATGACGGTAGACAGACGCTCCCTTCCTGGTTTCGCCGCGCTCTTTTCCCTGCCGCTAGCCTGGGTAATCCTGCTCCTGATCGTGCCCTACGGCATCATGATCTCGGTCAGCTTCTGGACCCGGCAGTTTCCGCTCTTCTATCCGGACTTCCAGTTCGGCAACTTCGCCCAGCTCTTCTCGGACCCCCAATATACGACCGTCATCCTGAGGACGCTGAAGATCGCGGCTCTCGTGACCGCAGGCTCGCTGCTCCTCGGCTATCCACTGGCCTATTTTCTCGCCTTTACGGTCAGGCCCGGATCGCTCAGGAACCTGCTCTACATGTCCGTCATCGTTCCGCTCTGGGTGTCCTATCTGCTCCGCGCCTACACCTGGAAGATCATCCTCGGGACCGACGGGGCACTGAACTCGCTTCTCGTGTCGCTCGGCATCATCCACGCGCCCCTCGACATCTTCCTCTACAACCAGACCGCCATGGTCATCACGCTCGTCTATATCTTCGTGCCGTTCATGGTGATGCCGCTTTACACGGTGCTCGACAACATTCCGAAACGGCTGATTGAAGCCTCGGAAGACCTTGGCGTCGGGCCGTTCATGACATTCATCCAGGTCATTTTGCCGCTCTCGCTTGGTGGCGTCATCGCAGGATCGACCATGACCTTCTGTCTGGCTTTCGGCGATTTCGTCGCCCCGGTCTTGGTCGGAGGTCCCGATGGCACCATGGTCGCCAACCTGCTGCAGACGCAGTTCGGCGCGGCGCTCAACTGGCCGCTCGGTTCGGCGCTCGCCACGCTGGTACTGATCCTGGTTCTCGTTCTCCTGCAGATTTCCAGCCGCCTCGACCGGGCAGGCCGGATCAACATGACCTGAGGAGCCTGAGATGCAGTCCTTGAGATGGTGGCAGAAGGGATTGGTGGGCGTCAGCCTCGGCGTGCTCGCGTTCCTCTACCTGCCAATCGCTATGCTCATCCTGTTCTCGTTCAACGACAGCAAGGTGACGTCCTTTCCGCTTTCCGGCTTCACGCTCCACTGGTACGAGGCATTCCTTGCCAATGAGGGCATGCTGCGAGCGCTGTGGAACAGTCTTGTGGTGGCGGTCTGCGCAACGCTCGTCAGCCTCGTCGTCGGCGTGACCGCGGCCCTCGCCCTCGATCGCTACGACTTCCCCGGAAAGAGGCTGTTCCAGAATGCGATCCTGCTTCCGCTGAGCCTGCCCGGCCTCGTCACCGGCATTGCGATGCTGAACTTCTACAAGCAGATCGGCATTCCGCAGAGCCTGACAGCCGTCGTCATCGGTCACGCGACCGCGTTGCTCGGCGTCGTCGTTTCGCAGGTCATGGCTCGGCTTGCCAAACTCAACCGTCGCCAGCTCGAAGCCTCCGCGGACCTTGGGGCAACGCCGGTCGAGACCTTCCGGCGGGTCACCCTGCCGTCAATCCGCAGCTCCGTCATCGGCTCGGCATTGCTCTGCTTCACGCTGTCCTTCGACGAAATCCCGGTGACCTATTTCCTGACGGGCCGCGAGGTGACCCTGCCGATCTACATCTATTCCACCTTGAGACGGGGCATCACGCCCGAGATCAACGCGGTCGGCTCACTTATCGTCGCCGCCTCCTTCATCCTCATCATCCTCTCGGTCACGCTTCTGCGTGACCGCCGTTAGCCGCAGACCAACAGGGAGAACACCATGGACGCCTCAACCTATACCCACGACTTCTGGCGCTCGAAGGCGTCGTCATTGAAGTTCCGCACGCAGCACTTTATTGATGGCCAGTACGTCGCCTCGGCCGACGGCCGCACCTTCCCCTCGATCAATCCCGCCACGGGCAGCACGATCACCGAAGTGGCGCGCGGCGGGCAGGCCGAAATCAACCGGGCTGTGGCCGTCGCCCGCAAGGCGTTCAAGTCCGGCTCCTGGTCGCGGATGGACCCGCGCTCACGCATGGCCGTCCTCGAAAAATTCTCGGCGCTCGTGGAAAGCAATGCCGAGGAATTCGCGGTGCTCGATAGCCTCGACATGGGCAAGCCCGTCATGGACATGATGAACATCGATATCCCCGGCTCGGTGATGTCGCTGAAGTTCTTCGCCGAGACGATCGACAAGATCGAGGGAGCCGTGACCTCCACTGCGTCCAGCGCGCTGCACTATATCTTGCGGCAGCCTCTTGGCGTCGTCGGCCTGATCGTCCCGTGGAACTACCCGTTGATGATGGCCGCCTGGAAGCTGGGACCTGCGCTCGCAACCGGAAACTCGGTCGTTCTCAAGCCCGCCGAGCAATCCCCGCTCTCGGCCAACCTCCTTGCGGAGCTCTTCATCGAGGCGGGTGGCCCTCCCGGTGTCTTCAATGTCGTGCATGGCCTCGGCGAGGAGGCCGGCAAGGCGCTCGCGCTCCACAATGACGTCGACAAGATCGGCTTCACCGGCTCGACCGAGGTCGGCAAGCTGCTGATGATCTACGCCGGACAGTCGAACATGAAGCGCGTATCGACCGAGTGCGGCGGCAAGACGCCCCAGATCATTCTCGAGGACTACGACGATCTCGACACCGCCGTGACCTATGCGGTCAACGGCATCTACGGCAACCAGGGCGAGGTCTGCAACGCCGGCTCGCGCATTCTCGTCCAGAAGAGCATCCACGACGATTTCGTCGATCGTTTCGTTGCCCGGACGCAGCAGAATTTCGTACTCGGCGACCCGCTCGATCCGTCGACGACGATCGGGCCGCTGGTGACCTCCTCGCACCAGAAGCGAGTGCTGAACTATATCGACATCGGCCGCAAGGAAGGCGCGTCGCTCAAGTTCGGCGGCGGCACTTTCGCCGGCGCACCATCGGGAGCCTATGTCGAGCCGACCCTGTTCACGGGGGTCAACAACACGATGCAGATCGCGCGCGAGGAAATCTTCGGGCCGGTTGCCGCCGTCATCCCCGTTGATGGCGTCGACCAGGCAATCGAGATCGCCAATGACTCGATTTACGGCCTCGCCGCTTCGATCTGGACCCGTGACATCGCCAAGGCTCACAACTTCGCCCGCGACATCGAAGCGGGCGTCGTCTGGGTCAACTGCTTCGACCACGGCGACATGACGTCCATCTGGGGCGGCTTCAAGCAAACCGGCAACGGCCGCGACAAATGCCTCGAGGCGTTGACGCAATACACCCAGACAAAATCTGTCTGGGTAAACCTGGCCTGAGAATGACGGCCCGACGGTCGAACGGCACTGTCGGGCCACCCTTCGGGGCCTATTTGCCAAGTCCGCAATGCTTCGAACTCAGACCTCGTCGGTGAGAACTGCGATGTCCGCTTTCCCTCTTGTGCGTCGTGGCGGCGGACGGTCAGCAATCGGCCCCCAACGTCTGTGAACCCATCGCGTACGCGTTTTCCTTGAGGCCAATGGTGGCCGGAGGAGAAAGCAAATGGGTATTGCACAATATGTTTCCTGCCGCGTTGGGCCGACATCGCCAACGCTTACTCGGACGGCGAGGCCATTGCGACCGTGTCGATGTGACAGGACGAGTTCCAACCATCGCCCTAAGCCGACACGAGCGGTCGCCAATATGGGTGACAGCAAGTCCTTGACGACGCATGTCAGGTGGGCATATCTGAGCGTGACGGTTCCCCAACGATGACTCTGAGGGGATTAATAGGGAACACGGTAAGGACGACCCAAGAGGGACCAAGACCGTGGCTGCCCCCGCAACTGTAGGCGGATTGCCGGTAATCCTCGGGCCATTTGGCCATGCCACTGCGACGTTTCGCGGGAAGGCAGATCACCGACAAACATCCGTGAGCCAGGAGACCTGCCGTCAATCACGATCCAATCAGCCGGGCGGGGATGCTCGGAAAGGAGCAGATATGATTGACCTGAAGCTTCGTCGTTTTCCGACTTTCATCCGCCTTGATTGGGCCTTCCGCCGCTAGCGTCTGCGTACCTGTGTCTTCATCCGCTCGCGAGTTGCGCGGCGATGGAGTTGCTAGCTGTTTTTCCTCCTGATCGAGATATTTCATGCGCCAGTTTCTCACCAGTATGACGTTCGCATTCGGCCTGCTAGGCCTTGCCGCACCGAGCCTCGCTGCGACCCAATATCCATTGACCGTCAACAACTGCGGCCGGCCGGTGACGTTCGAAAAAGCGCCCGCAAAGATCGTCTCCATCGGCCAAGGCATGACCGAAATCCTCTATTCGCTTGGCCTCGCCGACAAGATCGCCGGGACGGCTGTCTGGGTTGGTCCCGTGTTGCCGCAATACGCCGAGGTCAACGCCAAGATCAAACGTCTGTCGGATAACGACCCGAGCTTCGAGTCGGTCGTCGGCGAGGAGCCGGACATGGTTGCAGCCGAATTCGAGTGGCATGTCGGCGCGCAGGGCTCTGTGGGCAGCCGCGACCAGTTCGCCGAACTCGGGATCAACACCTATATCGCGCCCGCGGATTGCGTTGCCAAGGTCAACACCGACGGTGGTGATGGTGTTCGCAAGGAACTGTTCACGATGGACCTGATCTATCAGGAAATCGCGGAGCTCTCGGAGATTTTCAACGTGAAAGAGCGCGGTGACGCGCTTGTCGCCGACCTCAAACAGCGTGAAGCCGCCGCCGTCGCTTCCGTTGCCGGAGCATCGGCAAAGGCGCTGCCGGTCGTCTTCTGGTTCTCCAGCAAGGAGGTGAGCGGAGACGCCTTCATCGCCGGCAAGAACAGCGCACCGGCCTACATCCTGAAGTCACTTGGGGCACAGAACGTCGTGACGACAGCGGAGGAATGGCCGCTCGTCGGCTGGGAGACGATTGCTGACGCGAATCCCGTCGTCATCGTCATCGCCACCATGGATCGGCGGCGCTACGCGGCCGATGACCCGAAGGTCAAGCTCGAGTTCCTGGAAAATGACGCGGTCACCGGTCAGCTGGACGCGGTGAAGAACAAGCGTTTCGTGATGATGGACGCGCAGTCGATGAATCCGACGATCCGGACGATCGAGGGGATCGAGACATTGGCGAACGGCATCAAGTCCTTCGGTCTGACGCAGTGAGGGGTGCATCTGCATTGTCGCAAAAGGGGTGGGCGCTCTCGGCGCTCACCGCCAGCGCGATCGTGCTCTTGGGCCTGATAATCAGCCTTGCCGTTTCGATCGGGGAAATATCCATCCCGATCGAAACGGCGGCGAAAGCCGTGTCGAACCGCGTCTTTGGTACAGGCTTCGAGCTTAGCCGCATCCACCAGGGCGTGGTCTGGGATTATCGACTGAGCCGTGCGCTCGTTGCAGCAAGTGCTGGCGCATCGCTTGCACTCTGCGGCGCAATCCTCCAGGCCTTGCTCCGCAATCCGCTGGCTGAACCCTATGTTCTGGGTATCTCCGCCGGAGCCTCGACCGGAGCGGTATGCGTCATGATCCTTGGCTTCGGCTACGGCGTCCTCAGCCTTTCCAGCGGTGCCTTCATCGGCGCGGTCGTGGCATTCCTGCTCGTCGGGGTGCTTGCTGCCGGTGCCGGCGGCACCAGCGAACGTATCATTCTGTGCGGTGTTGCCGGGTCGCAGCTTTTCAATGCGCTGACGTCGTACATCGTGACGACGTCGGCGAATGCGGAGCAGGCAAGAGGCGTGTTGTTCTGGCTTCTCGGCTCTCTCAGTGGTGTCCGCTGGCCGGACGTCTATCTTTCGGTTCCGGTGGCAATCGCCGGTTTCGTCTTGTGCATGGCCCACGCCCGGTCGTTGGACGCATTTGCGTTCGGTACGGATTCAGCCGCTTCGCTGGGCATTGCTGTCAGGCGGGTGCAGATCGTTCTCCTCGGAGCGACCGCTGTAATGACGGCGACGGTCGTCAGCATGGTCGGGTCGGTCGGCTTCGTCGGTCTGGTCATACCGCACGCGGCGCGCTTTCTGGTCGGTCCGGCGCATCATCGACTGCTTCCCGCGTCCGCTCTCGGCGGGGCGATCTTCATGGTCGCCGCGGATATCGTTTCCAGGATCATCATACCCCAACAGATTCTCCCCATCGGCGTGGTCACGGCCCTATTTGGTGCGCCAGCCTTTGCGGTCATTCTCTATCGCGCTCGGAGGAGTGCATGAGCATCAGCATCGACAAGGTCAATTATGCCGCCGGCGAGGCAGTTATCATCGACGGCGTCACCCTCACGATTGAAAAGGGAAAGGTCCTCGGCTTGCTCGGGCCGAACGGCTCCGGCAAGTCCAGTCTTCTGCGGCTGATTGCCCGGCTGAGAAAGGTCCAGAGCGGCGTCATCCGGCTCGGCAATGACGACGTTTCAACGATTTCAAGACATGAACTCGCGCGCCGCGTCGCCTTCGTAGAGCAGCAGTCGACAACCGAAACCCAGTTGACGGTGAGGGACGTCGTCCGCCTCGGAAGGACACCCCATCTCAGTGCGTGGTCGTCCTGGAACGTCCAAGATGACGCAGCCGTCCAACGGGCGCTTTCCAGCGTCGGAATGCAGGACCGGGCGGGGCAACTTTGGCAGACGCTTTCCGGTGGCGAGCGTCAGCGCGCTCATATCGCCAGGGCTCTGGCGCAATCGCCGAGCGAGCTTCTACTCGATGAGCCGACCAACCACCTCGATATCCAGCACCAACTGGAAATACTGTCCCTCGTCTCCAAGCTCGATCTGACCTGCGTCGTTGCGCTTCACGATCTCAATCTGGCGGCCATGTTCTGTGACAGTCTGGCCGTGCTTCAACACGGGAAGGTCGTGGCAAGCGGTGCACCCGAAGACGTTTTGACCGAGGAACTGGTCGGTAAGGTGTTCGGCGTCCGTGCTCATGTCGCTAAATCCGCGGTCCATGACCGTTTTCATATCCAGTACCTTGTGAGGTAGGCATGGATGGTAGCAACTTCGATCTCAAGGAAGAGATCAGGGACTATTGGTCCAAACGATCGGAAACGTTTGACCTTGCCTTTGGTCACCGGATTGCGCCGGGGCCGGAAGCGAAGGCCTGGCAGCAACCGATCCGGTCTGTACTCGGTGATGAGCCGCTTCGGGTGCTGGAGCTTGCCTGCGGCACCGGCGAGGTGACCCGGTTGATCCATGAACTCGGCCACGATGTCACCGCGCTTGATTTCTCCGAGGCGATGCTTGCCGTCGCCCGTCGGAAGCATGCGGGAAAGTCTCGGCTCCGTTTCGTACTGGCGGATGCAGAAAACACAATGGAGCCAAAAGAAACCTACGACGCCATCGTGTGCCGACACCTGGTGTGGACATTGACCCGGCCGGAGCAGGCGATCCAGGAGTGGTTCCGTGTGCTGCGACCCGGCGGCCACCTGTTGGTGTTCGATGGCGATTGGGCCGTGCCGAAGCCTGCTGGGCGTGTCGCTTCCCTGGCCATCGAGTTAATTGACCGGCTCGTGGGCGCTGACCGGAACTATGATGGCGCGCTCAGTGATCGCCATGGGCGTATCATGAAGGCCCTTCCGTTCGGGCAGGGCTTGCAACCGGATATGCTGGTTCCGATCCTGGCAGCCGCAGGGTTTGCTAACATCGAACTGCAGTCTCATGCTCCCATAGCTCGCGCTCAACGACGGAATGCAAACTTCAGAAACAAGCTCCGCACTGTCGTGTATCGTCGCTTCATCTTGAGTTGCGTGCGACCGTGATGGCGCGTGGCGGCGAACTGATCCTACGACCCGTCCAACCTATTCCCCGAGGAAGTTTGCGATAGAGCATGTTCCAACGAAGGTCACAGTGATAAATAAGCTGCGATTGGAGCAATCGATGTTGCAGCATCTGCGGACTGAAAGGGGCATCTGGCTGGCGCTAGTCGCGGCGTGCATCCTTGTTCTGCAGTTTGCCGCAGGAGCCAATGCGGCATTCAGCCAACTCCCATTGGATGCTTTCGGCAATCCCTTGTGCGTGTCTGGTTCTGACCACGGCGCGAAAGAGACCGCTCCCCCCAGCCATCACTCGGGAAAGCCAGAATGCTGCACACTTGCTTGTGGCGCGTCGGCAACCGCCGCTCTCACAGGCAAACTGATCTATGCCGTTGACCGACCATTTCCTGTTCTTGGAGAACAGGTCAATGCGGAGTGTGATGTTGCCCGTCGCCAACTGCTCGACGAGTTCCAGGGAAGCCCGAGAGCGCCTCCGTACTGAGCTAAGTCCATTCGCGACTGCTCGACGATCCCCACTACCCATCCGGAATGCACGCCTGGCCCGTATCGGGCGGAGATGCCGGGATTCTATCAGGCCTTGCGCCAACAATTCATCGCCGCGCAACTAGCAGGCGAGATGGAGAAACAAATGTTCAAGAAGCTTATCGCCACCGCAACCATCCTGGCGCTCGGAACCAGCGCGGCCCTGGCCCACGTCACCTTGCAGGTCAAGGAAGCACCCGTCGGCTCGACCTACAAGGCAATCCTGCAAGTGCCGCACGGTTGCGAAGGCCAGCCGACGACGACGGTCCGCATTCAGATTCCGGATGGCGCAATTGCCATCAAGCCGCAACCGAAACACGGCTGGAAACTGGAGAAGGTAAAGGGTTCCTATGGCAAGACCTACGACTACTATGGCACCCCGACGAGCGAAGGGGTGAAGGAAGTGATCTGGAGTGGCGGGAGCCTTGCCGACGACGAATACGACGAGTTCGCGTTTCGGGTGTTTCTGACGCCCGATCTAAAAGCAGGGGAAACACTGTATTTTCCCGTCGTGCAGGAGTGCCCGGATGGTATGGCCGAGCGTTGGATTGAGATACCTGCGGCCGGTCAGTCTTCCGATGACCTCGAACTGCCCGCTCCGGGGCTGAAGCTGCAAGAGAAGGTCTCCGGACATTGAACCGATAGCCGGCGCTTTGCGCCGGCTCTTCCTCCTTCAGATCGGAACCAGCAGTGAGCAAGGTCAGCATCATCACATCTGCTCTCATCGGTCGAGCAGCCATGGCTGTTTTGACCTTGCTCTTCCTGGTGACCACGGCCTTGGCCCACGCCTCGCTGACGGCAACAGAACCGCCCGACGGTGCCGTCGTCGATGTCGCTCCGGCAAAACTTGCGCTGTCGTTCAGCGAGCCGGTTTCGCCGCTGACATTGAGGCTGATCCAGCCGGACGGTTCCCCAATAGAGCTCACGCGGTTCGTCCTTCGGGACCGGACCGTAGAGATCGCAACACCACCTGGTCTGCCTTCAGGGACGCACGTGCTTTCCTGGCGCGTCGTATCCGAAGACGGTCATCCGGTAGGCGGCTCTATCATCTTCTCGATTGGGTCGCCGAGCTTGTCCGCGCCGGTCGCAGAAACGAACGATTGGCGGGTTCGTGCCGCGATCTGGTCCGGCCGCATCGCCATGTACGTCGGCCTGTTCTTTGGCATTGGCGGCGTCTTTGCCGTCAACTGGCTGCTCCGGAGCGCATTGGTGGCGCGCCGGTTCAACGCGGTAATGCTGGCAATAGGTTTCTTGGGGGTCGGGCTGTCTGCCGGATTGCAAGGCTTGGACGCGCTTGGCAGACCGCTGTCAGCCTTCTTGGAGCCTCTGGTTTGGTCAACCGGTCTGGCAACAAGCTTCGGCAGGACCGTGCTTGCAATGGCTGCAGCATTGGTCTTTGGCGCGCTCGCACTTCATCCACGCCTCAAACGGGTGGGATCCCTCATCGCCCTCGTTACCGGATCGCTGGCCCTGTCGCTCAGCGGTCACGCCAGTGCCGCCGAACCGCAATGGCTTATGCGGCCGACTGTTTTCCTGCATGCCTTGACCGTTGCGCTTTGGGTGGGAGCATTGTTGCCGCTTGCAAAGGTGCTTAAAGGCGATCCTGTGAACGGTATACAGGCCCTGCACCGATTTTCCGTGCTTGCCCCCTTCGTCGTTGCCGTCCTCGTCGGAACCGGCATGGCGCTCGCAGTCGTTCAGCTTGAGAGCCCTTCAGCGCTGGTAGACACGGCTTACGGCAACGTGTTTGTTGTCAAGCTCGCGCTCGTCTCGCTTCTTTTCGCCCTGGCGGCGTTCAACCGATGGATGCTCACCGCTCGCACTGAGGCAGGTGACAAACGCGCGGCCAGAACTCTGGTACGGACAGTTGTTATTGAAGCGCTGGTAGTCCTGACGATATTCAGCGTTGCAGCCGTGTGGCGATTTACCCCGCCTCCACGAACCTTGGCCGTTGCAGCCGCACAGCCAGCTTCAGTCCATCTCCACGGAAAAAAGGTAATGGCGGAAGTAACGATTGCCCCCGGCAAAGTCGGGGCTGTCGACGCTTCGGCCTTCATCATGGATGCCGACTTTTCCCCGCTGGATGCGAAGGAAGTGACGTTCGTTCTTGCCAATCCTTCAGCCGGCGTGGAGCAAATCAAGCGCAAGGCAGGCAAGCAGACAGATGGAACGTGGCGGGTTTCGGACCTTGTGCTACCACTCCCCGGCGTCTGGAAAGTTCGCCTGGATGTGTTCATCAGCGATTTTGAGATCGAGCGGATCGCAGGGGAAATTCAGATCAAGCCGTAGGCCTACCATCGTCCGCTTTGGGGCGCGGTCACGACCTCTTCAGTTGGGCAGGCCATGAATCAGGCAATGGTTGCCTGCTCACGCATATGCCCTGCCCGAAAGTCGACATCGAGCGCGCAACGAAGGTCAGGCCCTACAAAAAACGTCGTAAGTGAACTCACTTCGCATCGCCAGGCGTCTTGTTGAAAAGGCCGAGCAGGTCGATCGGCAGCGGAAACACCACCGTCGACGAGCGTTCTCCGGAGATGTCGTGCAGCGCCTCGAAATAGCGCAACTGCATCGCCTGCGGCTCCTTGGCCAGCATCTTGCCGGCCTCGACCAGCTTTTGCGCCGCCTGCTGTTCGCCGTCGGCATTGATCACCTTGGCGCGGCGCAGACGCTCGGCCTCGGCCTGCTTGGCAATCGCCCGGATCATGCTCTCGTTGAGGTCGACATGTTTGATCTCGACATTGGTCACCTTGATCCCCCAGGCGTCGGTCTGCTGGTCGAGAATCTCTTGGATGGCCGCGTTGAGCCTGTCGCGTTCGGCCAGCATCTCGTCGAGTTCATGCTTGCCGAGCACCGAACGCACCGTCGTCTGCGCCAGCTGGCTGGTCGCGGCCATGTAGTCCTCGACCCGGATGATCGCCCGTTCGGGATCGACGATGCGGAAATAGAGCACCGCATTGACCTTCACCGACACGTTGTCGCGCGAAATCACATCCTGCGGCGGCACGTCCTGCACCACCACGCGGAGATCGACCCTTACCATCTGCTGGACAAAGGGAATGAGGATGACGAGGCCCGGCCCTTTAATCCCGGTGAAGCGGCCGAGTGTGAAAACGACGCCACGCTCGTATTCCCTCAGGATGCGAATGGCGGCGGAGAGAAACAGGACGATGGCGACCGCGAGTATAAGATATGTGATATAGCCGATGATCATTGCCGTTCTCCATCGTTTGGCTTCTCTGCTTTTCGCCGCCGAACAGTCAGCACCAGGTCCTTGATCCCGGTCACCTCGGCGCTGTCGCCAATTGCGAGTGGCTCATCGGCCCGTGCTCGCCAGCGCTCGCCCTGGGCAAAGACGTGGCCTTCGTTTCCCGACCAGTCGATGATCTCGACCGGCAGGCCGTTCATCGCCTTTGCACCGACGCGTGAGGGCCTGTGGCGCGCCGCCCAAACATAGCTGCCGGTCAAGAGCGCCAGACCAAGCGTCAATGCGGCCGCAGTGCCGATCAGCATCCACGATATTTCGAAGCCGGGACCCTGCACCTTGAGCAGCATCGCCGATCCCAGAAGAAAGGCGACAACGCCTGCCAGCCCGAGCACCACTGTGGGATTGAAAGCTTCCATGACGAGGAAGGCGATGCCGAGCAGCATCAGCGCCAGGCCGGTGTAGTTTATCGGCAGAAGATCGAGTGCATAAAGCCCAAGCAGCAATGCCGTGGTACCGATGACGCCCGGTGCTACCAGGCCGGGGCTCGAGAACTCGAAGACAAGGCCGTAGACGCCGACCAGTATCAAGATCACGGCGAGGTTGGGATTGGTGATGATGGACAAGAGCCGGATCAGCCAGCCGGGCTCTACCGTTTCGACCGGCAGGTCCTTGGTTGCCAGCACCTCCTTCTTGCCAGCCACATCGACGGTGCGGCCATTGGCCTGCTGCAGCAGGTCGGCCGTGTCGCGTGCGACGAGATCGATGACATGCTCCTGCAATGCGGCGTTGGCCGACAGGCTGGCTGCCTCGCGCACCGCCTTTTCGCCCCAGTCGGCGTTGCGCCCGCGCAATTCGGCGAGCGAGCGGATCAGGGCAACCGCGTCGTTGGTCACCTTGGCCATCATCGGGTCGGCCGCAGCTTTCTGGTCTTTTTTGTCGCCGCCATCGGGCAAGGTCGGCATCCCGCCAATTTCGACGGGCGTTGCCGCACCCAGATTGGTGCCGGGCGCCATTGCCGCCACATGGGTTGCATAGAGGATGTAGGTGCCGGCACTTGCCGCATGGCCGCCCGATGGCGCGACATAACCGATGACAGGAATGGGCGACGCCAAGATATCGGCGATCATCTCGCGCATCGATGTGACCAGCCCGCCTGGCGTGTTCATCTGCAAGATCACAACTTCGGCGTTGCGTGCGACCGCAGTCTCAAGGCCTTCCTTGAGCTGCCGTGCACTGGCCGGGCCGATGGCGCCATCGATATCGATGGTCAACGCCACCGTCGCCCGGCCGCTCTGCTCGCCGATCGAGGAAGAGAGAGTAAGGGCCGCAGCGGCCACCAGAACCGCAGCGAAAATGGACAAACGTGCGAGTTTCACGCTCAGAGCTCCATATACAAGATGTGGGCATGATTTTGCCGAATTCCATCACAGCGGCCTCTCAAATACCCTCATTCGAGTTTTGACAGCGAAGATCCGTAAGATGGAATCGAGGAACGCCTCACCGTCGGCTCCCCGGATAGGAGATGATGCGCCGATCGACACTCGGCGCCACGAGGAGTTCTAGGTTGAGACCGCATGGGGGCCGAGAGCTACCGGTCCGCTAATGGTCTTCGGTATATCAGTGGCTGCCATTTCGCTGTCGGCCCCCTGAATACTCAAGGTCACGCAGGACGATCCGGTTGAGATCGAGTTCAGGGCCATATCAAATCATACAGAAGTGTTCGATCCGAACCGGAACTCTGCGCCGTCGGCCCACATCGACGGTTTGCCTAGCCGCGCTTCGGACACGCTGATTAAGCTCGAGAAAGGTTTGACTTCCTTGCGGTCGACCTATGCCGCACTGCATCAATCTCGACGGTTGAAGTGCATGTTGGCTCGCCGCCGGAATGCTGGAAAGTGATCGAGGGGCTATTTTTCGAGCTATGCAACGGCTGGTTTAGACAATACTCTCGTGGGCGTTGCTGACTGGCAACCTAGTGAATTGATGACATATTTGCCGCAAGGGAGTGACGTAATGCCCCCATTTGCAGTTGCAGTTTATTCAATCCACAACGAATGACGATCAATCTCAGGACAATTGCACTGGCTGGAACGGTTCTCGTCTCCAGTCTTGTGAGCCAAGGCACTAGCGCCGCCGCGCAGGATGCCGCAAAGCCCAACATCCTCGTCATCTTTGGTGATGACATCGGGCAGACCAACATCAGCGCCTACTCTATGGGTGTGATGGGAATCGAAACGCCCAACATTGACCGCATCGCCAAGGAAGGGGTGACCTTCACCGACTATTATGCGGAGAACTCGTGCACGGCGGGACGGTCCTCCTTCATCACCGGGCAAACGCCCAAGAGAACCGGCCTCTCCAAGGTCGGCGTGCCGGGCGCGACTGTTGGCCTCCAGGACCGTGATATTACCATCGCACAGGCGCTGAAGCCTTTGGGCTATGCCACCGGGCAGTTCGGCAAGAACCATCTTGGCGACCGGGACGAATATCTTCCGACCAACCATGGCTTCGATGAGTTCTTCGGCAACCTCTACCACCTGAACGCAGAGGAAGAACCCGAGAATCCAACCTGGCCGAAGGACGACGAGGCCTTCACGAAGATGAACTCGCCACGCGGCGTGTTGAAAGCCTCCGCAGACGGCAAGATCGAGGACACCGGCGCGCTAACGAAGAAGCGCATGGAAACCATCGACGACGAGACCACGGACGCCGCCATCGACTTCATGAAGAGGCAGGTGCAGCAGGGCAAGCCATTCTTCACGTGGATGAACACCACGCGCATGCATCTCTTCACCCACGTGCGGCCCGAGATGCTCGGACAAAGTGGGATGCCTGGAAACTACTACGCCGACGGCATGATCGAACACGACGGCGATGTCGGGAAACTGCTGAAGACCCTCGACGATCTGGGCGTCACCGATAACACGATCGTCGTGTACACGACGGACAATGGGCCAAACCGCTTTACTTGGCCTGATGCCGCCACATCTCCGTTCCGAAACGAAAAGGACTCGAACTTCGAGGGCGCATTCCGCGTTCCGGCGATGGTCCGCTGGCCGGGAAAAATCAAACCCGGACAGATATCCCGACAGATGGTCTCCGGCCTTGACTGGTTCCCGACCCTTCTCGCGGCCGCAGGCGACGCCGACATAAAGGATCGCCTATTGAAGGGTACTGACGTCGGCGGCAAGAACTACAAGGTTCATCTCGACGGGTATAACCAGCTTCCTTACCTGACCGGGCAGGAGACAAAGGGCCCCCGAAACGACTTTGCCTACTTCAACGACGATGGCGTCCTTGTCGCCTACCGATTGGGTGACTGGAAGGCGGTCTTCGTCGAGATGAAGTATCCAGGCGGATTCCAAGTCTGGCAGGAACCCTTCACACCCCTACGCGTGCCCAAACTGTACCACCTGAGAATGGACCCGTTCGAACGGGCCGACATCGTGTCCGATCAGTACTTCGACTGGCTCGTCCGCAACGACTTCAAAATCGCGCAGATAACGATGCACGCCGCCGGCTTCCTGCAGACGTTCATCGAGTATCCGCCGAGCCAAGAGCCTGCGAGCTTCTCGATCGACCAGATCGCTCGAGACGTCGAAGCGAAGATCAAGGAGAACGAGGCCAAATCCAAGGCCCAGTAACAAAGGCGACGAGGCGCGCCATGCCGCGCGCCTCGTCTCGCGCATCTTTGTCACAAAAAAGGGTCGAGGATGTTCCGAACCACCCGACGGGCGTTCCTGGTCGCCATATGCCTGTTCGCGCAGTCGGACAGTTTGCCTGCATGGAATGATGCGCCGAGCAAAGAAGCCCTTGTGTTCGTTTTGAAGACGACCGCCGAAGGTTCGGCGGATGGAACTTCTCCCTGATCTGCGCTTCCCCGGCTTCGCTCGCACACCGGAAACAAAGCTCTTTGCGCAATCGGTTTTTGTAGAAGGAAATTGCAATGGGCAATCGAGATGACATTCAAGCGCTTGGCAAGAAGATCGGCCAATCGATCATCGGTCAGGAAGGGATGATCGAGCGTCTGCTGCTCGGCCTGCTGGCCAATGGCCATCTGCTCGTCGAGGGGTTGCCCGGGCTGGCAAAGACGCGCGCTATCAAGAGCCTGGCGAAGAACCTTGAAGCGGACCTGTCACGCATCCAGTTCACACCCGATTTGCTACCATCCGATATCACCGGTTCTGAAATCTATTACACTCAGGACGGCAAGGGACAGTTCAAGTTCCAGCAGGGGCCGATTTTCGCCAATCTCATTCTTGCGGACGAAGTCAACCGCGCTCCGGCAAAGGTGCAATCGGCTTTGCTTGAAGCGATGGAAGAGCGGCAAGTGACGGTTGGTGGCCAGAGCCATCCGCTGCCCGATCTCTTCCTCGTCATGGCGACGCAGAACCCGATCGAGCAGGAAGGTACCTATCCGTTGCCCGAGGCCCAGCTCGACCGGTTCCTCATGCACATTCGCGTCGACTATCCTGACGCCAAGTCGGAAGTGGCGATCATGGAACTCGTCCGCTCCGAAGAAAAGGAGACGCACGGCAAGAGCGCGGGGTTGGAAAAACTTGCGGTCGAAGTCGTACTCGCATCGCGACGGGAAATCTCCAACATCACCGTCTCCAGCGCTGTCGAGGACTACATCGTCGCGCTCGTCATGGCGACACGCTATCCTGACAAGATCGATGCGGATTTGGCGAAGTGGGTGCAGGTCGGCGTCAGCCCTCGCGGGGTGATCGGCCTCGACAAGGTTTCACGCGCACATGCGTGGATGAATGGCCGGGATTTTGTAACGCCGGATGACGTGCAGGCTATCGTCCACGACGTGTTCCGCCACAGGCTTGTGCTCTCCTACGAGGCCCATGCTGGCGGGATCACCGCCGACCAGGCCGTCGACATGATCGTTGAGAAGGTCGCGACCGCCTGACCGGGAGGGTCTTGCAATGGCAATTTCTCTACCCGCCCTCGGAAGATCGAAAGGGATCGCCCGGCGGGCTGTGCGCAGTTCGGACGGTGCATACGTCACCATCGACGATCTCGCAGCCCTGGAACCGATCGCTTGCGACCTGACGTTCCTGCGCAAGGCACCGGTACGTCGATTGCTCGCCGGCCGCCATGAATCGCGGATGCGCGGTCGGGGGCTGAGTTTCGAGGAACTGCGGACCTACATGCCCGGTGACGACGTCCGCACCATCGACTGGCGCGTCACTGCCCGCACCGGGCAGCCCTTCGTTCGGGTTTATGACGAGGAAAAGGATCGTCCTGGCCTGATCATCGTCGACCAACGTGTCAACATGTTCTTCGGCAGTCGGCGCACGATGAAATCAGTCGCCGCGGCGGAAGTAGCGGCCTTGTGTGCATGGCGCGTGATGGCACTCGGAGACCGTGTCGGCGGAATGGTATTCAACGACGCGGGGCAGGGGGCGGTGCGTCCCCACCGCAGCCGCGAAGCGGTGATGCGTTTCGCCAATGCGATCGCGGTCAAGAACAACGAGCTGAGCGCAATGTCCAACGCGACGCGAACGCCTGGCCAACTGGATACGGTCCTCAACAAGGTCGCGGCCGTCGCGCGGCACGATCATCTGATCATCGTCGTCAGCGATTTCGACGGTCACGGCCCGACGACACGGGATCTTCTCATGAAGATGTCGGTCGCAAACGACGTCATCGCCATCCTGATCTATGATCCCTTCCTGCTCGAGCTGCCGCGCCAGGGCGACATGGTCGTAAGCAGTGGGACGCTACAAGCGGAACTGCAGTTCGGCCGTAGCAACGTCCGGGACGCGGTCGACAGCTTCGCCCGCAGCCGCGGGCGCGATCTGCTTTCATGGCAAAAAGAGATGGGACTGCCAATGCTGCCCATATCCGCGGCCGAAGAGGTGGCTCCGCAATTGCGCACGCTCCTCGGGCAACTGGCTTGGCGGCAAAGGAGGCGATAGATGGAGCCGACCACGCCCGCCCACGATCCGATGCTCGACGCCACCCTTCGGGAAATGGCGGACATCGCGCTGCCTCCCGCTGTGTCGATGATGCCTGCCACCGTGGGATGGGCCGTGGTAGCCATGGTCATCTTGCTCGCCTTGGCCTTTGCGCTCTGGCGCTGGCTCGTCCATCGAGCCCAGAACCGCTACCGTCGCGATGCGCTGGCGGAACTTACCGCACTGGAGGCGGAGATCGGGCAGCCAGACGGTCGGCAACGCGCACTTGCAAGCCTGCCTGCGCTTCTCAAGCGGACCGCGCTTGCCGTATGGCCACGCGATGCAGTCGCGGCCCTCAACGGCCAGGAGTGGGCGGAATTCCTAAAGTCCCATGCTGGCAAAGCACGATTGGACGATGCAGCCTATCGCTTTTTTTCCGAGACCGAATACCGCCTGCCGATCGCCGCGAGCGACGACGCGGCCGTCCGGCGAACGATCTCGGCCGCTCGCCAATGGATAGAGGGGCACGATGTACACCCTTGAACATCCATGGCTGCTCCTGCTTTTGCCTGCGCCACTTCTCATCTGGTGGCTGCTTCCGCCATACCGGGAACAGACCCCCGCGGTCCGCATTCCCTTCTTCGACGACATCACGAAAGCAGCCGGGATTGGCCCGACGGAAGGATCCGTCGTTCCCCACTCCAACCTTCTGCAGAAGATCATCGGCCCGCTTTGCTGGTTGCTGGTCCTGTTGGCGCTGGCCAGACCGCAATATGTCGAGCCGCCGATCGAGAAGACAGAGCCGCAACGCGATCTGATGCTGGCGCTCGACCTGTCGCAGTCGATGGACACACGTGATTTCCGCGATCCACAAGGCAACCTAGAGGCGCGCGTCGATGCCGTGAAGGCGGTTGTCGCGGATTTCATCGTACGCCGTTCCAACGATCGTCTTGGACTGATCGCCTTTGGCGACGCACCCTACCCAATCGTTCCCTTCACGATGGATCATGGAACCGTCCGCGCCATGCTCGAGGACACCGTTCCGGGAATGGCCGGGCCTCGAACGGCGGTGGGCGACGCTATCGGGCTTGCCATCAAGCTGTTCCAGCAAAGCAAAGCGCCAGACAAGGTCTTGGTCCTTCTCACCGACGGCAACGATACCGCAAGCAAAATGCCACCGGACAAGGCGGCCGAGATCGCAAAGGAGAACCACATCCGCATCCACACCGTCGGGATTGGCGATCCGGCTGCGCAAGGCGAACAGAAGCTCGACACGGCAACGCTGGAAAAGATCGCGACCACGACCGGCGGGCGCTACTTCTTCGGCCAGGATCATAAAGCCTTGGCCGGCATCTATGACCTGCTCGACCAGATCACCCCGGCCAACCAGAAAACACTGAGTTGGCGTCCGCGCATAGAGCTGTTCCACTACCCGCTCGGTGCTGGCATTGTCCTTGCCTTCCTCTATCACGCCTTGGCGTGGCTGCTTTCGATCCGCACCGCCGATCGGGCGGAAGGCGAGGCGCAAGCATGATCACCGAGTTCCATTTCCTTCGTCCTTGGTGGTTGCTTGCCGTTCTCGGAGCCATCCTGCTTGTCTGGCTGTTTGGCCGGCAATCGGACATGCGCTCGCGCTGGAAGAACCTGATCGCCCCGAAACTGCTCGACCACCTCCTGATTGACCGCGGCCGGACCCGCGGGCTTCGTCCCGTGCATCTCGTAGCCGGACTGCTGGCCTTGTCCGGCATTGCCGTCGCCGGCCCGACGTGGGAGCGGGAGCGCCCGCCGTTCGTGGAAGACACCGCACCGCTTGCGATTGCGATCGACCTCGGGCCGACGATGAATGCCACGGACGTTTCACCGACCCGCCTCGAACGAGCGAAGCTGAAGGTGCGGGACATCATGGCACGGCGGCGGGGCGCGCGCACGGCGCTGTTCGCCTACGCGGGCTCCGCCCACATGGTGCTGCCCTTGACCGACGACGCCTCGTTGATCGCCACCTATCTCGCAGCCCTTTCGCCGGCGCTGATGCCCGTTCCGGGCAAAGATACAGCCAAGGCTCTGGATGTCATCGGGGCCGCGCTGGCCGACGAGACGGCACCCGGCACGATCCTGCTCCTCACCGACGGGGTCGAGCGTAGCGCCTTTTCGGCTTTCGCCGATTACAAGGGGCACAACGATCTGATGGTTCTCGGCATAGGGACGCCCGAAGGCGGCCCGGTCAGACTTGGAAACGGCGAATACCTTACCGACAGCTCCGGCGCGCGCGTCCAGGCGCGACTCGATGTCGATGCCTTGAAGGATCTGCAATCGTCCTCGCGTGCGCAGGTGGCAACCGTCACCCTTGACGACGGCGACGTCGACTGGATCGTCCGGCGCATCCAGACTGTTTTTGCGCAGAAGTCGGAGGAAGGCCTGACACGGTGGCGCGATTTCGGCTGGTATCTCACAATCCCCATCGCGTTCCTGGCCGCGTTGACGTTCCGCCGCGGCCACACGCTGCACTGGCTCGGCTCAGCAATGTTGATCTTGTCGCTGGGTTCGCCTTTTCCGGCACAAGCCGCCGACCAAAACGAACCCTGGGCCGCCCTCTGGTGGACGCCGGACCAGCAGGGACAACGTGCATTCCGGGCCGGAGACTTTGCCGCTGCCGCCGACCACTTTTCCGACCCGGCCTGGCGCGGCGTTTCGCTCTACCGGGCAGGCCGATACCAGGACGCCATCGACGCGTTTGCCCGATCGAACACAGCGGAAAGCTACTACAATCAGGGCAATGCCCTGATGCATCTCGACAGGCCGGAGGCGGCCATTTCGGCCTATCAACAAGCATTGAAGCAACGACCCGATTGGGCCCAGGCAAAATCCAACCTTGCTCTGGCGGAACGCAGAAAGAAACAGAAGGACAAGGAAGAAGAGGAGCAGCAGCAGGAGCAGGCCGGGCTCGATCCCGACCAGGTTCAATTCGACGACAAGGGCAAGCGCGGCAAGGAGGGCGAGGTAAAGGGAGGACCCCAGACGGAGGAAATGTGGATGCGCAACATTCAGGTCTCCCCGGCCGCCCTGCTGGGCCGCAAGTTCGCCATCGAAGCAGCGGGAGCGGCAAAACAGTGAGCATCCACCGTCTGTCTCTCGTATCGCTGCTGGCTATGCTGTTGGGATGTTTTGCAACCACAGTCGTCGCGCAGGCAGCCGACCCGGTTGCACGCGCGAGGTTGCAGTCCCAGGGGACCCTGTATGTCGGACAGGAAGTCCTGGTCGATGTGGACGTACTGGTGCCGAACTATTTTCTGCAACCGCCACAGTTCCCGGCAATCAACCTACCCGGTGCCATCGTCACGCTCCAGGATGGACGGGCGCTGAACCTCAACGAAACAATCGACGGGGCAGAGTACTCCGGCATTCGCCGAACCTACGTGATCACCCCCCAGCAATCGGGGGACTTTTCCCTGCCGCCTGCCGAGATCACCTTCGGATACGCAGCGGTGGCCGGGCAGACGACACAGGGCAAGGTTACCCTCCCATCACTCCGGTTCACGGTGCAGGTTCCTCCCGGTTCCACTCAGCGCGGTAGCGATGTTGTGGCTGCGAAAATTGCCGTTGAGCAGGTTTTTGACCGGGACCCTGCAACATTGAAGGCCGGCGATATTTTGGTGCGGACGATCACGGTCCATGCCGAGGGCCTGCGCGCGATGATGATTCCCGAGCCGGACCTCTCCGCTCCGCAAGGCGTGCGCTTGTACCGACAGGCCCCCTCACTGTCGGAAGAGACCGATCGAAGCGGTGTGGCAGTTGCAGGCGTGCGCAAGGACGTGGCGAGCTATCTCTTCGCCGATCCCGGCACCTATATCCTTCCTGCCGTCGACCTGAGCTGGTTCGACCCCAGCACGGCGACCACCCGATCAGCGAGTGCGCCGGAGGTGACGGTGACGGTGGCGGCCGCGTCCGCCTTGTCGAACGCGATTGCTCTACCCTCTGCAAACTCTGAAGCGAACCGCTTCAACTGGATCATTGGCGGCTTTGTCGCCGGAGCCGTTGCGGCCGGGCTTGTCATCGGCTCGCTTGCATTAGGTTTGTCGCGGTTCGAAGTGTGGTGGGAAGGGCGCAGGTCGCGGCAGCAGGAATCCGAAGCCATGTACTTTCGACATGTGGAGGATGCAGCCCACGGTGGCTCCACTGCCGAGTTGGCGCAAGCGCTCGACGCGTGGGCACGCAAGGCTGGTTTGACACCACTACGCTCCTGGCTCGCCCGTCATGCTGACGCAGACACGATCAAGGCATATGATAGCTATGGGCAAGTGCGGTACGGGGATTCGAATCAGAGACTGCCGCGCGAGGTGAGAGTTGCCCTTTTGGAGGGGCTGATCTCATGTCGCAGGCGATGGATTCTTGCCGCCCGCATATGGCCCATCGGAAAGCCAGGAACCGCACTGCCACCACTCAACCCATAGCGAAAAGCAGCCGGGGGCGGGGACACGTGACAGTCATTTCGGACGTCCCGGATCACTCCTCATCTCTCCTTGATTGGCTAAAAGTTCAAGGTTAGCCAAACAGTCCCCACCGCCAGGACGGCTCCTCGCCTCGAATTCTTAGGACCCTTGAGGTTCACATGGCCGGCTGCATGTTCACGTCGAACTTGCATCCGACAAACGTCGTTCACATCGGTTCCATCATTCCATCGCCTTGCAAAAAGTACATTCGAACGATGCCTCGCGAGTCGCCTTATCGCTCGAACACGAGGTAGTTTTCCCACGCCCGCATCCTCAGCAGGACTTTACGGATGAGGGCGAATTCGGTGCGATGCTCCGAGTAAATAGCGACTTCCGCGGTGGCGCTCGCTTTTGGCCGTCAGCGGACTTCAGCACCCGTCTACTTTGCGCCGACAACTGACGTTTCCACACCCTCTCACCATGCGTGCCGATCGATGCTAAGAGTTCTCGAAATCGTATCTTGGAGGCCATTTCGTGAGCAACAACTGGAACAAGGGTGTGACTTTGGCGCTGGAAGCGCCGGGCAAATTCACGACCATAAGCAACCTACAACAAGCCTCATGGGCTCTCATTGAAGATTGGCCGCTTGACGATGGCGAAGCGCTGAACCGGGCTCTGCTTGTCATCGAGGCGGCGATCAAGGGCAAGAAGACGGCTGAGCAGGCAAGATTTGCATTCATTGCCGCGGCCCATGAAGCCCAGATTGAAATCAGGGATTAAGGCCATGCTGTTGGCGACCGCGGTCAAGGTCGGCGCTCGTCACCTTTGCGCGATTAGCGGCCATCGCACGGCTGCGGAAAAGCGTGTTCCCGAGGGTGTCAAACCGATGCATGACATGGACGGATAGGCCAGATGCAGTTTGAGGAATTCACGGGCCAAGCCCAGGATGCCGGCACCGCGCTCTCTGATATCTTCAAAGGTGGGCCAAAAGCCACCATCGGCTCTCGTCCGCGTGGCACCAACAGCGGACATCGTGCGTCGTCCGGGATGGCGCGAGTGCCCCGCGGGACCTGCGATCTTTCTGGCGCAAAACGTTGGCGGACGGGGCTTCGCAGTGGATGTCGGATCGGAAATGGGCAGCTGACGCGGCAACTCGCGAACCCCTTCAATAGTGTGATCGGGGCGCCGCGACCCACGTCACAGGACTTCGGTTCAATGATTAAGCCCTGTCTCCAGCCAGCCCTGCGAGGCCGCCGAGAGCGAAGCATACCAGCCGGTCCACCAACTCGTCATCGCTCGTCACCTCACGACCAATCGAAGGAATGATCTCCGATAGTCGTTTCTCCGCGACCATCATCATGAAGCAAGGAGACATGACTGAGAAGACCGCTTGCCCCACTAGGGCATCATCCCGCTCAATTCCCATAATCTCCGCTACGACACCTGTCAGTAGAGCCTTTTTGGGCTCCAATTCTTCGCGGCGCAGCCGCTCTATATGAGCCGTTGGCGCTATCAGTTCCCTGACGATGATCTTGATGGGCCATGCGTCCTTCACATCTGCACGAATGACCTTGACGACGAGGCTCAACAGGCGGCGAAGCTTCTCCTTAGGGTCACTGCTTGCAGCGAGCGCCTGCGCGAGGTCATTGTAGTTCACAATTCGCCGATGGGCTTCCACGAGTACCTCCTCATAGAGGCCCTGGATGCCACCAAAGTGATAGTTCACGGCTGCCGCATTCGTTTCGGCACGACTGGCAATTTCCTTTGCCGTCGCCCGATCGAACCCGAGTTCGGCGAATACGCCCCCAGCAGCATTCAGAAGGTTCGTCCGGGTGCTTGCTCCGTCCTGGCGTTCCTTGACGCGTGCTTGTCGGTTTGCGTGTCCCACTGATGCAGCCCTTGACCATTGATAGTTTAAATTATAATTTGAAATTACGATTTGACAAGTGCCCCGCTCGGCGCCATTGCGCCATGCCTGCTCATTGGAGTGCATTCCGGCCATGAAACGCCTCGTTGCCATTCTCATGCTCTTGGCCGCAGTCGGCGGCGGGGCAATTTGGTGGTATCTCTACCGCCATGGCGGTTCTGACGAACTCGTTCTCTATGGCAACGTCGATTTCCGGCAGGTCAGTCTGGCCTTCAACGGGAGCGAGCGGGTCGCCGAGGTCCTTGCTGAAGAAGGCGACCGCGTCAAAAAGGATCAGCTTCTCGGCAGGCTCGACACCAGCAGGCTTCGGCCACAAGTTGCTCAGGCAGAGGCGCAGGCCGCCAGCCAACGCGCCAATCTCGCTCGCCTGAAGAGTGGCAGCAGACCGGAGGAGATCGCCCAGGCGCGCGCCAATCTCGATTCCGCCAAGGCCGATGCAGCGAATGCAAGGATACAATATGAGCGTCAAAGTGACCTGGCATTGCGATCCGTCGCCAGCCAGCGGTCCCTTGAAATCACGGAAGCGACCTCAAGAATGGCCGATGCCAAGGTTGCAGCAAATCAGGAAGCGCTGGATTTGCTTGTGGCCGGCCCGCGGATCGAAGACATCCAACAAGGAGAGGCGGAGCTTCATGCGGCCGAAGCTAACGTGATGTTGTTGCATCAACAGCTTGCCGACGCCGAGCTGAAGTCTCCGGTCGATGCCGTCGTCAGGTCGAGGCTGATCGAGCCAGGCGAGATGGCATCGCCCACACGCGCGGCGTTCTCGTTGGCGACAATCAGTCCGAAATGGGCACGTGCATACGTTTCCGAAACCCAACTCGGGCGGATCAGGCCCGGCATGAAGGCTTCTGTGTCCGTGGATTCTGCGCCCGGACGCCCGTTTCAGGGCTGGATCGGCTTCATCTCGCCGGTCGCCGAGTTTACGCCCAAAACGGTGCAGACCGAGGAACTGCGCAGCAGCCTCGTCTACGAGGTGCGAGTCTTTGTCGATGATCCCGACAACCTCCTCAGGCTGGGAATGCCCGCGACGGTCAGGCCGATCCTCGATAACGGCGAGACCTCCACCGCCCGGCAATAGGATCACCCACGATGAGTGCCAATGAAGCAGCCCTTGTCGCGAAGGATGTCCGAAAGACCTTCATCCGGAACACCGGCGAGGCTGTCGAAGCTCTTACGGGTATCTCGCTGAAGGTGGAACGCGGCGCACTGACAGCGCTGGTCGGACCAGACGGAGCAGGCAAGACGACGCTGTTGCGTTTAGCCTCCGGACTCGTCGTCCCAGACAGCGGAAATCTTCACGTCATCGGCATCGACGTCACCCGCTCCCCGCAGCAAGTTCAGGACCAGATCAGCTACATGCCGCAGCGCTTCGGTCTCTACGAAGACCTCAGCGTCCAGGAGAACCTCGATCTGTATGCCGATTTGCATGGCGTGACGGCGGAACAGAGAGCGGACGTTTATCCGCGCCTGTTCGAGATGACCCAGCTCGGACGGTTCAGGGCAAGGCCAGCGGGCAAACTGTCAGGAGGCATGAAACAAAAGCTCGGACTTGCGTGCACCCTCGTCCGGTCTCCACAACTCCTCCTTCTCGACGAACCGACCGTTGGGGTTGATCCTCTCTCCCGGCGCGAGCTCCGGGAGATTGTGTTCAAGCTTGTCAAAGATGGCCTGTCCGTCATCGTCTCGACATCCTATCTGGAGGAGGCCGAGCGATGCGAACACGCCGTGCTCATGCATGCCGGTCGGGTTCTGGCGGAAGGTCGCCCGGACGAGATTACCGCCAAAGCCGAGGGATGCTGCTTTCTGGTCAGCGCCCCGGATGGGGTGCGCGCGCGGTCTCTCCAGGCGCGCCTGTTCGGATTGCCGGGCATTGCCGATGCGGTTCCTGAAGCAGGCCGCGTCCGTGTCGTCAGGAAGTCCACCGCAGATCCACAGTCACTGGAACTCGACGGAAGAACGCTTGAGACGGAAGCAGTGGAACCGCGTTTTGAGGATGCGTTCATGTTGCTCTTTGACGCGATCGCAGGTGATCAACGGCGAAAGAGCAATATCGGCGTCGCTACCCAGGCCTCCGGACCCGGTGAGACGGTCGTTGAGGTCGACGATCTCGTCAGAACCTTCGGCGACTTCACAGCCGTCGACCACGTGAGCTTCAAAGTCCGACAAGGCGAGGTGTACGGCCTGCTTGGTCCGAACGGAGCCGGCAAGAGCACGACGTTCAAGATGCTTTGCGGCATTTTACCCGCCACGAGCGGCACACTTCAAGTGGCAGGTGCAAACCTCCTGACCGCTGGTGCGAAGGCTCGGCAGAAGCTCGGGTATGTGGCGCAGAAGTTCTCGCTCTACCGGCAACTCACGGTCGACGAGAACCTCGAATTCTTTGCCAGTGCCTACGGTCTGAGGGGGAGTGGCAAGAGGGAGAGGATCAAAGTTCTGAAGGAGCAGTTCGAGCTCGATCAGTTTTCCGAGTTGCCAAGTGGCCAGTTGCCCGGTGGTTTCAAGCAGCGCCTGGCGCTGGCAGCGGCGCTGCTCCACGAGCCCGAGATCCTGTTCCTCGACGAGGCCACCAGCGGTGCCGATCCGCTCGCCAGACGCCAGTTCTGGGGCAGGATCACTGCACTCTCCGAGCGTGGGGTAACAATTATCGTCACGACCCATTTCATGGAGGAGGCCGAGTATTGCGATCGGATCATCATCCTGGACGCGGGCAAGAACCTGGCGGAAGGCACACCCCTTGATATCAGGGCACGTGCAGAGACCGATCAGGGCAAAGCACCGACCATGGAGCAGGCATTCATTGCCATTGTGGAAGAGGAGCGGCGCAAGGACAAAGAGGGCACAACATGAGCGCCCACGACGCTAACAGGATGCTCGCCGCCCTCCGGCGGATAAGCGCGCTCATCAGGAAGGAAAGCTGGCAGCTCCTTCGCGATCCGAGCAGCATCGCGATTGGCATCGTGATGCCCATCGCGCTGCTCGTCCTCTTTGGCTACGGCATCAACCTTGACGTCAAGAACGTTCCGGTGGCGATCGTCATGGAAGACAATTCGGCCGAAGCGCGCGGCGTCGCCTCTGTCTTCGAACTGTCTGACTACTTTTCCGCCATGCCGGTCAAGACGATGGCGGAGGCACGGGAGATGCTGATGTCGTCCCGAGCCAATGCCATCGTCAGAATTCCCGCGGATTTTGCTCGCACCCTCAAACTCGGGAACGCCGAGGTCCAGGTGATCGTGAACGGAGCGGACTCCAACACCGCTCGGATATCGCTCGGATACGCTCAGGGCGCAGTCGCAGTTTGGGCCGCCAAGGAAGCGGCCCGAACCGGAAATCCTGGCGGCCTAATCAACATTGAGTCTCGCCTTTGGTTTAACGAGGCGAACGACAGCACCTATTTTCTGGTTCCAGGACTTATCGTTCTGGTGATGACACTGATCGGCGCAATGCTGACTGCACTCGTCATGGCGCGCGAATGGGAACGTGGCACGTTCGAGGCGCTCTTCGTCACACCCGTAAACTCCTTTGAGATACTGTTGGGGAAAACAGTTCCCTATTTCCTGCTAGGCCTTGCAGGACTTGCGCTCTGTGTCGCTGGCAGCACGCTGCTGTTCGGCGTCCCGCTTCGCGGCTCGCTCGTCATTCTAACTGTCGTGTCCATGCTTTACCTGCTGGTTGCCCTCGGTCTCGGGCTTGTGATCTCGTCTGCGACCAAAAATCAGTTCATCGCAAGCCAAGTAACAATGTTCGTGACGTTCCTGCCGGCCATGATGCTCTCCGGCTTCATGTTCGACCCGCGGAGCATGCCGGTCGCGGTGCAGATGATCACCTACATCTTTCCCGCGCGCTATTTCGTGACGTTGCTGCAGACCCTTTTCCTCGCCGGAAACATCTGGAACGTCATTCTGCCCAATGCGGCCGTTCTCGCCGGAATGGCGACCGCACTGCTTGCCCTGTCGGTGAAGCTGACCCGAAAAAGGATCGCGTGATGCTGGCCTCCCTGCTTCGTATCGTCACCCTGATCCGCAAGGAACTTCTGGTCATTCTCAAGGACCCGAAGAGCCGAGCAAGCCTTGTCCTTCCGCCGATCCTTCAGTGCCTAATCTTTGGCTACGCGGCCACCTACGACCTGAACACGGTTCCCTACGCGCTCATCGACCTGGATCGGAGCGCGACATCCAGGGAACTCATATCGAAGCTTGAGGGTTCCGGAATATTTCAGCGGCAGGCGACGCTGGCACAGACAGGCCAGGCAGTCACGTTGCTGGACACTAAGAAGGTTATCCTTGTCATCGTCGTCGAGCGCGATTTCGAGCGCCAGCTCGCAAGCGGTAGTTCGTCGGCAGTGCAAGTCATTGCGGACGGGCGCAACTCCAATACCAGCGGCGTCGCGCAAGGCTACGCCAATACGATCATCGCGGACTTCGCAGCCGACTGGCGTTCGCGGAAGGGAATATCCGGCCCTGCCGTTCAGGTCACGACTCGCGCCTGGTTCAACCCGCAACTCGAGACGCGCTGGACCATGATTCCTTCGTTGATCGGGACCATAACCATGATGATGACGATGATGCTGACGGCGATGTCTGTGGCACGCGAACGCGAGGAAGGAACGTTCGAGCAACTGCTCGTCGCGCCATTCACGCCCACCGAGATCATGGTCGGCAAGGCGGTCCCTTCGATGATCGTCGGCATCGCCCAGTCGTCCGCCATTCTCATGGTGGCGTTGTTCTGGTTCCAGATACCCTTCGCGGGCTCGTTACTGACGCTCTATCTCGGGCTGGCGCTCTTCCTGGCGGCTGCGATCGGCTTCGGCCTGTTCCTGTCGTCGCTCGCCGCGAACATGCAGCAGGCGATGATCCTGTGTTTCATGTTTCTGATGCCGTTCATGCTGCTCTCGGGGCTTATGTCGCCGACAGACAACATGCCCGAGGTGCTCCAATACGTCACGATGATCAATCCACTGAAATACGCAATCTCGATCACCCGTCGCGTCTATCTCGAGGGCGCACACCTCACTGAACTGCTTCCTGACATGTTGGCGTTGGTCGTCATCGCCGCGGTCACGATGCCAATATCCGCCTGGATGTTCCGGCATCGATTGAACTAGGAGCGGGCTCCCGCGAGCACGGGGTCATGTCCGCAACGGGCTGAAAGAGGTATCGGTCATCGTCCGCATGGACGAGAGCTTCAGACCGTCAAGACTCAACTTCGCAGTGACAAGGTGAGTTGCAAGCGCTTGGCACCGCTTGGACAAGCATCGGTTCCGATCAAGGCTGAAAGCCCCAGGGGGCTTTTAAAAAAGCGACGTGCTTTACGCGCGCGCAAGGGGCACCTGCTGGGAGAGGCCAGGATAGAACCTACTCACCCTATGACATCCTTCCAGACCAGGACCATGACCGCCCAGTGGCCATCTCACAGGCCTGGAAATTTCGTAAAAAGAAAAAAGCTTCTCAACAATTTTACGTATTGACAAAAAAATAGCCTCTACTATTTTTCAATAAAGGAGATTTTGAATGTTGGACGATGACGAAAAAGGCATAGTCAGGCTACTGCAAGAAGACGGACGAATGTCGACCGTCGAATTGGCGCGCCGGCTTCAGGTTAGTGAGCCGACGGCCCGAAAGAAGCTGAATCGCATTCTGAACGACGGAATTGTAAAAGTCCGTGCCGTCGCCAGTCCCGTGGACCTTGGATACACCACGCCAGTCTATATTGGGCTTGTTGTCGAGCGCGCAAAGCTCAATGAAGTCGCCGAGGCGGTTGCGAGGTACGACTTTGTGGAAAGCGTCACGATTTCTACTGGCCCTTATGATGTGACAATTAAGGCTGGTTTTGTATCGGCGTCCGACGTCTACAAATTTCTATTCGAAGAACTGATTAAGCACGACGGTATCCGGGATTCGGATACGACGTTTATCTTCCGTGACATAAAGCAGCACGGGCTTGTCGGTGTGGTTGGAGTGGATTCGCCTCCGAGTGCGGAAGCGTAATTCGTCGCGTAGTTTGTAATAAGGGAGACGACATGAACGCCATGAGAAACAAATACGCACTCAAGCTGGCGGCTGCTGCTGTTGTATTGCTGAGCGTAGCTTCTATGAGCACAACCACTTGGGCGGCTGGATTGTTGGAGGAGGGCAAACTTAAAGCCGGTTCTGATCTGATTTATCCGCCTTATAACTACCTTGAAGACAGTGTCGCCAAAGGATTTGATGCTGACATTCTGGCGCTCATTGCGCCGAAAATGAACGTTGAAGTCGAGTTTCTTGATACGCGTTTTGCAAGTCTCATCCCCGGCCTGCGCGCCAAGAAGTATGACATGATCGCGTCGGCGCTTTATGTGACCGCTGAGCGCGCAAAGGTTATTGACTATGTGCCTTACGCCCTGTCGGGCGCGTCGCTTGTCGTGCGTTCGGACAGCCAGGCGGCACCAAAAGTTCCGGAAGACCTCTGCGGCAGCCGCGTCGGCTCCCAGCAGGGCGCGGCCTGGATTCCGGCCATGAAGGCGCTGTCCGAAGAAAAATGTGGTGGCAACGCGATCATCATCCAGGAATTTGGTACATCGGCTGAAGCCGGGCAGGCCCTGTTTTCAAACGGTGTGGACGTTCAAATTGTTGATGCCGGCGTTGGTAAAGCGGCGGTTGATGCATCGAATGGTCGTTTGAAGGTTTCGAGCGAAACCATGCTGTATCCGATCGTGATCGGCTTTGGTGTGGCCAAGGGAAATACGGAGCTAGCGAAGGCTATAGAGTCCGGCTTGGCTGACATTAAGGCCAGCGGCGAATATCAAGAGCTGCTGACCCAATACAATCTGGCCGAGCCAAATGAAGCAGAAATTAAAGATTCGCTCGGAATAGAGTAGCGGCGCCAGAGCTATGGCCTGAACCCATAAATCTTTCAAATTAAACCTAGCAGCGTCCGCCTTCTGTTTTTAGGCGGGCGCGCAGATTTTGCACGCGCGGAGGAGGTTGCGACGATGGAATTTGATTGGAATTATACAGTCAGCCTGCTCGCAAGTAAAGATTTTTGGAATGCTACCCTGCTTGTAGCTGAGCTTAGCCTCGCTGCAGGGATCCTAAGCATATTCTTTGGATTTCTGGTTGCATTGTGCAGACTCTCAGCAAAGACATATCTTCGTATACCGTCGCTGTTTTACGTGTGGTTCTTTAGAAGTCTGCCAACGCTGGTTCTGATCATTTTTGTCTACAATATGCCTCAGGTGTTTCCTTCTACCGGATACCTGCTGTCCACGCCGTTCATTACCGGGCTTGTGGCGCTGGTCTTGTCGGAAACAGCTTATATGTCTGAAATTCATCGAGGCGCGCTGCAGTCGATCAACAAGGGACAGCGCGAGGCGGGCAGAACGCTTGGAATCGGCGCCTATGGCATTCAGCGCCTAATCATTATCCCGCAGGCATTGCGCATTGCGCTGCCTTCGCTCGGGAACCAAATGGTAACGATCGTCAAGCTGACCTCGCTGGTTTCCGCCATTTCGTTGACTGAAATCCTGCTTGTCGGTCAGCGCCTATATACCCAGAATTTTATGGTTCTGGAAACAATGTTGGCGGTAGCAGCCTTTTATATCTTCATCGTGACTATATTCGATCTCTCGCTGAAATTCTTGGAACGGCGGCTTGATCTAACAAAGCGTTCTGCGAAACTTTACTGCGGCAAAGCGCCTGTGCTTATGGCCGAGAACGGCAAATACAGAAACGATGCTAAAGCGACGATTGCGCTTGAGCTCAAGGATGGCGTCAAGACGTTCGGCAATCATACCGTACTCGACAGTATCGATCTAAAGGTCATGCAAGGCGAGGTCATATCGATCATCGGTCCGTCCGGCTCGGGAAAGACTACGCTGATCCGTTGCTTAAATGGACTAGAAATCCTTGATAAAGGCTTTGTTTTCTTGAATAATAAGCCGTTTCTGAGCGGCGCAAAAGAAAGTTCGAAGCATCCCAAGCCTTCGATTGAGCAGATCGTCGATGTTGGAATGGTGTTCCAGAACTTCAACCTGTTCCCTCATCTAACGGCGATTGATAATGTTCTGCTCGCTCCTTCCTATCATGCAAGAAATACGAAAGCAGAACGCGAGGCCTTTGCCAGTTCACTTTTGCAAAGTGTCGGGATGCTTTCCCACAAAAACAAGTATCCACACCAGCTTTCTGGCGGTCAGCAGCAGCGCGTTGCTATAGCTCGGTCGCTGGCCCTGGAGCCATCGGTTCTATTGTTTGATGAGCCTACATCGGCCCTCGATCCGGAGACCGTCGGCGAGGTTCTGAAAATCATGGAAGACCTCGCAAAGAGCGGCAGGACCATGATCATCGTCACGCATGAAATGAACTTTGCGATGAAAGTCTCGAGCCGTCTTATCTTTATGAATGGCGGTAAGATTGCCTTTGACGGCGATCCGAAATCCCTCGATCGTTCACGTCCTGAATATGAGCGCGTGCTGAATTTCATGACCGCGAACGCGTGAACAAAATAGACGTAAGACCATAGATTTAATTCCATCCAGAAGCAGCGAACACGACATGAACCGCAACAGCACCGTTTTTCACGACACCGTAAAGATCGTAGTCGGCGAAGGAGAGCTACTGGAAGCTCTACCATTCCCCGATGAGGAGTACGAAGCCCGACTTCAAGCGGTCAGAGCAAAAATGGCAGTGTCTGAAATCGATGTGGTCGTGGCCTTCGCGCCTGAGAACATCAATTATCTGACTGGCCACGACACACCGGCCTATCAATATCTTCAGGCCTGCGTGATTGCACAGGAGGGGATGCCCGTTAATCTTCTGCGTTCGATCGATGCGAGTAATACGCTCTATCGCTCATGGAACCGTGCTGCTGTCGTTTATGGTGATAGCGATGATCCGATCGAGTGGTTGACGGCACTTATCGTCACCTTAATCGGCAAGGGTATGCGCGTAGCTCTCGAGAAAGATCCGCTTTTCGTCGGTGCTTCACGTTACAACCGTTTGTGCAACAACCTCAGCAACAAGGGCTTGAACGTCATCGAGCAAGAATTTGTTGAAGAACTACGTCTGATCAAATCGCCAAGAGAAATCGAAAAAATCCGCATTGCAGCTCAAGCTGCGAGCGCAGCCATGAAAGCTGCAATCGATATGGCAGGGAGTGGAGTTAACGAGAACGATATTGCTGCCTGCGTGTGGTCGACCTTGATCAAGCACGGAGGCGAGTTTCCGGGCTTGCCGCCGTTTATCGTAAGCGGTCAGCGCACCAGCCTTGGTCACGCGACCTGGTCGGGCCGCAAATTGCAGAAGGGCGATTCACTTGCCTTTGAATTTCCCGGTGTTGTTGCCCGCTACGCAGGCCCATTGTTTCGGTCGGGCGTTGTGGGCGGAAAGTCGGAAGAGCTGAAACATCTCGAAACCGCTACTTTAAAGTCGCTGGAATTGCTGCTTGGCAACATCAAGCCGGGGGTCACCTGCGACGAAGTCCATGCATTGAATGTTAGGAACTTCGCTGAGTTCGGCTACACACTCGGTCATCGCAGTGGCTATTCGGTCGGGATCAACTACGCGCCGGATTGGGGAGAAGGCAACATATTGTCAATACGCGCCGGCGAAAAGCGCACGATTGAAGAAGGTATGGTTTTTCATTTGGTGCCCGGTATTTACGTGACCGGAAAACATGTTGTCGTGATCTCCGAAACGATTGTCGTGACAAAAGACGGATGTGAGTGCCTGACAGACTCCCCTCGGGAACTTTTCACGGTGTGATGTGCAGCACTGGACAGGCCTGTAGCAGGTTTTGGACTTAACCTGGCTGATCGTGCAGGTGGTCGCCTGATCCTAATATCTGAGGGCGGCAATCACGATGGCCGTCGGAATGCCGACTGAGACAACGCTGGCCGTGAAAATCGTGGCCAGCCTCCAGAGCCGATCGCGCTTCGCCCGCACCTCATCCCACTGACGCATGCCGTCCTCCTGGCTTCGGCTTATCGAAGCATTCGAGCGCCGATGAGTCGGGTCAGCGCCAACGGGTGAAGGTTGCAACGTGACGCCTGATCACGTTCATCCTTCACCGACATATTTGCCGGGCAACGTTGTGCGCCAACCCCTCGCGAAGCCATGGCCCATCGCTATCGCAGCGGATCGAAGTTTTTCCTCGACGGCATCCCGCTCGGCCAACAGGGTGCGGATTGCCTCAACGGCGTCGCCATTGTGTAGAGCAAGGATGGCAGCCGCCTCGTCGAGGAGCGGCTCTTCTTTGGCCGCGGCGGTCATTGCAAAGGCAACCGCAGCTGTGTGCCCTTGCGCAGGACGTAGACTGGCGGCGGTGCTTCGGTCTGCTTCTGTGCCTCAGCGCGCCGAGCAAGGATGCGTTCGCGCAATGCACGGGAGGCGGCGACTTCCGCGAGGGCTCGGCCAATGACGGTGTCTGTTCTGGACATGGCGAGAACCCTACATGTTCTTTGTTTGTTCTTTTCTCACGTTGCGGTTCTCGTGTCAATCTTGCTCGGCTGCGGTGCGGTGGCCAACCTAAAGGGCCTGGAAGGCTTCGAGACCGAGCGGGTCTTTTCCGGAGCTTCTTCGTGCTGCTTCGCCAAAGCAAGTCGTGAAATGCCCCCTGAATGGCCGCGAGCATTTCTAGGCCGGCTTTGTCGTTGCCTGCAGTCGCGGCATAAGCTTCCGGCGAAGTCCAAATAGCCTCGCCACAGCATCATCGATGTCGTGTTGTGCGCTCATGGTCCACCTCCATTTAAGGTGGAGTGTCACGAGATGTGAGGTGAGTCTAATATATAGAAAAGTGACGATAGAAGGTCAGATTTGCTTTAGCGCAAGTGATGTGAGAACGGCCGTCGTGATCTCGAGGCAGCAGCGTGACGTCAATCGGCCGCCCGACCCCGTTCTAAATCTAACGGCAGTCGCGTTCTGAGTGATGTCTACAGTGTTTTAGCTTGCAGTCAAAGGTCGGCATCCATGTCTTGATGGCATGGCTGGCCTGCTCGCACGAGCCTGTCTGCTTGAGGATATGAGTGGCGAGAACGTCTCGCACATTATGCGGCCCATGAGGGAGCAGGGCTTTGATGGCTCCTCGCCGATATAGGGATCGTACACGCAGTAGCGCTGAATGGTCAGCCGCCAGGCATAAAGAGACTGCCTGGGGTGGAGCGACCATCAATGTATCGACGGCTCATCGTCCTCCAAAAACGATCGGATCCCGTCTCGGGCAACAGTTGCCAAAAACTCGTCGAATGCCTCCCGGTCGGTCGCGAATGGCTCTTCCCACTCAATGACATCTTCGTCTTGGGTGATCACCTCCATCCGCCAATCGTGGTTCGTGCCGGCCGGACGAAAAATGTCGACCAACACGGTGATGCCGTCTTCGGTGAATTCGCCGGAGAGTTCCGAATGTTCGTGTTTGGTCTTCTTAGACATTAGCGTTTCCCGTAGTCCCAATCGATGCTTGATTCGGCGCGGCCTTCGTCAGTTACGACCCATTGCCGTATACTGAGCGTTTTTGCCCGCTTCTTCGAGGGCGCCCTGCTTGGCGAGTTGTACCGTGTCGCCATTGCCGAGGAAGGTTGTGCCGGCTTGCTCGAGGGCGGCGCTAGCCTGTCTGGCCTCATCGACTGTTCCGCGTTTCAGATTTCGATCGAAATTATACGGTGGAGAAGGCGGCGCGACATGCCTGCGGGAGTTATCCATAGCGCCCAAACGGCCAATATCAATTGCAAAGTGGGGAGAGAAAGTGGCGAAGTAAGTGCCTGCTACCGAAAAATCTCGAGATAACAGGCACTTATCTTCTAAGCTGACTTCCCGGGCCGGGGTCTCTCATCCTCTCGCTTTGGCAATGGCTTCCTTCAGTCCCGTTTCATCGAGAACGCCTGGAAAAATCGCAGAGCCTATGACGAATGACGGCGTGCCGGCGAAGTTGAAGGCGAGCGCCTGATTGTAGTTGCGGTCGAGAAGTGCGGATATCTTGGTGTTGTGCTTGTTCACGGCGGCGGTGAGTTCTTTCATGGAAAGGCCGGCGCCGGTCAGCGCTTTCTCTATGTCGTCGTGCGAGAGCTTTGCCTTGGTTTTCATCAGCGCCTGCATCGCGACTTGGTATTTGCCGATCTGCGCGGCGCCGAGCACGGCCTGCGCGGCAAAGACGGAGGCATCGCCGAAAATCGGCCAGTCCTTCAGGACGAGACGCACATTGCCGTCGGCCTTGACGACCTTCTCGACCGTCGGATGCACCTTTTTGCAATAGGGGCACTGATAGTCGAAGAACTCGACGATGGTGACATCGCCCTTGGGATTGCCGAGGACGGGCGCATCCTTGTCGAAGAACACCTCCTCCTTGGTCAGTTGCTGGGCGAAGGACGGGCGCCCCTCGAAGAACGAAGCGGCGGCGGCCGCGAGCGTGGTGGTCAGAACGGTTCTGCGGGTGAGCATCAGATTTCTCCCTGTGCGGATTGGTTGGGGCCGAGGACGACGACGCGCGAGCCCTTCGGCACGCGGCGGTGCAGGTCGATGATGTCCTGGTTGAGCAGGCGGATGCATCCGGAGGAAACCGACTTGCCGATCGACCAGGGCTCGTTCGTGCCGTGGATGCGATAGAGCGTGTCCTGGCCATTCTTGTAGAGGTAGAGCGCGCGTGCGCCGAGCGGGTTGCGCAGGCCGCCTTCCATGCCGCCGGCCAGCGGCCCGTAGCGCTCCGGGTTGCGCGCGATCATGTTCGGCGTCGGCACCCAGCCGGGCCAGCGTCCCTTGCGGGCGATGTCGGCCTCGCCTTCGAATTCCAGCCCCGCCTTGGCGACGCCCACGCCGTAGCGCATCGCCTTGCCGCCCTCCATGACGAGATAGAGGAAGCGCGCGTGCGGATCGACGACGATGGTGCCCGGTGGGTATTTTGTCCGGTAGTCGACCACCTGCCGGATGTTCTGTGGATCCATTTTGGAAACGTCGACGGCAGGCACGACGGTGTCGCCGTCCTGCACGGCGGCATACATGCTCTGGACGTTCGGGTCGGCGCGCGGCTTGGCGATCTCCTTCGACGACGGTGCCGTCTGCGCGCAGGCCGAAAGCAGGCCGGCGGCGAGGGTGGCAAGGAGTATGCCGCGCAGGCGCGTGGCGGAAGCCGGAAAAACCGGAGCTTTCATTCTGTCTGGGTCCTGTCCTGGGGTGAAAGGGCGGCGAGCCTCTCGGCAAGCGCCTCGCGGGAGATTTCGCCGAGATGCGAGGCGGAAAGCGTGCCGTCCGGGTTGATGAAAAGCGTTGCGGGCAGGCCGAGCGCGCCATAGTGGCGCGAGAGGTCGGCAAAGGGATCGAGAAGGATGGTTTCGAGATCGACGCCGGCCTGGCGCAGATAGGTGGCGATCGCCTCCCGGCCTTCGCCCTGATTGGCGAAGAGAAAGTCGACCTGCGGATTGCTGCCGGCCATCTCCGCCATCATCGGCATTTCGCGCCGGCAGGGCGGGCACCAACTCGCCCAGAGATTGAGCACCGCCGGGCGGCCCTTGCGATCAGCGATGGATATGGTCTCGCCCTGTGCAAGCACGGCATGGGACGTTTCCGGTGCGCGGGGCGCAGCACTGCCATCGGTGAGGGTGGTTGCAGCGACCCAGGCGAAAAGGCCGGCGGCGAGCGGCATGATCGTCCAGGGCGCGGCAGGCGGCGCCTTTCGCCAGAGCATTACGGTGACCAGCAGTACGCCGATGAACCCGCCGGCCGACGAAAAGCCGCCCTGCCAGATGGCGAGGACTTGCCACGGGTCCTGCAGGAAGCTTTCGGCATGGGTAAGGACGTGCATCACCCGCGCGCCGACAATCCCCGAAAGCGCCGCGGACGTCGTCCAGGTGCCAAGCCGGTTGTCGACGCGGGCGGCGAGGAGGGAACCGACCGCCATGAAGACGATGAGGCCTGTGATCACCGAGAGGCGATCGGCGGAGAAGGCGAGGGGGCCTATCGCAACGGCATTCATTGTACACTGCCCTTCGCGATCCTTGCGGCGTCCGAGAACGATGTGGCGGTGATGTCGCCGACGAGACGCGTGCCGTGCACCTCCTGCTTGCTGCCGTCGAAGAAGATCATGGTCGGTGGGCCGACGACGGCGAGCGAACGCATCAGGGCGCTGTTGTCCGCATCGAGGGTGGTGACGTCGAGGCTTGCGAGCCGGATCCCGTCAAGGCTGGCGGCGACATCCGGCGCCGTCAGCACCGATCGCTCGATCGTGCGACAGGTGACGCACCAGTCCGCGGTGACATAGACGAGGGTGGGCCTGTTATCGGCGGCGGCGGTGCCGAGGAGGCTGGAGAGCCGATCTGCCGAGCCGATTTTGGTGAAATCCGCCTTCTCGATTGTGTGGCTGACGTTCACCGCCCGCTTGAGCGGGCCGAGCGGGGTCAGCGGATCGCTGGCGCCAAGACCGAATCCCGCCAGCAGGAGACTGCCCCAGAGGAGGGAGACAACGGCGGCAGAGCGCGCCAGCACGCCAAGTCCGCAGGTTGTCCGCAGTCCGTCGAACGCACCCGCATAGACGCCGAAGGCGAGCGCGAGCACGGCCCAGGGCAAGAGGACGAAACGCTCCGGCACCAGCGGGGTCGCAAGCCAGATCGCCGTTCCCAGGAAGAGGAAGCCGAAGACGTGCCTGACATTTTCCATCCATGCCCCGGCGCGCGGCAGCGCCTTGCCGCCGATCGTCGCCATGGCGATGAGCGGGATGCCCTTGCCGAGGCCAAGAGCGAAGAGGGCGAGCGCGCCGACCACGACGTCGCCCGTCCGGGCGATGTAGAGAAGGGCGCCGGCAAGTGGTGCGGTCACACAGGGGCCGATGAGGAAGGCCGAGGAAAGGCCGAGCAGAGCAGCGGCGCCGACAGAACCGCCTTTCCGCCTGCCACCGTTCAGGCGATTGCCGATCGCTGCCGGCAGTTGGATGTGGAACAGACCGAAATTGGAGAGTGCCAGCAGGACGAACAGCCCGGCGACCGCGCCGATCGCGAGGGGCGATTGCAGCACGATCTGCAGGTTCTGGCCCGACCATGCGGCCGCGATGCCGACAAGGCCGAAGGCGGCGGCGAGCGCCAGCACATAGGCGGACGCCAGTACGAAGCCGCGCCCGGCCGTCAGCCCTTCACCCTCGCGCGTGAGCATGGCGGCTACGATCGGATAAATCGGGAAGACGCAGGGGGTGAAGGCGAGCAGCAGGCCGAAGCCGAGAAAGCCGGCAAGAAGCAAGGCAAGTCCGCCTCCGGTCAAGAGCCGGTCGACCGTCGTTTCGCCGCTGTCGCCGGCGATGGCGAAATCAGCTTTGGCTTCGCCCGCGTCCGCCGCCGGGCGAGCGTCCCCGGTCGGGGGGAGCGCAAAACCGCCTCCATCCGATTTGCTGATGGTCATTGCGGCGACATCGATCGTCCTTGTCGTCGGCGGATAACACAGCCCGCCGTCCTGGCAGCCCTGATAGGTGAGGCGAATGGTTTGAGGGGCATCGGCGATCGAGGCCGAAGCCTCTCCGTAATAGACCTCGGTCGTGCCGAAGCCCGGATCGTCCTTGATCTTGCCCGGCTCCGTCTGAAGTATGAGCGCTTGATCGTCGGCGCCTTCGGCCGAAAGATAGTCCCGGTAGAGATAATAGCCGTCGGCGATCTTCCAGCTGATCGTCAGGCGGCCGTCGTCTTCCTTGGCGATTACAGGCACGAACGCCTCGTCCATCGGCAAGGGCACTTCGAGGGCCCGAGCCGGCAGGACTGCCGCAATCAAAACCCAAATCAGTGCCAGGAAGCTAGCTTTCCGCATTGTTCTTGCGTCCTCGTCCTTCATCGTGGGCGGAGCGATCCCGCGGCCACCTTAAGGCAGTCTTAAGGTGGCCGGCCCAGGCAGGAGGCGGAGCAAAAAGGCTCACGGAGGTTCGATGCGTATTCTGGTGGTCGAAGACGATGCGGTGCTGCTCGACGGGCTGAAGGTCGGGCTCGGCCTCTCCGGCTTCACGGTCGATACCGTGGCGACGCGCGCCGATGCGACGGAAGCCCTGATGGCAGACCGTTTCGACGCCGTGGTCCTCGACCGCATGTTGCCGGATGGCTCTGGACTGGAGGTGTTGGCCCATCTCAGGGAAAGGGGCGACCGGACGCCCGTCCTGCTGCTGACGGCAAAGGACGAGACTGCCGATCGCATCGATGGGCTCGACGCCGGTGCCGACGACTATCTCGGCAAACCCTTCGATCTCGACGAGGTTGCCGCGCGGCTGCGGGCCATCACGCGCCGCGCGGAAGGCCGGGCGCGGCCCGAACTGCGCTGTGGGGGCATCGTGCTCGATCCGGCAGAGATGGCCGCGCGCAAGGGCGACATATCCATCCCCCTGTCGCGCTGAGAATTCTCGATCCTGCGCACGCTCATGGAGAATCCGGGCATGATCCATTCGAAGCAGGTGCTCGAGCAGCGTCTTTACGGCTGGCAGGAGGACGTGGAGAGCAACACCGTCGAGGTGCACGTGCATAAGCTGCGCGCCAAGCTCGGCGCCTCGTCGATCGAGACCGTGCGCGGCGTCGGTTATCGCGTGGGCAGGTCGGAATGAGCTCGATCCGCCTCCGTCTCATCGCCATCCTTCTTGCCACCACCGGTGCGGTGTGGTGTTGCGCGGTGTTCTGGACCTATCTCAGCACGCAGCACCAGGTGGAGCGGGTGCTCGATGCCAGGCTGACCGAGGCGGCGCGGATGGTAAGCTCCTTGATCACCGATCACCATGTCGATGTCGCCGCTGCCGTGGAGGCGGCCACGGCCAGCGACGCTCCGCCGGGCTTCACGGTCGCGCAAGGCGATTACAGCCGGCAGCTCTCCTGTCAGATATGGTCGTTGCAGGGTCAGCTTGTCAGCCGCTCCGACAGCGCGCCGAAATCCTCGCTGGCCGACCATGAGAGTGGCTTCGAGGACACGGTCATCAATGGCGAGCGGTGGCGGGTCTATGCCGTGGTCAACCCGAAGCTGGGCGTGCGCGTCCTTGTCGGCGACAGTCTCGAAATGCGCGATCGACTGGTGGGCGATGTCGTCAAGGGACAACTGGTTCCAGCGCTCGCCATCCTGCCGATCCTTGCCGCCCTGATCTGGTTCAGTGTCGACCGGGGACTTGCCCCGCTCAGCCGGATAGCAAGTACGCTCTCCGGCCGCTCGGCCGATGTGCTCCATCCGATTGAGGAAGGTGGGACGCCGCGGGAAGTCCGACCGCTTCTCGGTTCGCTGAACGCCCTGTTCCACCGGGTCAGTGAAGCGCGCGAGCGGGAAAAAACCTTCATCGCCTATGCTGCGCATGAGTTGAAGACGCCGCTCGCCGGCCTCAAGACCCAGGCGCAAATCGCACTCAGGAGCGACGACGGTGACACCCGCAATGCCGCCCTGCGGCATATATCGACGAGCGTGGATCGTGCAGGGCGGCTGGTTCGCCAGCTCATCGACATGGCGGCGGTCGATTCAGCTGATGGCGACCCTTCGCGCGACGCGATCGACGTCGGAGCGATCCTGCGGGAGATTTCGGGCGATCTGGAAAACCTGCGCGCCGCCAGGAACGTGTCGGTCAATGTTCGCGTCGGCGCCGCTGTTGGAACCACCTATACTGACCGCATGCTCCTGAATCTCGCCGTGAAGAATGTCCTTGAGAATGCAATCCTCCATGCCTCACAGGACTCGCATGTCGATCTGCTCGTCGAACAGGAAGCGGAGGAACTCCGAATCGAGGTAATCGATCCGGGACCCGGGATGACCCCCGCTGAAGCAAAGCATCTCATGGGGCGCTTCAACCGAGGTTCACGCGAAGGCGAGGGGACGGGTCTCGGGCTATCAATCGTGGAAATGGCAACTCACAAACTGGGTGCGCAACTCGCATTCGAACAACGCGAGGATGGATTTTGCGCGCGGATTTCACTTCCGATCAGTGCGGACTGAGCGTTGGTCCGGGCTTTACCAATGCCGCCATAGGGTTTGCTTGGGCGCGCGAGCGCAGTTTCCTCGCCGAGTTCTGATGCTGAACATCGCGCGCAAACCAGATGCGGTCGCCGTCCGCTCGCCGAGGCCTGGCGGCACGACTACAATGGCTCACGGTGGCAAACCGCAATAGGAATTTGCCAACCGGTCATTGGCCGACGCATGCCCCGGTTGGCGGCATTTTCGCATGCTCAATCCACGATTGCCATGGGACGCTTCAAAATAGCCATGTCGCAATCGTGTCGCGGTATTCCGCGTCGAATTTCTCCTTGCTGCCTTCGATTTTGTTCGCACCAAGCTCAAGCACGTAGATGTAGTCTGCGACGTCGACGCCGGCGATGACGTTCTGATCGACCATCAGGATGGTCTTGCCCTCCTCCGTCACAAGCCGCCGCATGTGCTCGTAGATTGTCGCCGCACGCTTGGGATCGAGGCCAACTGTGGGTTCATCGACGAGGATGAGGTCCGGATCGCTGATCAGCGCCAGTTCAAGCTGCATCAGCCGCTGCTGGCCGCCGGACATGAGGCCGGCGCGCCGGCTGGCGAACTCTTTCAGATAGGGCGCACGCCCGTAGGCCCGTTCGATGGCACGCCGTGCCCGGGCGCGGTCGTTGCGAAAACTCCAAGTCGCCATCTCGACGTTTTCGGCAACGCTCATGTCCTTGAACAGGGCATGGTGCTGGGCGACATAAGCGATCTTGTTTCGCACAAGATCCCGCGTCTCGAGCGTGGTCAGATCGCGCCCGCAATAGCCGATCGTTCCCGAATGGGGACGCAACTGGCCGACGATCGTCTTCAGCAGCGTTGATTTTCCGACCCCGTTCGCACCGATGATCGTCGTCAACTGACCGGGCCTGGCAATAACGGAGACGCCTCTCAAAATGTCGATATCCGGCAGATAGCCTGCGACGACGTCGTTCACTTCAAGCATGGTGATAATCTCCGAGATAAGCATCGAGCACGGCTGGATCGTTTCGTACCGCATCCGGGTCCCCGTCGGCGATAATGTCGCCGTAGCTCAGGGTGACGACGCGGCGGCACAGGCCGAAGATCGACCCCATGTCGTGGCTGATCAGCACGATGGTGACGCCGCTGTCGTTCCATTCGCGAATGGTGTCATACATGAACCGCTTGAGCTCGGGATGCACGCCGCCAAACGGCTCATCCAGCAAGACCATCCTTGGCTCCAGCATCATGATGCGACCGAACTCCAAGAGCTTGGCCTGGCCACCCGACAGGCGGCCGCCCAACTGGTCGGCCAGCGGCGCCAGCTTGAGGCGGTAGAGAATGTCCATCGCCTTGGCTTTCGCCTCTGCCGGCGTAACGCTCCAATCCAGAAAACCCGGAACCAGCATGTTTTCGAGTACCGTCAGGCGGCGGAAAACCTTGGTCATCTGAAACGACCGGCCAATGCCCAATCGTGCTAGCCGGTTGGGCGCCAGACCGTCGATCCGGTGGGATTCGAAATGCACGGAGCCGGCGCTTGGCGTGTAGTATCCACCGACAATGTTGAGAAGCGTTGTCTTGCCGGAGCCGTTCGGGCCGATAAGACCCACGAGTTCCCCTCGGCCTATCGCCAGGTCGACTTTCTTTAGCGCGACCAGACCACCGAAGCGCTTCTCCAATCCGTCTATGCGAAGCTGTGTCGTCATCACCCGCGCCCTCCCTTGCGCAGCGCCGTCGCCAGCGTGCCGAACAGTCCGTTTGGCGCAAACCGCAGGACCAGCAGTGCGGCAAGGCCGAATATGGCAAGCCGCCATTCCCCGGCCTCCCGCAAGGCTTCGAGAGCCAGTTGCAGCAGAACTCCGCCGAAAGCCGCATAAACGACGTTGTGAAACCCGCCGATCACCGCCATGGCCAGAACGTAGCCCATCTCCTGAATGCTCATCATCGAGGGCGTGATCAGCTGGACGAAATGAGCGTAGAGGGCACCGGCGAAGCCGGCGAAAGCAGCCGATATGGCGAAAGCCGCGATCTTCCATGCGGTCGTGTTCACGCCAAGACTGGCCGAACCGTCTTCGTCCTCGCGAATGGACTGAAAAAACAGGCCGATGCGCGAACGCAGGAGCACCAGCATGAGAAGAACGCTGACGACGACTGCACAAAGGAACAGATAGTAGTAGCCGGTCGTCGTGCCGTTCGGAAGCAATGGGGCGACCTTCAGGCCGAGGCTGCCAGCGGTGACCTGATGCTCGGCGGTGACGGCGATGCGGAGGATTTCCGAAAATGCAATGGTCGTAAGCCCGAGATAGGCCCCATGCAGCCGCAACGTGAGCCAACCGATGACGATACCCGTCAATGCGGCCACGGTTACCGCCGTCAGGATTGACAGGGGAATGGGCAGACCGAGATGAATGATGCTGAGAGCCGATGCATAGGCGCCAAGCCCTGCCATGGCCGCCTGAGCAAAGCTTATCCTGCCGACGTAGCCGACGAGGAGTGCCCAGCTCGCCGCCATCAGCGCGTAGTAGAAACCGATCGTGAGGGTGTAGATCCAATATTCCTGCAAACCCGTGAGCGGCAGCAAGGCCAGGATGCCGACCGCAACGATCGGCATGGCCATTCCAACATTTTTCTTTTTCATGCTCTGCGCTCCACGCGGCCAAAGAGACCCTGCGGGCGCAACAGCAGCACGCCAACAAGCACGATGAGACCATAGGCGTCCTTGTAGGCGAGCGCCCGGCTCGTATCGGGGATCAGGACGGTGGCGAAACTTTCGACTTGTCCGAGGACAAGTGCTCCGATGATGGCGCCGGGGACAGAGCCGAGCCCCCCGAGAACGACGATGACGTAGACCTTGATGGATGGGATGACGCCCATCGCCGGCGTGACATTGAAGACCGGGCCGATCAACGCGCCCGCTGCGCCAGCCAGCGCCGCTCCGGCACCGAAGGCCAACATCGAGGCCTTGTTGACATCGATGCCGAATGTTTCGGCGGCCGACCTGTCCTGGCTGACCGCCCGCACGGCGCGTCCCATCCAGGTGTAGCGCAGCACCAGGAGGAGACCGACCATCAGCAGGATAGCGGCCGCAGCGGCAGCCAATCTGTCGCCGCTTACGACAAGTTCACCGATCGTGACACGCCCGCTGTAGATGGGGGCTGGCCGCTGTGGCCACGGCCCGAACAGACTGTTGGCGAGGTTGATCAACAGTACCGACAGCGCAAAGGTAATCATGATCGCATATTCGTCAGGACGGTCGACCTTGCCTTCGTGGACCGGCTTGATGAGGGCCCGTTCGATGAAGGCGCCGAACAGCATGAGCGCTGCCGCAGCGACCAGCACCCCCATGAACGGCGGCAGCCCGAGCACGCTCACAGCGAGATAGCCCGCATATCCGCCAAGCATATAGAGCTCACCGTGGGCGAAGTTGACGATGCGCAGGACGCCGAAGATCAGCGCAAGCCCCAATGCGGTGAGCGCGTAGAAAGAACTGACGATCAGTCCGTTCAACGCCTGCTCTCCAAATTCCATAAATGTCATGACGACTCCCACCGACGTGAAGTTGTTTTTCGGCAACTATGACGGCGCTTGTCCGGGAGAGCTATCGGAAACGCTCAGGCGAAATTAAGCCAATTTAACCTTCTGTAGCGACAGTTCGCGACAGGCGGTTATGGAGTTCACCATTCCGGACGGAGCGGTTCGCTTGTTAATTGGACGAGTGCCCGACTCCAATCTTGGGGCTTGGCACCAATGTCGGAAAAGGAAGAGAGATGCACCGGACCGTTTGGCAGTTGGGAGATGATATCGCTGAAGGCAGGACGACCAGCGAGGCACTTGTTCGCCGCTGCATTGATGCGATAGCGGCGATCGACCCGACTCTGCATGCCTTTGTCGAGGTTTTCGAGCAGTCGGCGATCGAAGCGGCCCGGCGAAGCGATGACGAACGTCGCCGTGGGACCTGCCGCGGGCCGCTGCACGGCATTCCAGTTGCCGTGAAGAGCTTGGCCGACATCAAAGGGCATGTGACCGGCTTTGGATCCCGCGCGTACGGGAAGGCTCCCGCCCTGCAATCAGCGGTCTTCGTATCCAGGCTCGTCGAAGCGGGAGCAGTGATCGTGGGGACGACCCAGATGGTGGAGTTCGCCATGGGAAGCTGGGGAACGAACTATTCGCTTGGCACTCCCTGGAACCCGGTCGACCGCAATCTTCACAGGGTGCCGGGAGGATCGAGCAGCGGCTCGGCGGTTGCCGTCGCGGCGGGTCTCGTTCCTGCAGCCATCGGATCCGATACGGGCGGTTCGATTCGCATACCGGCGTCGCTCTGCGGCGTCGTCGGTTTCAAGCCCACATGGGGAGCCGTATCCAATGAAGGGGTGGCGCCGCTGGCTCCAACCCTCGATACGATCGGCCCGATTACCAACGATGTCGAAGACGCCCGGTTGATATACTCTGCACTTGCAGACGCGACAGCGCCGGACTCCGGTACGCTCATGGAACGCTTGCGCATCGGCGTCATAGATCACGGCCAACTGCAACCTCTAGATCGTGGCGTCAAGGAGGCGTTTGCCCGCGCGGTGGAGATGATTGCCGCGGAGTTGGGCACCCCTGCGGCTTTCCGCTTCCCCACCGACATGGCGACCTATCAGAAGCTGTCCGGCGAGATCATTGCCTATGAAGGTTATCAACACCTTGCACATCTGGTCGACGATCCCGATACACCAATCGACCCTTATGTGCGTGATCGCATTCTGGCCGGGCGAGCGGTCGGAGAGGCCCGCTATAAAGAGGTCCTGAGTGAACGAGCGACGATGTGCGAAGTATTTCGTCCGACATTCGAGGCCTTCGATTTCCTGCTCCTGCCGACAACTCCGCTACCGGCAGTTCCGCTTGCCGAAGCAGACGAGAGCCAGATCCCCATGTCGCGACTGACCCGTGTCGGCAATTACCTGGGGCTGTGCGCGATCTCGATCCCCATTGGCAACCGGCACAAGCTGCCGGTGGGTCTGCAAATCCTCGGGAGGGCTGGCGACGACTTCCGTCTCTTGTCCTTCGCCGCAAAGGTCGAGGCGATGCTCAAGTCGGCTGGCAGCTGAGTTGCCTGCTATGGCAATTCCGCACGCAGCACGATCGACGACCGCGGCGACGGCGCGTTCAGATAATCGAGGACCGCGGCCGGGACTGCGCCGGACTCAGGTGAGAGCAGGCCGCAATTCGACAACGCTTCGCGCTTGTTGATGGAGCGCCCCACATATTCGAGTACGACCCGCGAGGCTGTCGGCTGGTGAGCTTCGGTGCTGGATATGCCCATCACCATTCCGGCAAGCGTCAGTATGCGGTTGCGGTAGGTCGGATAAAGAATTGTTTGCGTGGTTTCGCTTCCGACGATCGCCTCGTGGTCGATCAAATGAAGGCGATCCCCTATGCGCGTCACCAGGCCAAGATATTTGAACACGTAACGCGTGGTACCGCCGCGCGCCTCAAGTCGCTCGATCCGTTTGAAGAAAACGTAATCGTCCTTCGGAAACACGCAGACGAGGGACCGCAGGATGTACCCGGGCGATGTAAATGAGGGGTAATACTTATAGTAGTAGCCGATATGCTTCGAGAGCTGGGCCTTTTGGCGCTGCGCCTGAACGAGCAACGACCGCAAAAGCGGCGGTACATTGAGATCGTCGGCCTTCGGATGCGGACGTAGGCGGATGATCTCGCGAAACTGGTCGCGCGGCATCAGAATTTCATACTCGTCTATGCCGAAGAAATCGCAGATCCGACGCAGATTTCGCCGCGTGGGAAACGCCGTTCCGGCCAGATACTTCATGAATTGCTGCCGGTTGACGCCAAGGCGACGGCATACCTCGGAGGTCGAGGGATGATAGCTGCAGGCGAGCTTGAGATTGGCCACGAAGTTCTCGGAGGCGAAATCCTGCTCGTCCATTTTTGTATCCTTTGTCGCGTCAGTTAGCGTCAGGTTGAGTGATATTCGACTGTTGCCCGCCGCGCAACTGACGGATTAGCCTTTGGTTGCAATGGCGGCTTTAGCCCGCACAAGGAAATGGCTGAGAGCCCAATAACGGCCCCAGAGAGGAAAAAAAGCATGAAACCTATGAGAGTTTTAGCCACTGCGACCCTTTTGGCGCTGTCCGGCCTGCACCAGGCTGCTGCCGAAGACACGATCAAGATCGGCGGCTTGGCGCCTCTGTCGCCTCCCGGCGGTGTCCAGAGCGGAGAGTCGTTGCGTGACGGCATGACGATCGCCGTAGAGGAGATCAACGCGAACGGAGGCCTTCTTGGAAAGAAGGTGGAAGTAATCGTCGAGGACACATCCGGCGTCCCCGAAAAGGGTATTGCGGCTTTCGAGCGCCTGGCATCGAAGGAGGGTGTGGTCGCCATCACCGGCGAAGCCCACAGCGCCGTCTGCACGGCCGTCTTGCCGTCAGCACAAAAGCACGATGTCGCCTTTGTCGCGTCCGAATGCTGGTCGGACGCGGTGACGGCGGCGAAGTTGCCACAGGTGTTTCGCATCACCGTCGCCAACTCGCTGGTCTATTCGGTGGCTGCAGACTGGGTGAAGGAAGCTGGCTTCAAGAACATTGCGATTATCGCGGAGAACTCGGATTGGGGTTTCGGCGTCATCGACGTATTTACGAAGAATCTCGAGTCCACGGGAGCAAAGATCACATCGTTCACCGCGGAGCGAACCGTCAGTGACTTCACCCCGCAGCTTCTGCAATTGAAGCGGGCTGACCCGAAGCCCGACCTGATCGTCGCTGGCTTCACCGGATCCAACCTGCTCCTCATGCTGCGGCAGGCCGCCGATCTCGGCGTCGCACCTGGCAAGGACACGGCGATCTTTGCCGCCGGCTCCGACGCGCTCGAACCGGAATTCTGGAATGTTGTGGGCGACGGTGGCGTCGGTGTTCTGGCTAACCCCGCCGGCTTGCCGGGAAAACCTGACACGGAAATCTCGCGCGCCTTCACCAAGGCTTTCGAAGCCAAGTTCGACAGGCCGCCGAATGCGGTTGCCATGGAAGGCTATGACGGCCTGATGGTCGTGGCCGAGGCGATCAAGAAGGCAGGCAGCACTGACCGCGTGGCGATCCAGGAGGCCATGCGCAAGGTCGAATGGGACGGTACCCGTGGAAAGATCAACTTCCCGCAAACCACGGATCCGGCCTGGAAGTTCCAGCAGTGGCCGGAGGTTCCGATCTTCGTGATCCAGTACACCAAGCCGAACCAACCCCCCGCCGACGCCGCGATCCTGTGGCCGCGCGCGCAAGCGACCGTCGACAGCATGCTTCTGCATCCCTGACGTTGTGTTTTGCGCCTGGAGGGCCTGGATTGCCAGGCTCTCCGGACGCAAGGCGCCAATCATTCGACTGCGACTTCACCTGAATACGGCGAGCACAGCTCCGCCCACACATCGATTTTGCGAGAAAATTCATGAGCCGTATCATCTATGTCAACGGAAAATACGTTCCCGAGCAGGATGCCAGTGTTTCGGTCTTCGATCGGGGCCTATTGTTCGGCGACAGTATCTACGAGGTGACTGCCGTCATCGAGGGACGGATGATCGACAACGACCTTCATCTTTCCCGTCTGCAGCGTTCGCTCGCAGAACTCGGAATTCCTATGCCGGCAAGCATTGAAGGCATCGCCGAAATTCAAAATGCCCTCATCACGCACAATAAGCTGGAGGAAGGGCTGATTTACCTGCAGGTGACCCGCGGCGTGGCCGACCGCAACTTCGACTACGATGATGCGTCGAAGCCGACCTTGTTGGGCTTCACGCAGGCCAAGGATTTGCGTGGCGCGCCAGCAATCCGCAACGGGATCCGCGTCGCAGTGGTCGAGGACCGGCGTTGGGCCCGACGGGACATCAAGACCACAATGCTCTTGCCGCAGGTGCAGGCTAAACGCGAGGCAAAGAACCAGGGTTGTACGGAAGCCTGGATGGTGGAAGATGGCTTTGTGACCGAAGGTGCGTCCTCGACGGCCTACATCGTGACCGCCGATGGGCGCATCGTGACCAGACCGAACTCGCATGCGACGCTTCCGGGCTGTACACGCCGCGCGCTCTTGTCCGTGGCTGAAACCCTCGGCCTGACGGTGGATGAAGCGCGCTTCACAATCGACGACGCGCTTGCGGCACGCGAAGCGTTCCTGACGAGCGCATCGAGCTTGGTGACGCCCGTGATCGAGATTGGCGGACGCAGCATCGGCGACGGCGCGCCTGGCCCGGTGACCCGTCTTCTCCAGGCGACGTATCTAGAATTGGCGCAGAGGACCTGATCGCCATCGGCGCTTTCGGACGGGGGGGTGACAGTCGCTCTTGACCATTTCAGGCCTCTGGAGGGTTCGCCGCAGGCGGCGCGCTTCGCAAGCCGTGCTCGGTGCGGCGGGTAAGGTCAAAACCCACTTGCGAAGTTTGTCAGCATGTTGAGCGGCAATCTCAAGTCAGTGTCCTTACCCACCGGGCACACCGTACCTACTGGCGCGACGATCAAAGTTAACGCGCTTCCTCCCAAGTTAAACTGGCCCGCTTCGGCGGGCTTCCTTTTGAACTCAAAGACGGTCGGGCCGCCTCTCGCCAGGGGGACGATCATGATGCTGTATAGCAGATCGCGTGGGTCGTGGCTCAGTTGGGAGCGGCGCTTCGGAAGCTTGCCCTGAGCCACAGATGACATCTGCGCCCCCGTGGCGACGTTACGGCTGGCTGCGCTGGAAGAATTGCAGGAAGAGTTCACGCTCGGTGGTGATGTCGAGCTTTTCGTAGATGCGGGCGCGGTGGTTCTTCACCGTGCCGGTGGTGATGCCAAGCCTTGCGGCGATTGTGGCGGTCGGATGACCGTTCAGCACCAGTTCGACGAGCTCCAGTTCGCGGGCGGAAAGCTCCGGCCAGAGAGTGGCCGAGATCACCGGTCCGTTCGCCGGCACCGCCCCTGGCGCGACGGGGGCGGTGGTGCGTCGGTAGGAGGGGTGCCGCGTGCGGGTGTCGAGCGCGTGCAGCGCTGCGAAGACGGAAAAGCGTTCGTTGAGTACGTCGACATCGGCGTCGCGAAAGGGCTGGCGCGAGCGGTCGAGAAAGATGCCGAGGCACCAGTCGTCGCCGTCTTCGAGCAGGACGCCGATCTCGTCGCAGATTTCCGACTGGGCGAGGAATTCGGCGATGTAGCGCCCGCGCTTGATCCGGTCGCTGGCAAGGCTTTTCAACGGCACGATGCCGGTGCGTCGCTCATCGCGCCAATGGGCGTAGAAGGGATCGAAGACATAGTAGGTCTCGAGGTACCGTGTGACCATTTCCTCCGAATAACCGCGGTGTTTGACGAATTCCGGCCGGCGCGTTGCCGAATAGCGCGTGACGGTGATCAGGTCGGGCGAGACGACGGCGCCGATCGTGTCGATCAGGCGGTCGACGTGATTGAGCGTTCCCGTCGCGGCGATCGCGGCGGCGAAGGTCTGCCAGAAAGTTTCTCCGCGCATGCTCCCCTCTAGCATCGCAACGCCCCCTCGTCATTGTGCCTTTCGGCATATGGCGCCCTTGCCTCGCACGAGCCTAGTCTTCCCCCCATCGAAGGTCTCAGGAGGGCAAGGACTTGGAAAACCCGATTGTGATTGGCATCGACGCGGGCGGCACCATGACCGACACGATCCTCGTCGATCAGCACGGACACTTCAAGATCGGCAAGGCGGCAACGACGCCAAAAAACGAGGCCGAGGGTTTTGTCGCCTCCTCGCTCGATGCGGCGGAAGCCTGGGGCATTTCGCTGGAGAGCCTGTTTTCCGGTGTCGACGTCGTGCTCTATTCCGGCACCGGCATGCTCAACACGCTCTTGTCGCGCACCGGTCGGAGGCTCGGCCTCATCACAACGAAGGGCATGGAGGACATGATCCTGATGGGCCGCGGCCTGCAGGCCTGGGCCGATTATTCCTATGCCGACCGCCTGCACGCCGTCACCCACGCCCATCCCGATCCGCTCGTGCCGCGCCGGCGCACCCATGGCGTCACCGAGCGCATCGACCATTTCGGCGACGTGGTGCTGCCGCTCTACGACGCGGACGTGATGAAGGCAGCGCGCGCCCTCATCAGGGACAAGGTCGATGCGATCTGCATCATGACCATCTTCTCCCACGTCAATCCGGTGCACGAGAAGCGCATCGCGGAGATCTGCCGGGAGGAGATCGAAAAGGCCGGCGCCGAGATCACCGTCTACACCAGCCATGAGGTGCGCCCGGTCATCCGCGAGCAGTCGCGGCTGAATTCCGTGCTGATCGAGGCCTATGCCACCTCGCGTGGGCGCAAGCAGTTGCGCGGCATCGAGGATGCGTCGAAGACCTACGGCTTCAAGTACGGCGTGCAGACGCTGCTCTCCTTCGGTGGCCTCACCTCGATCAACCACCCGCGCCTGCACGAGACGATGATCTCCGGTCCGATCGGCGGCATCCTCGGCGCAGCCTATATCGGCAAGCTGATCGGCAACGACAGCCTGATCTGCTCCGATATGGGGGGCACGTCCTTCGACATGGGCGTGATCAGCCGCGGCCAGACCCGCATCGAAAACGAACCGCTGATGGACCGCTTCAAGCTGAACGTTCCGACGCTGCACCTCGATACGATCGGCGCCGGTGCCGGCATGATCCTGAAGGTGGATCCGCTGACGAAGAAGATCTCGCTCGGACCGGAAAGCGCCGGATCCGACCCCGGTCCCATCTGCTTCGACCGCGGCGGCACCGAGCCGACGATCGCCGACTGCGACGCGATCCTCGGCCGGCTGAATCCGGACTATTTCCTCGGCGGCAAGGTCAAGCTCCAGGTCGAGAAGGCGCGCGCCGCCTTCAAGGCAAAATGTTCCGATGTTCTCGGCGTCCGCGTCGAGGAGGCGGCCGAAGGCATGATCGAGATGCTGGAGGCGGACGCCAACAACGCGCTGCGCCGCGTCATCTCCGGCCAGGGCATCCACCCTTCGGAATTCACCCTGCTTTCCTATGGCGGCTCCGGCCCGCTGCACCTCGCGGGCTGCTCCCGGGGCATCGGCTTCAAGGACATCATCACGTTTCAGTTCGCGGCCGGCTTCTCCGCCTTCGGCTGCACCACGGCGGACTATATGCGTCGCCATTCGGTCTCGACCCAGATCGACGTGCCCGCCCGCGCTTCCGACGATGCGCTTGTCGGCGCCGGCGCGCAGATTACCAAGGTCTGGAGGGATCTCGAAAAGGCCGCGGTCGACGAGTTACTCGCCGACGGCCACGCCCGAGGAAAGATCAGGACCGTGCCTTTCTTCATGGCGCGCTACACCGGCCAACTCGAGGACGTCGAGGTCATCGCACCGTTGCCAGTCGTCAGCTCGGCCGACGACATGCGGACGGTGCTCGCCCAGTTCGAGGAGGTCTATGCCAAGACCAACCATCGCGTCTCGCGCTACGGCGAGGCGGGCTTCTCGCTGATGGAGCTCGGCGTCATCGCCACGGCCGACAAGATCAAGCCGACGCTCGTCAAGCGGCCGCTTGGACCCTCCGACCCCGCGGCCGCCCACAAGGGAGTGCGCGAGGCCTATATCGGCGGGCGCTGGCACAAGGCGAACCTCTACGAGATGGACCTGCTCCAGCCCGGCCACGAGGTGATCGGGCCGGCCATCATCGAGCACCCGGCGACCACGCTGGTCGTCCATCCGAACGATCGCGTCTTCATCGATGAATGGACGCTGCTCCACTATAACCACGCCTGAGCGGGAGACCCGAGACCATGCTGGACAGAACCGCAAATCCCCTCCAGACGCGCCTTCTGGAATCCGAACGGCTAATGGACGAGACCGGCTGCTATGATGGCATCACGGAACTGAGGCTCCGCAAACAGGATCCGCTGAAGTTCGAGACGCTGCACACCAAGCTCCGCGCCTATTGCGTCTCGGCCCGCGAGATGGCGCGGCGGATATCCGCTTCTCCTGGCGTGCGCGAGGTCGGCGAAATGGTCGTCGCCATCTACACGCCGGAGGGCGACGCCATCGCGCTCTCCAACGGCATCATGGTGCATGTCCACACGATGAGCCGCTTCATCAAGTGGATGATCAAGAACGGCTACGAGCAGGACCCCGGCATCCGTGACGGCGACATCTTCGCCAACAATGATGCCTTCATCGGCACCGTGCAGGTGCCGGACGTGATGGACGTCGTGCCGATCTTCTACGACGGCACGCTGGTTGGCTGGGCGGGGGCCGTCTGCCATGAACTGGAGGCCGGCGGGATCACGCCGGGCGGCGATGTATGCCTGGCGCAGGAGCGCTTCACCGAAGGCCTCTTCGTCTGCGCCGAAAAGGTCGGCCAGAACGACGAGCTGCGCCGCGACTACATCATCCGCTGCGAGCGCAACCTGCGCATGCCGATCTACTGGGTTCTGGACGAAAAGGCGAAGGTCGCCGCCTGCATCGACATGCGCGAAAGCGTGAAGCAGCTCATTTCGGAAATCGGCCTCGACTACTGGCAGCGCCTTTCCAAGGAGTTCATCGAGGAGGGGCGTCGCGCCCAACTCGCCCGCACGCGCCAGCTCACCGTGCCCGGCATCTATCGCGGCCACACCTTCTACGGCCATGTCACCGAGGGCAAGCCCGGTTTCCAGCCGCTCGCCGACCCGAACTGGCTGTACAACATCCCGATCGAGATGGAGATCACCGCCGAAGGCAAGATCCGCATGGACTTCGACGGCACCCAGCCCTGGGGCTACCACTCGATGAACTGCACGCCGGCAGGCATGGACGGCGGCATGTTCGTGACGCTGACCCAGCACATGAATTTCGAAGGCCTCGTCAATGACGGCGCCTGGATGGCGACTGAAATCAACATCCCGCACGGCACCTGGACGAATCCGGACAACGAGATGGCGGCGACCGCCACCTCCTGGGCGCTGCTGTTGCCAGCCTACGGCGTCTTCCAGCGGCTGCTCTCGCGCGGTTTCATCGCCCGTGGCTTCGTGGAGGAAGCCTTCGTCGGGCAGGTGAATTCACCGATGATCGAGATGGGCGGCACCAGCCAATATGGCGGACAATTCGGCATGGCGCACTTCGAATGCGCGGCTGCCGGCTCCGGGGCGCTCGCCATCAAGGACGGGCTCGACACGGCCTATGTCGGCTGGAACCCGGAGTCCGACATGGGCAATATCGAGATCTGGGAACAGAACATGCCGATGGTCTACATCGGCCGTTCGATCGTGCCCAACTCCGGTGGAGCGGGAAAATACCGTGGCGGCTGCGCCTTCATGTCGACCTGGCTGATCAACAAGACCGATCACCTGCGGCTCGTCACCTCCGAACATTCGTCGCGCGTCTTCGACAACGGGGGGCTGTGTGGCGGCTATCCGGCGCCAACCTGCGAAAAGCACCATGCGGTGCGCGGCTCCGACATTTTCGCGAAGGCGGAACGGCGCGAGCCGCTGGCGCACACGCCGGGCACAGACCCCATTACTTCCGATTTCGAGCGCACCTACCAGGGTGAGCAGATTTTCGAGGAAGGGCCCTACATCACCAGGCCCCACAAGACAGGCGACATCTTCAGCCATGCATATAACGGCGGCGGCGGCTTCGGCGACGTGCTGGAGCGCGATCCCATAAAGACCGCCTGGGATGTCGAGAATGGTTTTCTCACCCGCGAGGCAGCGGAGAGGGTGTTCGGCATCATTCTGAAGGATGATGCGGAAGGATATCCGCAGGCCGATGTCGACGCCACCGTCGCAAGGCGCGCCGAAATGCGCAAGGCGCGCCTTGCCAAGGCCGTTCCGGTCTCCGAATGGATATCCAAGGAAGCGGAGCGGGTGAAGGCAAGGGACTTTGCGCCGGAAGTCGCAAAGATGTATCGCAGCGCAATGCAGCTCTCCCCAAGATTCACGAAGGAATTCAAGGATTTCTGGGGTCTCGATGCCGACTATGCCTTTTCCGGGGAGAACTGAGTCATGAGCGAGTATTCCAAGGACGTCATCCGCGAGCTGGTCGAGGGCACGCTGCCATGGCCGCAGACCCGCCGGATCATGAGCGCCTACAAGGACGATGATCGTTTCTTCAAATATATCAGTGTTTTGCAGGATCGCGTGTCATTCGACGATCCGATCCTGCTGCCCGTCGGCGAACGGCTCTTCATCTGCGACAGCGGGGAGGGGCGGGTGACACGCTGCGAATGCGGCCATTCCTTCGGCGACTACCGCCGGAACTGGAAGCTCGCCGCCGTGATCAATGTGCGCAATACAGAAGGGAGCCTTCGCGACATCTATCCGAACAGCGACTTGCCGGACCCGGAATGGATGGAGATCCGTGAATTCTTCTGCCCTGAATGCGCGCACCTGCACGAGGTGGAGGCCGCCGCGCCCGGCTATCCCATCGTGCACGATTTCCAACCGGATCTGGAAGGCTTCTATCGCGACTGGCTTGGAAAGCCCTTGGGCGCCCCCTTGAAGGAGACGGCATGACGGAAGACCTGAAGGGCCGCAGCGCGGTCATCACCGGCGGGTTGACGGGGCAGGGGCTGGCGATCGCCGAGGCCCTTGCCAGCGCTGGCGCAAACGTGGCGGTCGGCTCCTTCGTTCGTGAAGCGGCAGGGCGACAGGGCGACGCAGCGGCCTATCCCGATCCGGAAGAGATCGCCAGCGTGCGCGAAAAACTCGCCCGGTTCGGCACGAAAGTCTATGCCGGTCATCTCGATGTGCGCGACAGCGCGGTCATAGCCGATTTCTTTGCCGCGGCGGAGGCGGTCTGCGGGCCGGCCGACATTCTTGTCAATGCGGCCGGCACCACGGCCGAGCAGCCGGTCAGTGGCCATTCGGATGAGCTCTGGCTGAAAATCATCGACACGAACCTCAACGGCGCCTTCCGGATGACCCGGACCTATCTGCCGGGCATGATCGAACGGAAGTGGGGGAGGGTGATCAATATCGGCTCGACGGCGGCGACCGTCGGCTGGAAGGATAATCCCGCCTACTGCGCCTCGAAATCGGGCCTGCTCGGCCTGACCCGCTGCGTGGCGCTGGAAGGGGCGCCGCACGGCGTCACCGCGGTCATGATCAGCCCCACCTGGGTGGAGACGGAGCTGATGCGGCGCAACGTGCAGCAGGTCATCGACCGGGAGGGAGGCGGCCGCACGCTGGAAGATGCGATGGCCGACATTGCTCGGCAGAACCCGCAGAACCGGATCATCCAGCCCAACGAAATCGCATCGCTTGCCGTCTTCCTCTGCGGGGAGGAAGCCCGCGGAATCACCATGGAGAACATACAGATCTCTGGCGGCGCACTCTGGTGAGCCACCGGTTCGCACCAGCAATGAGAAAGGGAACAGCACATGCCAAGACACATGCCTGTAATGATGCTTGCCATAACTGCCGGACTGCTTTCGACCGTGGGTATCGCTCGCGCCACCGAGCCGGAAAGCTGCAAGGCAGTGCGCTTCGCCGATGTTGGCTGGACCGACATCACCTCCACGACGGCGGTCGCCTCCGTCATCCTCGAGGCGCTAGACTATGCACCGGAAAGCAAGCTGCTCTCCATCCCCGTCACCTATACCAGCATGAAGAACAAGGATATCGACGTCTATCTTGGCGACTGGCAGCCGAGTATGGAGACCGACCGCAAGCCTTTTCTCGACGACAAGGCGATCGAGGTTTTCGGCCCTAACCTGACGGGCGCCAAATACACCTTCGCCGTGCCGAAATACGTGGCGGAGGCCGGTGTGAAGGATTTCGCCGACCTGCAAAAATTCGCTGACAAATTCGGCAGCAAGATCTACGGCATCGAACCCGGCAACAACGGCAACCGCATGATCACCGACATGATCGAGAAGAAGGCCTTTGGCCTTGGCGGCTGGGAGCTGGTGGAAAGCTCGGAGCAGGGCATGCTCGCCGAAGTCGGCCGGTCGATCGGCGAGAAGGATTGGATCGTCTTCCTTGGCTGGGCGCCGCACCCGATGAACTCGGTCTACCAGATCGACTATCTCTCCGGCGGCGACGACTATTTCGGCCCCAACTACGGGGGCGCCGACGTCTACACCAATATCCGCGCCGGCTACGCTGCGGAATGTCCGAACGTCGCGAGATTCGTGACCAACCTGCGCTTCACGCTGGAGATGGAAAACGAGATCATGGGAGCCATCCTGAACAACGATAAGGACGCCGCCACAGCGGCAACCGAGTGGCTGAAGGCCCATCCGGACGTCGCCAAGCCATGGCTCGAAGGCGTGACCACGTTTGGCGGCGAGCCAGCACTTGCGGTGCTCAACAATGTACTCAAGAGTTGATATCCGACGCGCCTTGATCACGCTACCGCGTTGATGTGCCATCGGAGTTTGGAGGATGGGACTGGCGCGAGAAGCTGATTCTGCGTTCCAAGTTCGCCGTGGCAGAAAGGCGCAGTAGAAAACGCGATCCCGGGCCTGCCGACTTAGTATAGTGGCCGCATTGCCTGGCTCACGCGCTCGGCGAGCCCGGGCATCGCGCGATTGGGCACACCGCTCCGATCGGTGCGGAGGCATTCAACCGCCAGACGGTAGCGTCCGCAGCGCCCGGCAGGCTCGGAAAAGCCCTTCTGTCTGAACCCTGGGGCATTACGCCCGGAGACGCAAAATGAGCGGCAGACTTGCGCCCGCCGCTCGTTCTGGGATGGATAGGACGCGCCACTGAGGCGTCAGGCCACGGCTTCCAGTTCTTCCGGCTGGTTGCCGGTGCTCGACCTGCCGATGGCCCTCCAGGCAAGGCCGCCGACGACGCCGCCAAGGATGGAGGGCACGACCCAGGCGAAGCCGGTCGCTGCGAACGGGATCGCCTGGTAGGCCTGAACGAGACTCGCCGGCATGGTGAAGCCGAGCATGCCCGACAGGATGTTCGCGCAGTCATAGGCGCCGATCAGCACCGCCATGAGGGCCGTGCCCTTCCAGACGCCGTCATTGCTGAACCAGCGCGAGAACAGACCGAGAATGACGATGCAGATGCCGACCGGATAGAACAGCATGAAGATCGGTCCGGCGATGGAGATAATGTAGTTCACTCCGCCGAAGGACTGCGCGCCGGCCACGACGGTGGTGATGATGACGGCCGTCGAATAGCTGAGGCGGCCCTTGCTCCATCTGGTCATGTATTCGGCCATCACCGCGGTCGCGCCGACCGCCGTGGTCAGGCACGCCAGCAGAACGGCCACCGCGAGCGCGATCGCGCCGGTCCTTCCCGCCAGATCGGAGACGAGACGGGCGAGCAGTTCGGCCGGCGAAATGCCTGCCTGGTAGAGCCCGCTGCCCGTCGCCCCCAGATATTCGAGACCACCATAGACCACGAACAGGCCCACGAAGGTCACGGCCGAAATGCCCAGGAGCACGCGCGTGAAGCCGTGGCCCTCGCGATAGCCGCGATTGCGGATCGCTTCGAGGAAGATCACGCCGAACAGCAAGCCGGTGAAGACGTCGCCCGTCTGGTAGCCGGTCGTGAAGCCGAGATAGAAGGGTGCCGCCTCGGTCGTCGTGGCCGGCGTGCCGAGCGGATCGACGATCGCCCAGATAACGATGGCCACCAGCAGGATCAGCAGCGCGGGGGTCAGGATGCGGCCGACCTTGTCGATGACCTGGTTCTGGTCGATCGCAAAATAGAGCGAGGCGAGGAAGTAGAGCGGCACGAAGACCGCGATGCCGATCTTCGGATCGAGCGAGGGGGCAAGCGTCATGATGCCGGTCTCGAAGGCGACGCTGGCGGTGCGGGGAATGGTGATCAGCCAGGCGATGGCGATCATGGTGGTGAAGATCAGCAGCGTGCCGAACCAGGGGGCGATCGGGCGGCTCAGCCGCTCGAAGCCGCCGCCGCCGATGCCGACGGCGATCACGCCGAGGACCGGCAGCAGCATGCCGGTCAGGCTCAGCCCGGCCAGGGCCGCCGCCCATTGGTCACCGGCGGCAAAGCCGATCTGCGGCGGGAAGATCAGGTTGCCCGCGCCGAAGAATACGGCAAACATCGCAAAGCCGATGATCAGGCTGTCGCGGAATGGTCGTCTGTTTGAATCCATTTGGCTCCTCCGTTTCGTCTCAAGGCCGGCTCAGGCCTCAAGACCGGAGCGTCGGCGTGGTGATTGCGCGCCGGTTACTCGCGATCCTTCCGCGGATCGTCCGCATGGGAAAAGCGCGGCGGTATGTCCTGCAGCCAGTAGCGGCTGTCGGCCTCCATGATTTCGATCGCCTTCGGCTGGTCGCGCTCGGCCAGCGCCGCCCAGAAGACACGTTGCGTCTCGATGATCCGCTTCATGCGCCTTGCGCCGTCCTCGGCCCGCACGAGCGCGGCGACGATGTAGAAGCGGCGATAGAGCGACAAGGCATGTTCGGCGAGATAGCGGTTGTGGACATGGTCCAGCATCCGTTGGCGGAATTGCAGCAGCGTTTCGGAGAATTCCGGCACGCTGCCGGTCGCGATGCTGTCGACGTCGCGCAGGATCTCACTGCAGGTCGCGGCATCGGAATAGGTCATGAAATCACGGACCAGAGCCTGATGAATCCAAGGGCTGACCTCGTAGAATTCGACGATCTCGGCATCGGTAAAATCGGCCACATAGAAGCCCAGTCGGGGACGGCTGGTGGTCAGGCCGAGCCCTTCCAACTCGCGCGCGGCCTCGCGCACGGGACCGCGGCTCACCCCGAGCTGCTCGGCCAGGTGGACCTCGTTGAGCCGGGTGCCCGGTTTCAGGACGCCCTGGGTGATGAGCCTGATCAGCTCGTCGCGCACCACCTCGGAGAGGTTGGGCGATTTCAGTCGCTGGACGTCCTTGTACATCTGCACCTTCCGCTGGCAGCGGTTTCCGGCCGGCATTCCCGGCGATCGGCTGCAGGGTTACGATTTTGTGACGAAATGTCAACTGTTGACAGTTTACATCATCAGGACCTGTTGCTAACCTCCCTTCATCCAGACTAGCTGGGACGGCCGGCTGGCATCGCTGCCGCCGGGCCCGTGAAACGAGCACCTGCTCGCCAAGAGAGGAAAATTGCCATGCCGCTTCCCAAGCCCGGCCCGATGAGCCTCGTGCCCTTCGTCAGCGTCGAGAACATGATGCGCATCGTCGTCGAGCGGGGCGTCGAGCGCACGCTGGTCGAGCTCGCCGATTACATCGAGGAGGATTTCCGCCGCTGGCCGCAGTTCGACAAGACGCCGCGGATAGCCGCTCATTCGCCCGACGGCGTCATCGAACTGATGCCGACCTCGGACGGCCGCAGCTACGGCTTCAAATATGTCAACGGCCACCCCAAGAACGTCCGCACGGGCCGCCAGACCGTGACGGCCTTCGGCGTGCTGTCGGATGTCGACACGGGCTATCCAGTGCTGCTGACGGAAATGACGATCCTCACCGCACTCCGGACCGCGGCGACCTCGGCGCTCGTCGCCAGATACCTCGCGCCGAAGGGGGCGAAGGTCATGGCGATGATCGGCAACGGCGCGCAGTCGGAATTCCAGTGCCTCGCCTTCAAGGCGATCTGCGGCATCGACACCGTCCGTCTCTACGACATCGACGCGAAGGCCACCGAAAAGGCCGTCCGCAACCTCGAGGGCAAGGGGTTGAGCGTCGTCGCCTGCAAGACCGGCGAGGAGGCGATGGAGGGCGCGCAGATCATCACCACATGCACCGCCGACAAGCAGTACGCGACTATCCTGACCGACAACATGGTCGGCCCCGGCGTCCATATCAACGCGATCGGCGGCGACTGCCCGGGCAAGACCGAACTGCACCGCGACATCCTGCTGCGCTCGGACATCTTCGTGGAATACCCGCCGCAAACCCGCATCGAAGGCGAGATCCAGCAGCTTCCCGAAGACCATCCGGTGACGGAAATCTGGCAGGTCATGACCGGCGAGGCCGCCGGTCGGACCGGCGACAAGCAGATCACCCTGTTCGACTCGGTCGGATTCGCCACCGAGGATTTCAGCGCCCTTCGCTACCTGAATGCCGTGCTGAAGGAGCACCAGGGCCAGCAAATGCTGGACATGCTCGCCGACCCGGACGACCCGCGCGATCTGTTCGGCATGATCGAGCGCTACGGCAAGGCAGCGGAGGCGCTCTGATGAACATCGAACTCTCAAGCCTGACCAATGCCGACTTCGTGGAACTGACCGCGTGGCGCCGCAACCTTCACCGTCATCCGGAACTGTCCGGCGAGGAAGAGCGCACCGCCGCGACCGTCGCCGCGATGCTTCGCGAGACCGGTCCGGACAGGATCGTCACTGGCATCGGCGGCCACGGCGTTGCTGCGATCTATGACAGCGGCAAGCCTGGACCGCGGGTGCTGCTGCGCTGCGAGCTTGACGGCCTGCCAATCGAGGATCTGGCCGACATTCCCCATCGCTCCACCGTTCCCGGCAAAGGGCACCAGTGCGGCCACGACGGCCATATGGCGATGATCGCGGCGATGGCGCGCCTGCTCGGCCGGAAGCATCCGGAAAAAGGCGCGGTCATCCTGATGTTCCAGCCCGCCGAGGAGGACGGTTCCGGCGCGCGCAAGGTGGTCGAGGACGCGGCCTTCGCCGAGCTGAAGCCGGATTTCGCCTTTGCGATCCACAACATGCCGGGCCTCCCCTTCGGCGAGGTCCACATCGTCGACGGCCCGGTCTGTTGCGCCTCGCGCGGGATCATGCTGAAGCTGACCGGCAGGACCGCCCATGCCTCGCAACCGGAGACGGGCATCTCGCCGATGCCGGCGATCGCGCGGCTGATGCCGGAGCTTTCGGCGACGAGCAGCCCGGTCGGCACCTCGACGAGCGATCCCGACTTCACCCTCGTCACCATCACCCATGTCGACATGGGGGCGCCGGCCTTCGGCGTGGCCCCCGGTGCGGCGAACCTCTTCGCCACCCTGCGTTCGCTCACCGACGAGGGCATGGCGGCGCTGGTGGAAAAGGTGGAGGAACTCGCCCTAGAGGTCGCGCAGGAGAACGGGCTGCAGCTCGAGATCGGCTATACCGACGTCTTCGTGACCTGCCGCAACGACGCCGGCGCCACCTCGATCGTTCGCGACGCGCTCGACCGCATCGGGATCATTCACGGCCCGGGAACGCTTCCTTTGCGCGGCTCGGAGGATTTCGGCTATTTCGGCCGCGGCGCGAAGATGGCGCTGATGATGCTAGGCTCGGGCGAGGACCTGCCCGCCCTGCACAATCCGGATTTCGACTTCCCCGACGACCTCATCCCGATCGGCGCGCGGATCTATGCGGCAATCCTTGACGCGATCCAGACGGAAAGCCTTGGCGCGACTTAACTGAGATGGTTTCTCGGGTAAAGTGGGGTGTTGGCGCAGATGACGTCAATGTTCAGCTACAGCGCCCGACCGAACTGCGTCAGGCTGCTCGTCCGGTCTTTCCCCGATGCATGGGTCGACGAAAGACACCGTGCTTGTCGCTGTGAACGCCAGCGGCTTACCCCATTGCTGCAGATAAGCCTTCGTCGCATGGCAGGTAGTCGAAGGTGTTCTCAGACTCGGCAAAGCGCAGGCGCGGCAGCTTGCCGCGATGTAGACGAGCAGGGCGCATTTGGGGCCGCGGTTCTCGAGCCACCAGTGATGAGACCCGTCGATCTGGACGAGCTCATCAAAACAATCACGCCGGCCGCGCGGCTGAAAAGCCCGCTGCTTGCGCTCGCGCCGGCCTCGGTCATTCAGTGCCGCAACGTCTCCTTGGCGACCGAAATGTGATGCAGCTCGATCAGCTTCTCGCGCGCCAGCGTCGGACCGAAATCCGGGTAACGTGCCCGGATCAGATCCAGCGCCGCATTGCAGAATCCTCGCTGTGGCGACGAATGCTCGGCCGTGACCGCTTCTGGGCCGGAACAGTCATAGGCCTGCAGCAGCCTGTGGACCTGACTTCGACTGAGATCAAGCAACTCGGCCGCTTGAACGACGCTCAGGCGCTGAGCGCGGATCTTCTGGACGACTTCGAGGCGATGCAACTCTTTCTGCGACATGGTGATCAAACAGGACATCACGACTCCGACCGCTCATGATCTCCACCAGGCGCAAGGTCGTTATCCTTGCTTCCAACGTTGACGTTGATCAGCGCGTCGAGAGGCGAGACTGTCGCAGCCCCTACATATGTTGTGGCAGCCAGGTTGAATTGTCCGCCGGCGCGCAAAGTAGAAATGTCACTTCAAGCGGCCGCGCGGCACGACGATCAGCCCCGATCTGAGCGG